>JAKFWF010000065.1 GCA_021730785.1 Hyphomicrobiaceae bacterium
CCCCCGAAGCCCTCGCCGACATTCGCAACGCAACCCTGAACCTCATCCGGCGTCGAGGCCACAAGCCCCGCGACGCCCGCGAAGCGTTCGCCGAAAGCAAATGGACTGCGATCCGCCTGGTCATGAGGTCGTGAATTGAATTGCCCTGTCCACACAGGCGGCAAGGGTCTGGAATGGCTTGACGTGCACGCCGTTGTCGCCGTTGGGCAGGGCGAGCAGCGTGATCATGACGATGATGTTGGGGTCCATGGCGCGCTACCTTTCGCATGGATTTGCAGGTTGGAGCGGTACGGTGCTCCGGTGCACGCAGCACGCGTGGTCGTTCCCCACTCCGCGGGGACAACCGAGAGATTGCCGCGCGATACGATCGCCCCGCGCGCAACCAACGCCGACTCAACATCACCAACACCCGCACCAAGTACTGCAAAAGTGGCAACAATTCGAATATGTTAGGCTCGCTTGCGTGATATCCGGCGCACTGCTCTGCCTACGCCATTTGCGCGCCGGTTGCAGCCTCCACGCCGGCCAGCACGAGGCAGCGTTGCGTCAGATCGCTGAACAGCAACTCCTCGTCGGTGGCGATGGCATCGAGCAGCGCCGCGCTATCGATCCGCATTCGCACGATCGTTGATGCTGCGATCAGCTCTAGGACTTTGACCCGGTTCTGGCGCAGGAAGCGGGCGAACACCCAGCGGAAGCCTTGCTTTTCCCGCCGCCATTGGGTTGGGACTGCACGAAAGTGGTCGAACAGCTGGCGCAGCTCATGCTTGTTCCAACGGCCGACGAACTTATCGCGATAGGCCGAGCCCAGATGTGCCGTCAGCCGCGTATCGAGAAAGGGGCTGCGGTTCTCGACGCCGGCGCGCATCGCGTTGCGATCATTCTGCCACAGCCACTCGGGCAGCAAATTCTGCGTCACGTCGAAATGGAGCGCGTTGGCCAGAGGCAGTCGCTGGCGGGCGAGGCGATCGGCCGGCTGTGCGTCGGCAACATCGGAGTGGCAAAATCGAGCGAGCAGCGGCGCGATTTCAGCTGTTGGTTGCGCGCCGGTGGTGGAGGCAGGCGGCCAGGTTCCAGCCTGCAGCGCGGCAAGCGTCGTTCGCCCGATCTCATCGATGCGCGGGTGATCGGCGTTGGCGGTGTTGATGCCCTCGATCCAGGCGACATCGCCCTTGTCCCAGGCCTCGGCGAGCGCGAAGCGGTAGTATCGCTCCCAATAACCGGCGAATATTTCATCCGCCCCCGTACCATCGAGCACCACCGGCACGTCGCGCGCGGCGATGCGCTCGTAAAGCTCGGGCAGTCCCAGCACATTGCCGATCAGCGGGAACGGCTTGGCCTGGTGCCGGCACACGGACAAGAACCGATCAAACGACGTGGCGGTGTAATCGAGGTTCACGACCTCCGCCGTGACGCCCAGGGTCGTCGTGACGCGCGCGGCGTAGTCGGCATCGTCGCTCTTGCCTGCTTCGCCGATGAAGCAGTGGACCTGATCCTGCAGCCCTTCTGCACACAGCACCGAGAGGATCAGCGAGCTATCGATGCCACCCGACAGCAGTAGGCCGACCTTGCGGTCGCTGACCAGCCGGTCGAGGACGGCCGCGCGCACCTGGGCGGCAAGATCGCCCGGCGGCGGCCGGTCAATCGGCGCCCAGGCAGACTGCTCAAGATAAGTGCCGACTTCGAGGCGCCACATGGCAAGATCAACCACGACACACCCTCCCGGCGCCACCTGCCGAATGCCCTCGATCGGCGTTGTGATTGCCGTCCCAGGCATCGCCCAGCCGTAGGCGAGGTAGGTATCGATGGTCGCCGTTCCGAGGCGCGGCACGGTTCCAAGATAAGTCGTGATAGCCGCGATCTCGGACGCGAATACGATGGCCGTGTCATCGGCGAAATAGAACAGCGGCTTCTTGCCAAGCCGGTCGCGGGCAGCGGTTATGCGCCCCTTCGCTTCGTCGAGATGGCAGAACGCCCACATGCCGAGCGCGTCCGATAGTCCGCCAAGACCTCGCGTGCGCAAGGTTTCGAACAGCACCTCCGTATCGCCGTCGGTGGTGAAGCGCTCGTGCTCCAGGCCGGTGCGCAGAGCCCGAAAGTTGTAGATCTCGCCGTTGTAGACGAGGACCGCCCGTTCGCGACGGAACGGCTGGCTCGAGCGATCCGACAAATCGAGAATGGCGAGGCGGCGATGACCCAGGGCCGTCGAAATCGTGCCGCCGTGGCCATCGGCAACGTCGATATGCACAATTCCCTCGCCGTCGGGTCCGCGATGGCGGATGGCGTCGAGCGCCCGCTTGAACCGGCCTTGATCGACCGGCCCCTGGCGCTCTGCCGCAAAGAGAATTCCGCACATGGCCTAGTCGACCCAGTTCCCTCTCCCCTTGCACCGCGCTCGCAAGGGGAGAGGGCAAGTGACGGTTTCACACAGTAACCTTGCAGCACGGCCCCCTCACAGCGCGCCGTCCTTTTTCAACTTGGCGATCTCGGCTTTCTTGAAACCAAACTCCTTCAGGATTTCGTCGTTATGTTCGCCAGCAATCGGCGGCACGCGCTGTGCCTTGCTCGGCGTGCGCGACAGGCGCACCGGCTGGGCGACGACGCGCAGCGGCTCGTCCCCCTCGCGCGGGATCGCGTCGACGAGCTCCAGATGCTGCACCTGCTGATCGGCAAATACGTCGTTGATCTTATAGATCGGCCCCGACGGCACGCCGGCCACATTGAGGATCTCGACCCACGCCGCACTGGTGCGCTTGGCGAGGTGCTGCTCGATTTCGACATTCAGCGCATCGCGGTGCTTCGAGCGCGCCGCACCGGTCGCGAACCGCGCATCGGTGCGCAACTCGGCCGCGCCCAACGCATCGCACAGCCGCCCATAAATGGTCTGGCCGGACGCTGCGATATTGATATACCCGTCGGCTGTCTTGAATACGCCGGTCGGGATGCTGGTTGGATGATTGTTGCCGGCCTGCCCCGGCACCTCGCCCGCGATCACCCAGCGCGCGGCCTGGAAATCCAGCATGAAGATCTGAGCCTGTAGCAACGATGTATGCACCCACTGGCCCCGCCCGCTCACCTCGCGTTCGAGCAGCGCGGTCAGAATCCCATTGGCGAGGAACAGGCCCGACGTCAGATCGGCGATCGGAATACCGACGCGCACCGGCCCCTGGCCCGGCAATCCGGTGATCGACATCAAGCCGCCCATGCCCTGCGCGATCTGGTCGAAGCCCGGACGCTTGGCATAGGGGCCGTCCTGGCCGAAGCCTGAGATGCTGGCGTAGACGAGCTTCGGGTTGGTCTTCGACAGCGTGTCGTAATCGATGCCAAGCCGCGTCTTCACGTCGGGGCGGAAGTTCTCGACAATAACGTCGACCTGGTCCGCAATCCGCTTGAAAGTGGCCAAGCCAGCCTCGGATTTCAGGTTCAGCGACATGCCGCGCTTGTTGCGGTGCAGGTTGAGGAAGTCGGGACCGTTGCGGGCGCCACCCAACCCATCGTCGGCATCTCCCCCCAATGGCGCTTCGATCTTGATGACGTTGGCGCCCCAATCGGCCAGCTGTCGCACGGCGGTTGGTCCAGAACGTGCGCGCGTCAGGTCGAGCACGGTGAAGCGGGCAAGCGCCTTCGAAGCGTGGGTCGCGGGCATGGCAGGTTTCCTCAATCGTTCGTGTTTGCGCCAGTGTCGATCATCGCGCGCACCCTGTCCATGCGGATACCTGTTATGCCTCGCATGCGCCGAGCGTTCGGGTTAAGCACTTGACCAGAGCAACCGCCACAAGCCACCGGGAGTGAGCGCCATGATGACTGCTGCAACGGATGAAAAGCTGATCGGCCGCCGCGAGGGGCAGGTCGGGCACTTGATTTTCAACAATCCAGCCAAGCTCAACGCCGTGTCGCTCGACATGTGGCTGGCCGCACACAAGGTACTCGAAGGGTTCGCCGGCGATCCCGAAATCCGCGTCGTCGTGGTCAGCGGCACCGGCGGCAAGGCGTTCGTGTCGGGCGCCGACATCTCGAAGTTCGAAAGCGAGCGGGCGAGCGAGGAAGCCGCTGCCAAGTACAACGCCACGTCACTGAAGGTCTATGAGGCACTCTACCACTTCGCCAAGCCAACCATTGCCCGCATCACCGGCTACTGCATCGGCGGCGGCATGAATTTGGCGGCCTGCTGCGACCTGCGGTTCTGCAACGAAGCGGCCAAGTTCGGCATTCCGGCCGGCAAGCTCGGCCTTGGCTACGGCTATGCGCCGATCCGTCGCGCCGCCGAAATCATCGGCCTGTCGCGCACCATGGAGATGATCTACACCGCCCGCCAGTTCACGGCGACCGAGGCCTACGCCATTGGTCTCGTCAACCGGGTGACCAGCGATGCGGAACTCGAAGCCGCAGTGGCCGAGACCTGCGCGCTGATCGCCGGCAACGCGCCGATGACGATCGCGCTCGCCAAGGCTTCGGCACGCGAAATCGGCAAGCCGGATCAGGCACGTGATCTCGACAAGCTCGCCGCCATGGCCAAGGCCTGCTTCGACAGCGCAGACTACATCGAAGGCCGCAATGCCTTCATGGAAAAGAGGAAGCCCAACTTCCAGGGCAAGTGAGAGGCGGGCAGCCAGCCAGTCTCATTTTGGCGCAGCTCGCGCGGATCGCGTGATTGGGCTGCCGCCCAAACCCGCTTGGCGGGACACCCGCCGAGCCACTCTTTTTTGTATGTTATCAAAAGGGTGGGGTTCAAGGGACATCTCCCGAGCGGGTGAAGGGCAGCAGCGCTGCTCGCGAAGCGAATGCTGCTCGTTCAAAATGAGCACTGCTGGCGGGCAGCGAACCTGCCCTATTCCTTCTTCTTCGGAACCGCGCCACCGGTGGCCTTCTTCGCCGTGGCGACCTTCGTTTCGCCGGAGCTGCAGCTTGCCTCGATCTTGGACAACGACGCGACGTCGGATCGTCCCTGGGCCTCGGTGACCGCCGTCAGTGTGATGACGCCGACCAACAGGATGAAATCCCTGTCTGTCGGCACCACACACGCGGTCAGTGCTCAGTACAACTGCAGAGCGCGCGATCATGCGTCATTGCATGGATGACATGGCCCTCACGCAACAGTGTATGGCGCTTCGCCCCCGCCTTGTGCCGAATTGGCACCTACTTGAGCACAACAATGAGTGGAACCCGCTTATGTCCCGTGAGACCATGACGATGCTTGCCGCCCTGCTGAGCCTTACCGCCGCCAGCGCTGCACAGGCACAGCAGAACCTGCCCGAGGCGATCGCCGCGCCCGGTCAAAAGGCATTTCTGATGACGCATGCCGTCGGCGCGCAGATCTACGACTGCAAGGCCGACGCGAGCGGCAAGCTGGTGTGGACGTTCCGCGAACCCGTGGCCTCGCTGCTGGTCGACGGCAAGACGATCGGCCAGCACTACTATGGCCCGAGCTGGGAGCTCGCCGACGGCGGCGCCATCGTCGGCAAGGTTGCCGGACGCGCGCCCGGCGCAACGGCCACCGACATCCCGTGGCTGAAGCTCGAGGTCGCCTCGCGTCGCGGCAACGGACAGCTGACACCGGCGACGACAATCCAGCGGATCAACACCAAAGGCGGTGTCGCCAGCGGCGCCTGCGAGACCGCTGGCGCCTTGCTCAGCGTGCCCTACTCCACCGACTACGTATTCCTGAAGTGAAGCCGACCTGATCGCATCGGACCTTGGGCGGCGCGCGAGGGCAAAGGCCCTCGCTGCCATGCGGCCTCTGGACATGATCACGCGAACTCCAGGATCACCGCATCGACGGCGAGGCTGTCGCCCTCTTTCGCCTTCACGCTCGACACCCGGCCGTCGCGCTCGGCGCGCAGGATGTTTTCCATCTTCATGGCTTCCACCACGGCGAGATTGTCGCCGGCCTTCACGTCCTGGCCAGCCTTGACGTGGATCGCCTTCACCAGCCCCGGCATCGGGCAGAGCAGGAACTTGCTCATGTCGGCTGCGACCTTGGCCGGCATCAGGGCTGCCAGCGCCGCCTCGCGCTCGGTGAAAACATGCGCGCGCGCCTGAATGCCGCGGTAAGCTAGGTCGAAGCCGTTGAGAACGTTGCGCACCTGGATCGCGGCGGGCTGGCCGTTGATCGTGCCGGTCCACACCGGCTCGCCCGGCCACCAAGCCGAGACGATTTCCAGGGACCGGCCGAGCGTACCCTTGGCATCCAGCAACGTCACATAGGTCGGGTGGCCGATATGGCCTGCCACATCCATGGCGAGCGCCCGGCCCGCCAGATGCACGACGCGGCGGGCGGCGAAACGAACATTCGGCCCGCCCATCTGCCCGGTGATGTCGCGGCGCCGATTATTGTTCAGATGATCGATGCTGGCAGCGACCCCGGCCAGCAGCTCGAGTTCGGCACCCACAGCCGGGCGCGGCTGGAAGCCATCGGGAAACTCTTCCTTGATGAAGCCGGTCGAAATTTTGCCCATGCGCCAGCGCGGATGTTGCATCAGGCTCGTCAGAAACGGGATATTATGCTGGATGCCCTCGATGCAGAACGCATCCAGTGCTTCAGCCTGGGCATCGATCGCGGCCAACCGCGTGCCCGCGTGGGTGACGAGCTTCGCGATCATCGGATCATAAAACAGCGAGATCTCGCCGCCTTCGCCGACGCCCGTGTCGTTCCTCACGGTGATGCCATTGGCCACGCCTTCCCGGGGCGGGCGATACTTCACGAGGCGGCCGATCGAGGGCAGGAAGTTGCGATAAGGGTCTTCCGCATAGATGCGGCTTTCGACCGCCCAGCCCTTCAGCTTCACGTCCGCTTGCTTGATCCTCAGTGGCTCGCCGGCCGCCACCCTGATCATCTGCTCGACGAGATCGATGCCGGTGATCAACTCAGTCACCGGGTGCTCGACCTGCAGCCGCGTATTCATCTCGAGGAAGAAGAACGAACGATCCTGCCCCGCCACGAACTCGACGGTGCCGGCACTGTCGTAGCCGACCGCCTTCGCCAGCGCGACCGCCTGGGCGCCCATGGCGGCCCGCGTCTTCTCGTCGAGCAGCGGCGAGGGTGCCTCCTCGATCACCTTCTGGTTGCGGCGCTGAATCGAGCATTCCCGCTCGCCGAGGTGAATGACGTTGCCGTGCTTGTCGCCCAGCACCTGGATCTCGATGTGCCGAGGATTGACGATGAACTTCTCGATGAACACGCGGTCGTCGCCGAAGGAGGCCTTTGCCTCGCTGCGCGATGAGGTGTAGCCGTCGGCCACCTCGGCCCGCGAGTAGGCAATGCGCATGCCCTTGCCGCCACCGCCCGCACTCGCCTTGATCATGACGGGATAACCGATCTCGTCGGCGATCTTGGCCGCCTGTGCGATATCGGCAATTTCGCCAAGGTAGCCCGGTACGGTCGACACCTTGGCCGCGTTCGCCGCCTTCTTGCTCTCGATCTTGTCGCCCATGGCCGCGATCGCCTTGGGATTTGGTCCGATGAACACGATGCCGGCCTTGGCGAGTGCCACGGGGAAGGCTTCGCGCTCGGACAGGAAGCCGTAGCCCGGATGCACCGCCTCAGCGCCCGTTCGCGTGGCTGCCTCGACGATCTTGTCGATCACGAGATAGGACTGGGCGGCTGCGGCCGGACCGATGTGGACGGCTTCATCGGCCATTTCGACGTGCATGGCCTCCCGGTCGGCGTCGGAGAATACGGCGACCGTCTTGATGCCCATCAGGCGCGCGGTCTTGATGACGCGGCACGCGATCTCGCCCCGGTTGGCGATCAGGATCTTCTTGAACATCGTTTTCCCTGGGCAACTGCAGTGATTTGGCAGCCCCAGTCGTAACCGACGGCCGCCCCTGCGGCTAGTACCCGGAATCATTGAAGTACGCCACGGATGACGATCAGGGATGTTCGCCGGCCAGAGCAGTGCGCGGGTTGATGCCGTGTGGATCCTAGCATGCGGCGCGCCCCATCAAATCAGGTCAGCAATGACCATTTTGCAGAACGTGCCGCACACTCCTCGCTGCCCCCTTGTCAAAGTGCTGCAAGTCGAGAACAGTTTGCAGCGGAACTCTTGGGAGGGACCGACCATGGCACTCATCAGCAACCCCGCCCGCACGCGGCTCACAAGCGGACAACTCGCGATCGGCATCGGGCTCAGGCAGGCGCGCACGGTCGACATTGCACCGGCGATGAAGCAGGCGGGTTACGACTGGCTGTTCCTCGATCTCGAGCATGGCGCGCTCGGTCTCGATACGACGATGCAGATCTCGAGCGCAGCACTCGGCGCCGGCATTACGTCGCTGGTGCGCGTGCCGCGCGGCCAGTACGACATGGCGACCCGCGTGCTCGACGGCGGCGCCTGGGGCCTCGTCATGCCGCACGTCGATACACCCGAGGAAGCCCGCGAGATCGTCGACCGGGTGAAGTATCCCCCGCTCGGACATCGCTCCGTGGTCGGCGCGCTGCCACAGATCGGCTTTGCCGCCATGCCCATGGCTGACGCCTCGGCCGCGATCAACGCCAACATGCTCGTCGTCGTCATGCTGGAGAGCCCGTTGGCGATCGCCAACGCCGATAAAATCGCCGCCGTCCCCGGCATCGATGCGCTGCTGATCGGCGCCAGCGATCTGTCGATGGAGATGGGCATCCCGGGCCAGTACTACCACGCCGACATGGTCAAGGCTTTCGAGACCATGATCGCGGCCTGCAAGACGCACGGCAAGTGGCCGGGCATCGGCGGCATCTACACGGAGGAGGGCCTGCGCAAGTACGTGCCGATGGGCATCAAGCTCGTCATCGCCGGCAGCGACCTCTCGTTCCTGATGGCCAGCGCCGGCGGTGCCGCAAAGATGCTGCGCGGCTTGGCGTAAGCGGCTGACAACCACTCACACGCGCACCATCTTGCCCGGGTTCATGATGTTGGCTGGATCGAGCGCACGCTTCACGGTCCGCATCAAATCGAGTTCGACCGCGCTCTTGTAATGCTCGTTCTCATCGAGGCGCAGCCGCCCGATGCCATGCTCGGCGCTGATCGAGCCGCCGAGTTCGACGACGAGATCGTGCACGATGCGGTTGATCGCGCTGCGCTCGGCGGCGAACCGGCGCCCGTCCCAGTTCAACGGCGCGACGGGATTGTAGTGCAGGTTGCCATCGCCCACATGACCGAAGGCGCAGTGGCGAATGCCGGGATAGGCGGCTTCAAGCGCCGCATCGCAGCGCTTGAGAAACGCCGGCACGTTCGACACCGGCACCGACACGTCGTGCTTGATGCTGACGCCGGCGACCTTCTGCGCCTCGGCCAGATCCTCGCGCATCTTCCAGTAGCGCTTCGCCTGCGCACCTGATGCTGCGATCACCGCATCGTCGACCCATTGCCGACCCATCGCCTCGGACAGGGCCTCGGCCAGCGGGTCATCCAGCGAACCCGCCGCGCCTTGGCCAGAAACTTCGACCAGCACGTACCAGTCGTGCGGCTCGCGCATCGGTTCGGCATGGCCCGGCACGCCCGTGATCAGGAACTCGATGACCGAGCGTTGCAACAGCTCGAACGCGGAAATCTGCTCGCCGAGCCGCGCGCGCATGAGGGCGAGCAGGGCGACCGCTGCACCGGGGTTTGGCACCGCGAGCCAGGCGGTGGCCGTCGCGGTCGGCATCGGGAACAGCCGCAGGACGGCGGCCGTGATGATGCCGAGCGTGCCCTCGCCGCCGATGAACAGCTGCTTCAGGTCATAGCCGGTGTTGTCCTTGCGCAAGGACCGCAGGCCGTTCCAGATGCGGCCGTCGGGCAGCACCACCTCGAGGCCGAGCACCAGAGTGCGCGTGTTGCCGTAGCGGATCACCTGGGTGCCGCCGGCGTTGGTCGCGATGTTGCCACCGATCTGGCACGAGCCTTCCGCGCCGAGGCTCAAGGGGAACAGGCGGTTGTGGTTGGCTGCCAGCTGCTGAATCTGTTGCAGGATGACGCCGGCCTCGAGCGTTACCGTCTCGTTGGCGAGATCGACCTCGCGCACAGCCGTCATGCGGGCAGTTGAAATGATCACTTCGCTGCGGTCGGCATGTGGCTGGCTGCCGCCGGTCAAACCGGTATTGCCCCCCTGCGGCACGATGGCCGTGCCGGTTTGCGCACAGATCGTGACGAGGGCTGCGACCTCGGCCGTCGATTTCGGCCGCAGGACGAGTGCGACGTCGCCCTGCCAGTCGTCGCGCCAGCTTTTGCAATAGGGCGCGATATCGGCCGGCTGGTCGAGAAAACCGTGCGGGCCAACGACCGCCTGTAAGCGTTGGACGACATCGGCACTGACGGGGCGTCCTTCGTGAGCGGCCATGGCGGGTCGGTCCTTCCTCAGCATTTTTCGGAGCCGACCCTATGGGCGGCAGGCAGCCCCCGCAACGGCCAAGTCGAGGGGCCCCCAGTCGAGAGACCGGATGACCAGTCAACAGGATGGCGAAAAGCGCACAGCTACCCTTTGACCGGGCCCACGGCCTCGTTTAGAACAATTCTATGATTTTGCTGATCCAGCGACCCGGGCTGGCCGTTGATCGATACGACAGGAGCACGCAGCCATGTTCATCCAGACCGAACTGACGCCCAATCCGGCGACCTTGAAGTTCATCCCCGGCAAGCCGGTACTGGACGACGGCACGGCTGATTTCCGCAGCAAGGGCGATGCCAGCCACTCGCCGCTGGCGAGCCGTCTGTTCGACATCGATGGCGTCGATGGCGTGTTCCTCGGCTCCGACTTCATTTCGGTGACCAAGGGCGCGGCGGAGTGGCAGCACATCCGGCCGGCGATCCTGGGTGCCATCATGGAGCACTATCTGTCGGGTGCAGCGACCGTCGACGGCGCCAATTCCGACGATGCGGCCGGCACCAACTTCGATCCCAAGGACGCCGAGACGGTAGCGACCATCCAGGAACTGCTGGAAACGCGCATTCGCCCGCAGGTGGCCCAGGACGGCGGCGACATCACTTTCAACGGCTTCCGCGATGGCGTGGTGTTTCTGCACATGCGGGGCGCCTGCGCGGGCTGCCCGAGTTCAACAGCCACCCTGCGTCACGGCATCGAAAACCTGCTCAAGCATTTCTGTCCCGACGTGCAGGAAGTGCAGGCGGTATAGGTCAGGCCAGCAGGATCAACCGCTGTCCCGCATCATTATGATTGATTTTGTGAACGGCCCGACGTATTCCCGCACCAACGCAGCGTCCGGGAACAATGTGCGCATCTGCCGGGCCGTCAGCAGGTTCGACGATTGCACCGCACGCATGGCTGCGTCCACAGTCCCATGACGCCCGCCAAAGCCCAGATTGAAGCGCAACAAGAGATCGGCACGCACCGCTTCCGGCATCCAGTGAAAGCCCGGGAAGCGAAAATGCGGCTCTATCGGGAACCAGAAATTCGGCGTCTGCACGAAGTAGGACGGAGCCAGGCGGCGGACGTTGAGGGCCATCGCCATCATATTCTGCCAGCGGCCGACGTGCTCGATCACCGAGTTGGAATGCACAAGATCGAAGGCAAGGTCTGCGAACGGCTCGAGCGCGGTGGCGCATCCGGCATGCGAGATGAACTTCGCCCCCTTCACTGGCGCGGCTTCCAGATTGATCAGGTGGATCTCGACCGGCGTTTTCGCCACGAAGTCGGCGGCTATACGCCAATAGTATTCGGTGCCACCGATGTCGGCGATGCGGCAGCTCCCCTTGCGGGCGACGATCCTCTCGATCATCGGCTGCAGTGTTGCAAAGCGGCGCTGTCGGCAACGAAATGCAAAGGAATTTGACTTGAGATAAATCCCCTCCACCGTATGCGCAGGGCGCGGCAAAACAGTAGACCGATCAAGAGATGCAATGCGCATAAGTAACCCAATTGTCGGAGCATCGTGGTCTGGCAAGCATTGGGAAAGGTAATCGACAAGCCTTTCCGAGCGGTTACGAACGAACGAGGACTTTCATCTGGACGGCCCACTTCAACTTGAAGGTCCGCTGATCAATGGCATCGATCGAACGGTTCAGCTGGGCAGCGCGCGGGCGAAGTTTTCGCTACGCGTTTGCCGGTCTCAAGCTGCTGGTGGTTCAGCACAACGCTTGGCTCCATGCTGCACTCACCCTCGCCGCCGTGGCGGCTGGCCTCGTGCTCGGCATAGACCGCATGGACTGGCTTGGAATTGTCGTTGCAATCGCGCTTGTGTGGTTCGCCGAAGCGATCAACACGGCGATCGAACATCTGTGCGATGTCGTCTCACCCGGCCCCAGTGAAGCGGTGCGCCAAGCCAAGGACATCGCGGCCGGTGCCGTGCTGATCTGCGCCGTCGCCGCAGCCCTGATCGGCGCGCTTGTGTTCCTGCCTCATGTCACTCGGTGGTGACGAGGATGTGGTCGCAAGGCCTGGTGAACATGCTAAACTTGAACTCCAGAATTGTACCAATCGGAGACCATGCCCCATGACAACTAACGCCTTGCCCAAGCATGCCCTCGACCAGTTGTTCTTCGAAGCCCGCTCGCATAACAGCTGGACGCCGCGCGAGGTGCCAGACAGCCTGCTGCGAGATCTGGTCGAGGCGATGAAAATGGCGCCGACCAGTGCCAACTGTTCGCCGGTCCGCCTCGTGTTCTTGAAATCGCCAGCCGCCAAGGCCCGCCTCAAACCGCATGTGTCGGCCGGCAATCTGGCCAAGACGCTGGCAGCCCCGGTCACCGTGATCGTCGCCCACGACCTCAGGTTCTACGACCACCTGCCGATGCTCTTTCCCCATGCGGATGCCAAGAGCTGGTTCGCCGGCAGCGAGGCTCATGCCACCGCGACCGCCTTCCGCAACGGCAGTTTGCAGGGCGGCTATCTGATCCTGGCGGCGCGCGCACTCGGCCTCGACTGTGGTCCGATGTCGGGCTTCGACAACGCCGGCGTCGACACCGAATTCTTCTCCAACACGACGTTCAAGTCGAACTTCCTGGTCAACCTCGGCTACGGTGATGGCACGGGGATGTTCGCCCGCTCGCCGCGCTTTGCCTTCGACGATATGGCAAAAATCATCTGATCGATCAGAGGACGGCATAGCCCGCGGCGCCGGTTCGGTGTAGGACGCAAGCCGGAACATTTCCGGACAGCGACGCCCATGATCATTCTGGCCTTCGATACCTGCTTTGGCGCCTGCTCGGCAGCGGTCTACGGCGCCAATGCCAACAACACGCTCGCCCAACGCTTCGAGGTCATGGACAAAGGGCACTCGGAGCGCTTGATCCCGATGTTGGCGGAGGTCCTCGCCGGGGCCGGCTGCGCGCTGCGCGACGTGTCCACCCTGGCGGTGACGGTCGGGCCGGGCAGCTTCACCGGCGTGCGCACGGGACTGGCGGTTGCCCGCAGCCTTGTCCTTGCTCACGCGTGCGAGATCCGCGGCACGACCAGTCTGCACGTGATGGCAGCCGGGGTCCGGGCAATGCGGGCTGAGGGGCCAATCGCAATTGCGGTCGCAACGCGCGACGACCTCGTCTACTTCGCAGCCTTCGAGGGAACCGAGCTGGCGCAGACAGTGGCGCCCTGCCTGGCGACGCCGCGGGACGCAGCCCGCAGGATCGCAACCAGCCCGCACACCATTGCCGGCTCGGGCGCAACCCTGGTCGCTGCCGTCCACAGTGCCGGCGACTGCGCCCACCGCGTGATCACCGAGCCCGTATTCGCGCGCGCCGACTTGCTTGCGGGCATGACCGTTCGCCTGCCCGTCCTCGCGCCGCCGAGGCCGCTGTATCTGCGCGAAGCCGACGCCAAGCCAGCGGCGGCCGGTACGCTCACCTTCGCCCCAGCACCGTGACCCGAGTGAGGATGTGATGCTGCCCCCTGCCGGCCCGATCGACCCGAAGTATGTGTCGCTGAAACTCGCCGAGCCCGATCAGGCGGCCGAGATCGCGGGTTTGCACGCCAAGCTGTTCAACCCGCCCTGGGACACAGCGAACGTGCAGCCGCTGCTGGAGGCGCCGGCCGCAGTCGCCTTCGTTGCAAGGCTCGGCGCACCGCCGCAGACAGCCGGCTTCGTCATCGGGCAGGTCGCAGCCGACGTATCCGAGATCATCTCGATCGGCGTTGCTGGCGATTGGCAGAGGCGTGGCCTCGGCCGCATCCTGTTCGGCGCCTTCGCCCGTGCGGTGACGCGGGCCGGCGCGAAACGCGTGTTCCTCGATGTCGCGGCCGACAACACGGCGGCGGTTGCGCTCTACTCGGCGCTCGGCTGCACCGAGGTCGGCCGGCGCAAGGGCTATTACGTGCGCTTCGAGGCGCACGCGGTCGACGCCATCGTCATGACCAAGGCGCTGGCGTGAACCAGACTGGACGATGGATCAGCGCTTCTTCGTGCGAGCGCCGTTGACCTCGCCGCTGTCGATCAGCGCCTGGATGCAGCCCCACGAGATCTCATTCGCCTTTGATTCCATGCAGGCACGCAGTTGCGTCGAGTTCGGCCGGTACTGCGGGCACAAGTTCTTGTAGTCGGCATGGCACGCCTGCTCCACGCGTTTGCTGTAGGCCAGCGCCTGGGTGGCTCCGGTCGATGCCGCGCCGGCAAACACCAGTGCTGCGGCTCTAACCCCGATCGCCGAACGCCCGTTACGCATCGCTAGCTCCCTTCCGTGGCTTGCCTGCAGTGTGACAAATCTTAATGCAGTGCCTGAAGTCAGGGCGATAGCATTCCGGTCACTATGGTGAATTTTCTCTACTCGCGAGCTTCACAGGCCAGGGATCGGCCAGCACACACGCACGGATGAAATAATCGCTTGCCATCGCTGACGGTTTTCCTGTCCACTTCGGCGGCGGTTCATTCGTGAAAGGATATTCTGGCCATGGCCACCTACGAAAAGGGCGATGCCTTTGACGATGTCGCGTTGATCCAGGCCAAGCTCGGCATCGCAGCCGATGGCAAGTTCGGGGCGGCGACCGAGCGGGCAGTCAAGGACTGGCAGCGCGCCAACGGCAAGGATGCCAATGGCATGGTCGGACCCGATATGCTGTTGGCGCTAGGTCTCGACGACCTCGTCCTGCTCGAGAACGGCGACGAGGGCGACCTCGTGAAGCGCGTGCAAGGTGCGCTCAACATCGCTGTCGACGGCGACTATGGCGATGCCACCGAGCGCGCGGTGAAGGCCTTCCAGAAGCAGGCAAAGCTGAAAGCTAACGGGGTTGCCGACAGGAAGTCGCTCGATCTGCTGCTCGGCGCTGCTCAAACAGGAGCGACGCCGGCCGCGCCGCGATCCGCGCAGGCAAGACCCGCGCCCAGCGCAACCAGCGGGCAGATCACCTCTTGGGCCTATCAGCTGGCCGAAATCGAGGCGAAGGACATCGCAGCGCTGCCGGTCGATCTCGTCGTCATCGACTATGCCGCCGATGGCTCCGATGAGACCGCCTTCAAGCCGGCCGAGGTCGCGCACATGAAGCAGCGGCCCGGCGGGGGGCAGAAAAAACTGATCGCCTACATGAGCATCGGCGAAGCCGAAACCTACCGTTACTACTGGCAGGAAACCTGGAACGATGCTGCGACCAAGCCGGCCTGGCTCGACGACGAGAACCCCGACTGGGAGGGCAACTTCAAGGTCCGCTTCTGGGATCCGGCCTGGCAGGCGGTGATCCTCGGCTCGGCGAACGCCTACCTCAACCGCATTATCGCGGCCGGCTTCGACGGCGTCTATCTAGACATCATCGATGCGTTTGAATACTGGCGCGACACCAAGGCGGAGCGGGCCAACGCCGACCAGGACATGATCGCCTTCGTCAAGCGCATCTCAGCCTACGCGCGCGCCAAGCGCCCGGACTTCATGATCATCCCGCAGAACGGCGAAGCGTTGCTGGAGGATGCCAGTTACCGTGCCGTGATCAGCGCCCAGGGCAAGGAAGACGTGTTCTACGGCATCGCTGGCGACGGCCGGCCCAACAAGAAGCAAGAGGTGGCCGACTGTCTCGCCTGCCTGGCGCCTGCCCGCGCCGCCGGCATCCCGGTCCTGGTGGTCGAGTATCTCGACGATGCCCGCAGAATCGCCGATGCCCGCGCCAAGCTCGCGAGCCTCGACTGCCCGGCCTACTTCGGTCCCCGCGATCTGGCCGAGGTGCCAACCGACCAATTC
Source organism: Hyphomicrobiaceae bacterium (assembly GCA_021730785.1). Classification (GTDB taxonomy): domain Bacteria; phylum Pseudomonadota; class Alphaproteobacteria; order Rhizobiales; family Hyphomicrobiaceae; genus JAKFWF01. Next base: position 16,068 of record JAKFWF010000065.1, read on the forward strand.
CAAACCTGACGCCGAAGAACAAACGACTGCACGTAACCCGCAAGGATCAAATCCATGAGCATCTTTGGACAGATTGCAGCTGCGATCTTCGGCACGCCGGCGCACGCAGAGACGCTGCCTATGCCACCGGCCGCACCGCCTCAGACGGCTACCGCCACGCCGATGCCAACACCTGCAGCCACAGCGAAGCCGGCTGCCACCCCGTCGGCCAAGATGGCGGTCGTGGACGTCGCCAAGACACTCGACCGCATCACTGATGATCAGGACGAGGAACTCGACTGGCGCAAGTCGATCGTCGACCTCATGAAGCTGTTGAAGCTCGACAGCAGCCTGAAGTCGCGCAAATCGCTCGCGACCGAGTTGCACTTCACGGGCGACATGGGCGATTCAGCCACCATGAATGTGTGGCTGCACAAGCAGGTCATGACGAAGCTCGCCGAAAACGGTGGCATCGTGCCGGCCGAGCTGAAACATTAGCGCGGGCTGCCTTTACGCTGCGCAAGGCTAAGTGTAGGGGCGTTCAGCAGGCGGGAGGCGCCGGGGGGCGCTGACATGCGGCCGAGCGGGGACGTGCGGGTGGGGCCATGCTGACGATCATCATCGACGGGATCGCCTACGGGATGGTGCTGTTCATCCTGGCGGTCGGGCTGTCGGTGACGCTCGGCCTGATGAATTTCGTCAACCTTGCCCACGGCGCCTTTGCCATGGCCGGCGGCTATTGCGCCGTCGTTGCAACGACGCGGGCCGGTATCCCCTTCCTGCTCGCATTGCCGCTCGCGTTCCTGGTGACGGCGATCGCCGGCGCGCTCCTGGAGCGCCTGCTCTATCGACCGCTGTACAATCGCCCGCACCTCGACCAAGTGCTGTTTTCGATCGGCATGGTATTCATGGCGGTCGCCAGCATCGATTGGCTGATGGGCTCGCAGCAGCAGTTCGTGACCCTGCCCGAGGCCTTGAAGGGCCGCACCGAGATCTTTGGCATTCCGGTCGGCCGCTACCGGCTGTTCATCATCGTGCTGTGCGGCCTCCTGGCCGCCGGTTTGCAGCTGATCCTGTCGGCGACGCGCTTTGGCAGCCAACTGCGCGCAGCCGTCGATGACGCGCGGGTGGCGCGCGGGCTCGGCATCTCCGTGAACCGCGTGTTCGCGCTCACGTTCGCGGCCGGCTCGGGGCTGGCGGGCCTTGGCGGTGCGCTCGGCGCCGAGATCCTGGGGCTTGATCCGACGTTCCCCCTCAAGTTCATGATCTACTTCCTGATCGTCGTGTCGGTCGGCGGCACGTCGAGCATTTCGGGACCGTTTTTGGCAGCCCTCCTGCTCGGCATCGCCGACGTCGCCGGCAAATACTACATCCCTCAGGCCGGCAGTTTCATCATCTATGCGTTGATGATCCTCCTGCTGCTGGTGCGTCCACAAGGCCTGTTCGCGAGGGCACGCTGAGCCATGCACAGTGCCCAGGACTCCACTGCGATCCGCCCGGTGATGCGTGGCCGCACGGCGCTCGAACTTGCCTTCTGGCTGCTGGCGTTCGCCGCCATTCTGTTGTTCCCGCGCAAACTGATCATTCTGAACGAGATCGCGATTCTGGCCCTGTTCGCTCTCTCGCTCGATCTGATCCTAGGCTATGCCGGCGTGCTGTCGCTCGGACATGCGGCCTTCCTCGGCCTTGGTGCCTATACGGCCGGCCTGTTCGCCAAGCACATGAACGGCGATCCGCTGACGGGACTGGCTGTTTCTGCCGCGGTCACCGGCCTTGCCGGTTTCCTGTCGAGCTTCCTCGTCCTGCGCGGCACTGATCTGACGCGGCTGATGGTGACGCTCGGGCTCGCGCTGCTGCTGGGCGAAGCTGCCAACAAGGCGTCGTGGCTGACGGGCGGCGCCGATGGTCTGCAGGGCATCACGATGCAGCCCCTGCTTGGACAGTTCGCGTTCGACCTCGCCGGCCGCACCGCCTATCTCTACAGCCTCGTCACGCTGCTGATCTTGTTCCTCATCGCCCGCGTCATCGTCGCCTCACCGTTCGGCATGGCGCTGCGTGCGATCCGCGACAATCCGTTGCGCGCGCGGGCGATCGGCGTGCCGGTGAGCCACCGCCTCGTCACGGTCTACACGATCGCGGCCGTCTATGCCGGGATCGCCGGCGCGCTGCTGGCGCAGACGACGCAATTCGTCTCGCTCGATGTCCTCGAACTACATCGCTCGGCCGACGTATTGCTGGTGCTGGTGATCGGCGGCACGGGCTATCTCTATGGCGGGATCATCGGCGCGCTGGCCTTCAAGCTGCTACAGGATGCGATCGCGAGCGCAACGCCGCAATACTGGCAGTTCTGGATCGGCCTGTTGCTCGTGATCCTGGTGCTGACCGGGCGGGAGCGGATCAGAGCAGCGCTAACCGGCATCAGTCGTCGGCTGGCGTTCGGGCGCGCCACTGCGGGAAGCGCCCCATGACTTCGCCTGTCCTTGAGACCCGCGGCCTCACAAAACGTTTCGGCGGTCTCACCGCCACGCGCGATGTGAGCCTGCAACTGGCCCCAGGCGCGCGCCACGCGCTGATCGGCCCGAACGGCGCCGGCAAGACCACGTTCGTCAACCTGCTGACCGGTATCTTTCCAGCATCCAGCGGCACCACCTCGCTCGACGGTCGCGACATCACGCGCCTGAAGCCCGAAGCGCGCGTCCGCCGCGGCCTTGCCCGCACGTTCCAGATCAACCAGCTGTTCGCCAACCTCACCGTGTTCGAGACGCTGGGCCTCGCCGTCAACGAGCAGCGTGGCCATGGCGGACGACTGTGGACGAGCTTTGCCGGCAACCGCGAGACGCAGAGCCGCATCGAGGCGCTGGCCGGTGATTTCGGCCTCACCGACCTGCTCGGCACCCGCACCGTCGAACTCGCCTACGGCCGCCAGCGGCTGCTGGAGATCGCCACGGCCTTCGCCTGCCGCCCGCGCGTGCTCCTCCTCGACGAACCGGCGGCCGGCGTGCCGGAGGCCGAGCGCCACGACCTGCTCGCGACCATCGCCCGCCTGCCGCGCGAGGTCGCGATTTTGCTGATCGAGCACGACATGGACCTGGTGTTCTCATTCGCCGAGACGATCACCGTGCTGGTCGAGGGCGCGGTATTGACCAGCGGACCCGCCGCGCAGATTGCAGAAGACCGTCAGGTGAAGGCGGCCTATCTCGGCGAGGACGCCCATGTCTGAGCTGCTGACCCTGGAGAACGTCGAGTCGGGCCATGGCGAGGCAATCGTGATCCGCGGTGTATTCCTGCAGCTGGCGCCGGGGCAATCGCTCGCCCTGCTCGGCCGCAACGGGGTCGGCAAGACGACGCTGCTCGACACCATCATCGGCGTCACCCGCCATCGGGGGGGCACGATCCGCTTCGCCGGCCGCGACATCACGCGATTGAAGCCCGAGGCACGCGCGGCCGCCGGCATCGGCTGGGTGCCGCAGGAGCGCAACATCTTCAAATCGCTGACGGTCGAGGAAAATCTCACCGCCGTGCGCCGTCCGGGCCCCTGGAACGTCGTCAAGCTCTACCAGCTGTTCCCGCGCCTCGCCGAGCGCCGCCGCAACCTCGGCAGCCAGTTGTCGGGCGGCGAGCAGCAGATGCTGGCGATCGCACGCGCGCTGATCCTCAATCCGAAGCTGCTGCTGCTTGACGAGCCGACGGAAGGGCTCGCCCCCCTCATCGTGCAGGAGCTGTTGGCGACGATTGCGCGCCTCACATGGCAGGAAGGCATGTCCGCGATCATCGTGGAGCAGCACGCCCAGAAGCTGCTAGGCTCGACCCACCGGGCGATGATCCTGGAGCGTGGCGAAGTCGTGTGGTCGGGCACCAGTTCAGCCTTGGCCAAGGACACAGCCACGCTCGAAACGCACCTCGGCATTGCCAGACGCGCAGGCCCCAAGCACCGCTCAACCGCTTAGAACCACAGCGAACGACGGCGAAAAAGGACAGCATCGATGACCCCACTCAATGGCCCCTTCCGCGCCGACATGGTTGGTTCGCTGCTGCGCTCGCAGGCGTTGAAGGAAGCGCGCGAGCGCCGCGAAATCGATGCGATCAGCGCGGACGAACTGACCGCCGTCGAGGACGCCGAGATCAAGAAGCTGGTTGCCAAACAGGCATCGATCGGGCTCACCGCCATCACCGATGGCGAAGCACGCCGGGCCTGGTGGCATTTCGACTTCCTGTGGGGACTGACCGGCGTCGAGAAGGTGTCGGGCGGCCAGGGCATCCAGTTCTCCGGCGTGCAGACCAAGGCCGAGACGGCGAAGGTCGTGGGGCCGGTCGACTTTCCGGCGAACCATCCCCACATCGCCCACTTCAAGCGGCTGCACGCCATGGTGCCGGCCGGCAAAATCGCCAAGATGACGATCCCGAGCCCCAGCATGCTGCACTATCGGGCGGGCCGCAAAATGGTCGATGCCAAGGCCTATCCGACCATGGATGCCTACTTCCACGACCTCGGCCACACCTACAACAAGGCGATCCATGCGTTCTACGCCGCCGGCTGCCGCTACCTGCAGCTCGACGACACCTCGCTCGCCTATTTCTGCGACCCGGCCCAGCGCAAGATGCTCGCCGACCGTGGCGATGATCCCGATGCCCTCGTCCAGCAATACGGCGCGACGCTCGGGCTCGCACTGAAGAACCGGCCAAAAGACATGACGATCACCACCCACACCTGCCGCGGCAACTTCCGTTCGACGTTCGTTGCTTCGGGCGGCTATGAGCCGGTCGCCGAGATGGTGTTCAACCGCATCGACGTGGACGGTTACTTCATGGAGTGGGACGACGAACGCTCGGGCGGATTCGAACCGCTGCGCCTGCTGCCCAAGGGCAAGAAGGTGGTGCTCGGCCTCGTCACCACCAAAGTCGGCGCGCTCGAGAAGCCCGACGACATCAAGCGGCGCATCGACATGGCCGCGAAGTACGCATCCCTCGACCAGCTGTGCCTGTCACCCCAGTGCGGCTTTGCCTCGACCGAGGAAGGCAACAACCTCGCCGAGGACGACCAGTGGCGCAAACTTGAAATGATCGCAGCCATCGCCCGCGACGTGTGGCGGTAAGTCTTCGTCTCACGTTCGAACGGCAACCGTGCGCAAGGTGGTCTTGATGCGGCGCACGGTGCCGGACTTGGCGCGCATGACGACCGTTTCGGTCTCGGCGAAGTCGCCGCGGAAGTGCACGCCGCCGAGCAGCGAGCCACCGGTGATGCCGGTCGCCGAGAAGATCACGTCGCCGGACGCCATGTCCGTCATGGTGTACTTGCGGTTGACGTCGGCACCCATCTTGGCGGCGCGCACGCGTTCCTCGTCCTTCATCGGCATGAGGCGACCCTGGATCTGCCCGCCGATGCAGCGCAGGGCGGCCGCAGCCAGCACGCCCTCGGGCGCACCACCCGAGCCCAGATAAATGTCGATGCCAGTCTCCGCCGGATCGGTGGTCCAGATCACGCCGGCGATGTCGCCATCCGGGATCAGTTGCACGCCGGCGCCACAGTCGCGCACCGCCTTGATCAGCTCGGCGTGGCGCGGGCGATCGAGAATACAGGCCATGATCTCGTTGATCCGCACGCCCTTGGCCTTGGCCAGCGCGTGCAGGTTGTCGGCCGGGCTCGCATCAAGATCGACGATGCCTTCCGGGTATCCCGGACCGATCGCGATCTTGTTCATGTACATGTCGGGCGCATGCAGCAGGCCGCCGCGCTCGGCGATGGCCAGCACCGCCAGCGAGTTCGGCATGGCCTTGGCGCAGATCGTGGTGCCTTCCAGCGGGTCGACGGCAATGTCGACCGCTGGTCCGTTGCCGGTGCCGACCTTCTCGCCGATGAACAGCATCGGCGCTTCGTCCAACTCGCCCTCGCCGATGACGACGGTGCCGTCGATGTTCACGCGGCCCAACTCGCGGCGCATGCTGTCGACGGCGGCCTTGTCGGCGGCCTTCTCGTTGCCGCGTCCACGCCAGCGGGCTGCCGCCACGGCGGCGGCCTCCGTGACCCGGGCGATTTCCAGCACGAGCACGCGATCCAGTCCGTCCTTGGCCTTGTCTATCGGTGCTGCTGACATCTGCCCCTCCCGAGGGTTCGTTCTAATTTTTTAGTTAGAGTTTTTCGATCCGGATCGTTTGCGGCTTGGCCGCCACCTTGCCGTCCGCCTCGATGCCATCAAGCGCCTTGCGGATCGCCGCTTCCGTGGTTTCATGCGTGATCAGGATGACCGGCGTCTGGGCGCCCGGCAGTGGCGTCGCGCCGATACCGGGCAAGGCTGCTCGCGGCCGGCGCTGCACGATCGATTCAAGCGACACGCCCTGCTCGCCCATGCGCGTGGTGATCGCGGCCATGACGCCCGGCCGATCGTGCGCGGTCAGGCGCACGTAATAGGCGCCCTTGTGGGTGCCAAGCGGCGCCCTGGCGTAGGGCTTGAGGTTGGCCGACGGCGTCGCGAACGGCGGCAGGTGCAGGCCGCGGGCGATGTCGCACAGGTCGCTCGCCACCGCCGAGGCCGTCGCCTTGGCGCCTGCACCAGGCCCGACCAGTAGCAGATCGCCGGCAAAGTCGCCGTCGATCGCGACCGCATTGGTGACGCCCGCGACCTGGGCGATGGCCGCGTGCTTTGGCACCATCGCCGGATGCACCCGGCTCTCGATGCCAGCGTCCGTGGTGAGCGCAACGCCGAGCAGCTTGATGCGATAGCCGAGGTCGTCGGCCGCTTGGATGTCGGCGAGCGTGATCGTCTCTATGCCTTCGATGTGGATCTGGTCGAAGGCCACTTCGGTGCCAAAGGCGAGGCTGGTCAGCAGCGTCAGCTTGTGGGCCGTGTCGAAGCCACCGATGTCGAACGTCGGATCGGCCTCGGCATAGCCCTTGGCCTGGGCTTCCTTCAGCACGTCGTTGAACGCGAGCCCCTCGTCCTGCATTTTGGTCAGGATGTAGTTGCAGGTCCCGTTGAGGATGCCATAGACGCGGCGCACGCCGTTGCCGGCCAGCGCCTCGCGCATGGTCTTGATGATCGGGATGCCGCCCGCCACCGCCGCCTCGAAGTTCAGCGCGACGCCTTTGCCTTCGGCAAGTTTGGCCAATGCTACCCCGTGGCGCGCGAGCAATGCCTTGTTGGCCGTCACCACGTGTTTGCCGGCGTGCAAAGCGGCTTCGACCGCGGCCTTCGGCACGCCGTCCGCGCCGCCGATCAGTTCGACGAACACGTCGATCTCGGGGTCGGTCGCGAGTTTCGTCGCATCCGCCACCCAGCGCAGCCGATCGAGAGCGACGCCCCGGTCGCGATCCTTGTTGCGGGTCGACACCGCGACCACTTGCAGCGGCCGCCCTAGGATCGCTGCCATGCGCTGACCGTTGCTCGCGAGCAGTTGCAGCAGTCCCGTCCCGACCGTGCCGAGACCCGCGACGCCGATGCGCAGAGGCTGTAGGCTTTTGCTGCTCATGGGACTGACCGCGCAAGCTTCGCCGGCTGCGGCAGCACGTTGTGCAGCCCTTCGGCGCCGCCGCTGAGGAACTTCTTGATATTGCGCGCGGCCTGGCGAATGCGCTTGTCGTTTTCTACGAGGCCGATGCGCACGAACCCTTCACCGTACTCGCCGAAGCCGAGCCCGGGCGAGACCGCGACATCGGCCTTCTCGATCAGCAGCTTGGTGAATTCGACCGAGCCCAGTGTCTTGTAAGGGTCGGGGATCGGTGCCCAACAGAACATGCTGGCCGGCGGCGCTGGGATCACCCAGCCGGCCCGGCCGAAGCTCTCGACCACGAGATCACGCCGCTCTTTATAGGTCTGGCGGATTTCGGCTACGCACTCCTGCGGGCCATTGAGCGCGGCGGCAGCCGCCACCTGGATCGGTGTGAACGCGCCGTAGTCGAGGTAAGATTTCACCCGCGCCAGCGCCGCGATCAGCCGTTCGTTGCCGACCGCAAAGCCCATGCGCCAGCCCGGCATGTTGTAGGTTTTCGACAGTGACGTGAACTCGACCGCGATGTCGACCGCGCCCGGCACCTGCAGCACGGACGGCGGCGGGGTGCCGTCGAAATAGATCTCGGCATAGGCGATGTCCGACAAGATGATCAGGTCGAGCTTCTTCGCCAGCTGGACGGCGGCCGTATAGAAATCCAGGTCGGCGACCATGCCGGTCGGGTTCGAAGGATAGCTCAGCACCATTGCGAGCGGCTTTGGAATCGAGTGCTTCACCGCGCGCTCGACGCCGGCCAGGAACTCGTCGCCACCGCTCGCCGGAATGTGACGCATGGCGGCGCCGCACATGAGAAATCCAAACTCGTGGATCGGATAGGTCGGGTTTGGCACCAAGATCACGTCGCCAGGCGCGGTGATCGCCTGCGCCATGTTGGCGAAGCCTTCTTTCGAGCCTAGCGTCGCCACCACCTGCGTTTCGGGGTTCAACTTCACGCCGAACCGGCGGTCGTAGTAGGCGGCCTGCGCCCGGCGCAACCCTGGAATACCCTTCGAGGCCGAATAGCGGTGGGTGCGCGGCTTGCCGATGGTATCGACCATCTTGTCGACGATGTGCTGCGGCGTCGGCATGTCGGGGTTGCCCATGCCCAGATCGATGATGTCCGCGCCGCGCGCTCGCGCCCCTGCCTTCAACCGGTTCACTTCGGCGAAAACATAGGGTGGCAGGCGCTTGATGCGATGGAAATCCTCGATCACGGGCTGCGGGCCTCCGACTGTTTGGGCGTGCGTCCAGCTCGCAAAGCAATCGGGTGCGCACAGGCCAGTGTCTACGGCCGCGAGAGCACAACGTCCACCCCCGACGGCCAATCGCTCGCGAGGGTATGCCCGATGCCGGCGCGGGACATGACCGGGCAATGCGCTAACTTCACGAATTCTTAAGGATTTTAGTTAATGAGTGGTTAGGAGATGCGAACCTGTGCTATCCATTGGCACACGGTGTCCGCTGGCCGTGTTTTGCCATGACGGCCCTTTTTCGCCCTAGAACCGTCCTCGAATCAGTGTCAGTCGCGTCCATGCAAAAGCAAGTTACTTCAGCCCCTCCCTCCGTGCTCGCGCCGCAGTCGCCTGCGCCGACATTGACCGAACCACCCGCACCCGCGGCAGCAGCAGCCGCTGCGATCCCGCTTCCCGACTACCGCGTCAGCGACCCCGATGAATTCGCGCGCAACATGCTGCGGGTGATCGAGGACGGCGGAAAATTCGTCGCCGGCATCATCGAGCGCTCGCAACCAGTGGGCCCGACCGGAACCGGGGCAAGCGCGCCGGATTTCACCGACACCACCAAGACCTTGACCGAACTCAGCCAGGCCTGGATGTCCGATCCAACCAAGCTCGCCGAGGCGCAGGCCACCCTCTACAGCGGCTACATGGAGCTGTGGAACAACACGCTGCGCCGCATGATGGGCGACGACGTGCAGCCGGTCGCCAAGCCCCAGCCCGGCGATCCGCGGTTCAAGGATACCGAGTGGAGCAATAATCCCTACTATGATTATTGGAAGCAGGCCTACCTGCTGACCACCCAATGGGCCGAGCAGACCCTCGCCCAGACGCCCAACCTCGACGAGCGCACCCGCCAGAAGGCGGACTTCCTGATGCGGCAGATCTCGGCGTCACTGTCGCCGACCAACTATCCAGCAACCAACCCCGAAGTGCTTCGCGAAACGTTCGCCAGCAACGGCCGGAACCTGGCGGAGGGCATGTCGCAGCTGGTGGCCGACCTCGACAAGTCGGGCCCCATACTCAGTATCAGCCAGACCGATACGACGGCCTTCGAGGTTGGCCGCAATCTGGCGGTGACCCCTGGCAAGGTGATCTTCCAGAACGACCTGCTGCAGCTGATCCAGTACACGCCGACGACGGAGAAAGCGCATCAGATCCCGTTGCTGATCACGCCGCCGTGGATCAACAAGTTCTACATCCTGGATCTGACACAGCAGAAGTCGTTCATCCGCTATTGTGTCGCCCAGGGCTTCACGGTGTTCGTCATTTCGTGGGTCAACCCGGACGGGCGACTCAAAGACAAGGGCTTTGAAGATTACATGCGCGAGGGGCTGCTGGCGGCCACCGGCGCCGTCATGCGCGAAACCCTGCAGCTGAAGGTCAACGTTGTCGGCTATTGCGTCGGCGGCACGTTGCTGGCGTCAACGCTCGCCCATTTGGCCGCGCGCGGGACGGACCCTTATGCCTCGGCGACCTTCCTCACCACGCAGGTCGACTTCACCAAGGCCGGCGATCTGAAGTTGTTCATCGACGAAGAACAGCTGAAGGTGATTTCGGATCTGATGGCCGAGAAGGGTTATCTCGACGGCTCCCGCATGGCGAGTGCGTTCAATCTGCTGCGGCCGAAGGATCTGATCTGGCCCTACGTCGTCAACAACTACATGCTGGGCCGCAAGCCCATGGCGTTCGACCTGCTGTACTGGAACCAGGATTCGACGCGCATGCCGGAAGCCAACCACAACTTCTATCTGCGCGAGTTCTATCTGGAAAACCGGCTGGCCAAGGGCGAGCTGACGCTGGGCGGTACGCGTCTCGACATGAAGCAGGTGACCTTGCCGATCTACGAGCTCGCTGCCCGGGAAGACCACATCGCGCCTGCCGAATCCGTTTTCATCGGCTCGAAGCTGTTCGGTGGTCCGGTCGAGTACGTGATGGCCGGATCAGGTCATATTGCCGGCGTGGTCAATCCCCCCGATCCCAAGAAGATCAAGTACCAGTACTGGACGAACACGAAGCCGACCACCACGTTCGCCGACTGGGTGAACGGCGCGACCGAGACGCCCGGCTCCTGGTGGCCGCATTGGACGAAGTGGCTCGCAGACAAGTCCGGCGCCATGGTGCCGGCACGGACGCCCGGCGCCAAGCTCGGCGTCATCGAGGATGCGCCGGGCAGTTACGTGAAGGCAAAGGCGTGAGGTTGGGGCATCGCGCTGCGTGAGCCCGCACGCGTGCTGCCGATACCCTTCGGCCAGCGCCTCGTCGGCCCAATCCCGCCAAGACTGTTGCGGCGTGCACACTTGCCAAGCGCCGACGGACGCTTAGCGCATGCGACAGACACAGGGCCACAGCTTGCACTGATCCGACCGCGCTTGACCCGCCGCGCTGGGCCGACCGGCTCCTGTCGCCAGCGTCAGTTCTTCATGCTGCGGGCGTTCGAGACCAGGAAGTCGCGCAGCACCTGCACCTTCTTCGAGGTCTTCAGCTCTTCGGGATAAACGAAGATGATCGGAATGGTCGGCAGCTGCACTTGCGTCAGCACCGGCACCAGATCGGTTTCCTCGGCCGTCAGATAGTCTGGGATAATGCCGATGCCCATGCCGGAGCGCACCGCGTACTTCAATGCGACGACGCTGTTGGCACGAAACACCGGAACACGTGGGTCGCGGCCCTCGCGTCCTGCGGTTTCAAGCCAACGGATCACCGACAGGTGGTAGGCCGGCGTGCCGCCGTAGGAGACGAAGCGGTGCTTGTCCAGATCGTCCAGCGACTGCGGCGTGCCGAACTTACGGACATAGCCGGTGGAGGCGAACGCGCGCGCCTTCATTGTGAACAGCGAGCGGCGGATCAAGTCGGCCTGCTCGGGTTCACGCGTCCAGATCGCAACGTCGGCTTCGCGCATGGAGATGTCGATCTGGTCGTCGTTCAGGATCAGATCGACGCGGATGTCGGGATAGAGCTCGATGAACTCGCGCAGGCGCTGCGTCACCCACACTGTGCCAAGACCAATCGGGCAGGTGATGCGCAATTCGCCGGTCGGCTTCGTCGTGGTATCGGCCAGCAGCGTTTCCGCGGTCTGTAGCTTGTTCATCACGTCGCTGGCGGTGCGATAGAGCATGTCGCCCTGCTCGGTCAGCACCAGGCCGCGGGCATGGCGGTGGAACAGCGCGATGCCGAGGTCCTTTTCCAGCGAGGAAACCTGCCGGCTCACCGCCGACTGGCTCATGCGCAGCGATTCGCCGGCATGGGTGAAACTGCCGGCCTCAGCGGCGGCATGGAAAATTCTCAGCTTGTCCCAGTCCATGGGTGGATTTCCTCGAAGGCGCGCGGCACATCGCCATCGTTGCACGCGCGGCCATGTGGGCCGCGCTGGCACTTTCGATCGGGCAATGCTTTTGCGAGACGGGTCTACGTGGGGAACGTCGCTTTTACTTTATTTTCAACCTGAAGTTACGGCGATCTATGCAAAAAACAAGTATATTTCCAGTCGAGGTTACCTACTCGGCCGCCATCGCGTGTTGGCCTGCGAGCCATTTCTCGGCTTCGAGTGCCGCCATGCAGCCCATGCCCGCCGCCGTCACGGCCTGGCGGTAGATCTCATCCTTCACATCGCCAGCGGCATAGACGCCCGGGATCGAGGTCGCGGTCGAATCCGGCGCCGTGATCAGATAGCCCGACGTGGTGGTCTCCAACTGGCCCTTGAACAACTCGGTCGCCGGCGCGTGGCCGATCGCGACGAAAATGCCGTCGACTGCACGCTCGGTGACGACGCCGGTCTTGACGTTGCGCAGCTTGATGCCCTTGACCGTCTTGGGCGTGCTGCTGCCGGTGATTTCATCGACCGCCGAATCCCACACGACTGAGATCTTCGGGTTCTTGAACAGGCGGTCCTGCATGATCTTCTCGGCACGGAAGCTGTCGCGGCGGTGGACGACTGTGACCGACTTCGCGAAGTTGGTGAGGAAGATCGCTTCCTCCACCGCCGTATTGCCGCCCCCGACTACGATGACGTCCTTGCCCTTGTAGAAGAAGCCGTCGCAGGTGGCGCAGGCCGATACGCCATACCCCTTGAAGGTTTCTTCACTCGGCAGGCCAAGCCAGCGTGCCTGTGCACCCGTGCAGATGATGAGTGCATCGCAGGTGTAAGTATCGCCGCTGTCGCCAACCAGGCGGAACGGCCGGCGCTTCAGGTCGACCGCAGTGATGTGGTCCATCACCATCTCGGTGCCGACGTGCTCGGCCTGCGCCTTCATCTCCTCCATCAGCCACGGCCCCTGGATCGCCTTGGCAAAGCCCGGATAATTCTCGACGTCGGTGGTGATTGTCAGCTGTCCGCCCGGTTGGATGCCCTGGATCAGCAGCGGCTTGATCATAGCCCGGGCCGCATAGATGGCCGCCGTATAGCCGGCCGGGCCGGAGCCCAGGATTATAACGTGCGCGTGCTTCGGCGGGTTCGTTGCGGCGGCCATGGCCGAAGGCTCCGGGGAAGTTTGAGACGAGAGGTATGCGTTGGGTGCATATGGAGTGTTTTTCGCCCCTCAGCAAGCCCCCGCCGTTCGGCACCACCAGCTATCGATCAGGGCACGGGCAGGGGCACTGAACTGTCGCCCTCGCCGAGCGGGCGCTGCATCAGGACCTGGTCGAGCCAGCGGCCGTTCTTGAAGCCGACCGCATGCACGGTGCCGCAGAACATGAAGCCGGCCGCGCGATGCAGTCCGATCGAGGCGCGCTGGCCGCTGTCGCCGATCACCGCGATCATTTGGCGGAAGCCCTGGGCCGTGGCGGCGTCGATCAGGGCCGCGAGCAGCATGCGGCCAACGCCACTACGGTGGGCGCCAGGGTCCACATAGATCGAGTTCTCGACGCTCCAGGCATAGGCTGGGCGGGGGCGATAGGCGGCGAGATAGCCGTAGCCGAGGACGTTGCCCGTCCGCTCTGCCACCAGATAGGACATGCCGGCGGCGAGGATCGCCGCCATGCGTCGGCCCATCTCGGCGGCGTCCGGGGGATCGATCTCGAAGCTCGCGGTGCCGCTCAGGACGGCCGGGCGATAGATCGCAGTGATGGCGGGAAGATCAGCGGTCGTGGCGGCGCGGATCTCGATATCGCTGGTCATCCCACCTCCCTCGAAGGTTCCCCGCAACGAACGAGGGCCCCACCTTGCGGCAGGGCCCTCGCCGAAGTCGCTGAACGACCCAGTTCAGTTCACTCGCGGTTGCCAAACAGCGACAGCAGCGACTGGAACATGTTGATGAAGTCCAGGTACAGGTTCAAGGCACCCATGACCGCACCCTTGGCCATCAACGTCGCGTCGCCGGCGATCTGGTAGTAGCCATCCTTGATCTGCTGCGTGTCGTAGGCGGTCAGACCAGCAAAAATCAGCACGCCAAGGCACGAGATGGCGAACTGCAGGGCCGAAGACTGCAGGAAAAGATTCACGACTGCGGCAATCACGATGCCGATCAGGCCCATGAATAGGAACGTGCCCCAGCCGGACAGATCCTTCTTGGTGGTGTAGCCATAGATGCTAAGCGCACCGAAAGCTGCTGCGGTGACAAAGAAAACCTGGCTGATCGACTGTTGCGTGAACACCAGGAAGATCGACGACAGCGACAGACCCATGACCGCGGCAAAGGCCCAGAATGAGACCTGGGTTGCTGCCACGCTCATTTTGTAGACGCGGAACGACAGCAGCATCACAAACGCCAACGGCGCCAGCATGATCACCCACTTCACGGGCGAAGCAAACAGCGTCACGCCGAGCTGGGTCAGGTACATGCCGCGCTTCAGAGCGAACGCGCCGCCGGCCGCCGACTTGGCAGCGAGCGCCACGTCCGTGGTGACGGACTGGGTGAAGACGAGATAGGCGACGATGCCGGTGAGCGCGATGCCCGCCGCCATGTAGTTGTAGACGCTGAGCATATAGGAACGCAGACCCTGGTCGACGACCGCGCCGGTCTGGCGCGCCGTGGTGCCGGGCTGGGCGAAGCGGTTCTGGAATTCAGCCATGGTGAGGTACCCCTGTTGCGATTGGTTGCGGGCACACCTTTCCCGCTGGGTTGAATATGTACTGCACCGGCGCCAGTTTCAAGATTGCTCAGTGAGAATATTTCCAAGTGCTAGGCTAAGATTTTCCTTGTCCTAGTCCCGACAACGGCCATGACGGCCATCTGAACGCAGATTTGTTACTCGGCCTTCAAGTAGGGCACGGACGGCGCCCGCAGCACCAGCCACGTGCCGATGCCGCCGAACAGCATCACGAGGCCAAGACTGAGGCCCAGCGCCTGGAAGAGCGCATTTGGCGACAGGATGAACGGCACATCGATGATGCTGGTCAGCGCCACCCAGGCCGCGAGCGCGCCAAGGACCACCGCAAAGAGCGCCGTTACGCCCGCCAGAATGGCATATTCGAGCGCATGGGAAACGAGAATCCGGCGCCGGGTTGCACCTAGCACCTTCAGCACGACCGCCTGCTGAATGCGCCGCCGCTGGGCCGTTGCCAGGGCTCCGGCCAGTACCAAGGCACCGGCCAGCAACGTCACGCTGCCAGCGACACGAACCGCCGTGATGATCTTGGCAAACACCGCGTTGAAAGAGTTGATGGCGTCTTTAACCCGGATCGCCGTGGTCGCCGGGTGTGCCTTGCCAATCGCCCGACCGATGGCGGCCTCCGCCGTCAGCGGGGTTTCTGCCGGTAAAGCAATCGTCGCCAGCAGGTTGTGCGGCGCGCTTTTCAGGACGTTCGGCGAAAACACCATGACGAAATTGATGGCGAGGCTCTCCCACTTGACCTCACGCAGGTTCGAGATCCGCGCCGTGAGGTTGCGGCCCAGCACGTTGACGGTCACGGAATCGCCGACCTTCAGCTTGAGGCGTTTGGCGAGATCGGCTTCGAATGAGACCAGCGGCTCGCCGGCATAGTCGATGGGCCACCATTCGCCGGCCACCACCTTGGAGCCCTCCGGCACCGCTTCCGCATAGGTCAAACCGCGATCACCGTTCAGAACCCACTGGGCTTCGGGGGGCGCCTTCAGTTTCTCGACCGGCACGCCGGCGAGCTTGATCAGGCGCCCGCGCAGCATCGGCGCGTCGTCGATGCGCGCCTTCGGCTCGACATCGCGCACGGTCTTTGTGAACGCCTGCAGATCACCTTTGGGCAGGTCGAGCACGAAATAGTTCGGGCTGTAACTCGGCACCCGCCCGTTCAGTTCCGCCACGATCGAGGCGTCGGTCAGCGCCACCGCGACCAGCAGCGACAGGCCGGCGCCCAGCGACAGGATCACCGACTCCGTCAGCCCGCCCGGCGCGCCGAGGTTGCCGATGGCGAGGGCGAGTTCCGGCCAGCGCGGGCGCTTCAGGTTGGCCGCCACCCGAGTGACGAGCGCGCCCAATCCAAGGAAGACGCCAAAGATGACCACCAGGCCCACGCAGAAATAGATCGCGACCTTCTTTGCATCCGAATTGAGGATCGCGAACGCGGCGAGTGCCACGGCCGCCACCACCGTCAGCGCGACGATCAGCGGCTTCGGCCGGCCGCCGGAAGAGGCCACTTCCTCGCGAAACAGCACGCCCGCGCGCACCAGCTCGGCCCGACCGAGCGGCCACAGCGTGAACACCAAAGCGACCAGGAAACCATAGACTGCGGCCGACAGAATGCTCCACGGGTTGACCGAAATCTCGGCCCGGATCGGCAGGGCCGCGCCATAGAAGGCGTTGAGCAATACCGGCACGAGATAGCCGCCAAGGATGCCGATTGCGACGCCGACGGCGGCAATCGCCATCACCTGCGTCAGGAAGATGTTGAAGATCAATGCGCCGGACGCGCCCAGGCTCTTGAAGGTTGCGATCACCTTGCGGCGCCGGTCGATGAAGGTTGCAACCGCATTGGCAACGCCAACACCACCAACCAGCAGCGCGGTAAGGCCGATGAGCGTCAGGAACTGGCGCAGGCGCTCTAGCGTCCGCGTCACCTGGGGCGAGGGATCGCGCCGGTCGGCGACAATGAAGCCGGACTCGGGCAAAGTACGGTTGGCGCTGTTGCGGAACGATGCAATCCCCGCAGCGGACTTTGCTGCGTCCGGCAGGACCAGCGCATACCGCCACCGGATCAGGCTGCCGGGCTGGACCAGGCCGGTTCTATCAAGTGTTGCCAGCGATACGAAAATGCGCGGCCCGAACGTGAGGCGGTCGGAGATCGTGTCGGGCTCCTGTTCGATCACGCCGGTAATCGGCACCGTGATGCTGCCGAGAGACAGCGGATCGCCGATCCTGAGCTTCAGCCGCTCGAGCAGGATCGCATCGACCGCTGCGCCAGCCTGGCTGCGCACGGCCCCATCGAGCGTAATGCCGCCGCGCAGGATCACTTGGCCGACCAGCGGATAGCTCCCATCGACCCCCTTGAGTTCGGCCAGCGCACTTTCGTTGCCATCGGTCGTGCGCGCCATGGTGCGCATGGTGGCCGTTTCGCTAAGCAGCCCTTGGCCAGCCAGCCACTCGCGTTCGGCAGCTTCCGCCCGCTTGTGCGAGCGCCCGAATGTCACATCCCCGCCGAGGATCGAACGGCCTTGCGATTCGAAACCAGCCTTCAGCGCATCGCCCAGCGCGCCGACGCCGGTGATCACCATCACGCCGAGCGCAACACAGGCAACGAATATATAGAAGCCACGCAGGCCGGTGCGCATCTCGCGTAGCGCAAACCGCACCGCGATCGGCAACTTCGCCCGCCAGGCCGGCTCGAAGGGGGGCGTCGCAACATCGATCGTGGTCATGCGGATTTGAGCTCCCGCGCTGGGGCTTCGATGCGCCCGTCAGCCATGCGCACGGTGCGCTCGCACAGGGCTGCGAGTTTCGTATCATGCGTGATGAGCACGAGCGTTGCCCCGCGCTTTTTCTGCATGCCAAACAGCATGTCGACGATCTGGGCGCCGGTTGCGGTATCGAGATTGCCGGTCGGCTCGTCGGCGAGGATCAGCTTCGGCTGCGGCGCCAAAGCGCGCGCCAGTGCCACGCGCTGCTGCTCGCCGCCGGACAACTGGGCCGGAAAATGCGTTTTGCGGGCCCCAAGCCCCACCTCGTCAAGCAGACCGCTGGCGACATCGAACGCATCTCGACGGCCGGCAAATTCGAGCGGCAGCGCGACGTTTTCCAATGCCGTCATGGTCGGCACCAGATGGAACGACTGGAACACGATGCCGATGTCGGCGCCGCGGGCAAGGGCAAGCTCGTCCTCGTTCTTGGCCACGAAATCGTGACCGGCCACGGTCACCTTCCCGCTGGTCGCCCGCTCGAGCCCGGCCATGATCATAAGCAGCGATGTTTTGCCCGAGCCCGACGGCCCGACGATCGCGACCGATTGGCCGGCCGCGAAATCGAGCGTCACGCCGCGCAGGATATCGACCGGGCCGGCGCGACTGGTCAGCGTCAGGTGGATGTCAGTGAGCTGGATGATCGGTTTGGGGACGGACAACGGCGGCTCCGCGAGTTCTGATAGGGTCTTGCCTCTATCGATGCTCATTTCTACGTCAAGGAGCGTCTTTGGATGACAGGTTGGGCAAGAACATGGGTTTATTTCGCATGTGCACAAGAGCTGGCATCGTCGCTGCCGCGTTGGCAGCTGCAATAATGACCGCGAGCGCCCAGTGGCAGGTCCAGGCCCAGTCGCCGGCACCGATCCGCATCGTCGCGTTTGGCGACAGCCTGACCGCCGGTTACAACTTGAGCCCGGCCGACGCGTTCCCGGCCCAACTCGAACGCGCCCTGAAGGCCAGAGGTCGCACGGTCGAGATCATCAACGCGGGCGTGTCCGGCGACACGACGGCGGCCGCGCTGGAGCGCTTCGACTGGGCAATCCCCGATGGCGTCGATGCGGCGATCGTCGAACTGGGCGCCAACGACGGCTTGCGCGGCCAGTCGCCGGCGCAGGCGCGGCGGAACCTCGACACCATCATCGCCAAGCTGAAAGCTAAGAATATCGAGGTCTTGCTGGCCGGCATCCCGGCGCCCCGCAACTGGGGCGATGACTACGTCAAGGCGTTCGACCCGATGTTCGCCGACCTCGCCGCCATCCACGGCACACTGCTGTACCCCTTCTTCCTGGACGGCGTCGCATTGAAGCCCGAGTTGAGCTTGCCTGATGGCCTGCATCCCAACGCCCGCGGCGTCGCCATCATCGTCGAGCGCATCGGCGCCAAGGTCG
Organism: Hyphomicrobiaceae bacterium; assembly: GCA_021730785.1. Classification (GTDB taxonomy): domain Bacteria; phylum Pseudomonadota; class Alphaproteobacteria; order Rhizobiales; family Hyphomicrobiaceae; genus JAKFWF01. The sequence continues at coordinate 34,959 of JAKFWF010000065.1, forward strand.
ACGAGTTGCTGGAACGGGTCGCAGCAAGGCGCAAGGCGGCGGGGAAGGGGTGAGCGCCGCGACATCGGCGTGGATCGTAGTGGAAAGTCCAGCATGACACGCAGGGAAGACACCCTGTGCGGGGCAGGCCGTTGCACCCTTCCCGATTGGCCGGGTCCACGTCCTCAGGTTCCTCACAGTCGCTGCGCAGCTACCTAAAATGCGCATAAAGCTCTGATTGTATTAGATATTAAATACTTCACACGTTCAATTGGCGCCATCTTTGCAGTTCCCGATCCTGCATTCACCCAGGAGGAGGAACCTGACCATGCTGACGATCACATATTCTTATGCCGGCGCGACGCAGACCATTTCCCTTGCCGATACCGCAACCGCCAAGGCGCAGACCGCGGCCATCCAGACCGCACTCGACGCGGTCGCGAGCCACGGTGGCGGCAAAGTTGAGCTTTCGGCCGGCACTTTCACCATTGCCGGCACCGGCAAAGCCTCTGACGGTGGCCTGCGCGTCGGCAGCAACACCGAGCTGGCCGGCGCGGGCATGGGCAATACTGTCCTGAAACTGGCCGATGGGTCGACCTCGGTCACCGGAATGATACGTACCGATTCGGGAAAAACGCTCCCCGATGGCACAGTCACCACCACCCACGACGTCAACATCCACGGCCTGACGCTCGATGGCAACAAGGCCAACACCACCGGCAACGTCGATGGCTTCTATAGTGGTCCAAAACCAGGCTCGGCCCAGGCCGACACCAACATCACCCTCGACCAAGTCGAGATCATGAACATGTCACGCTACGGCTTCGATCCGCACGAACAGACGATCGGCCTCACCATCTCGAACTCGCTCGCCCACAACAACGGCGTCGACGGCTTCGTGCTGGACTTCACCTCGAATGCGACGCTGATCAACAACGACGCCTACGCCAACGGCCGCCATGGCTTTAATATCGTCACCGGCTCGCACGACGTGACGCTGACCGGCAATAGCGCCTGGAGCAACGGCGGCAACGGCATCACGGTGCAGACCGGCGACAACGAGGTGCGCGAGTGGACCCATGACGTGGTCATCACCGGCGGCCATGTTTACAACAATGGCCGCGACGGCATCTCCGTCGTCCAGACCACCAACGTGACGGTCAGCGGCGTCACGCTCAGCGGCAACGGCGGCAACGGGGTTGCGATCGCCGGCGTCGATGGCGCCACGCTCGATGCCCTTGTCATCTCCGGCGTGCCGTCGTCGAAAGAGGCGATCCACCTCACCGGCTATGTCCAGGACTTCGGCGACACCGATCCCCTCAACGACCGCTATATCCCGACGACCCACGTGCTGGTCGCGGGCGTGCCGGTGGACGTGGCGAATGCGCCGGGCAGCGTTACGCCCTGGACCTGGAAGATCACAGCTGGCGACGACCGGATCGTCGGCAGCGCCGGCCGCGACACGATCGATGCCGGCAGCGGCAACGACACCGTCACTGGCGGCGCCGGCAACGACATCCTCAACGGCAACGACGGCCACGACTTCCTCGACGGCGGGACTGGCAACGACAAGCTCTATGGCGGCCTCGGCAACGATACCTTGAAGGCCAGCGACGGCCTCGACCTGCTCGACGGCGGTGCCGGCACCGACACCATCGATTTCTCGAAGTTTGCAAGCGGCGTCGTGGTGAATCTGGACAGCGCGGGCGCCGGCGTCTGGTCGAGCGATACCAGCGGCGTCACGCCTGGCACGGCGACGCCTCTGGTCGCCACCCTCGTCTCGATCGAAGGCGCCCTTGGCACGTCCTATGCCGACACGCTGACCGGCGATGGCCGCGACAACACCCTCCAGGGCGGCGGCGGCTACGACAAGCTGTTCGGTGGTGCGGGCAACGACATCCTGAACGGCGGCGCCGGCAACGACACCTTGAGCGGCGGCCTCGGCGCCGACTTCCTGACCGGCGGCACCGGCTCTGACGTGTTCCAGTTCGCAAGCAGTTGGGGCCAGGATACGATCACCGACTTCACCCGCAAAAGCGACAAGCTCGATGTGCGCGATGTGGTCGGCCTCGATCGCTTCAGCGACTTGACCATCACCCAGGTGGGCGCCGATACGCAGGTGGCTTTCGCCGGACAATCGATCGTCCTGCAGGGCCTGCTCGCCTCGACCTTCACCGCCAGCGACTTCCTGTTCCATTAGGGCTGGCAAGGGGCGGCGAGGCGGCGGTAGTTTTCCACCACCGGGGCACTCCAATGCACCGCCTCGCCCGGACACCGCCCGCCATGCGCATCCTGCTCGCCCTGACCCTCTGGCTGAATGCGACGTTGCCCGCGCATGCAGCCCTGCCGTGCCCACCCGGATTCAATGCCCGCACGCGCGTCGAGTTGTACTTCGGCCGCAACATCGGCGAGACGCTCGGTGTCTCGACCGAGGCGTGGGCGGCATTCGTCGACGAGGAGATCACGCCGCGCTTTCCCGACGGCCTGTCGGTGATCGACGTGCAGGGCCAGTGGAAGGATACGGGCAGCGGGCGCATCGTGCGCGAACCCGGTAAGCTCGTCATATTGCTGGTGGCGGCGGACGGTACCTCGCGCGGCAAAATCGGCGACATCGTCGCGCTCTACAAGAATCGCCACAGCCAGCAGTCAGTGCTGATCACGCAACAAGACGTGTGCGCAGCGTTTTGACATGCCGGCGGGTGCTCCTCGACCTTCCCGAGCGTCGGCGTGCGCACGCTCATCGTGCGCATCCTTCGAGCGCGGCGAGGGCGGTGTGGTCAGCATCACCTTGTTGCCGTCACGGCTGACGTCGCGGCGCAGCACAGGTAGCTGCTGGGTTTGGGTCTGGAACTCGCTTCGCGAACGGGGCCGCCGCCCCATGCCCCGCTCGGAGGGACACCCTCCGAACCTCCCGCTCTTTTTAATCAGACGGGATGACTGAAGGGACCAAGTCCCTTCAGCGGGGCGCGGGGCTGGCCCCGCCTTGCGCTCACGCCCCCTTGCCCAACCGCTCCTTCAGCACGGGCGGAATGCCGTTCGGCGTCGGGCACACGGTGACGCCGGCTGCCTCCAGCGCGCGGCGCTTGCCGTCGTAAGTGCCCTTGTCGCCCATGACGATCGCGCCGGCGTGGCCCATCTTTTTGCCCGGCGGCGACGCAGCGCCAGCGATAAAGGCTGCCACCGGCTTCGTCATGCGCGACGCGTAGATCGCCGCCTCCTCCTCCATGGCGCCGCCGATCTCGCCGACGAGGGCGACCGCGTGTGTCGACGGGTCGCGATCGAGGGCTTCCAGCGCATCGCGCGTGGTGGTGCCGATGACGGGATCGCCGCCGATGCCGATGAAGGATGAGATGCCGAGGCCGGCCTGCACGAGATTCAGACACACGAGCGTGCCGAGCGAGCCCGAGCGCGAGACCACACCGATGTTGCCGGGCTTGAATACGCGCGGATTGAATGCCGGCATGAAGCCGACGAAACTTTCACCCGTGGTGACGAGGCCGGCGGTGTTGGGTCCAACGACCTTGATGCCACCCTCCCGGGCAGCCGACAGAGCCCACATGGTGTCGTGGACCGGCACGTGCTCAGTCAGGCAGACGATGTTGCCGATGCCGGCCTTTATGGCGTCGAGCAGCGCATCCTTGACGCCCATGGGCGGAATGAACAGCACGGCCACATCGATCTTGCCGTCCTTGGCGGCATCGACCGCGGTCGCCCAGACCGGGCGGTCCATGTGCGTTTCGCCAGCCCGCTTCGGGTTCGTGCCGCCGATGATGCGCGTGCCGTAGCCGGCCATCTTCTCGGCCCAGAACGTGCCTTGCTTGCCGGTGATCCCCATCACGAGGACGCTGTCGCCACCACGAATGATCATGCCCCCGCTCCTTTCGCTGCAGCGACCGCTGCCTTCACCGCATCGTCCATCAGGTCATGGGGCTCGATGCCGAGCCGTGCTTTCACCATGGCGATCGCCTCGTCTTCGCCGGTGCCGTGGATCGTGAAGACGATCGGGATCTTCGGTTTCAGCTCGAGCCAGGCGGTGATCACGCCCTCGGCCATCACGTCGGTGCGCGCGAAAGCACCGCAGAAGTTGACGAGCAGCGCCTTCACGTTCGGATTGGCGAGGACGAGTTCCAGCGCGGGCTTCGCCTTGGTGTAGCTCTCGCCGCCGATCTCGAGGAAGTTGGCAGGCTTGCCGCCGAAGTGGCTGATCGCGTCCATCGTCGTCATGGTCAGCCCGGCACCGTTGGCGAGCACGCCGACATTGCCGTCCAACTCGATGAACTTGAGAGCCAGCGCCTGCGCCTTGCGCTCCAGCGCCGTCAGCTGTTCCGGCGAGCCGGTGGCGGCGAGTGCTGCCTGGCGCGGGGTTGCACCGTCGTCGAGCGTCAGCTTGCAGTCGAGCGCGATGAGATCGCCGGCCTTGGTCACCACCAGCGGGTTGATTTCCAGCAGCTCCGCATCGTTGGCGATGAAGGCCGAGGCGAGCTTTTCGAGCAGCCGCGACAGGGGCGCTGCATGCTCCAGCAGCCCGGAGGCAGCCAGACTGGCCTCGATCTCGCCCTCGCCCAGCCCCTCGCGGATATCGAAGGGGAGATAGATCAGGCTGTCGGGGCGCTCCTTCACGAGTTCCTCGATGTCCATGCCGCCTTCGGCCGAGAACAGCAGCAGTGGCCCCTTGCTCGCCGGATCGTTGAGCACGGCTGCATAGAACTCACTGGCAATCTCGACCTGCGGATCAACGAGCACGCTGTCGACTTGGAATCCGCCGATCTCCATGCCGAGGATCTTGGCCGCGTGCGCGCGCGCTTCCTCCGGCGTTGCGGCGAGCTTGATGCCGCCGGCCTTGCCGCGTTTTCCGGCCGGCACCTGGGCTTTCACGACACACCGGCCGATCTTCGTCGCCGCGGCAGCCGCAGCCTCCGGCGTTGTCGCCGAGATGCCGGCTGGCACCGCGATCCCGGCGGCCCGCAATACCGCCTTGCCGGCGTGTTCGGTAAAATTCATCGCACTTTATCCCTTCTGCCCTTTGGTCTCGGTCTCGCCGTGCTTGGCATGATGCTCCAGAAAGCGGATCACCGCATCGGCAACGTCGATGTCGGTTGCCCGCTCGATGCCTTCGAGGCCAGGCGACGAGTTCACCTCCATCACCACCGGCCCACGGCGTGCCCGCAGCATGTCGACGCCACACACGTTCAGCCCTAGCACTTTGGCGGAGCGCAACGCGGTATCGGTTTCTTCCGGCGTCAGCGCGGTCACCTCGCCCTTGCCGCCGCGATGCAAGTTCGACCGGAACTCGCCCTTGGTGCCAGTGCGCTTCATGGCCGCGATCACCCGGCCGCCGACCACGAACGCGCGAATGTCGCTGCCGTCCGCCTCGCGGATGAACTCCTGCACCATGATATTGACGTTGGCGGCGCTGAACGCTTCGACGATCGACTTGGCACTCGCCGGCGTTTCGGCCAGGATCACCCCCATGCCCTGGGTGCCCTCCAGCAGCTTGATCACCACCGGCGTGCCACCGACCTCCTTGATGACATCCTCGGCCTTGCGCGGCCCGTGCGCGAACGCGGTGACGGGCAACCCGATGCCCTCGCGGGCGAGTAGCTGCAGGGCCCGCAACTTGTCGCGGGAGCGGCCGATCGCCACGCTCTCGTTCAAGGGATAGACGCCTTGCATCTCGAACTGACGCAACACGGCCAGCCCGTAATGCGTGATCGAGGCGCCGATGCGCGGGATCACCGCGTCATAGAGCGGCAGGGTCGAGCCGCCGAACCGCAGCATCGGCCGGTTCGACGTGATGTTCATGTGCACGTGCAGCGTGTTGATCACGTCGATGTCGTGCCCCCGTCGGCGCGCAGCCGCGACCAGCCTTTGATGGGAATAGAGGCTCGCATTGCGCGCCAGCATGACCAACCGCATGGCCGTCTCCGTCGGTTCGGGGTTATGTTAGCCCGACAAGCCTTTCGACCTAGACCATCCAGGCCGGTCCGCCAAGATCGCCAATGGTTGTTGCAAGACGACCAGGGACAACATCTGGTTCCGCACAAGGTGTTCCGCAAATCCGCGAGATAGGGCATAGAAGGCGCTCTTTGAGGTTCGACGCGCAATGATTGCTCCTGCTGCGATGCTGCGGTTTGTACTGGCGACCCTGGTCTGCCTGGCAGCGCTCGCATGCCTGCGACCAGCGACCGCGCTCGAAATCGAGTACGCGGGACGCCCGATCAGCCGGGAAATCCTTGCCCTCTACGATGGCCGCCACGAAAAAACACCGCAGACGACGCGCATCCACATATTCGCCGAGATGCCGCTCAACTGGCTGGGCTATAAGATCGCCTATCGCGATGTGAACGACCCCTTGCCGCAAGTCCACGAAATGAGCCGCTATCGCGGCATTTTGACCTGGTTCATCGAGCCCATGGCGGCGGTCGATACCTACCTGCCCTGGCTCGATGCCGTGACGGCGGCAGGCACGCGCCTCGTTGTGATGTCCGAACTGGTGCCGAATGAGCCACCGAACTCGGTACCCACGATCAAACGCATTTTGACGCGGCTAGGGCTGGGCTGGACCAACCAGTTCGTCGCGGTCACTCACCGCGCGAAAGTGGCAACGCTCGACAAGGCGATAATTGGCTTTGAACGTCCACTCGACAAGGCATTACCCGATTTCCTCGTCTATTCGGTGCTGCCCGGCAAGGCCGATGTGCATCTGTCGGTGACAGCGCAGCTGCGCGATGCCGCGGTCGAGGCCGCCCTCGTCACCACTAACGTGGCCGGCGGCTATGCTTCGGATGAATACGCCCTGTCACACGATCCGAACTCGGAGAAGGACCGCTGGACGCTCAATCCGTTCCGGTTCTTCAAGAAGGCGTTCGGTGACGATCGCTTCCCGGTGCCCGACGTGACGACCTTGTCGGGACGGCGCATGTACTTCAGCCACATCGACGGGGACGGCTGGAACAACGTGTCCGAGATCGAGAGCTACCGCGATGCCCAGGTCACGTCGGCCGAAGTGATCCGGCGCGAAGTCATCGAACCCTATCCAGATTTGCCCGTGTCGGTCGGCGTCATCGCCGGGGACGTAACGCCAGAGATCGGCGGGACGCTGAGCGGGCGTGAGATCGCGCGCAAGCTCTATAGCTTGCCCCAGGTCGAAGTGGCGAGCCACACCTACAGCCACCCGTTCAACTGGGAGTACTTCCGCAGCTATTCGCGCGCCAATGAAGAGGACCTGATCGAAAAGGCGGTCAAGCCGTTGGCCTCCATCACCGACCGCGTGCGCAGCTTGCTGTTCAAGACTGCAGGCAAGACCCTGGCGGCCGATAAATCGAACAAATACATTGCCGGCTCCGACATCCTGCCGCGCACGTACCTGAAGGAACCGTTCGATCTGGCGCGGGAGGTGCAAGGCGCGCTGAGTGTGGCGGAAAGCTTGGCGCCCCCCGGCAAGAAGGCCAAGATCTACTTCTGGAGCGGCAACACGACGCCATTCGAAGCAGCGATCGCGGCCACCCGCACGGCCGGCGTGCGCAACATGAACGGCGGCGATAGCCGTCTCGACAAGGAATATCCCTCGATCTACTACGTGCCGCCGATCTCCCGGCCGGTCGGCCAGCAGCGCCAGATTTTCGCCGCCAACAGCAATGAGAACACTTACACCAACGACTGGCTCGGCCCCTATTTCGGCTTCTTCATGCTCCAGCAGACGCTCGATAACACCGAGCGCCCGCGCCGCCTGAAGCCGTTCAACCTGTATTACCACATGTATTCGGGCGAAAAGGCTGCAGCCCTGGCAGCCGTCAAGCACTTCGTCGCCGTCGCCCGCCGTGCCGACGTGATCCCGGTCGACGCCTCGCGCTATGCCGGCATCGCCGATGATTTCTTCGGCGTCGAGATCGAGCAGGTCGATGCCTCGGCCTGGGCCATCCGCAACCGCGGCACACTCTCGACGGTGCGCTTCGACGAGGCCGATCTGCTGGAAATCGATGGCGCGCAAAGCCTGGGCGTCTTCGGCGCGAACCGCCACCAGGGCTCGCTCTATGTGTCCTTGGACCCTGCCGTCGGGCGCCCCATAGTGGCCCTGCGGCCGCGCGGACAGACCGGCCAGCCCCAGCCCGGCGATCCGGTGGCCAGTATGGTCGAGAGCCGCTGGTCGTTCTCCGGGCGCCAGGACGGTCACTGCGGGTTCCAGATCGATGCGCAGGGCTATGGGCCTGGCGAAATGGTGTGGTCGACACAGGCCGGCCGCGCATTCCGGATCGCCGTGGAACAGCGCGGCAAAGTGTTGTCCGAGGAGATCCGCTGGGCCGATGCGAGCGGGCTGATCAAGTTCGTCAGCGAAGCCAGCGCCATCGAGCCGCTCAAGGTGAGGTTCGAGTGCCATGAATAGGATGGCCAAAATTGGCGAGCTGGCGGCAAGCTTGGCCGCCGTTCACCTGCCAGCGCACCGCATCATCATGGGTGTGCTGTTCGCATCGGCATTGTTCGTCGGCTATGAATTGCTGCCCGGCCAGGTGCAGCGCGTCGCCATGCTGGAGCGCGACGGCCAGTCGCAGCAGGCGCGCGACGTGCTCGAACGGAGCTTCGCCGAGGGCGATCGCAGCCAGCGCACGCTGCTTCAACTGCAGGCGCTTTACGAGCAACTGGGCCAACTCGACCGTGCCAAGGAGATCCTAGGCCTGCTGCAGGGGCGCTACCCGCGCGACAGCAACATCCTGAAGCGGGCGGCCGGCTTTTATAAGATGACGCAGGACGAGACCGCCTATATCGCAACCCTGCGCTCGCAGCTCGATCTCAGGTATTCCGAGAATGGGTGTCGAGAACTGCTCGGCCTGTTGCGCCTGCATGCGACCGCTGCACAAGAACTTGCCGCGCTGCAGCTGTGCCGTCAGCGCGGCTACCGCCGACCCGACGACATGCTCCGCCTCGCCAGCATGCTGGCGGCCGACGGCGACCTCGCGCAATCCTCGACGATCCTTCGCGGCATGGACGATTTGCGCCGCCTCAAGCTGGACAAGGATCGTAGTCTGCTGGCCGTTACCCTGCTGGAACTCGATCAACCCCGCGAAGCCTATCGGCGAGCTTTGCGCTGGCTGCGCGGCGGCCGGGAAACCGGTTTTGCACTCTCGATCATCGATCAGATGGCGACCGCCAACAAGCACGACATCGCCATCGAACTCGCTCGCGAGATTTCGGTGCCGGGTGATGCCATTTCGCTGGCCGTTGCCGAACTGATGCTCGACCGCGGCGAGCCATTGGCGGCCAAGTCGTACCTGCGCGGCTGGATCGAAAAGTCGAAACTCGACAACGAAGAGCTGGCCTCCCGGTTCATCGTCGCGTGCCTGGACGCCGAAGACCCGGAAAATGCCATGGCGGGCGCGCAGAAGTACGGGCTCGAGAAGCTGTACCAGGTCGATCTGGTGGCCCTTGCCGAGGCACTTGCCGCCACCGGCCGCCAGAAGCAGTTCGATCTGGTGCGTGCCGTGATCCGCCCGGAAATCTTCAGGGAGAACCCCTTGCTGGGTGCAGCCCTCGCCCTCCAGCGCGGGGCGCCCGAGACGAGCAAGACCTTGCTATCGACCGTCGCCGTCGACGAGTTGGACGAGTGGCGCCTGTCGTTGTGGGCGCGGCTGATGAGCCGGACCGGGCGCACGGGGGTTGCCAGCCTCGCGCTGCAGCGTCTGGGAGTCGAGCCCGGTGCGGCAGAAGCCGTCGCCATCGCGCAAGCGGATGCTCAGGGGCTGCGGGTCGCCGTCGAACCACGGCTGATCCGGCGTCCGGCCAGAAAAAGCGCGCGGAGCCGCTTGCGGCGCTTTCCGCAGTCGGCGCAGGTTCGCGCCAGACAAGTGGGCCCCGGCCAAGCGGCCGCTCCAATTCCAGGAGGCACGGTCACTCCCTATGATTTCGGCCGCAACAACAATTGAAAGTTTCCTACTCCGCGTTGCCTCCTGCATTGCTAGTCGACCGCCCGCTCTGGTATCACCCAGCCTGCAGGTACGCGGTGGCAGCAGCCGGCCGATCCAGCTTTTTGCGCCGGGCATCTCGTTGAGGGAGCACGAAATTTGAACGACCCGGCACCAACCGCCGCCGTGCCTCATAGGCGGCACCGCACTGCGACGGAGCTACCCGTGCTGCCGCCCTGGACGGCGATCGGCGAAATCGTCGTCATCTATGCAGCACTACTGACTGCAGACTGGCTGCATCCCGGCCTCGAACTGAGTGATATCCGTCCCCACCCGTTCTGGTTTCCCGTGCTGCTGCTGAGTTTGCAGTACGGCACGGTGAGCGGGCTGTTGTCGGCCATGATCGCAATCGCTCTGCTGGCCCTCGGCGGTTTTCGTGAACAGACCCCGTCGGAAACCTATTTCGCCTACCTCCTGACGATCTGGGCCGAACCGATTTTGTGGATCGGCGCCGCGGTGCTGCTGGGCCAGTTCCGGATGCGCCAGATCGGCCTGAAGCGGGACTTGGTGTTTCGGGTGAACGAACTCGAAAGCCAGCGCGCCGCACTCGCCGACTTCGCGACCAACCTGCGGACCCATTGCACGGCGCTTGAACGGCAGATCGCCGGGCGCACGGCCACGCCAGCGATCGCTGCCCTGCAGGCGCTCGAACTGGTGCAGGCGCGGGGTGCGGCCCTTGCCGTCGGCACCATGGATGAACCACTCGCCCAGGTCATGGCGGCGGCAATGCCTGGGACGCGCGCCGCGCTTTACATCGCCGACCAATCCGGGATGCGCCTGGCAGCTGGCATCGGCGCCGGCACCGACACCGGACCGGCACGACAGTCCTGGATCGCCCCGAGCGACCCCTTGTATCTGTCGATCGTCGCGGCTGGCCGGGCCGTGAGTGTGCTGACAGTCGAAGGGGAGACGGCACTGGGCGGCAAGGGTCTGGCCGCAGTCCCCATTTTCGCTCCCCTCGAAGCGAGTGCCGGCACCTCCCGTCGCGTCGTCGGCATGCTGCAGGTCGACGAGATGGACCCCACCCACCTTGGGCCCGCCTGTCTGCCTGCCCTGTCGGCGATCGGCCGCGCCTTCGCGCCGGCCCTGCAGATCAAGTTCACCAGCACGGGCCAGAAGTCGCCAGAATCGACAGCCGCAGCGCTACTACCCGCGGTCGCGGCAACCATAACGCCGATGCAACGTATGGCACGGCGCTTGCGCTGGTTTGGTGCAACCACCGGTGAACCGGAAGCAACGCCATCCGAACCGGCAGCGCGCGCGCCATCCAAGGCAACAAGCTGAGATGCAGGTCGCGGCCCCCCGTCCAAGCGCCGGCATCTCGGCACAATCAGGCAGCGTGCTGACCACCGAACTTGGCGTCGCACTGGTGGCTGGCATTGCGAGCTGTCTCAGCATTTACGTGTTGGCCCGCGGGCTCATCCTGTGGCCCGTCTTTCTGCTGCTGCACGCTGCCATCACCACCTGCCTTGTCATCTGGATTGACCGCGTGCGGCAGAGCGGCCGAGACAGCGGACCAGCGCTCCTCGCAGCCGTTGCGGTCGCCGCAGCAGGCCCGATCGGCGCCGTGGCAGCGCTGCTGCTGCTGATCGAAGTGCGCCGGCACCGCGAGCCGCCCCACCTGCTCGATGCGTGGTACCAGCGCATCGCCAACGCGGTCGATACTGACGATGTGACGCGGCTGTGCGAGCAGGTGGCAACGGGGCGGACGTCCGATTTGACAGGCTCGATCCCGGCCTCGTTCCCAGCCGTCATGCAGTCGGGCACAATGCATGACCGGCAAGCGATGCTCGGCATCATCGCGCGGAAATTTCATCCGGACTATCTGCCAGCCCTCATGCTCGCCCTGAAGAACCCGGAGCCGATGATCCGCGTGCAGGCTGCCGCCGTTGCGACCCGCGTGCGCGGCGACCTGCGAGCCTTCATCGACCGCCAGGCCGCCGTTTCGCCGCCGCTCGCCGCCGGCAGCGCACCGGCACTCGCCGCCGCGCGCCAACTCAATGTCGCGATCGACAGCGGCTTGCTGGACGAGGGCGACCGCATCCGCGCCCGCGTGCTCGCCGGCCGGCTGACCGCCGCGTCGCCGGCGGCATCTGCAGCACCAACTTCATTACTACGCGGGGTGCCGGTTCTGGAGCGCGACGCTGTCGAGGCAGCCCTGCTGCGTGACGGGCGCTTCGGGCAGTTGCGCATCGGCCGGCGCATGGCAGCCGTTGCAGCGGCTGGCCGCTATCGAGTTCGCCGCCGGCAGCGCGCGGCCGGTCGTACCATGACAGGGGCTGCCTGATGCAGCGTGCCGCGCCCCGAGTTCATCCCGACAGCGCCCCTGCACACGACGACGAGGCGGCCGCGATCAGCGACGTGTGCATCATCGTCGAAGGCTGCTACCCCTATGTCGCGGGCGGCGTTTCAGCCTGGATCGATTGGTTGATCCGCACCCAGCCCGAGACGTCATTCTCGATCGTGACACTGTGGCCGCGCCCGACCGACCAGTCACCCCGCTATCAGCTGCCAGCCAACGTCGTGTCATTCGACCACCTCTACTTGCAGGATTTCGGTGCGCGCCCGGTGATCCGGCATCGCATGCCGCCCAATGCGGACGCATTCGCCGATGCCCTGTCCGACTTCATGACCATTGGCGGCGCCGGCTCGCTCAGCGCCGTAATGGCCGAATTCCACGCCCTGCGTGGCACCGTCGCGCCGCAGGTCATGTTCAATTCGCCGGTCGCCTGGACGATCGTGCGCCGCATGTACGACCGCACCATGCCCTATAGCTCGTTTCTGGATTTCTTCTGGGCCTGGCGGGCATTGCTCGGCGGGCTGTTTGCAACGCTCGAGTTCAAACTGCCGCCGGCCCGCGTCTATCATACGATTTCGACCGGATATGCCGGCGTTCTTGCCGCCCGTGCGGCGATCGAGACCGGGCGGCCGGCGCTGCTCACCGAGCATGGCATCTATACTAACGAGCGGCGCATCGAATTGCTGATGGCTGATTGGGTGGCCGATACGGTCGACAAGGGCCATGCGCTGCGCGACCCCAGGCTCGATCTGCGCGACCTGTGGATTCAGGCCTTCGAAGCCTACGCGCGGACCTGCTATGAATGCTGCCAGGACGTCGTCACGCTGTACAAAGACAACCAGCGAGCCCAGCGCATGATGGGCGCGACGGACACACAGCTGTCGGTAATTGCCAACGGCATCGATCTCGCCCGCTTCGCTGGCGTCAAGGCGCCCGGCGCCGACGCTGCCCCGACCATGGCGCTGATCGGCCGCGTGGTGCCGATCAAGGATGTGAAGTCGTTCATCACCGCGGCCGGCCTGTTGGCCGCGAAGGTGCCGGGACTGCGGGCGCTCGTTCTTGGGCCGACGGACGAGGACAAGGCCTATTTCGCCGAGTGCGAGGCGCTGGTGCGCGACCTGGGATTAGAGGGCGTCGTCACATTCACGGGCCCGGTCAACATCCTCGACTTCATGCCGCAGATCCATGTCTGCGTGCTGACGAGCCTGAGCGAGAGCCAGCCGCTGGTGATCCTGGAGGCGGGCGCCGCCGGCATTCCCTTCGTTGCGACCAATGTCGGCTCCTGCCGCGAGATCATCGAGGGGCGCGCGGACGAATCGCCGCCGATGGGCCCCGGCGGCATCGTCACCGACCTCGTCGCCCCCGACCAGATCGCAGCCGCCGTGGGCGCCCTGCTGCTCGATCCGGCGCGCCGCCGCAGCTGCGGCGAAGCGCTACGTCGTCGCGTGGCCGAGACCTACACGTCGGAGCAGGCGGTCACCGCCTATCGCGCGCTCTATGGCCGGCTGGTTGCGACTGCGACGCAACTTTCCGGCGAAGGCGCCCTGACAGCGAACCCAGGATAGCCCCATGGCCGGCATCGGTTTCGAGCTGCGCAAGCTGTCCCGCCAGGAGACGCTGTCCTCGGTGGTGGCGGCGGCCGGCCACGCGGCGGTGATCGCGGCCGGGCCTTGGCTATTCACAATCTTCGCGCTGGCCACGATCACGCTGCTGACGGAGGAAATAGCCGGCCGCGCCGCAGTCGCGACGTTCCGCGTCATGGTGATCTACGCGTTCGGCGTGTCGCTGGTACTGACGGCGCCGGTGACCATCGTCGCAACGCGCCGGGTCGCGGACGCGCTGTGGCTGAAGAAGCCCCACGACATTCCGCCCCTGCTGTTCGGCGCCTTTGCCTGGGCCATCCTGCTGTCCGGCCTCGGCGTACTGGCGCTCTGCATCGCGTTCCGGCCGCCGCCCGCCCTGGCGCTCGCCTTCACGGCCATGTCGCTGCTGGTCGCCCTGATCTGGGTGGCGCTATGCTTCTGTGGGGCGGTGCGCGATTACGCCGGCGTGACGCTGTCGTTCCTGATCGGCCTGCTCGTGGCCCTCGTCGGCGCCGTGGCGGCGGCCACCTTCGAGCAGGGCGCGGTCGGCATGACGGTGATGTTCACGATCGGCCTCATGCTGACCTTCGTCGGCCTCACCTCCCGCGTCCTGCGCACCTTCCCGCAAGGGGTGCCCGATCCCTGGCTCGGCATACGCCAGATCTGGCAGGGCGCCGGCCTCTATTGGCACCTTGCACTCGGCGCCCTGTTCGGCACCGCAGGCGTGTGGGTCGACAAGTGGGTGTTCTGGGCATCCAGCGTCGGTGAAAGGGTCGATGCCGGCTTCGTCCACGCGCCGATCTACGACAGCGCCATGTTCATCGCTTCGCTAGTGATCATTCCCTCGCTCTCAGCCTTCGTCATGAAGCTCGAGACCGACTTCTTCGACCGCTATCAGCACTACTATGCGACCATCAAATCGCACGGGACGATTGGCCAGATCGAGGCGTCACGGGCGCGGTTGGCGAGCTTCACCCTCGACAATCTGAGCCTCATCACGGTCGCCCAGGTGGGCATCTGCGGTGTGCTCATCCTGAGCGCGCCGGCCATCGTCGAGATCTTGAACCTGCAGTTCCGCCAGATCGCCATTCTGCGGTTCGGCGCACTGGGAGCCATCTTCCAGTTCATCTTCATCGCCGCCACTTCGCTGCTGCTGTTCTTCGACCGGCGCCGCCTCTATCTCGGGCTGCAGCTGCTGTTCTTCGTCTTGAGCCTGACCATGACGGTGATCACCATCGAGCTCAACGAGGACTACTATGGCGTCGGCTATTTCCTCGCCTGTCTGATCTCGAGTTTCGTGGCCTTCGTCCTGGCCGACCGCACCTTTGCCAACTTGAACTTCCTGACCTTCATCGGCAACAACCCGACGATCCGGCACTCGACCGCGCTCCTGCTCGACCGCCAGAATTCGTTCTTCAAACGCTTTGCCCGTCGTAGTTGAGCCGGCTCAAGGCGCGATCCTTGGGCGACACGTAGAGTGTGTAGCCGAAGTCGGCGATCGTGGTGCTGGCCTGCCTAATCTTGTCGCGCGCGTTCAGGTACTCGACGACGAACACGGGCTTGCCGGCCCGTTTGGCGCGATCGAGGCAGGTCTTGGAGAAGGCCACTTCGTCGGCGCCGTTGCGCTTCTCGGCCGCATCCACGCCAAACAGCAGTTCCTCCTTGGCGACGCCGTCGATCGCTGCCAGTAGGTCGGGATGCGCCAGCAGCCCTTCCGCGTTCTGCATCACCACCAGGAAGCCTGGTGCCTGCGCCTTGAGGTGCCGCGACAGGGCGGCAACGTAGTCGACCATGTCGCGCTCGATGCTGGGGCGGGTCGCGGCGAGGCGCTTTTCATGGGTCTGCAGGTCTTCGTAGACGTCGCACTTGTCGAGATAGAAGCCGTCGAAGCCCAGGGCCTGGATGCGATCGAGATAGGCGTCCTTGCGGCCGAACATGATGCGCTGCCAGCCCGGATCCCAGAAGCAGACGGCAAAGTTCTGCGGCCATTGCGGGTTCTCGCGCAGCAGCCATAGCGGTTTCGTCTGCGCCCAGGATGGCTGCCAGTAGGGGCGGTAGCTCTCCGCTTCGCCAATCGAAACGTAGGCCAAGACGATGCGCCGGCTGCCGTCGGGCTTGTGCTTCAGACGCTCGATCTGGCCCGGGCTCAGGCGCGTCGCCTCGGTGCCATCGAGCGTGTAGTCGACGACGAGCAGGTCGTGCGGGCCGGCGGCTGCATGATCGAGGTCGAGATCCTGCAGCTGATAGCCCCAGCTGCGCACATGGCCAAGGGCTGGCACTGCCGATCGTGGGGAGGCGGTCGCGGCGCCCGCAGCCGGACGGTCGCCGGACATGGGGGCGACGTCTGGCGCAGCCTTGCGGCCAGCCGCCGTTATCAGCCAGGAACCGGCCAGGAGTGCGGCCACGACGAAGGCCAAGACCATGGCCCAGATCAGGGGAGATTCGAGCATTGCACATTCCTCAACTCAACGACCGCGCAGGATCATATACGAGGTTGCAAAGAGCGTGGACAAGTCGCTGTGCCGGAATTCCAACTAAGCCGACCACTATGGAAAGAGTTGCGCAGTCGGATGACAGCTCGATCTTGATGGCAACACACTTGCCATTGTGACGGGGGAGATCATGGACGGCCACTCTGGTTACTCACCAGGGCTTCTCGCAGTGGAGTCATACTCTGTGTGACGATCGCCTTTCGACCGGCGGTTCATGCGCGACATTCACCTTCTGCAGCCGTCGTTCTGGCTTCAATGTCAACAATCTAACGGCCCGCTGCTTGATCTTCGTCAGAGAATGGCCTACAGTAATCATCGCCTAATGGCGCGACAGTTTTCGAAGAAAAACAGTCATCGAAGCGCTTGGAAATTTTTGCGCAATTTTCATTAATAACGTCCACCTTAGTGGAAATCGCATTGCTTTCTTCGTTGATAAATCTCTGAGCATTGATTTGGTTTTCTATTGACGAATCAAATATATTTTTTATTTGATTTATATTCTGCAATACCGCATCTAACACAGCGCCGATGTTGACATTTTCTTTCTTAGTAAGGAGCAATAAATATACTCCAACAAAGGAATATAAACGTTGATTACTGTCCTCCAACCTACTTAACGATTCCCTCCACGACGAAATTTCCTCTTGAATTTGGATTTGATTTAATTGATCGTTTCCCCTGCGACTCCGATCGTACATTCGCATCCGGTTAATGAACCAAAAAACTTCTTTCCGATGGTCGCAAAGTTGCGACCTTAAGGACGTTGCAAATATCCCTCTTACCCCTTTCATTTTTTTTCCTTCGAAATAGTCGAACATCAAAGTCACAAGTAGTGCGACCGACAAGCCCTTTACTACTTCAACACTTCCAAATGAAATTGCTCGAATTAAATCTCTCAACCCATTACTTTCGACGTGCCCCTTCAAAGCATCAAAGTTCACAATTTCCATGTACTTCGATATGTAGAAGTCGACAAGAAAGGTAAGAGTTAGGACGGCCATCACAACAACTATCCAAACTGCCAAACTTGCTCCGCCATTTTTTCTCATCGACCAGCCTCGAATTGACCTCTACTTGTCTGGATTCGCCCTAAGTTGAGCAACCCAACGCTGTATGAAGCCGCGGAGTTTTTCGCTATTAATATGCAAATTTTCAGAAAAATCATGCATCCCGTCCGAACTTGCAGACACTATAACAAGCAGCATTTTTATTTTTTGTCGCTCGTATTCTATAGCTGCATATTTTGCATTTGAAGTCTCATAAGCACGTGAATCTATTAAGCCCATAAGCCCAAGCTTTGCTGTAAGAACCGCTCCAACAACTTCTTCCAGCAGTTTGTCGCTGACCACCCTATCAACTTTGCATTTATTACTCGCCACGCGAATCCATGCACCTGGATCGCCATTGACTTGATCAACAGACTCCGGCACTCTGACTGCGCAAAATCGATCCATTTCAGCGAGCTCCAAAGCTTCAGCGTTCAAATCATCGCGAATTCCCTGTCGATCCTTTGCCAATTGACTTTTAAGGTCAATGTAATCCCTCAAAACAGCTTCATTCTTTGGTGGCATTTTTAATGCTCCCTTTTGGTTAGCCTGGACGACTCTAGTTACGACTTTCCCATCGCCTGGCAACCTCGCTTGCGGTTGACCAGAAAAGTGCAGATAAAGCTGAATCAATGCACCAGCCGTTTTGGGAATTGGTTCCGAGCCGGCATGTAGCCAGCGATAAATTGTCGAACGATCAAACGTCAAATGCGCAACGCGTTCCAACTCACTTCCGAATTGTTCCGGAGTCAGTCGAAGCTCTTGCTCAAGCAAGATCCGCAATCCATCGCCGGTGAGCTGTGGCCCGTTGGCAGACATGTCGCATAATGCAACATAAATTTGACTTTCATGTGGCACGGAGTCGCGCTATGCGACGAACGACCCAATCGGTTCAGAAATTTCAGTTCCGCGCGACACCTGCTGGCACATCGAACACAGGCGCCAGACGCCGCAACTCCCGGTCGGCCAGCAGAACGGCAAACCCTTCAGGCGCAGCCCTGGCGCGGATGTCGCCGGCGGCCGCGGCATCCTGCGGATATTCGACCAGCAGGATCTTGATGCCCGCCCGCTTGAGGGCGCGCATGGGGGCGAGCGATGTGGCCACCGCCGCGCGACTGTTGCGGCGGCCATCATGCTCGATGCCGTAGAACAGATCCTCCTTGGCGAATACGTCGATCGCCGCCCGCACCCGTGGCTTGGGGGTCAGTTCCTCGGCGTTCTGCAGCACGGTGAGGAATTTCGGATTGCGGCTGCGGGCATAACCTGAGAGGGCGCCGACAAGAGCGATCATATCGCGCTCGGCCGCCGGATACTCGGAGAGATACTCCTGATACACGTCGATACGATCGAGATAGACGCCGTCGAAGCCCGCATCGATGATGCGGTCGAGGTAGCGGTCGGGGGCGCCGAACAGGATGGCCTGCCATGCAGGCTCCCAGAAGCGGACGGGAAAGTTGCCGCGCCAGCGCGGGTTCTCAGGTCCGATCCAACCCGGGCGCGCGGCGCTGTCCGTCGTCCACGCGGCCTGCCAGTAGTGGCGATAGTCCTCCGCCTCGCCAACCGACATGTAGGCGATGACGACGCGCCGGCCGCCGTCCGGCTTGCGCTGCATCATGGCGACGTCGGCGCGCGAGAACGTGAACTCGGTGCCATAGAGCACGTCTGGGCGGATATCGATGACGACAAGATCGAAGGGAGAAGCTGCAATCTCGAACGGGTCTATGCCGCGATATTGGATCGCCCAACTCTTCACGTTGCGCACGAGGGCTGCCCGTTCTGCCGCGGCGGCCTTCGCCGGCAGGGTGGTTTGGGCTTGTGCGTTGGACAGTGGCTCGACTGCGCCGCCGACCAGCAGGGCCATGACAATCGTGCGCGCCAGCTGCTGCATGACGGAACTCAGAAGTTGCGTCCCGGCAGCCACAGTTCGTGCAGGTCCTTCGGCGCGATGTAGGGCACGAAGCCCAGCGCCTTGATCTTCGCGACCGACGCATCGGCTTTCGTGCGGTTTGCCGTGTAGTCGACGACGAACACGCCGCGGCCGGCTGCCTGCGCCTTCTTGAGAAGCGTGATCGCGGCACGGTTGTCGCCCGTGGCACCCGACCAGCCCTGGAACAAACTTTCCTTGGCAACCGCATCAATGGTGCCGATCATGGCCTTGTGCGCGAGCAACTCCTCGGCGTTCTGCAACACGACCATGAAGTGCGGATTGCGCCGTCGGGCTTGCGCGCCGAGGCGGACGATGAAGTCGACCATCCTGGCAGCCCCATCGGGACACTCTTTGGTGATTTCGCTATAGACATCCACGCGATCGAGATAGATGCCGTCGAAGCCCAGTTCGACCAACCGGTGCAACGGTGCCGGATCGATACTGTTGTAGAGCGAGCGGCCGTTTTCATCGCCGAGGATGGTCTGCTGCCAACCCTTGTGGCAGAACCGGATGAGGCGGTTGCCCTTCCAGTCCTTGTTCTCCTGCAACAGCCAGTCCGGCGCATCCTCGGTCATGTATTCCGGCGTGAAATAATCCGGCCGATAGTCTTCCGCTTCGCCAACCGACAGGTAGGACACGACGATGCGGCGCCCGCCGTCCGGCTTGTGCTTCAGGAACCCGACCTCGGCCGGCGTGAAGGCCTTGCCGGTGGCGAGCCCCGTCGTCGCATCGACCACCAGCAGATCGTAGGGCGAGTTCGCGGCCTCTTCGAGCGACAGTCCATTCAACTGATAGCCCCAGCTCTTGGCACCCGTAATGCGGGCAAGACGTTCGGCCTGGGCTTGCACAGGTGAAATGCGAATGACCGGGACAGGCGGCGGGGCTGATTTCTGCGGGCGTCGCGCTGGCGTCGGCACCGGCACGGGTGTGATCGCTGCCGAGGCGATCGTGTCGGCTGCCGACCGCGCATATGCGGGGGCGAGCAAAGCGGCTAAGCCATTCAAAGCCACGGCCGAGCCCAACAGGGCCCGTGCAAGAACGCTACGCATGATACGCCTTATTACGCAGATACACACACGGACGTCCCCTAGCACCGAACCGTTAACGTCGCATTAACCACACGAGCGGTGCAGGCGGCCTACCTTCAGCTGCCGTCAAAACCATGGCACGGCGCGGCTCAAGGCGCCGCAATGCTGGAAGAAAATCGCGCGAGAAAGCCAAGTCCGCGCAACACCTGCAGCGCTCCGGCACGGGTACCAATGGCGGTTTCGGCAAGATACTCGGTCACGAACACTGCACGACCCGAGCGCTTCACCCGGTTCAACTCCGGCATCACTTCGGCGATTTCACTCCGGGCTCCAGCCGCACCGGAACCGTCCGCGGCATACAGCAAGCTATTCACTGCGATACCGTCGACAACGCGAGCAATACTCGGCTCCGCGGTCAATGACGGGGCGTTTTCCAGCACGATCAGAAAGTCGGGCTCTGCCGTTCGCACCCGATCGGCCAGCGCGCCGAGCGCCTCGGCCAGTTTCGACTGGGCACCGCGACCGGACTGCCGGGCAACGGCGAGTGCCGGCCGACAGTTCAGGAAGATGCCATCGACGCCACGTGCAATCAGCTGATCGATCAGCGTGGTCTCGCGCGAAAAAGCGTCTTGCAGGGCGGTTTCGCCAACCGTCAGGGCTGCCAGGATTGGACGACGCCCGCCGTCCTCACTGGCGGCTTGCAAGCGGGTCACGGTCAGCTGTGCCGCGGCAGTGTCCTGGTCGATCAACGCTTTCGCGCTGAGCACGATGAGGCCGGTAGCATTCCCGGCCGCCAAATCGGCCTGCCCCGCATCGCCGCTGCGCGACCAGGAAGTCACAGCCGTGAGCGTAGTACGCCGGCGGACCGCGTCACGATCGGCGGCAAACTCCACCTCTGGGTCCAGGGAGTTGTAGAGCAATGCCGCCGTGCCGCCCGACATCAGCGCCAGAAGGGCGATGCCGAGTGCGGCGCGCCGGCCGATGGCGCCGGCCGATATGGCGGCTGGGCGCGGGGCGCTCGGGGTGTCGGATGGGGGCATGGTCGTCGTCCAACGGGTTAGGGCTGTTCGCGGCCATGACAAGAGGTTGACGAGTGCGGCGTCCATAGGGCGGGCGCGGAAAATGATCGAGCCGTGGCTGGAGCGCCACGCCGTGGCCACCGCTCCGCCACCTCGACCGGGCCTGCCTAACCAGGGCTCAGCCCTTGGCGGACCCTGGGATGACGTGGCCGCTGGCGTCGACATCGGGCCGGGTCAAGGTGAAGGTGTTTTCCGCGCCCACCACCGCATAGTCCATGTAGCCCAGCCGGGCGATCGGCTTCATGGCCGGCGTATCGACGATGCCGTCGCGAAGGTAGCGATCGTCGATATATACGCCGACGATCTGGCCAATGACGAGGTTGTAGCTCTGTGTGTAGCGTCCAGCGCCCGGCAACGCGATCGTCTGGAAATGCCGGCATTCGAGCGCCACCGGGCTCTCCTTCACGCGCGGCGGCTTGACGAAGCGCGATTGTATCGCCGTCAGCCCGGCGAGCGGGAACTCGTCCACGCCATAGGGCACGGACGCCGACGACATGTTCATGTGGGTGCGCAGATCCCAGGTGGCGAGCGAGCACACGAACTCGCCGGTCTCGGCGATGTTCTTCAGGCTGTCTTTGATGCCGGCCGAGCCGAACACGACGTAACCGGGCTTCTCGCCGACGGCGTTGAAGAAGCTGTAGGGCGCCAGGTTGCAGATCCCGGCCTTGCTGACGGTCGAGATCCAGCCGATCGGCCGCGGCGCCACCAGTGCCTTCAGCGGATCGTGCGGCAGGCCGTGACGGTTCTCGATCGCGTCATAGTGCATGGTGCGGGTTCCATCCAGTTGTGGGGCAAGCCTCAAGCGCAGCGCATCAGCCTTGCCAGCGGGTGACGATCTGGCCAAGGGCCGGGCGCTCACGATCCTCCTGCCGCTCGACCGCGGTGCCGACATAGACGAAGCCGGCGAGCCGTTCGTTGGCCGCGAGAGCGAGGCGCGCAACGACCATTGGGCTGTAGGAATACCACTCGGTGAGCCAGCTGGTGCCGAAGCCCAGCGCGTTGGCGGCGAGACAGAGGTTCATGCAGGCGGCGCCACAGGATAACTCCTGCTCCCATTGTGGCGCGCCCTTGACCTCGCTGATGCGGCTGACAACGCCGATCACCAGCGGCGCGCGCGTGAAGCGACCGCGCTCGAGGTCGAGCCGCACTGGCGATGGCGGCGTCGCCTCCTCGGCCACACATGCCTCGGCCAGGACGGCTCCGAATGCGGCCCTTGCTGCGCCTTCGAACACGATGAACCGCCAGGGCACCAGTTTTTTGTGGTCGGGCACGCGGGCAGCAATGCTGAGGATCGCGTCCAACTGGGCGGCCGTCGGGCCGGGCTCGGCCATGCAAGCTGGTTTCACCGAGCGGCGGGTGTGCAGCAGTTCGAGCAGGCCATTGGGCGCTTCGGTCGGCGTCATTGCGAGGATTTCCGGCAGTTTTCGACGGGGATCACTGGAACCATCTCGCTAACGCAAAACGCCGTGGTATACAATTGGCGCGCTTTCATCCTCCTGCCGACGGTACGCCATGTTCACGATGCGATCGACCGCCGCACGCGGCCTTGCCTTCGCCAGTCTCGCCGTTGCTGCCTTGATCGGAACGGGCCGCATGCCGGCAGCTGCCGAAGAGCCACCGGCGACGATCGTCATTTTCGATGGCTCGGGCTCCATGTGGGGTAAGATCGTCGGCGACAAGGAGGCGAAGTTCTACGTGACACGGGACGCGCTCCGCCGCGCGCTGGCCAAGATCAATCCCGCGACCCGCGTCGGCCTGGCCGCGTTCGGCCACCGGCGCAAGGCGGACTGCAGCGATACCGAGCTCATTTTGACGCCAGAGCCCCTCGACAGCCAGCGCGTCATGGCCCCGCTGGAAAAGTTCAACCCCAAGGGCAAGGGACCGCTGGTCACAGCACTCAAGGAGACCGCAGGCAAGTTCGCGAGCCTGACCGGGCCGGCATCGATCATCCTGCTGCACGATGATTTGGACAACTGCCAGCAGGACGCCTGTGCTGCGGCTGAAGAACTTGCCAAGTCGAACCCGAAGCTCGCCGTCCACGTGATCAGCATCGGCCTGAAAATGGACGACATCCCGCGCATGGCGTGCGTGCCGCGCATCACCGGCGGCCGCCACTTCGACGTCCAGGATGCTGCCGCCCTTGGCAGTGCCTTCGAGGACGCGCTCAGTCTCGCCAGTGTCGAGATAAAACCGCAACCGGCTCCGGTTGCGGCGGCCGCGCCCGTGCGGGCGGTGAAGCCTACTCCGCCGCTACCACAGCCTCCGGTCGAGGACAACGGGCCGTCGGCGCTGAAGATGACTGCCACGCTTGGCGCCGGTGGGCCCGCCGTGATCGTGCCGCTGGACTGGAAAGTGATGCGCGCCAGTGACAGGACGCTGGTCGCCACAGCGCGGACGGCAAGCTTCGATCTGTCGCTTCCGGCCGACAGCTACGTCGTCGAAATCGCCCATGGCCTAGTCAGCGCCCGCGAGACGATCGAGGTCAAGCCGAAAGGTGCGACGCGGGCCGTCATCGCCATCACGGCCGGCGCCGTCAGGGTGTCGGCAGTGTTGCAGAAATCGACGCCACCGCTCGACCAGGCGGTGTTCAGCATCAGCGATGTGCCGGGCGGAACGGTAGCGCCGCGCACGGTGTGGACCGGGGGCGCCGATGCCCCGCCGATCTTCCTGCCCGTGGGCACTTGGCGGGTCAGCGCGGAAGTCGACCGCGTCCGCGTCGAGCGCCAGGTCTCGATCACCGCCGGCAACCTGCTCGATGCGGCGCTGATCCTGGACGCTGGTCGACTGCGCGTCAAAGCCGCGGACCGCGAGGGAGGGGCTGCTCCCGACAACCTGACCTTCCGCGTTACCGAGGACGATGCGGACAGCCCGGGCGGGCGCCGCGAGATCGCGCGCTCGACAGCCGCCAGTCCGGAATTCACACTGCCTGCCGGCACCTATTACATCAGCGCGCGGCACGGCCAGGCGGAAGTGCGCGAGCGTGTGCTGGTGAACGCCGGCGACGATGTCAGCCGCACCCTCGTGATACCGCTTGCCCGCCTCGCCCTGCAGAGCCGGGTGGCTGGTGCGTCCCTCATCACGGAGCCCGGCGTCGCCTACACCATCGACCGGTTGGACGGCGCGCAGGACCAGATCCGCAGCCGCCTTGCCTCGCCCAAACTCGATCTGCCGGCCGGCACCTACCGCATCGTCAGTCAGCTCGGCGGACAAAACGCCCGGATCTCGCGCGACATCGAGATCAAGACAGGTACCCTGACGACTCTGAACTTCGACCATCTTGCCGCCAACATTCAGCTGAAAATCTCAGGCTCGGGCCCGCGTGCCGCTGCTGGCGAAGTGCTGTGGGACGTGCGCGATGCCCAGGACCGCAGCGTATGGCAGACCGTGCAGGGCGAACCGCGGGCGTTTCTTGCGGCGGGCCGCTACAAGATCGTGGCGGAGGGGCGCAACAAGCGCGGGCGCCTGGACTTCGAGGTGAAAGCGGGGGAGACGCGCACCGTGGAAGTGCCTCTTGAGTAGCACAACCGAGGAACGACGCGCCGTGCGGGCAATGACCCTGTGGACCTGCTTGTCCTGCCTCATGGTGCTGGCACCGTGCTGGGTCACGTCAGCGGCGCACGCTCAGCAGGCGCCAGCACCGCCACCGCAACTGCGCTCAACGATCCCCGACCTCTTGCCGCCGCGCGGAGCGACGACCGAGGTGCCCAAAGCCGGCACACCGGCAGCCCCAGCCGCAGCACCCCTTCCAGCCGGCCAATCCCAGCTCACCTTGACGGCAGTGCTGACCGAGGATGGCCAGCGGATCGAGAGTGGCCTGTTGTGGCGCCTGTTCCTTGACAAGGGCGGTCCGGGTGGCCGCCCCAAATTCGTCACGGAAAGCCGCGCGCCGACACCCTCGCTGCGGCTGCCGCAGGGCGACTACGTGGTGCACGCGGCCTTTGGCCGTGCGCACATGACCCGTCGGCTGTCACTGAAAGCCGGCGACACCGTCGCTGAGCGGTTCATTCTCAATGCTGGCGGATTGCGCTTGACGGCCCTCGTCGCCAATGGCGAACAGGCGGCTGCCGGCACGGTGCTGTTCGACGTGTTCTCGGACGAGCGCGACCAGTTCGGCAACCGCACCAAGATCCTGAGCGGCGCCCGGGCCGGCGTCATCGTGCGGTTGAATTCGGGCATCTACAATATCGTGTCGACGTACGGCGATGCCAACGCCATTTTGCGCACCGACGTATCGGTCGAAGCCGGTAAGCTGACCGAGGCGACGGTTGCGCACGCCGTCAGCCGGGCGACCTTCAAGCTCGTACTGCGCACCGGGGGCGAGGCGCTGGCCGATACGCAATGGGTCATCGCGACGCCCCAGGGCGAGGTCGTGAAGGAAAGCGTCGGCGCCCTGCCGACCCATGTCCTGGCGCCCGGCAGCTATGTGGTCAATGCCAAGTCCCAGGGTCGCGTGTTCCGCCGCGAGATTACCCTGCAGCACAATGATGTCGTGCAGGTCGAGGTGCTGGTGCAGTAGCGCTGGCAGCCGGTCAGGCGGGCGTGATGCCGAGCGCCGCCTGCAGTTGCCCCAGCGCCTGCACCATGTCCTGGCCGGCGAACAGGAACTGGTCGACGCCGGCTGCGCGTAGTGCGGCGTCCAGCGCACCGGGTTTGCCGGCGAGCAGAACGTGGGTGGCGCCCGCAGACTTCAGCGCCATCGCCGTCGCCTCGGCGAGGTGGCCGTAGGTTTCATCGGTTCCGCAGATGCAGGCGACCGCCGCCCCGCTGTCGGCAAATACCGCGGCGGCATGTCCAGACGCAGTGAACCCTTCGCCGGCAATGACGCCGATGCCGCCAGCCGCCAATAGGTTGCCGGTCCATGTGGCCCTGCTCGCGAACTCGACGAGGGTGCCGAGGTTGGCCAGGAACACGCGCGGTCGCGTCCCATGCGCGGCGGTGGCGGCATCCGCCACATCGCGCAGCGCTTCGAACGGTGCAGCGAACCGCACGGACGGTAACACGGTCGCGGCAGCTGCTTGCGGTGCCACATCCAGAATGCCCCCGCCACTCTCCACGAGGTTCGGGAACTCGGACGTGCCTGTGATCGGTGCCCGCCGCGTTGCGATCTCCTTGCGGCGTGTCGCCGCCGTAATCGCGATCCGCTGGCTGAAGTGGTTGTCACTTAGGCTCTGCGGCAACCCACCCTCGCGCTCGATCTCCTGGAACTGGCGCCACGCAGCTTCACACAGCGCCTCCGTCAGTGCTTCGAAGGCGCCCGCCCCGGCCGCCGGATCGGCGACACGCCACAGGTGCGCCTCGTCCTGCAGAACGAGCTGCGAATTGCGCGCAATCCGCCGGCCGAGCGCATCCGGCAACCCGAGCGCGCTCGTGTGCGGCAGCAGGGTGACACTGTCGGCGCCGCCAACTCCGGCGACGAACGCCGCCATGGTCGAACGCAGCAAGTTCACGGCTGTGTCGCGTTGCGTCAGCATGCGCCACGCCGTCTCCCCATGGATCGGCATGGGTCGGGCCGCAACCCCGGACGCCGCCTCGACCCGCCGCCACAGCCGGCGCAGGGCGCGCAATTTGGCAATGCCCAGGAACTGGTCAGCATCAATGGCGAGCGTCCAGGACAGGCACCCATAGGCATCGGCCACGGTGAAGCCATGCGCGCATAGCGCCCGCCCGTAGGCAACGCCCGATGCCAGCAGCCAGGCCAGTTCCTGGGCGTCCGACGCGCCAGCTTCACTTGCCGGCCGGCCGTCGCAGGTGATGAACGGTCCGGCAAACCCGTCGGCACGCAGTTCGCCGATGCTCGTGGCAAGCTGCCGGCCGGTTTCGGGCCAGGTCTGCTTGTCGCGTGAGGCGCTATGGGTCCCAATCGGATCGAAGCCGAAGGACACGTTGAGCCGCGTCGCGTCATGCCCGCGCCTCGCGCACAGGGCAGCAAAACGGCGGGCACTCGCTGCCGGCTCGGCGTGCGGCTCGAAGCGCACGTGGATGAGGTCGAGCAGGACGCCATCAAGGCAGGCGGCCATGTCACGGTCGGTATCGATTGCAACTCCGAAGCCGCGCGCCACTGGACTTCCCGCAACGGCGAGCGACAGCCCATTCGCGCCTCCCGTCAGGTCGGCCAACGCCAGTTCCGCTGCCACGGCGGGATCGGGATGATCGACGCGCGCCAGGATGGCCCATGGCCGGCCGGCCGTGCCGCCCGTCACGGCTTCGGCGCCGCTCGCCCGGTCATAGAGCGGTTCGATCGCCAGCCCATCATGGGTCTTTGCCACTAGTCGGCGGTTGAAATCGGCACCCTTGAGTGCTTTTGCCACCAGCGCTACCCAGTCATCGCGGGTGGCGTGGCCAAATCCCGTGGTCAGTGGCGGCAGGTCTGCAACATCGGTCATGACGGGAGGCTCTGGGTGCGGTTCTGGAGACAACGGGTGCTCGCCGCACCATCGTCTTCAACGGCACGTCGCGT
Source organism: Hyphomicrobiaceae bacterium (assembly GCA_021730785.1). Taxonomy (GTDB): domain Bacteria; phylum Pseudomonadota; class Alphaproteobacteria; order Rhizobiales; family Hyphomicrobiaceae; genus JAKFWF01. The sequence continues at coordinate 62,805 of JAKFWF010000065.1, forward strand.
CAACGGCCGTTAAGGACAGCCAATTTCACGGGCGAGGGTGATTGTTTCAGCGCCGCAGGCCGACTAGTAATTCGAGTGAGCGGAATGACGCGGGACGAGATAGGGAACGTGCGCATGCATAAATCGTTGACGGCAGCCCGTTTTGCGGCCGCGCTGGTAGCGTTCGGTGCCAACCTTGCCGCGTCACAGGGCGCGCACGCCAAGCCGGAGGCGGTGTCGGTCGAGCTCGGTTATGCCGCGGGATCGGTCGTCATCGTCAATTCAGAACGCAAGATCTATTACGTCACGGGACCGGGCAAGGCGATCCGCTATGGCGTCGCCGTCGGCAAGGCATCGGAATTGTGGACGGGGCGCACGTTCGTTTCCGACAAGAAGATCGATCCGAGGTGGATCCCCATCGACGGCAGCGATCCAGTCGAGGGCGGCGCGTCCGACAACCCGCTCGGCCACCGCGCCATGTATCTCGACTGGTCGCTGCTGCGCATTCACGGCACGCCCTCGCGCGGTTCGATCGGCAGTGCCGTGTCGAACGGCTGCGTGCGCATGTTGAACGAGGATGTGATCGACCTCTACGACCGCGTGCACCTGGGCGCGCCGGTATTTGCCATCAACACGTTGGCCGACGCCGGCGCCTTCAAGACCGCCAAGGCTGCCGACCTCATCTACGTGAACCCCGAAGTCCGCCTCGACGAGAAGGGCGACGAAATCGATGCGGCAGCCGAACAGCGGTTGCGGGAACAGGCGCTGCGTCAAGGCGCTTTGCGCTCACCCAACGGTGCGTTCCAGCCGACCCGCCGGGCGGAAGCGCGGCCAGCCGCACCGCCCGTGAAGCTCCAGCGCGCCGTGTCCGCGCCGCGGCCGATTTATGCGCCGGAATATCGTTCCAGCCTGTTTCGCCCCTATGATTTTGGCACCTCAACGCGCTAGTGACTTGTCTCAATTAAAGAGACGGGCAGTTGCATTTTCATGCGAACGCTGACTCTTGCCCTGTCGGGTCGAACCGACAAGGGACCACCACCGTGGCCAATAAAAAATTCGTGGTCATGCTCGTCGAGGAGGGACTGGATGCGGTGTTCACGCGAAAGAAGCGCGAAACGCCGCCGATTGTGCCGGCGGCCCGCCATAATACGGTGTGTCGAGCGCTAAAAAAACGACCTCAAGCCGCACCTGAGCAAATACTGGGTCATTCCGCCCAAGGAGAATGCCGCCTTCGTCGCCGCGATGGAGAACGTGCTCGACGTTTATCATCGCCCGCACGATCCGGCCCGGCGAGCCGGCGTGTTACGACTACGAGTACGAACGCAATGGTACGGCGAACATGTTCATGCTGTTCGCGCCGCTCGAGGGCTTCCGCCATGTCGAGGTGACCGAGCGGCGCACGGCGGTCGATTACGCCCGCATCCCGGACGCCGAGACCTTGAAGCGCGAGGTCGCCGCATGGCAGCGCCGACGCAATACCCTCAACGCCAAGGCCAATTGGCGCTTCACAACCGCCAACGCCCCTAACAAGCTCAAGAGCTTGTACCCGGCGCTTTAAGAGAGTCGAGCCATTAGGCAGCGCCTTCATCGCGGTTACCAGCCCCCTTGATTGTTGGTAGCCGTCCCTTGGCCTTCTCGCGTGCGGCGACGGCTGCCAACTCGGCCAGCTTGTGCTCCGCGTTCGGCATCACCATGCCGGCAGAGATCACGATTTTCGCCGCATCTTCCACGCTCATGTTCAGCAATTTGACGTCCTTGCGCGGCACGAAGCACACGAAGCCAGTAGGCGGCACGATGCCGGTCGCCATGAACACCGTGACAAGGTCATCAACACCTCCCGGCCTGGCGGCGGCAACCTCGCCGGTTGTGTCACCGGTGACGAACACCAGGGACCAGATGCCTTTCGATGGGAATTCGATCAGGCCGACCTTCTGGAAACTTGCCGAGGGACCGGCGGCCTGGATCACGCTCTCGAAAATCTGCTGCACTGCGCGGTAGACGTTGCGCACGATCGGCATCCGGCCGAGGAACAAGTCGCCGTAGCTGAACAGGGTGCGGCCAAGCAGGTTGGCGGCCAGCGCACCGATCATGGTAAGCCCGATGATCGCGAACAGCAGGCCAATGCCCGGCACCGCGAACGGCAGATAGGTGTCCGGGTTGTAGACCCGCGGCACGAACGGCTTCACTGTGCCGTCGACGAAATTCACGAACCAGCTGGCCGCATAGAGCGTGATCGTCACCGGGCCGACAACGAGCAGGCCAGTCAGGAAATAGTTGCGCAGGCGCGTGCCGAGCCGCATGCCGTGGTGTTCGGGCGAAGGCGTCGTCAGCCGGGCCAGGACGGATCGCGACTCGAGCGGTCGCTGAGGAGTTTTACCCTCATCTGGTGGCATATTCACATGCATACGCCTGCTGGCCCCGCTTGCCATCAGCGACGGAGGACTTTACCTGGCGAGTCTAACGCCGACATCATACCGATTCATCGCCCCGCCACGCAGCGCTACTGCGTGACCGGCTGGCAATCGTGTTTCGCACTTATCAGCTTCGGGCAGATCGGCTTCCACTCGGAAGCATCGGCGAACGGGCCGAAGGTCACGCGATGCAGCGTGCCAAAGCCGCCCTGGCTGATCGCCACGATCGACGCCTGCCGATCGCCCAGATCGCCGCCGAACTGTTGCTTGATGCGGGCGGCGACCGCCTCGGCTTCCTCGCGCGTGCGCAACTGGGCAACTTGGATCGCGTAACGGCCACCCACTGCCGAGGCCTGCACGATGCTGCCGGTGGTTGTGGCGGCGGCACCCTGTTGTCCCGGCAGTTTCGCAGCACTCGATGGCGCGGGCGGAGCGGCAGTCTTCGCAGCCTTTGGCGCATTCGCAGTACCCGGCTGGACCTCGGTTGCAGAGCTCCAAGCCGAGGTTGCGGCTTCTGGCTTCGTCGGGGCGGGCGGTGCTGGTGCAGGGCTGGCTGATTTCGAGCTACCGAACAGATCGCCAAAGAAGCCGCCGATCCCACCGCCGCTGCTCGACTTCGCCGCAGCAACAGGGGCGGGCGCCGTAGTAGGGGCGCGCGCTGTAGCAGCCGCAATGGTCGCCTTCGGTGCGTCGCTTTCTTCCTGATCGGGCAGGCCCGCATCGCTATACGCGGCACTGCGATTGGCCAGGGCATCGGTGCGATCCGCATCGACGAGGCCGTTCTTCAGATAAAGTGCCTGGGTCAAGTCGCTGATCGCCAGTGCCGGCTTGCTCTGCTTGCGATAGGCCAGGCCGCGATGATAAAGCGCGCGCGCCAGCTGCTGTGTCGCCAAACCACCGCCCGAAATCGCCGCTGACAGGCGTTGCACCGCCACATCCGCCTTGCCGGCCTGGAGGGCCGCAACGCCGTCTTCGATCTGCTGTTGCGCGACGGCTGGATCCTTCTTCGGAGCGGCGGCATTGGCTGCCGGCTTGGGAGGTTGCCGCTTCGCCTTGGCCGGCGTCTGCGCCGGTTGTGCAGACGATGGTGACGCGGCAGGTGCGGTCGTCTGCGCACGCGCACCCATGCACGGCACAACCAGCAGCGCGACGCACGCCCACGCGGCCACGCGGACCGGTCCACGTTCCAGATTAAAAGATGAGCGCTTCCCCCACGCCATCATCGCAATTGCCCTTTCGATCCCGCCCGACTCAGCACCTCCGCAACCCTGCCCAACCCTAGGACAAGCAGCGGATTGAGGCAAATCGACGGCGATTAATGGGCACCATCGCAGCGCGTTTCCCGCCGTTACTCCACAGTCACCGACTTCGCCAAGTTGCGCGGCTGATCGACGTCCGTGCCCATGAATACGGCCGTATGGTAGGCGATCAGCTGCATTGGAATGGCGTACAGCAGGGGACTTGTGAACGGGTGAGTGTCGGGCATCTGGATGTGAGCGTGGACCGGGCAGCCGGCCGCCCCTGATTCGGCATTGGTCACGATGATGATCTGCCCGCCGCGCGCCGCCACCTCCTGCATGTTCGACACGGTCTTCTCGAACAACTCGTCCTTTGGCGCCACGACGACGACTGGCATGGTTTCGTCGATCAGCGCGATCGGGCCGTGCTTGAGCTCGCCCGCGGCATAGCCCTCGGCGTGGATGTAGGAGATTTCCTTCAGCTTCAGCGCCCCTTCGAGGGCCAGGGGAAAACTCGAACCGCGGCCGAGATAGAGCACGTCTTTCGCTTTGCCGAGGTAGTGGGCCAACTGCTCATATTGGGCTTCCTGGCGCAGGATCGTTGTAATGTGGCGCGGCACTTCGGTCAGCGCATTGACCAGTTCCTGCTCCTTGGCGTCTGAAATCTTGCCTTGGGCCTTGCCGAGCGCAATGGCGAGACACGCGAGCACGGACAGCTGGCAGGTGAACGCCTTCGTCGAGGCAACGCCGATCTCCGGGCCGGCCAGCGTCGGCAGGATGGCATCCGACTCGCGCGCGATGCTCGACGTGCGGACGTTGACCACGGCCGCGATCTTCTGGCCCTCGCCCTTGCAATAGCGCAGCGTCGCCAGCGTGTCGGCGGTCTCGCCGGACTGGGTCACGAACACGGCGAGCCCGCCTTTGGGCAGCGGCGCCTCGCGGTAGCGCATCTCGGAGGCGACATCGATCTCGACCGGAATGCGCGCATAGTGCTCGATCCAATACTTGGCAACGAGCCCTGCGTAGTAGGCGGTGCCGCACGCCGAAATGGTCACCCGCGTAATGGCCGACAGATCGAGGCCGAGATCGGGAAAGCGCACCCGGCCCTCGGCCATGTCGATGTAGTTGGCGAGCGTGTGGCCGATGACTTCGGGCTGCTCGTGGATTTCCTTCGCCATGAAGTGGCGGTGGTTGCCCTTGTCGACTAGCATGGTGCCGGCCGGCGAACGGATCATCGGCCGCTGCACGCGCATGCCCCCGGCGTTGCGCACCTCGACGCCCTCGCGTGTGACGATCGCCCAGTCGCCGTCCTCGAGATAGGTCACCTGATCGGTAAACGGGGCCAGCGCGATGGCGTCCGAGCCGAGGTACATCTCGCCATCGCCGTGGCCGACCGCCAGCGGCGGACCGTTGCGGGCGCCGATCATAAGGTTGTCGTTGCCGGCGAAAATGATGCCGAGCGCGAACGCCCCCTGCAGCCGCGGCAGCATGTTGGCAACCGCATCGACCGGCTTCACGCCCCGACCGAGTTCCCGCGTCAACAGGTGCACGACCGTCTCGGTGTCGGTCTCGGTTTCGAACTTGTAGCCGTCGGCGGTCAGCTCGGCCTTCAGTTCACGGAAATTCTCGATAATTCCGTTATGGACGACCGAAACCTTGGCGCTCATGTGCGGGTGCGCATTGCGCTCGACCGGCTTGCCGTGCGTCGCCCAGCGCGTATGGCCGATGCCGGTGCGGCCCTGCAGCGGCTGGTTGTGCAGGCGCGCTTCGAGATTACGCAATTTGCCCTCGGCGCGGCGGCGATCGAGCAGGCCGTTTTCCACCGTCGCAACACCGGCCGAATCATAGCCGCGATATTCGAGCCGCCGCAGCGCTTCGACGATGTCGCCGGCCACTGCCTGTTTGCCAAGAATGCCAACGATGCCGCACATGTCTGCTCGTCTCCATCTGGCCGCGTTATCCACACCTTTTGGTGCGTCGCGGGCTTATGCTCAACTCACTCTTTGTTGCCGATGGCGACTCCGCTACGCGGAGCCGGCCGCCATCGGCGGAGCGCCTGCGCTTGCGGCCGGCTCCCCACAGGGGAGTCGCAAGCGCCATTTAAAACCAGCCGGCCGCCATCGGCGGGGCACCGGCGCTCGGCGGCGGCTCATTTTGCCTTCGCCGCCTTGCGCTTCGACATGAGGGTGCGGAATTTGCCGGCCCAGCCGTCGCGCGTTTCCTGGACACTGCGCTCAAGGCTCAAGGCGTCGTCCGGCACATCCTTGGTGATGACGCTGCCCGAACCGACATAAGCACCGGCACCGATGCGCAGCGGCGCCACCAACGACGAATTGGAACCGACGAAGGCACCATCGCCGATCACCGTTTTCGATTTGGTGAAGCCGTCGTAGTTGCAGAAAATGGTGCCCGCGCCGATGTTTGCCTTCGCGCCGACCGCGCCGTCGCCGAGATAGGCGAGATGGTTGGCCTTGGCGCCCCTGCCCATCGCCACGTTCTTCACCTCGACGAAGTTGCCGATGTGCACGTCGGCTGCAAGATCGGCACCCGGCCGCAACCGCGCGAACGGTCCGATGCGGGCGTTGGTACCGATGCGCGCGCCTTCGATGTGGCAGTTGGCCTTGATCTCGGCGCCGTCCTCGACCGTGACGCCCGGCCCGAAGAACACGTTCGGCTCGATCACCACGTCGCGCCCGATGCGGGTATCGAAGCTGAACCACACCGTTTCCGGCGCGATCAATGTGGCCCCCTGCGCCATCGCCTGCGTCCGCCTGCGCCGCTGGTAAATGGCTTCGGCGCCGGCCAGCTGATCGCGAGCATTAATGCCCAGCACCTCGTCTTCCGCGCACGCAACTACGGCGCAGCGCAGGCCGCGCGCGCGCGCGATCTCGATGGCATCGGTCAGGTAGTATTCGCCCTTGCTGTTGGCATTGCCGATCTGCCGGAGCAGGTCGAGCAGATCAGGACAACGGAAAGCAAGGACGCCCGAGTTGCAGAGGGTGACGCGGCGTTCCGCCTCGCTGGCGTCCCGGTGCTCGCGGATGGCCAGCAGATCGCCGTCGGTCGCGGTCAGCAGTCGGCCGTAGCCGGTCGGGTCGGCGGCAGTAAACCCCAGCACTGCGACAGCGGCACCGCCATCGAGCGCCGCCCGCAGCCGACCGATCGTCTCGGACCGGATCAGGGGGGTATCGGCGTACAGCACGATGACGTCGCCCGGATGGGCTGCGATCGCATCCCGCGCCGCCAGCACCGCGTCCGCCGTGCCGAGCTGTTCGGTTTGTATAAAGAGCGCTGCCGCGGGTGCGAGCCGCCCGGTTTCAGTGGCGACCGTTTCCATGCCAGGCCCGACGACGACGGCCAGGTGATCGCACCGGCACTGCTGCGCCGTCTCGATCACGTGTCCCAGCATCGATCGTCCGGCGACTTTGTGCAGCACCTTCGGCACCGCCGATTGCATGCGCGTACCCTTGCCCGCAGCAAGGATGATCGCCTGGAAGGATCTCTCCGCCATCGCGAAACCTCAGCTCCCCTCGACACTGCCTCAGCGGCCGCATCCCCCTGTTGCCCAGCAAGAAGCATGCCGCACCGACGCAGGCTTGTAGCAGCAGCCGCGCCACTGTCCACAACCGCGCTTCAAAAGGAGCAGCAGACTGTTGACCCGGCGTTGGCGCCGTTGCCACGCTTGCGCCATCTGATCACTGATTCGCAACGGGATGTCCGCCATGTCCATGGTCCCCATGAAGCCCCGCACGCGGGGTAGATTGCAATTCGCAACGATCTACGCTGGCATCTGGGCGCTGCTGGCGACGGCGGCGCTTGCCTATCTCGCAACCCTTGCCGTCCAGCCCGGCCTGCTCGGTGCATGGGTGCCGCAGGGCACGGCGCAGGAGACGGCGGACGCGCCCCAGTCAGTCGCGCGCTTTGCAACCGATGTCAGTGGCTTGCGCCAGTCGGTGGGCGAAGTGAAGCGCGATGTGGTTTCGTTGCAAACCGCAGTGGCCGCCATGTCGACACGCGAAAAAGACTTGACCGAGCGTCTGGCCGTGGTCGAGGAACGCACCAAGCCCCCAGTGGTCGCAGAGGCGCCGGTCGCGGCCGCTCCGAAGTCGATCGCCCAGCGCCAGGCCGAAGCGAGAGCCCAGAAAATCGCCGAGCGCACGGCCCAGATCGCACAGTCGGAAGCGGTGCTCGCGCAGGCCAAGGCGCAATTGGCCGCTCAAAATACGGCGGCAGCACCCCAGGCCAGCGACGAGCCCCCGGCTGCCCCCCGCAGTGTCACGCTGCTGAATGCGTCTGTGCCAAGCCAGATCGCAACGGGCAGCCTCCAATTGCCGCCCGCGCAAGGCGTACCGGCACCGCCGCCCGCCTCCAGCTTCGGTCCAGGCACGGTCAGGGTTGCCGGCCCGCCATCGGCCGTCGAGTTATCGAGCGGTCCCTCGCTCGATGCGCTGCGCTTGAACTGGAGTTTGCTCGCCGAGCGGCACGGCGGGTCGCTGCGCAACCTCGAACCGCGCTACACGAACGGCGGGGAAGGCCAGCCCTATCAACTGGTGGCTGGCCCGATCAACTCGCCGGAACAGGCCGCCCGCGTCTGCGCCGATCTGCGCGCCAAGAAAGTCTCTTGCCGCGTCACCGGCTTCACCGGCAACGCGCTGTGAGGCTCACCGTCAGGCTCGTTATGCCGCGTCAATCGATCTGGTCCTGGGACGCCTTGAACGAATCGCAGGCCTGCATGCTGCCGGTCTTGAAGCCCTGACTGAACCAACGCACGCGGGCCGCCGCCGAACCGTGCGTAAACGCTTCCTTCACGACCCGGCCCGAGCCTAAGTTCTTCTGGATCATGTCGTCGCCGATCTGGGCGGCAGCGTTCAGCCCTTCCTCGATATCGCCCTGCTCCAACCGGTTCTTCAGCTGGTTGTTGAGGTTCGCCCAGACGCCGGCGAGGCAATCGGCCTGCAACTCCATCCGCACCTGGATCGCGTTGCCGGTGCGCTGGTCGGTGCGCTCTTTCATGCGCTGCACCCGATCGGCGATGCCGAGCAGGGTCTGCACGTGATGGCCGACCTCGTGGGCGACCACATAGGCCTGCGCGAAATCGCCAGGCGCGTTGAAGCGGCGCTTCAGTTCCTCGTAGAACGCCAGGTCGATGTAGACCTTCTGGTCGAGCGGGCAATAGAACGGACCCATGGCCGTCTGGCCCGTGCCGCAGGCGGTTTGTGTCGCGCGGCTGAAGATGACGAGTTGCGGCTCCTTGTACCTTTGACCGAAGCCCTGGAACACCTTGCCCCAGACATCCTCCGTGTCGGCGAGCACGCGGCCGACGAACTTCTTCATCTCATCGCTGTCGACGGCTGCCCGCTGGCCCGGGATCTCGAATGGCGAGCGCTGGCTGCCCGCCTGCCGGCTCTGGTCGCTGCGCGGCAGTTGCGGCACCTGGCTCAGATCGGGACTACCGCCGCGCAGGAGATCGAGCGGATTGAAGCCGAAGAACAGCATCACCGCACCGATGATCAGCATGGTGGTGAGGCTGAAGCCGCCGCGACCGCCACCGCCCATGGGGATCGGGATCTGGATGCCGCCGCCGTTGCCGAACACGCCGCCGCCGCCCTGGCCCCGGCGATCCTCGACATTCTTGCTCTCGCGATCCTGATCGTCATAGCGCATTGCACGTGTCCTGCAGTTGGCGGCCGAACTCACGCGCTTATAGTGCATTTCGCCGATGGCCGCACAAGGTGGCCGTCGATTTTCGATGGCGGGCGGGAGTGGTCCGGGTTGGGTGGCCATGCGTGCTGACTTTGCCACTGACCTCGTACTACTGCCCCGACCGGGGCGGCGCATGAAGGTTTCGGGGAAGCTGTGTCAGCACTCAACAGACAGGCCGCTGGATCAATCGCCGTATACCGTGCCACACTCCTCTTGTTGATCGCCATGCCCAGACAAAGAGAACCGGGTGGGCGTAATCCAGGAGGAAGCAATGAATACTGCAAAACTCGGCATCGTTGCCTTGGGTTTGACCCTCGCGACCACGGCCGCAATCTCACAGACACCCACGTGGCTGCCGCCTGCGGAAAAGGATCGTTGCCCATCGAAATGGGGTGCGGCCGACCAACGTGGCTCTGCCAATCACGTCAAGCCGGCGTCCATTCTGAAAGCGGCGCAAATGATTAAGACCGGCGAGATAATCGAGCTGGCGCATGTGCTGAACGACAAGATGCCGTTTTTCGGCACGCGGCGCTTTGACATGCACATCAAGCGCACGTTCCTCAACCAGCCGGCAAACAAGCGCGGTTCGAACGAAGAGATCGTCATCTCCGAGATTGGCCAGGTTGGCACCCAATTCGACGGCTTCGCCCATCAGAGCCACGAAGACAGCCTCTATAATTGCAACAAGATCAGCGAAATCGCCGGTCGAACCGGCTTCACCAAGCTCGGCATCCATCAGGTCGGCACGATCATGTCACGCGGGGTGATGATCGATGTGGCGGCCTATAAGGGTGTGGCGACCCTGCCTGATACCTACGAGATCACCGTCGAGGACCTCGAGGGTGCGCTCAAGAAGCAAGGCACGACGTTGCAGCCGGGCGACGCCATCCTCATCAATACGGGGTGGCACAAGCTCTGGGCGGTCGACAATGCCCGCTATGTCAAGAGTTGCCCAGGCATCGGACTCGGTGCTGCGCAGTGGCTGATCGCGAAGGATCCGGTGCTGCTTGGTGCCGACAACTGGCCGGTCGAGGTCTCGCCCAATCCTGACCCCATGATCTCGCTGCCGGTCCACCAACTCGCGCTGGTGGTCCATGGCGTGCATCTGCTGGAAAACCTGAAGCTCGACGATCTCGCCGCCAAGCAGGTGTACGAGTTCGCATTCATGATGCAACCCATGAAGATGCAAGGTGCAAGCGGCTCGACCGTGGCACCAGTCGCAGTCAGGTAAGCGGGAACTTGCCTGGCTCCCGGCGCGTGCGGGCAACCACCCGCACCCGCCCCCTCACTTTGGTTCAGACGGCAGTATCGCTTCGCCGAAAGTTGGCGCGCAGTGCAGGGGCCGGCCGCCCTGCGCGCTGAGGACTGCTGCTTCAAATCTCCTCGACCGCCGCCTTCCTAATCGGTGCCGGCAGCTTCTTCACGTCACTCGGCGCGCGGGCCTTGTCGTCGCGCCGCAGCAGGCTTCGGACAGCGCGCGAGGCAACCACCGTGCCTTCATTGGCATAGGCCTCGTGGTTGGCCTCGATCTCCTTCAGCTCGTACTTGTAGTTGACCATCAGGCCGTGCGCCTCGACCAGGCCCTTGCGCGACGCATCGCCCAGCCAGTTGATGCGCTCGAGCCTGGCGCCGTTGCCCAGATGAAAACGGGCGACGGGGTCGACCGGGCGGCCGTCCGCGGTCTTGGCCTGCAGGAAATAGTGCGCGGCCAACGCCATCAAAGATGGCTTCAACGTGGTCTCGGCCGCCACCGCCTCAACCCACTCGGGATCGTTGAGGGTCGCAAGTGCGGTGCGATCCGCCGCCGTCACCACGCCGGCCGCCGCATCGGCCCGCACCCGGTCGAGCCAGCGCGCGAAGTGCGGCACCGGCGACAGCGTGACGAAGGTCTTCAGCGAAGGGTGTTCCTTGGCCAGTTCCTCCGCCACCTGCTTGATCAGGAAGTTGCCGAACGAGATGCCCTTCAGCCCCTCCTGGCAGTTCGAGATCGAGTAAAACACGGCGGTGGTCGGCATCAGTGGGACGGCGGCCGACTTGCGCTCCTCCTGCAGCACGTCGGCGATACCCTCGGGCGTTTCCGCCATCAAGGCGACCTCGACGAAGATCAGTGGCTCATCGATCAGCGAGGGATGGAAGAAGGCGAAGCAGCGCCGGTCGGCCGGATCGAGCCTTCGACGCAGATCGTCCCAGCCCTGGATTTCGTGCACGGCTTCATAGGCGATGATCTTGTCGAGGATGGCCGCCGGCGTCTGCCAGTCGATGCGGCGCAGCACGAGGAAGCCCCGGTTGAACCAGGAATAGAGCAGGTGCATGAGATCGCCATCGACCTGGGCGAGGGCCGCCGTCAACGCCGCATCGCCCTTTGGTTGGCGCAACAGATCGCGGCGCAGCGCGACGATCTCGGCCGTGGCGCCGGGCGCAAGATTGAGGCGGCGGAAAAACTCCTGCCGCGGGCTTTCGACAGCCGCCTGCAGGCGCATGAGCGTCGCATCGGACGGGTCCTTGGCAAAGGCTGCGGCGGCAACTCTTGCCTGCTCGCGATCGGGCTGCAGCGATTCCGCGAGAAAGCGGAAAAACGTGCGCTTCTCATCGACACTCGCCGTCCGGTAGCGGCTGAGCAGTTCGCGGGCGAGTACAACGCCCGAAGCTTCCCCCCGGCTCGACGTCAGCGCCGCCGCCAGCGCCTCGATGCTGTCGCCGTCCGCGTCGCCCCGCAGCGCCCACGGCAGATAGTGCCGCCCCTGCTCGGCGACCGTGTTCATGAGTTCCTGCAGAAACGAAACGTTGATCATGGCTGCGGCCTCGTGCGTGCATGTCGCTTGTCGTCAAGGCAACACATAAGCGGCAAACCACGGCGCGGCAACGGGAGTGGGCGCCGCGCGCCAGTGCCTCGCCAAATCCAGATCGGATGCGCGCAAGGGCAAGCGGCGGCGCGAGCTGTTGATTGCCCAGATCCTGGCTGACCATCGAGCATCGACGGCGCATCGCGAGCACCAGACCTCGGACATCGGCGCGTGGTCCGATCTCCACTCCCAATCCGCCAAGAGTGAGTTGTGCGTGGGAGATACCTTGCTTCGCTGCAGAATACTGCCTAGCAGGGCACAGCAGCATGAGCTGCTTTTGCCCCACCGACGCAGAGAACCCCGATGGATTTCACGCACTACGTCACTCTGATCGTCGAGTTCGTGCGGGCGAACCAGACCTGGGCGGCGCCGATCGTCTTTGCGCTGGCGTTCGGCGAGAGCCTGGCATTCATGTCGCTGCTGCTGCCAGCGTCCGGGATCCTGCTCTTGATCGGAGGACTGATGGGCGCAAGCAACATTCCGTTCGTGCCGGTCTGCATCGCGGCTGCCGCCGGCAGCATCATCGGCTACGGGATATCCTATTACATCGGCCTCTACTTCAAGGATTCGATCCCCAAGATCTGGCCGTTCTCGAAGTACCCCGACATGATCCCACGCGGGCGCATCTTCTTCGAGAAATGGGGCGCGCTCGGCGTGTTTCTCGGCCACTTTTTCGGCCCCCTGCGCGCCGTCATTCCCGTTGTGGCCGGCATGTATGAACTCAAGCAGCTGCCGTTTTGGACCGCCAACATCGTGTCGTCCTGCCTGTGGGCGTTCGGCATTCTGGCGCCAGGTGCGCTCGGCCTGAAGTGGCTGGGCTTCATCGGTTGAGTGCTGCAGGGGCGCGCAGATGAGCAGCGCAATGCTGGGTGCTGCAGCGTTCGATGCCTCGCAGCTCGGCCGCTTCGTTGCGTTCATAGCGGCTCACCAGAGCACAATTTTGCCCCTGGTCTTCATCATCGGGCTGCTGAAGAGCACACCGGTGGTTACCGCCTTCATTCCCTCGACGGCCATGTTCGTTGCGCTCGCTGCGGCCTTTTCCGCCGGTGGCGGCGCGTTTGCCCCGCTGTGGCTCGCCGCTGCCACGGGTGCGACCACCGGTGACGCGCTGTTCTATGTACTGGGCCGGCAGCGCCGTGCGGTTATTTCGCAGACGTGGCCGGTATCGCGTGCTCCAGCCCTGCTGGCCCGCGGCGAAATCTTATTCGCACGCTGGGGCATCTGGAGCGTGCTTGGCGCCAAGTTCGTCTGGGGCATCCGCCCGTTCATCCCCATCATCGCTGGCATGTACCGCATGCCATTCCCACTGTTCCTCGCCGTTACCAATCTGTCGTCGCTGATGTGGGCTGCGATCGGCATGGGTGCCGGTTTTGGCCTTGAGCAGGTGTGGCGGTAAGCGCGCGCGGCACAGGCTCGCCCTTGCCATGGCGCCGGTGATCGCCTAGACGACGCGCATGAACCGCGGCGCACTGCGCCCCGGATCGCTCCCTTCATGCCAAGTCCAGGACCAATGCCATGGCTGCCGCCAGATCATCCCGCTCGCCGCGCAACATCGAAACCCGCAAGAAGAAATCGCGTCGCACGGCCGCACGCCCCCCGCAATCGCGCAATCAAGGCAATACGGCCGGCGTGCGCAAGCGCTTGAAGAAGATGGCCGGCAAGGCCCGCGCAGCAGCCGTCGCCCAGGCGTAATCGCTGCACCACCAACAGTTAGCATTACATGGCGCAGCCCATCGCCGTTGCCAGACCATGACAGCTGTCGGTGACGACGTCCCACGCCTGTTCGGCCTTCAGGTCGACCGCCTGGCTCGGCCCCTTCTCTGTCGGGCGCACGATGAAGGCCGTGCGCAGGCCGGTTGCAGCTGCCGCCGCCAGATCACCGTTGTGGGCCGCCGCGAGCATGAGTTCTGATGGCTTCAGGTTGAGGATCGCTGCGGTTCGCAGATAGGCCTCCGGCGTCGGCTTGTAGGCGCGCGAGGCTTCGGCCCCCAAAATCACGTTGAACGGCAGCCGACCAAACTTCGCGAGTCGGGTCAGCAGCCCGATGTTGCCGTTCGACAGCGTGCCGGTGATCACGCGGCTGTTCAGCCGCTCAAGCCCGCCCGGCATGTCTGGCCACGGCGCCAGGCGATGCCAGATCGTCACCAGATGTTCGATCTCGTGGGCGCCGAGCCCGGTGACGCCGAACGTGTCGAGCAGCTTCAGCAAACTCTCGCGATGCAGATCGTCGAGAATGGTGAAGGGGCGTCGCCCGGACCGCACCTCCTCCATCGACGGCTGATAGAGCCCGCGCCAGGCATCTGCGAAGGCGGTGCAGTCGATGGCGAGGCCACGGCCGCGCGCGAAGCTCGTCAGCTCGGCGATCGTTGAGCCGCGCCAGTCGACGACGGTGCCGAACACGTCGAATACGATGGCCTTGACCTCAGACTTGGCATCCATGGCAGTGCGCTCTCCCTACTCGATCACCCGTGCCTGCCAACTGGGGTCGGGCCGGATGCAGGCATCCTTGCGGCCAAACAGCCGGTAGCGGTTTTTCGCGATCCTGTCGTAGCACCAATCTTGCAGCACGCCCGGCAGAACGGCAAAGGCGGCGAACAGGTGCCAGGGCCCACCGATCTGCTGCCCGACCCGCCGCGCCATGTCGAGCTTGCCGAGGGCAATGCCATTGTCGATCAGCAGCACGGTTTCGAAAGCGACCGGATCGAGCCCGTAGTGGCGAAACAGCGCTTGGCCGAGGGCACCTTGCGCATGGGTAAATCGGAAGCGCCGGGCCCGATCGCGTGTGGCGATCATCGTCATGGCCGTTGAGCAGAGCACACAAATGCCATCGTAGATGATCAGCGGTGCTTCGTCGGGGAATGCCGGCACCGCCGAATCATGGCGGTAGGAATAGGCTGGATGCGCCGCGAGCCGGTCAGCAATGCGCGTCCCGGGCTGCACCGAAATCACCCCTGCTGCCCGCGGTGCCGCAGCAGATGGTCGGCGAGCACGATCGCCATCATCGCTTCACCGACGGGCACCGCGCGAATGCCGACGCAGGGGTCGTGCCGGCCCTTGGTCTGGATTTCGGTTTCCTGACCGTGACGGTCTATCGTGCGGCGGGCCGCGAGAATAGACGAGGTCGGCTTCACGGCGAACCGGCACACTACCGGCTGGCCGGTCGAAATGCCGCCCAGGATGCCGCCCGCATGGTTCGACAGGAACAGTGGCCGACCATCCGGGCCGATGCGGATTTCATCGGCGTTATCTTCGCCCGAGAGAACAGCACTCGCGAAGCCGTCACCGATCTCGACGCCCTTGACCGCGTTGATGCTCATCATCGCTGCGGCCAGATCCTGGTCGAGTTTCCCGTAAAGCGGCGCGCCAAGAGCGGCCGGCACACCATCTGCCACCACCTCGATGACAGCGCCACACGAGGAGCCCGCCTTGCGTACCCCGTCCAGGTAGTCGGCCCACGGCTGTACGCTGGCTGTATCAGCACAAAAGAATGGATTGGCATCGACCGCCGCCCAGTCCCACTTCGACCGGTCGATCTTGAGCGGACCAAGCTGGATCAGGCTTGCGCGAATGGTGACGCCGGCCAGGATCTTGCGTGCGACCGCGCCGGCCGCGACCCGGCACGCCGTCTCCCGCGCCGATGACCGCCCGCCGCCGCGGTAGTCGCGGATGCCGTACTTTTCCCAGTAGGTGATGTCGGCGTGGCCGGGACGGAACTTGTCCTTGATGTCACCGTAGTCCTTGGAGCGCTGGTCCACATTCTCGATCTGCAGCGCAATCGGCGCGCCCGTGGTCACTGCCACACCGGCGTCAGTCTCGAACACACCCGACAGAATGCGCACCGCGTCCGGCTCCCGGCGCTGGGTTGTATAGCGCGATTGCCCCGGCCGCCGCTTGTCGAGGAACACCTGAATGTCTGCGGCGTTAAGCGCAATGCCCGCCGGACATCCGTCGACCACGCAGCCGATCGCTGGCCCATGGCTCTCGCCCCAGGTCGTGACTCTGAACAGGTGGCCGAAGGTGTTGTGTGACATGGACGTCCATGTATCGCTGAATTGTATCGCTGACGTGTATCGCTGAACGGCAGGGCACCCGCTCTACTGTGGGTAAACTGTGGATGGTCGGCTGCGCCAAGTGTATCTCTTAGGTGTCACAGTAGCAGCCCGCAAGGCCTGCCGCCCGCCGTGCCCCCGTGACTTTTCCTCCCTTTCACGTCTTACCATGCGACTGGTACCGCGTGATTCTAAAACTGTTGAAAACAAGAGGAGCTCAGGAATGCGCAAACGAACGATCGCGCTCGGCGCGGTTGCGGTGGCCAGCATGTCACTGGTGGGAGCAGCCGGTCCGGCTTATGCCTTGAAATGCAAGGCGCCTGAAAAGTGGAACGCCGTGGAGGGCAAATGCGAAAAGCTGGCCAAGAAGCCAGCCGCGACCAAGCCGAAGAAGCTCGCCTGAGGCGGCACTTCGAAGCATCACATTCAATCACAGGGGACGGCCAGGCGGACTGAGCCCCCGCCGGGCAAGCCTCTCAACTCCAACCAGAAAGGCCGAGGCGCCGCTGCCTCGGCCTTTCTGCTTTTCTCCGGCGCCGTGGCACGACAGCACTCACATTTGCCCACTGCAGGGATTACACTTCCCGCGAATGGAAATGAGCGTGTCGCTGCCATGAACAACGGGACAACCGCGCTACTGGCAATCCTCACCCTGACCGTGGTCACCGCGTCCACGGTCATCGCCAATGACCGGCAGTCCCGGCAGCCTGCTGGTTCGTGCGGCGTGTCCAAGACGTTCGACAAGAAATCGAAATCCTGCCTGCCGCGGAGCCAGCTGCAAGCATCGCAAAGCTGAAACGACGTTTCGGATCATGGTTCCGGGGTTCAACATGCGGCTGGCAGGATTGTTCGGGACCATGGCGCTGTGTGTTGCAGCAACCGCTGCCGCCCAGCAACCGACGCCTCCAGTTGCGCCTTCGCACGGGCCCGCCCCGGTCACCGCGGCGAGTGCCGGCGACGAGCCCCAGGTGGCTCCGATCCGGCGCGTCAAGCCGCCAGCCTCGCAACTGGACCCGCGATTGTCGGCGAAGCTCGTCGACCGGCGCCGTGCGGCACCTGCGACCGCCGCCATCAGGCCAACCAAGCCAGGACACAAGACTGCGCCCCGCTCGACGGCGCCCGTTCCATCAACGGGGGCCGCAAACGGACCCGGCACGCATCGCGCCACGACGGCACCAGCTGTGAAATCCGCGCTCGGTGCGTCGACGTCCAAGCCAGCGACCGCGGCCGCGCCACCAACGGCGACGCCCGCTGCCGCCCGTTGAACATCGAGCGGTTCGGTGTGACGCCTGCCAGGGTTGGAACGGTTGCGCCCGCACTCACGCCAGCGCGTGGCGGCCAGGCTGCGGCTGGCACTGCAATGACGGGCAGGTGCTGGCCACTTTCGCTCCCGCGAGCGGGCTGCCGCCCGCGCCCGCTCGGGAGGGACGCCCTCCCGAACCCGCCCGCTTTCTTTCTATAACAGGCGGATTGTCTGAAGGGACCCAGTCCCTTCAGCGGGGTGCGGGGCCCGTGCGCGTAGGCGCACATCCGACTTTGGAATCAGACTCGATTTCAACACACAAGTGGCAAAGTTAGCGCGTATGGCCAGCCCCCTGGCCTCGAAGAGGTCCAGTTGGTCCAACGTGCCTTGCTGCCGCTTCCTGCCCATCGAGAAGGTCCAGACTGCTCCTTGGCTGCTGATTTCGGCCCTTCGCTTTGGCCTTGCGGCACTCGGCTACTACGGCCTCGGCTGATTTCTCCCTGCTCGTCGAGCACCGTGGCCGGTGCCCTGCTCCGGGTCGTCCGGAGAAACAGAGAGAACTCCCAGGGTAAGACGTTGCTGTTTCATTCGGGCGCCGGCCGATTTACTCATGCGCGTGTCTGGATGATCTTTGGGCGTCCCCGTCCGTTGCCGGGTTACCCCACCGCACAAGCCTTGGCTCTGCTTCCTGTTCGTCGGCTCCGAACCTGGCCTGCGGCTTCTTCTCCACCCTGCCTCGTGGCGTCGCAGTTGACTTCGGCTCGCGGTTCCCATCATCGAGGCCCGCAAAGGACTTTCACCTCCAACATCAACGCCATGCCTGGCACACAAGAGAAAGGGGGTCGGGGCAACCTTTCCCCCGGGCGGGTGTCGGCGGCAGACCACTTGCGAAGCAAGTTCGCGCTTTCCCGCCGGCGCATGGAACAAGTGTCGGATGGCACACCTGAAAATTCCTTGCGCCGCCGCCATCTTGCCGCCCGATGCAATCGCGCATATCTATGGTGCACGCTCGCAGTCACCGCCAACCGCTTCAGGACCCGCCATGACCGACCAGACCGCCATCCACGACTGGATCCGCAAGACCATCGCGACGAACGACGTGGTGCTGTTCATGAAGGGCACCTCGAAGTTTCCCCAGTGCGGCTTCTCGGCCCAGGTCACGCAGATGCTGAACCACCTCGGCGTGCCGTTCAAGGACGTGAATGTGCTCGACGACATGAGCATCCGCGACGGCATCAAGACCTTCACCAACTGGCCGACCATTCCGCAGCTCTACGTCAAGGGCGAGTTCGTCGGCGGCTGCGACATCGTCCGCGAGATGTTCCAGGAAGGCGAGTTGCACCAGCTGATCCACGACAAGGGCATCGCGCATACGAACCACTCGCACCACGCGTGACGGGAGTAGCGAGTAAGGAGTAGGCAGTAGCGAATGGGGCGTGGACCGTTCCTGCTCGCGACAGGCTACTCCCCACTCCCTTCTAACATGACCCTCGGCGGCCGCAGGTTCCTGCTCAGCATCGCAATCGTGGGCGCCAGTGTGTGCCTGGCGCTTGGCGTCAGCTTGCCGATCATCAAGCTCACGAAATACGTGTTCTGGTCGACCGAGCACTCGCTGCTGTCGACGGTGTCGGCGCTGATCCGGGACGGACAGTTGTTCCTCGGCGGCACGGTGCTCGTGTTCTCGATCATCTTTCCGGTGCTTAAACTGTTGTACCTGCTGCTGGTCTCGACCCTGCCGAACATCGAGATCAAGCGGCAGGGTCGGCGCTTGCGGGCCCTCGAATGGCTCGGCAAATGGTCGATGCACGACGTTCTGGTGCTGGCCTTGACGATTTTCTTCATCAAGAGCCAGGGCATCTATGATGCGGCGAGTTTGTCGGGCGTGTACTTTTTCACCGCGGCCGTGCTGCTGATGATCCTGTCCTACGCCTGGCTGCGGATCGACGGCAGCGAGGCCGCGGTCGCGCCTGCGGAACAGGCACCGGCGCGCGAGACCAAAGTGTCGGCATTCCGCAATTTCGGCCTGAGTTTCCTCATTATTCTTGCGACCGTGTTCTTCGCGCTCGGCATCATCCTGCCGGTGATCCGCTTCACGACAGTCTACGTCTGGAGCAACGAGCACTCGATCGCAACCATCATCTGGGCGTTGCACAAGAACGAAGAGTATTTTCTGTGCGTCGTGCTGTTTGCGTTCTCGATTTTCTTTCCGTTTCTCAAGTTGTTCTACCTGCTGACCCTCGTCACCTCGCCCGATCTCGACCCCGCATTCCGCGCCCGCAGCATCTCGACCATGGAGTGGTTGGGGCGCTATTCGATGACCGATGTGATGGTGCTGGCGTTGATGATTTTCTACGTGAATTCATCGGGGTATACGGAAGCGAGCGTGCTGCCGGGGGTGTATTTCTTCGCCGCCTCCGCACTCATGACCATGCTGGCCTACGGCTGGGCCAACGGTGTGCCGCCGCGCCGTGGTCCGACGACCGTGACGCAGGCCGCACTGACCACCACGCGCTGAGACCGGCAAAATCGAGTTTTACTGCAGATTTCGCCGGCGTGCTTAACTAGCGCTTAGCCCGCTTGGCCTAGTGTTCGCTCGCATCGTGTGGAGGGAGTGCGTAGTCATGCAGCGGCCACAGCCGGTTGAACTCACGATTCTGGTCGTGAGCTACAATACGCGCGCGCTGACGCTGGCCGCGCTCGACTCGATCGCGGCCGAAACGCGCCAGACCCGTTATCGGGTTCGCGTTGTAGATAATGCGTCGAGCGACGGCTCGGCCGAGGCGCTGCGGAACCACCCGACTGCGCCCGACGTCATCGCTTCGGCCGAGAACCTGGGCTTTGCCCGCGCCAACAATCGCGCAGCCCTTGGCGTCGATAGCGACTACATCCTGCTGCTCAACCCCGACACGATTGTGCGCGACGGCGCCATCGACCGGCTGATGGAGTTCGCCCGCTTTGCGCCGGAAGCCGGCATTTGGGGCGGCCGCACGCTGTTCGCCGACGGGCAGCTCAACCCGTCATCGTGCTGGGGCCGCATGACGCCGTGGAACCTGCTGTGCCGCGCCACCGGGCTGACCGGGCTGTTGCCTCGCGTGGCGCTGTTCAACGGCGAAGCGTACGGCGGCTGGCAGCGCGATCACTCAGCCCCCGTCGACATCGTCTCCGGCTGCTTCTTGCTGATCAAGCGGGAGCTTTGGGAGCGGCTCGGCGGATTCGATCCGATCTTCTTCATGTACGGCGAGGAAGCCGACTTGTGTTTGCGCGCCCGCCGGCACGGTGCGCGGCCGATGATCACGCCGCACGCGACGATCATCCACTATGGCGGGGCGTCCGAGCCGGCGCGTGCCGCCAAAATGGTGCGCCTGCTCGCAGCCAAGACGACGCTGATCCGTCGGTATTGGCATCCCTTGATGCGGCCTGTCGGCTACGCGCTAATGGCCGCCTGGCCTCTGACCCGGGTGCTCGCGCTGACGGTTGCCAACCGCCTGGGCCCGTCGCCCGAACGCCGCAACGCGGCGGCGACCTGGTGGGAGGTCTGGCAAAAGCGCGCCGTGTGGCTGCCAGGTTACGCCACGCCGGCCGCCGCGCCGCACCAAGTCCTCGAAGCGGTCACGCCTTAACGCCGCGTTAACCAACGCACACCTAGCCTGAAGCGCGCAGCAGCACCCGACGAGATCGCAGTGATGACGGACGCCTCGAGCCAGGCCAGCATTGAACGACCGGCCGCCCTTCCAGCTCCCCATAAGCGCTTCACGATCGCGACGCTCGTGAACAGCCGCCCGCACTATGACGAAATGCTGGCGTCCTTCGACGAGGCCGGCTTCGACCGCGCGAGCTGTGAATTCCTGTTCGTCGACAACACCGGCACTGGCCAGACCTGCGCCTACCGTGGCCTCGACCACATGCTGGGCGAAGCTCGCGGCGAGCACGTGATCCTGTGCCACCAGGACGTACGGCTGGTGCATGACGGCCGCCAGGAACTCGAAGTCCGCCTCGCCGCGCTCGAGGCGCTCGATCCGGCCTGGGCGATCGCTGGCAATGCAGGCGGCATCGCACCGGGCCGCCTCGCCATCCGCATCACCGATCCGCACGGCGCCGACCGCCGCGTCGGCACCCTGCCAGCCAGGGTCATGAGCCTCGATGAAAACTTCATGGTGGTGAAGCGCTCAGCGCGCCTGTCGTTTTCGCGCGACCTCACCGGCTTCCACTTCTACGGCGCCGATCTGTGCCTGATGGCCGACGTGAGGGGCCTGTCGAGCTACGTCATCGACTTTCACCTCGAACACATGAGCGCCGGCGTGAAGGGCACCACGTTCGATGCCATGGAGCGTGCGTTCTGCGAGAAGTGGGGACGCGCCTTCCGCCCGCGCTTCCTGCAGACCACCTGCAGCCTCGTCAGCCTGACCGGCGATAGCGTGTCGCGACTGATCGGCCGGATCGCAGCTCCGCAGCTCGCGCGCATCTCGAAGCGCCTGCCGTCGGCCAGCGGCTGGACACGACCGGTCGCCTGATGCCAGCCACGCCCGAACCCAGTGCCGCGCCTTCGCTGCCGACCGGCCGACGGCTCGGCCGCCAAATCGGCCGCCAGGGCGCGTTGCTGTTTTCAGGTTTTGCCGTCGTCCAGATCTGCTCGTTCGCGCGCAATGCGATCGTCGGCTACTGGCTGTCGCGCGGCGACTTCGGCGTGGCCGCGACCATCACAATCGCCTTGCAGATGCTGGAGCAGCTGAGCGACCTCGGCGCCGACCGCCTGCTCGTGCAGGCCAAGGATGGCGATGATCCGCGGCTGATGGCAGCGGCCCATGCGACGCTGCTGGCGCGCGGCGTGCTGACGGCCGCGATCCTGTTTCTGGTGGCGGGCCCGGCCGCGGCCTTCTTCGCCATTCCCAGCGCCACGTCGGCATTCCAGTTGGCCGCCTGGGTGCCGTTGATCAAATCGCTGATGCACCTTGATTCGCGCCGCCAGCAACGCGGCTTGCAGAACCGCAACTACCTGCTGATCGAGGTGGTGCCGCAGGTCCACGCGCTGCTCGCGACCGTGCCGTTGCTCTATCTAACCGGCGACTACCGGGCCGTGGTGTGGGTTGCCATCATGCAGGCAGGTCTCTCGGTCCTCACATCGCACGCGCTCAGCAAGCGGCGCTATGCGCTCGGGCTCGAGATGGAATTCGTCAGGCGGCTGGTTGCCTTCGGCTGGCCGATCTGGCTCAGCGCATTTCCCCTGGTCCTCGTCTACCAGGGTGACCGCGTCATCGTCGGACGCATGCTCGGCATCGAGGCGCTGGCCGGATACTCGGCAGCCTTCATGGTGGCGATGGTGCCGGGATTGCTCGCGGCCAAGGTCGGGCATGCGCTGCTGCTGCCACTGCTGTCAACCCAGCGCGACAACCGGCAAGCCTTCTTCGACCGCTATCTGACGATGTATGAAGGCGTCAGCATCGCGGCCGCCGCCTACGTGGTCGCGTTCGTCATTGCCGGCGGGGCCATTCTGCCACTCGCGTTCGGGTCTCAATATCAAGGGCTTGGACCGGTACTCGGCTGGTTAGCTGCCATGTGGTCGGTGCGCATGGTGCAGGCGGTACCCGGCATCGCGCTGATGGCGCGCGGCGAAACGAGCCCGCTGCTGATCGCCGGCATCATCAGGGCGACGGCGCTCGGGCCGGCGCTGCTTGCCGTACATATGGGACTTGGCCTGATCGGCATCGCTGCTGCCGGTGTGCTGGGCGAACTGGCGTCGGCTGCCTATGTGATCCAGCGGACGACGCGCGACATTCCGGGATTAGGACGAGCCACAATCGTGCGCACGCTCTATCCGCTGCTGGCTGCCCTCATGGCGGCCGCCTGCATGTATTTCGTGCCGCATGCGACCAATGCCTGGATCCAGCTGCCGTTCGGCTTCGTGCTTGCGGTCTGCGCCATGCTGGCCGGCCTGGCGGTGATGCCGCGCCTGCGTCTGTTCATCGACGGTAAGTTGCAACCGCTCAAAGTGTCGGCCGTTCGGCCTACGAGCCCCCCTCCAGCACCGACCACGACGGAGGCCACCTATGCCGTCCAACAGGCCTGATCGCACGACGACATTCGATGGCATCGTGTGCCTCGGTGGCGAGGACTGGTGGTACCACAACCGTGGCCACTTCGATTTCCAGATCATGCGCCGTTTGGCCCGGCGCTGGCCGGTGCTGTTCGTCAACTCGCTCGGCGTGCGCATGCCGAGTTTGAAGGACAACCGCCTGTTCCTGCAGCGCATCAGCCGCAAGCTGAAGAGCCTGGGCAACGGCCTGGTCAACGTCGAGAACCGGTTCTGGGTGTTTTCTCCCGTGATGGTGCCGGGCGCTGCCGGGCAGAAGCTGTCGAGTTGGGCGCTCGGACCCCAGATCAAGCGCGCGGCCACAGCTGCCGGCATGCGCAATCCGATCCTGTGGATCCACTGCCCGGCAGGCGCGGTGCTCGCCGACAGCTACGCTAGTGCCGCTGTCATCCTGCAGCGCACCGACCGGTTCGAAGCGTTCCCCGAGGCGAACCCCGCGATCGTCGGCGCCCAGATCGCCCACCTGAAGGCCCGCGCCGACCTTGTCGTCTATGCGAGCCCGGCACTGATGGCGTCCGAAACCGGCACTGTCCGTGCCCAGACGCTGGTGACGCACGGCGTCGATCTCGATACCTTCGCCGCTGCCGGTCGAGACGGAGCAGCCTTGCCACAGGATCTTGCAGGCCTGCCGCGCCCGCGCATCGGCTTCATCGGCGGCATCGACCACCACACGTTCGATCCAGAGTTGTTCCTTGGGCTCGCCCGCGCTCTGCCGCATCATCAATTCGTGCTGGTCGGTGGCTGTTCGCTGCCTGACGGATGGTGCACTTTGCGCAACGTGCACTTCGCCGGCCGCAAACCCTACGACGAAGTCGCCGGCTACATGGCCGCCATGGATGCACTCATCATGCCGTGGAACCACAGCGAGTGGATCAAGGCCTGCAATCCGATCAAACTGAAGGAATATCTGGCGGTCGGCCGACCGGTGATCACCACCGATTTCCCAGCGCTCGACCCATGGCGCGATCTCGTGCACGTGGCCGGCGATGCGGCCGGCTTCGCGCGCGCCATCGAAACGGCGCTGGCGGCTGCGCCGGCACCAAACAACGGCGTTCTGAACCGTCTGGCATCAGAAACGTGGGATGCCAAAGCCGATGACGTGCATCGCGCCCTGACCGGCCTTGGCCTCACCTTCGCTGGCGGACTAACAGAGTTGCCGATTTCTACACGGCACTCGGGAGCCCGCGCCCCATAAGGAGTAGCACGGCTCGTGCAACACCGAGCACGGCCGCGTTTGGCTTTTGCAGGCATCGACGGGTGTGCTACCACCCCACTCGAGAACAGTGCAGAGTAGGCAGCGCAGCCTTTACCTGCGGCGAGGAGGGTTGGACGATATGGCGGAGCGGCGCCCAAGCTACGACTACGCAGAAATCCTCGCCTGCGCGCGCGGCGAACTGTTCGGTGCGGGCAACGCGCAGCTGCCGCTGCCGCCGATGCTGATGTTCGAGCGCATCAGCCACGTGTCCGACACGGGCGGCGCCCACGGCAAGGGCCAGATCGTCGCCGAAATGAACATCGCCGGCAATCCGCAGACCGACTGGTTTTTCGCCTGCCACTTCAAGGGCGACCCGGTGATGCCTGGTTGCCTCGGCCTCGATGCGCTGTGGCAGCTCACGGGCTTTTACCTCGGCTGGCTCGGCGCCAGTGGACGCGGCAGGGCGCTTGGCGTCGGCGAAGTGAAGTTCAGCGACATGGTCATACCGGCAACCAAGAAACTCGAATACATCGTCGACCTGAAGCGGGTCATTCTGCGCAAGCTCAAGCTCGGGATCGCCGATGGCATGCTGAAGGCCGATGGCCAGGTGATCTATACCGCGACCGATCTCAGGGTCGGGCTGTTCGAGACCGGGGACGCCGCGGCTACGCCAAACTCATGAATTCCGCCGGGGACAAGCGCCGGTCCCCCACAATCGCGAATACCAGAAGGAACTGCTCATGCGACGCGTCGTCGTCACCGGAATGGGGATCGTCTCTTCGATCGGGAACAGCACCCAAGAGGTGGTGGCATCCCTGCGCGAAGCCAAATCCGGGATCGTCGCATCGGAGAAGTACAAGGAACTCGGTTTCCGCTGCCAGGTGCATGGTGCGCCCCAGATCGAGTGGGAATCGTTAGTGCCGCGCAAGCCCAAGCGATTCATGAATGTCGGCATGGGGTGGAACTACATCGCCATGAATCAGGCGATCCGCGATGCTGCGCTGACCGAACGGGACGTGCAGGACGAGCGCACAGGCATCATCATGGGCTCGGGCGGCCCCTCGACGGTCGCGATCGTCTCGGCGGCGGACGTCACACGCGCCACGGGTGCGCCAAAGAAGATCGGACCCTTCGAGGTGCCCAAGGCGATGTGTTCGGGCCCGTCCGGCGTGCTCGCGACCGCGTTCCAGGTGCATGGCGTCAACTATTCGATCTCATCGGCCTGCGCGACCTCGGCGCACTGCATCGGTAACGCGGCCGAGATGATCCAGTACGGCCGCCAGGACGTGATGTTCGCCGGCGGCTGCGAGGAACTGGACTGGACCCTGTCGAATTTATTCGATGCCATGGGCGCGATGTCATCGAAGTACAACGCGACGCCCGCGCGCGCCAGCCGCGCCTATGACAAGGACCGCGACGGCTTCGTGATCGCCGGCGGGGCCGGCGTGGTGGTACTCGAGGAGTATGCCCGCGCCAAAGCGCGCGGCGCGAAAATCTACGGCGAGATCGTCGGTTATGGTGCGACGTCCGACGGCTTCGACATGGTGGCCCCATCCGGCGAGGGCGCGGCGCGCTGCATGCGCCAGGCCCTGGCCGGCTTCGACGGCAAGGGGATCGGCAGGGTCGACTACATCAATCCGCACGCGACCGCGACGCCAGTCGGCGATGCCCGTGAGATCGACGCCATCCGCGCCGTGTTCGGGAAGGACATCCCTGCGATTTCCGCCACCAAGTCTCTGACCGGCCATTCGCTCGGTGCCATCGGCGTGCAGGAAACGATCATCTCGCTGCTGATGATGAACAATGGCTTTATCTGCGAAAGTGCCAACATCGACGAGATCGATCCGGCCTTTGCAGATCTGCCGATCGTGCGGCAGCGCCGCGACAACGTGGCGCTTAACTGTATCATTTCGAATAGCTTCGGATTTGGCGGCACCAATGCAACGTTGGCGTTCCGCCGGCCGGAGAGTTAACATCTCGACGCCCTGCCCAGCGACCGACGCGCAGGAGCAATGTGCGGGCGGCCATGAATGCGTGGCTCCAGTCACTGGACCAGCCGGCGGCAGTTCAAGCCATGCGGACAACGCACGAGACCAGGAGTTGCCATGAGTGAGATCGACATCGCCAAGCCCGGCCCGCTGATGGCGGGCAAGCGCGGCCTGATCATGGGCGTCGCCAACGACCGCTCGATCGCCTGGGGCATCGCGCGCATCCTGGCCGGCCATGGCGCCAAACTCGCCTTCACCTACCAGGGCGACGCCTTCGGCCGGCGCGCCATTCCACTCGCCCAGTCGGTCGGCGCCGAGATCATCGAGCCCTGCGACGTCGGCGATCTCGCCAGCGTCGACCAGGTGTTCGACAAGATCAAGACGACCTGGGGCAGCCTCGACTTCGTGGTGCACGCGCTCGCCTTCTCGGATCGCCGCGAACTCGCGGGGCGTTACGCCGACACCAGCCGCGACAACTTCACCAACACCATGGTGATCTCCTGCTTCTCGTTCACGGAAATCTCGAAGCGCGCAGCAGCCCTGATGCCGAACGGTGGCTCGTTGCTGACTTTGTCGTTCGGTGGCGCGACGAAGGTCGTTCCGTCCTACAACGTGATGGGCATCGCCAAGGCCGCACTCGAAGCAAGCGTGCGCTATCTGGCCAGCGATTTCGGACCCCACGGCGTGCGCGTCAACGCGCTGTCGGCCGGCCCCATGCGTACGCTCGCAGGCGCTGGCGTGTCCGATGCCCGCACCATCTTCAACTACCAGAAGGATCACGCACCGCTGCGGCGCACACCGACCCTCGACGAAGTGGGCGGGGCAGCGCTCTACCTGCTGTCGCCGCTGTCGGGTGCGGTGACAGGCGAAGTGCACTTTGTCGATTGCGGCTATTCGACGGTTGCCATGCCGACGCTGGAAGCGCTGAAAGCCCAAGAAGAAGTGACCGCGGCTGGACGCAAGACCAGCGTCGCGGCAGAGTAGAGAAAGTCGACGACTTCGCGCGACGCTCGCCAAGAGACTGATCCGACCATGCAGGCATTGCGCTTTCTCGGCGGCATGTTTCTGTTGCTTTCAGCCGTCATCCTGATTGCCGACTACACCAATGCGCGCGGCGCCCTGGCGCCGAGCTTGACGGTGTCCATGGCCAGACACTGGGCGAGCCTGGCACCAACCACGCTCGCAGCCGCCCAGAAATCAATCCAATCGGTCAGCCCGCTGCTCTGGGATCCACTTGCCAGATCGCTGCTGGCAATCCCGGCCTGGGCGTTGTTCGCGGCCATCGGCGGTTTGTTTGCGTGGTTCGGACGGCGTAGGCGGCGCGTGAACATCTTCGTGAACTGAGCGGCGACCGCCTCGCAAATCGCTGCCGCCGATTTATATTGCTGTGAGGTTCGAACTACTTGCGGCATCAGTGCCGAGGCTGACCAAAACGAGGGCCATCCGATGTTCTTCAAGAAATCCGCCACTATGCCGACCACCGCCACCGCGCTTCCCGGCCGCAGCGCCCCAATCGCCACGGCAAAGACCCACTTCATCTCCGATCGCCCGCTAAAAGGTCCATACCCCGAGGGCCACGAGATCGCGATGTTCGGCCTCGGTTGCTTCTGGGGCGCGGAACGCAAGTTCTGGCAGCTGGGCGAGGGCGTGTGGGTCACGGCCGTCGGCTACGCCGCCGGCCTCACGCCGAACCCGACCTACGAAGAGGCCTGCTCCGGCAAGACCGGCCACAACGAAGTGGTGCGCGTGGTATTCGAGCCCAGCAAGATCAGCTACGAAAAGCTGGTGAAGACCTTCTTCGAAAGCCACGATCCGACCCAGGGCATGCGCCAGGGCAACGACGTTGGCACGCAATATCGCTCCGGCATCTACACCTACGGGGCCGAACAGTTGGCCATTGCGCAGGCCGCCAAGAGCGCGTTCCAGCGCGTGCTGTCCAGCAACGGGTTTGGCGCGATCACGACCGAAATCGTGCCCGCAGCAGAGTTCTACTATGCCGAGGACTACCACCAGCAGTATCTGGCCAAGGTTCCACACGGCTACTGCGGGCTCGGTGGCACTGGCCTCAGCTGCCCGGTCGGCGTGGGCGTGAAGGCTGCGGAATAGGTCGATGCGCCACAGTCGCGTGCGCATACCTTGACATCGGCTTGCCCCACCCCCTCCTGATAGTGTTTCCTTGTGGGACACTATTTTCAGGGGACTTTCCATGGCGGTGACCGAGTTGATTGCGGCGCATACTCTGGCCGAGAGCATCGCCGAGCTGCGCGCCATGGCGGCCCGGCCGGTTGCCACTGCCGACGAACTCGTCAAGCTGCTCGTCGGCATCTACCAGGCGCTCCTCAGCACCGATCTCACCGCCCAGGACCCGGCCGCGACGAAACCGCAGGTGCCGCAATTGCGGGTCGACCTGTTTGCCCTGCGCCTTGCCCTGCGTGGCCGGATTGCCGGCTGGCACCAGGCCGGCCTCATGAACCACGATGCGCAGCAGCGGCTGCGCGACTGCCTGCGGGCCGCCCGCTTCGCCAGCGACATGCTGGGCGAACTCGGCGCCGGTTTCGCCCAACTGCCGCACGGCGAAACGACGCTCAAGGCCTTCACCGGCGACACCAACTCGCTGGTCAATCCGGCCTACGACACGGATGCCAAGGCCGCCTACCGCTCGGGCGACGTGCTGGTGGTGCGCGGCATGGCGCACAACAGTGCGGCCATCGCCCGCATCGGCGACGTCGACAGCCAGTTCAGCCACGTCTGCATCATCCACATCGACGCCCGAGGCACCCAGTGGGTAGTCGAAAGCCTGATCGAGGATGGCGCGGTGATCAACCGTCTCGGCCACACTCTCGCCCATGGCAACGGCCGGGCGATGCTGTTTCGCCATCCCGATGATGCTCTCGCCGCCAAGGCGTCGCAGATCGCCTACGACCACGTGCGCCGCTCCCGCAGTACGTTCAAGCGGCCCATCCTCTATGATTTCACCATGCGCCTCGACCGGCGCCGTGAACTGTTCTGCTCGAAGCTCGTGTGGCTGGCCTACAGCCGCGCGAGCAAGGGTCAGCTGCAGCTGCCGCTGTTCAAGACGCGGTTCAACTTGCGCAACCGCGACTTCATCGACCGCATCGGCGTCCAGGCATCGGAGACCTTCGCGCCGGGCGACATCGAAATCGATCCCCGCTTCGATCTCGTCGCCGAATGGCAGGATTTCCGCGTCACCTCGCGGCTGCGCGCCCAGGACCTGATCATGGTCAAGCTGTTCGAGTGGATGGAGATGCACGGCTACACGTTCCGCCAGAGTTCCGCGATCCGCCTGATCTCGTGGTTCGGGCGCCTGTCGGCGCATCTGTCGGAGGACGTGAAGTCCATGCTGGCGTCCGTCGTGCCCAAGGTGCCGATCAACATGAAGCGCAAGACGATTGCCGCTGTCGCGATGCTGCACAAGACGGCCGAGCCGATTCTGACCGAGATCCTGGCCAAGGAAGCCGAGCAGATCGCGCGGACCGGGCGGCCGCTCCATCCCCGTCAGGTCTACGAGACCCTGGAGTTCATCCGCCAACGCGCCGACGGCAAAATCGGCTATCTCGTGGCGCCGGGCGCGTGAGGGTAGTCGCGCGCGGTTGTGAGCCCAGCCAAAGAGGTTTATCGTCGGGGCGCCGTACACTCGCGATCGTGCGCGTGCACCCGCATCCCAGCACCACACCAGGAGCGCCACCATGCCGATCGTGAACCGCATTGCCGGGATGCAGGATGAAATCACCGTCTGGCGCCGCGATTTCCACGAGCATCCCGAGTTGCTGTACGACGTGCATCGCACCGCGGGCGTCGTCGCCGACAAGCTCAAGGCGTTCGGCTGCGACGAGGTGGTGCCCGGCATCGGCCGCACCGGTGTCGTCGGCGTGATCAAGGGGCGCAAGAGCGGCTCCGGCCGCGTCATCGGCATGCGCGCCGACATGGACGCGCTGCCGATCCTGGAAGACACCGGGCTGCCCTACGCCTCTAAAACACCCGGCAAGATGCACGCCTGCGGTCACGACGGCCACTCCGCCATGTTGCTCGGCGCCGCCAAGTACCTGTGCGAGACGCGCAACTTCGACGGCACCGCGGTCGTGATCTTCCAGCCAGCCGAAGAAGGCGGCGCCGGCGGCCGCGCCATGGTCGAGGACGGCATGATGGACCGCTGGAACATCCAGGAGGTCTACGGCATGCACAACCAGCCCGGCATGGCGGTCGGCCAGTTCGGACTGCGGCCAGGCCCGTTGATGGCGTCGTCCGACCGCCTGCATGTGACGATCGAGGGCAAGGGCGGGCACGCGGCCAAACCGCACAAGTGCATCGATACGGTGCTCGTTGGCGCGCACATCATCACCAACCTGCAGTCGATCGTGTCGCGCTCGCTCGATCCGCTCGACTCTGGCGTCATATCGATGTGCATGTTCCACGCTGGCAACGCCGGCAATGTCATCCCGGCAACCGCCGAACTGACCGGCACCGCGCGCGCACTGACACCCCACGTGCGCGACCAGCTCGAGCGACGCTTCGTCGAAATCGCCGAGGGTACGGCCAAGCTGTTCGGCGCCACCGCCAAGGCGATCTACCGGCGCGACTACCCCGTCACCAGCAACCATCCAAAGCAGACCGAGTTTGCTGCCGCAATTGCCGGTGAAGTGGTGGGCCGGAGCAACGTCGATACGGATCTACCTCCGGTCATGGGCGGCGAGGACTTCTCGTTCATGCTGGAAGCGCGGCCCGGCGCGTTCATTTTCGTTGGCAACGGCGATACGGCAAACGTCCATCATCCAGCTTACAACTTCAACGACGACGTCATCCCGGTCGGCGTGTCATACTGGGCGCGCCTCGTCGAGACGGCGATGCCGGCGTAAAGCTGTACGAAGTCGCCGTCGTACAACGTGACCGAACCGCCCCATGACCAAGGACCCGCGCGACAAGGAGGAGGAGTTCATTGCCGGCCTCGCCCTGGACACTGGGCGGGATCTGGCGGCCTGGATGGCGCTGATCGACGCGCAGACGTTTGCGCACCGCAACGACATGATCGACTGGCTGCGCCGGCAGAACCTCACCTTTGCCAAAGCGTCGCGGCTGGAGCGCATTCACCACAACGGCGGCCGGCCGATGTATGGCGAGCGGCCGGCGGAGCGCGAGCCGGTCGCCGGGCAGCGCCCACCAGCAACCGCCACAGCTGCGCCACCAAGTGCGTCGCTCCCGCTTGTCCCGCTTGTACAGCCTGCCCCGGCGCCTGCACCACCGGAACCAGCAGATCTCGCAACGTTCCTGGCCAAGGCCAAGGGCTATCGCCCGCTTGCCGAAATGCTGATCCGCACCATTCAGACCAACGTCGCCGCGACGGCGCTGGCCGTGCACGAAAGCCACATCGATCTGGCAGCCCCCGCGCTGTTCGGCGCCATTGCGGTCACGGCGAAGGACGTGCGCCTCGCCCTCGATCTCGGCGACGTGCCGTTCGAAGGGGAACTCAAGCGCCTGAAATGGCCGGGCATGGCCCCGTCACTGACGCACACCATCGTACTCAGCGACGCGCGCAAGGTCGATCGGGCCCTCATGCTATTGGTCACCGCAGCGGCCGCGCGCGCCAACAGCTGATCGCCACACTTGACGGGAAAACCATCGTATTGCCGGAATTTCCGGGTCCCTGGACACCGTGGGCAGGAGGCGACAGACCATGACTGGCAACATTCGGCGTTTCGGTAGCGTGTTCGGCGTGACATCTGTGGTGGCGCTGCTGTGCCTGGTTCCACAATCCGCACACGCGCAGACCGCCAGTCGCGATGTCATCGCCGATTTCCTGAGCCGGGCCAAGCCTATCGACCAGCAGTTCGCGCAAACGACGCCGCCCGCGCAGAAGCCGGCCGGCAGTGCTGCCGCACCACCGGCAACGCCGCCAGTCGAAAAAGACCCGCGCGAGGGCGATGCCACTTTTGAGCAGGCCAAGAAGCTCATGGCCGCCATCGATGCCGTACTGAACGACACCGCCAAGAACCGCGGCGAAGTGAAGAAACTGCCGTCGAAGGACGAGTTCATCATTCCCCCGATCTGGACCGAGACCAAGGAAGACCGCGAGAAGAAGGTCCGAGATCTGCTGGATGCGGCGCTCGGCATCGTCACCGACGTGCCCGTGGTCGATGTGCAAAAGCGCGTCGAGGAGCGCCGCAAGTCGATCCGCGACATCGACGAGCGCATCGTCAAGTTGCGTGAAAAGCAGCTGGCGGCGCCCAAGGACGGCATGCTGCCGGGTGTCCTCACCGATACCGTCGACAGCCTCACCAAGGATATCGAAGACTCGAAAAAGAAGATCGAGCTCAACCGCGAGGATATAAAAGCGGCCAAGGGCGAGATCGCGGCCGCCATGGCGAAGTCGGGCATCCAGCTGGCGCCCGAGCAGATCGACCTGCTGCTCGACAGCGTGCTGTCGGGCGATCTCGTGCGCCTCGTCGCCGTGTTCAATTCCGCGAAGCTGGTCGATGCCCAGCTCGGCAAGCTGATGGCGGCGTCCGGCGACAACACCAACGCCGCCCGCAAGTACTTTGCCATGCACGCCGCCCTGTTCGCCATGCTGGTGCATGCGCAAGATGCGCTAATCGCCAAAATCGATACCAACTACCTGCCCAAACTCGACGCCATCACCAAAGATGTGGAAGCTGCCCGCCGCAAGACCGCGGAGTTGCTGCGCGCCGAAAACCGGCCCGACCAGAAGAAGGCGCTGGAAGCCAACCGCGACAGCCAGAAGCTCGCCGAGGATGCCGCCAAGGGTTATCGCCGCTACATGCTGCAGCAGCGCGAGCAGATCGCTGGCGCCCGCAAGCGTGCAGCCCACGACCTGCGCATCGCCGACAACACATTCGAGACGGTGGAAGCAAGTTTCCAGTTGCGCAACCTGATGCGCGACAGCGCCACGTCGTTCGAGGCGATCCAGAAGCTCGAAGCGCCCACGTTCGACCAGATCTTCAAGAACGAAGAGCTGCGCCGCGAGTTCGAGAACCTGACCCGCAAGCTCGACGCGCCGAGCAGTTGAGGGCGCGGGCTGGCTCAGCCGTCATCGGACGAAAACGACCCCCGTTGTCTGAGACAACCGGTGGCGAGGAGCAAAGGCGATATCGCGCGTGATCTCCGGCACGTGCCAGCAGTCCTTGAGTTTTAGTCCGGAATCGGTGAAAATTTGGATGAACTGCCGACCGTTGGCGAATAAATAAGGCGACGAGGTTGAAACGAAACTTTGCCGTGACCAGTAATTCGGCCGATCAACGAGGGCTATTTTATTAATAATGACGGCGTCCGCCAATTCTGAAATTTTGCAAAACGTGGCGAAACCCTCCGGCGGCATGTACTGGATGCACCCCGACGAAATGAGAATATCGCAAGCCTTGATGGCGGCAAGGTCGGTCTCAAAGGTTAGTTCTGTCGTGCCCGCGCGCTCTGCCGCCGCCCGACCCCGCGCCACGGTCTCGGGCATATCCACCACAGTCCAAGTCGCGCCATCGGGCAGCTTGAAGTAATCTCTATACTGCCAATAAACAATTCCTCCTGCACCACCCACGTCGACGATGCGACATCCCGGCTTTACCAGTTTGCTCAGCCACAAAAGGACTGCAAAAGTTGACGTCTGACCAACGAAAACGGGCTTGTCTGCTGCCTTAAATTCGCCGGCATCGCCCAGTGATCGGCGTCGCGGCACATCGTCTGTGACGAGATTTTGCGCCAAGTCCGCGTCGTTCCAGCCAACCCGGTGGTGATCCATTTCGCAGGCGGCCGCGGCACTTTCGTAGGTCTGATAAACGCCGCTGAACGCATTCATTTTACGCGACCAATAGTACTGGTCGTAGGCGCGCCGCACGAACGGGATTTTCCCAAGCCACGTTCCAACAGCGGTTCTAGTCACCGCAATCCTGATCAAGTTCCACATAAATCACCTCGACAATGTCACTGCATTTAATATTCGTCTTATAGCAAATCAGATCGCAAAGCGTCATCCCTGCTAACGCACCGGATACCCGGTCATGGCGCGCACCGTGCGGATTGCGAGGTTTGATTGCAACCGCGAAATGTGCGGCAGCTTGGCCAGGTGCTCACGGTGGATGCGCTCGAAGTCGGCGAGATCGGCCGCCACCACACGCAGCAGATAGTCGGTTCCGCCCGCCATCAGGTGGCACTCCAAAATCTCGTCCATGCCGGCGACCGCCGTCTCGAAGGCATCGAATACCTTGCCCGACTGGGAGTTGAGCGACACTTCGACGAAGAACTCCATGGTGAGCCCCAGCGCCCGCCGGTCGAGGTGGGCTGAATAGCCAGCGATGATGCCGGCTTCCTCCAGCAGCTTGACGCGGCGGTGGCAGGCCGACGGCGACAGGCCCACGCTGTCGGCCAGATCGGCGATGGCAATGCGGCTGTCGCGCTGCAGCTTCAGCAGGATGCGGCGGTTGATGGGGTCGAGTTCCATACGAATGTCATCCGAACTATTCTTCCGATTTCAGAATTTCATGCGAAAAATCACGTGTCCATAGGCCATGATTGAGAAGCGTTACTCGCGAGCGTCGATTAGTCTGGTGTCGGGACGTCGCTGCGCCTCGCTGGCGGGACTTGGTCCCTCCGGACCACTCTTTTTTATTGGTCACTGGCGACACGCGTTGCGCGCGCCGGCCGCCAGCGACAGCACAGATCAAGGGGGAGTTCGAGGGGACATGTCACCTCGAGCGGGTGCAGGGCGGCAGCCCTGCCCATGCCAGCAAACAGGAGAACGAAAATGCTGATCGGCGTACCGAGAGAAATCAAAACCCGCGAATACCGCGTCGGCCTGACGCCGTCGAGCGTGCGCGAGGCAACCGCGCACGGCCACAAGGTGCTGGTCGAGACCAAGGCTGGCGAAGGCATCGGCGCAGCGGACGCAGACTATGAGCGCGCTGGCGCAACAATTGCCAAAACAGCGGCCGAAATCTTCCAGACAGCCGACATGATCGTGAAGGTGAAGGAACCGCAGGCGGCCGAGCGCCGGATGCTGCGCCGCGACCAGGTGCTGTTCACCTATCTGCATCTGGCCCCTGACGCTGCCCAGACCACCGATCTGATCGCCAGCGGTGCGACCTGCATCGCCTACGAAACCGTCACGTCGGCGATCGGCGGCCTGCCGCTGCTGGCACCGATGTCCGAGGTTGCCGGTCGCATGGCGGTGCAGGCCGGCGCCTATTTCCTGGAAAAGGCGCACGGGGGCATCGGCATTCTGCTCGGCGGCGTGCCGGGCGTTGCGCCAGCCAAGGTCGTGGTCCTGGGCGGTGGCGTCGTTGGCACGCACGCGGTCGACGTGGCGCTCGGCATGGGCGCCAACGTGCATGTGATCGACCGCTCGGTCGACGCTCTGCGGCGGCTATGGGTACAGTTCGGGCGCGGTCTCAACACGGTCTACTCGACGCGCGATGCGATCGACCACCACTTGTCGGACGCCGACCTCGTCATCGGCGGCGTGCTGATCCCGGGCGCCTCGGCGCCGAAGCTGATTACGCGCGCGCACTTGAAGACCATGAAGCCCGGTTCTGTCATCGTCGACGTGGCGATCGACCAGGGCGGGTGCGCCGAAACCTCGAAAGCCACGACCCACGACGAACCAACTTATGTTGTAGATGGGGTCATTCACTATTGCGTCGCGAATATGCCAGGCGGGGTGCCGAAAACCTCGACCCACGCGCTCAACAACGCTACCTTGCCGTTCGTACTGGCGCTGGCCGACAAGGGGTGGAAGGCCGCGCTGAAGGACGATCCCCACTTGCGCAACGGGCTCAACGTTTGGAACGGCAAGATCACCTACGAGGCCGTGGCAAAAGCGCTCGGGCACGAGTTCGTGCCAGTGGCGCTGGCGCTTGGCTGAGGGCGGTTCTGGTTGCAACACTGGTGGCTTTGGCCTGGGCCGCTGCCTGGGCGCGGGAGGAGGATGCGAGCGAAATCCTCGTAGCCGTCGCGGGGCCGATGAGCGGACAGTACGCGCAGTTCGGCAAAAACATGCTGGCAGGCGCGCAACTAGCCGTCGATAACATCAACGCTACCGGGCGGATTGGCAAACGCAAACTCAAGCTTTTGATCGAGAATGACGCCTGCGACCGGGTGCAAGCAACCCGCATCGCGGAGCAGCTCGTAAAGCAGAACGTGGCGCTCGTTGTCGGCCACCATTGCGACAGTGCGTCGATCGCAGCCGCGCCAGTTTATGCGGCGGCGAGCATCGTCCAAATTTCGCCAAGCACCACCGAGGCGAGCTTCACCGACAAGCGTGCGGGCCCCACGACTTTTCGGCTCGCTTATCGCAACGAAGACGAGGGTGTCGTCAGCGGCACTTATCTCGCCGAACGATTTGCCGGCAAACGCGTGGCGATCCTACACGATCGCACAGTGGTCGGCATTCAACTCTCCGCTCAAACAAAGAAAGCGATGAACGCGGCCGGCCTTGTCGAAACCCTGTATTCGGGCTTCATTGCCGGCGAGCGCGACTACAGCCAGCTTGCACGCGACCTCAAGGCCTATCGAATAGACGCCGTCTACCTCGGCGCCTATCCGAGCGAGGTCGACTTGATCTATTCAGCCCTGCGCAGTGAAGGCCTGACGATGACTGTGGTTGGCAGCAACCTGCTGTCTGGCGCGTTCATGAAAACGCCGGTCAGCCCGTTGCAAGACGGCGTGCTTTTGACCACCATCGCGGGATCGCCGCTGCAGTCGGGCGCGATGACATCGGGAATGGGCCGTGCGACCGGGGATACGCTTGCCCTAATCAAAGTCACAACCTACGCGGCGTTCGAAATCTGGGCGCAAGCGATGCAGAGCACTACAGTGTCCGCTGGGACGCGAGTAACGGGGGAGCTAGCTGTGAAAATCCAGCAAGGGCGGTTCCAGACCGCCCTCGGCAGCGTCTCATTCAACAAAAAAGGGGACGCTATGGTCCCCTTCTTCACCATGCTGGTCTCAAAGGGCGGCCAACCAATCCCCGCCCCCTGATCAGCTGCCGCTTATCGACCCTGGCTCTCGGCCATGAACTCGGTCATCAGGTGGCGCTCGACGCGCGCCAGATCGTCGGGCACGGCCCAGCCTGCCGATCGATACTCCCGGATGCGGCTTTGCACGATGGCGAGCGCCTCCCGAGGATCATCCTTATCCTCGATCTGCGTCATGATCACCGTCAAATCCTGGTACAGCTGTTCTGCTTTACGTCCCATTACGCCCTCCTCCACAGTCGACTTTGCCAGTATCTGCGTGTTTACCGCCACGCGATACTGTCGGTTATGTTGCATTGCAGCAATCTATTTAGTGGCAGAGCGGCGAACTGATTTGCGCTGATCAAAACATTGCTGCGATGCACAAAACAGTTCTGGCGGTCTGCTTAACTATACTAACAATCTCCACAACTTTTACAAGCCTGTCCGCGACCTGATTTTCAGTCACGGGCACGCAACCGACCGGCCAGCCTTTGTGCTTGCGCCTGTTTCGAGGGCAGTCACGAACGCAACCGCTTGACCAATCACTGGCTGCGCGCGACCCTTTTTTACCGGACGTTTCGAAACGCAAACGCAGGCCCCATGCCGCCTCGCCATAACGTCATCACCGACCTTGCCGGCATCCGTGTCGGCAACGCCCACGACGCCGACCTCATGAGCGGCGTCACCGCAATCCTGTTCGACGGCCCGACGATCGCCTCCGGCGTCACCCGCGGTGGCGCGCCGGGGGGCCGCGACACAGGTTTTCTCGAACCGGAGATGACGGCGCCGGGCCTGCATGCCGTGGTGCTGTCGGGCGGCTCGGCCTTCGGTCTGGATGCGGCCGGCGGAGTGCAGAGCGTTCTGCGCGAGCGTGGCATCGGCTTTGCCATCGGCGCCGCGCGGGTTCCTCTCGTGGTGCAGGCGATCACTTTCGATCTGCTCAACGGCGGCGCCAAATTCTGGGGGCGGATGCCGCCCTACTGGGAGCTTGGCTGGCAGGCTGCAGCGGCGGCCAGGCCCGGGGCATTTGAACTCGGCTCCGTCGGCGGCGGCTATGGAGTGACCACCGCCACCTGCCGCGGCGGCCTCGGCTCGGCCAGCACGACCACGCCGCGCGGATTTGCGGTGGGCGCCATCGCCGTTGTCAACGCAGTGGGCACCGTTACCGTTGGCGATGGGCCGCAGTTCTGGGCTGCTCCCTATGAGGTTGGAACCGAGTTCGGCGGGCTTGGCTTGCCTTCGCCACTGCCAGCCGGCGCGCTCGCCCTGCGGATCAAGGGCGGCGCACCGCCTTCGACCACGATTGCCCTCGTCGTCACGGACGCCATCCTGACCAAGGCCCAGGCCAAGCGGCTCGCCATCATGGCCGACGATGGTCTCGCCAAGGCGGTGCGGCCGACCCACGCCCCCATGGACGGCGACACGGTGTTTGCGGTGTCGACGCTTCGAGCACCACTGGTCAACGAGACCCTGGATCTGACCGAAATCGGCATGGCGGCCGGCGACTGTCTGGCGCGCGCCATCGCACGCGGTGTATACGAAGCGGCCGACACGCCACCCGGATGGGCTGGTCCGCCGGCGCACCGCGCACGTTTTCCTCGCACTACGGATCCAGCCACGTGAACCGCAACCGCCTGCTGATCACTGTCGCCATGGTCCTGACTTTGATCGTGCTGCTGGCCTGGCAACTGAAGCGCAATGCCCAGGTTGCCGAGTGTCACGACAAGGGCGGCGTGTGGACCGGCGCCCTGTGCCGGCCGGAGCCGGGCCGCGTCCTGATCCAGCGCGACCTGCGGCGCAGTTGAGTGAAGCTCGGGTCTTGTCGGGTCACAACTGACAAAATCGCGCGCCCGTTACTGCTGGTGGCAGACAGGCTGAAGGCACACACGGACGCGCTGCAAAGGCTCGACCACAGGCGGGACGCTCCCTGATAACCACGAGAAAGTTGCGATGCTGCGCCAGACGATTCGATTGATGCTTGCGGCGCGGTTCAAAGGCGTAGGAACGATAATTGCACAACACGAAAAGTTGATTGCTATGAAACGCGCAGCAGATTTGCGTCCGTAGTATACCACCGCCGTTTCGTGCAGCAACCGAACAACCAGGGATCATAATGCTCTCTCGAACCGTCACAAGCACACTCGCCATATCCGTCGTATCCTGGGTCGGGACCATGTCAGGTTCCGCCATCGCCCAGACGGTAACGCCCGAAGCGGTCGCAAA
The DNA here is from genome assembly GCA_021730785.1 of Hyphomicrobiaceae bacterium. GTDB lineage: Bacteria > Pseudomonadota > Alphaproteobacteria > Rhizobiales > Hyphomicrobiaceae > JAKFWF01. The sequence continues at coordinate 102,738 of JAKFWF010000065.1, forward strand.
CGTAATGCGCACATTGGGTGGCCCGGTGAAGGCCCGGCCCAGCGGCGCCAAGGGCCAATGCTTCGTCGGCACGTTCACACCGACGGCAGAAGCCAAAACACTGACCAAATCGGTCGCCTTCGAAAAGGCATCGAAGGTCGTGGCACGGTTCTCGGTCGGCAGCGGCAATCCGAAGGTCATGGATAGCAGCAAGGCCGTCAACCGGGGCTTCTCGTTCCGCATCGACGACGGCGGCAAGGGCCAGACAGAATTCGTGATGGTCAATGCGCCGATCAACTTCGTCAAGTCGCCCGACCAGATGCTGGGCTTCCTGCAGGCACGGTTGCCGGGCGCCGACGGCAAGCCTGATCCGGAAAAGATCAAGGCGTTCGCCGAGGCCAATCCCGAGACGACGCTGCAGGGCAAATACCTGGCGAGCAAGCCGGTGCCAGCCTCCTGGGTCGGCGTCAGCTACTGGGGCATTCACGGCTACACGATGACGAACGCCAGCGGCGCCAAGCAACTCGTCAAGTTCCGCATGGTCCCGCTCGCCGGCGAACTGGGACTGACGGACGATGAAGCGAAGGCCAAGGGGGGCGATTTCCTGGTCGACGAACTGAAGGGTCGCATCGAGTCGAAGGCGCCGGCCGGCTTCGAGATGGTGGCACTCATGGGTCGCGCCGGCGACGAGAAAACCAACGCCACGCAGATGTGGGACGACGAGGACAAGCGCACGCAAGTCAAGCTCGGCACGTTGACGATCACGGCGCTCGAGAAGAACGAGACCTGCGACGGCGGGATCTTCGATCCGCTGACCCTTGCCGCCGGCCTCGAGGGACCTGCCGATGAGCCACTGTTCACAGCCCGCCAGCCGGCCTACGCCGTGTCGTTCGGACAGCGCAATTGAATTGATCGTGCGCTGACTGACTAGATAAGTGAGGCGGATGGGCCATGCTCCATCCGCCTTTTTCAATTGCGCCGCAGTCGGCAACACCCGCGGTCGGATGCCGAACTGCTGAGCTTACGCCGCCGCCCGCATCTCGCCCGCCTTCGCGCTCTCCAGGATCGCGGTGACGCCCATGCCGCCGGCCGTGCACACCGAGATCAGGCCGCGGCCGCCCTTCTGCGACAGCAGCTTGGCGAGGTTCGCGGTGATGCGCGCGCCGGTCGCGGCGAACGGATGGCCGAACGCCAGCGACGAGCCCATCACGTTCAACTTGGCGCGGTCGATTGCACCCAGCGGCTGGTCGAGACCGAGATGCTGGCGGCAGTACGCAGGGTCCTCCCAGGCCTTCAGGGTGGCCAGCACCTGGGCGGCGAAGGCCTCGTGGATCTCGTAGAAGTCGAAGTCCTGCAGGGTTAGGCCGGCGCGCTTCAGCATCTTTGCCACCGCAATCGTCGGCGCCATCAGCAAGCCCTCGCCGGCCGTGAAGTTGTTGGCCGAGGTCTGGTAGTGCGTGAGGTAGGCGAGGATCGGCAGGCCACGTTCGCGCGCCCATTCCTCGGACGCCACCAGAACGCAGGCCGCGCCGTCGGTCAGCGGCGTCGAGTTGGCAGCCGTCATGGTGCCCTTGTCCGACTTGTCGAAGGCTGGCTTCAAGGTTGCGATCTTGTCGAGACTGATATCGCTGCGCACGTTGTTGTCGCGGAACACGCCTGCACACGGCACCAGCAGATCGTCCATGTAGCCCGACGCGTAGGCCGCGGTCGCCTTGCGGTGGCTGTCGAACGCCAGTTGGTCCTGCTCGGCGCGGCTGACGTGGAACTCCTTGGCCATCAGCTCGCAGTGCTGGCCCATGCTGAGCCCGGTGCGCGGCTCGGCGACGGACGGGGCCATTGGCGCCAACTCGCCGAACGAGAAGCCCTTGAAGGCCTTGAGCTTGCCGCCGAACGACTTCTGCAGCGGAACTTCCTTGAGGCGGCCAGCGAGCTTCTTCGACACGACGATGGGGGGATCCGACGTCGTGTCCGATCCAACCGCGATACCGCACTCGATCTCGCCGGCCGCGATCTTGGCGCCGATGCCCATGGCCGCCTGCAGCGATGTCCCGCAGGCCTGGATCATGGTGATGCCGGGTGTCGAGGGCGCGAGCTTGGTCGACATCACCGCTTCGCGCGCGATGTTCCAGTCCTTCGAGTGGGTGACGACGGCGCCGCCCACCACCTCGTCGATATGGGCGCCTGACAGCTTGTACTTGTCGACAAGCCCATTGAGCGCCGCCGTCATCATGTCGAGGTTCGACTGATCGGCATACAACGTGTTCGAGCGGCAGAACGGGATGCGCACGCCCCCGACAATGGCGACACGGCGAAGGGATTGGGTCATGGTTGGGCTCGCATTGATTGAATTGTTTCCGATACGGCTGGGCTGATATTCAAGGAGCAGACTCTGGTGGCAGAGATGCCAAGATCTCCTGCATAACGTGCTGCAATTCAGGCAATGAGACGGTCGCGATCCGCCAGATCAAATGATCGTCGTCGCGGCCGTATTCGTGTCGCAATAGGTTGCCGATGGCGCGGATGCTCTTCCACGGAACATCCGGGTACCGGTGAGTGACCTCCGCGGGCAAATGTCGACAGGCCTCCGAGATGATCTCGACGCAGCGCTCGACCATTCTGCGCAACGGCAGGTTCTGAACATAAGCCTCCTCTCGAACGCTCTTCATCGCGGCCGACACTGTGGCGATTTCCACCAGAATGTCTTCGATCCGGAATTTGTACTCGCTCGGCTGCATTTCAAATTACGCGCAAACTGGATTTCTCGATCCGCGCTCGTAACGCTGGATGGAGCGATGGCCTGGTCAACAGGTCGACCTTGCGCCGTAGCGAACTCGACAAAAATTCTTGAAGTTCAAGAAACTCGACGAACGAAAACGAGCCAGCGGGATCATAGTCAAGAAAAAGGTCGATATCGCTGTCGGGTCCTAGTTCATCGCGTGCTGCCGAGCCGTAGAGATAAAGCGCTGTCGCGTTGAACCGGCGAATTGTCGACTCGTGCCTCCGGAGGGTCGCGATAACATCTTCGCGCGTCATCACAACGTCCCTCCGAGTTCAATGTGCCGCTGCGGCACCGCCGCGACCGCGCCTTCCCTCGCCGTGAAATGCAGTGGGCCACCGCGCAACAGCGCGATGCCGACTTTGACGGTGGCACTGGCGTCGTCCAGGTCGGCATCAGAAATGGTTACACAGCAGAACCGCAGGCGCACGCCCCCGACATTGGCGACACGGCGAAGGGATTGGGTCATGGCTCAGTTTTCTGGGTTCGATAGGCGGAGAACAGATCAGTGACGGCGATGCCGTCGATCGTCATCCCGTCGAGCTTGCAGTTCATGATCGATGCGCCGGCCAGATTGGCGTTGCTCAGCTTGATTCCGGACGCATTGGCGTTATCGAGCGACAGGCCTGAGATGTTCACGTCATCGACCCTCCAGCCCGACATATTGACATTACGGAAGGTTGCGCCGGCAAAGTTTACGTCGTCGAATTTCGAGCCAGACAGGTCAGCCACCGATACGTCGAGCCGATGTTTTTCCTTGGTGATCTTCACGGCACTAGCTCTCCTTGAAGCGGCCCGGGGACCTACTCCGCCGCCTGCCGCTGCGGCATGGCCACGACCTTGCCTTCGCTGGCCTTGAAGTGCAGCGGGCCGCCACGGAACGGCGCGAAGCCGGTGCCGAAGATCACGCCGGCATCGACCAGATCGGCGGTGTCGACGACGCGCTCGTCGCGCGCCCGCTCCGCCTCGGCGATCAATGGCTGAACGAGTTCGCGCCCGAGCCGTTCGAGCGCCGACTTGGTGGTCGATAGCTCGCTCTTCACGGGCTTGCCGTCCTTCCAGACATAGAAGCCCTTGCCGGACTTCTTGCCGAGATTGCCGGCGGCGACCAGCTTGTCGAGGGCCGAGCCCTCCGGATTGTTCTTCAGAATCTTGCCGACGTGGGCGCACACGTCGAGGCCAACCGTATCGGCAAGTTCGATCGGCCCCATCGGCATGCCGAAGGTGCGCGCCGCCTCGTCGATCTTTTCCTTGCTCTCGCCGGCCTGCATGCGGGCCATCGCCGCCATCATGTAGGGGGCGAGCACGCGATTGACCAGGAAGCCCGGCACGCTCTTCACGATCAGCGGGAACTTGTCGATCGCGGTGACGAACACCGCCCCCTTCTTCACTTCCTCGTCGCGCGAGGTCGCCCCGCGCACGATCTCCACCAGCGGCATCTGCGCCACCGGATTGAAGAAGTGAATGCCGATCAGGCGGCCGGGATCGGCGAGCCCGCGGGCGATATCCTCGATCATGATCGACGACGTGTTCGACGCCATGACGGCTCCCGGCTTCAAGCGACCCTCAATGCCGCGGAACAGCGATTGCTTGACCTCGAGCCGCTCGACGATCGCCTCGATGACGACGTCGGCACGGGCAAGCCCATCGCCGTTCGGATCGGCGATCAGGCGGGCGCTGGCGGCATCCTGCAGGGCCTTGGTCTTGAACTTGCGACGAAGCGTCTTGGCTTGCGCCTTGATGCCCTTGGCGATCGCCTCGGCGTTGAGATCCTGCAGCGTGACCTCCATACCCGATGCCACGCACCAGCCGGCGATGTCGGCACCCATTGTGCCGGCGCCGATCACGTGCACGCGCATCGGCTTGAAACCGAGGCCTTTGGGCGCCTGTGCCTTCAACTGCTCCGACAGGGCGAACACGCGGCGCAGATTGCGCGAGGTGTCGCTCACCATCAGCGGGGCAAATGCCGGCGTCTCGGCCTTCTTCAGGGCATTGAGGTCACCGCCGTGCTTCTCGAACAGATCGATCAGGCGGAACGGGGCTGGATAATGATCCTCGCGCACCTTCTTCGCGGTCTCGGCGCGCATCTTGCCGGCCAGGAACCCGCGCGCCGGCCACTTTGCCATCAGCGCCGTCGTTCCAGCAGCCGGCTTCGAGCGACGCTTCTGCTGCACAGCCTTACGTGCAGCCCAGCGCAACGCCTGCGGACTGGCGACCAGTTCGTCGATGAGCCCCATGCCGCGGGCCGCCGTCGAGCGGATCATCGAGCCGGTCAGCATCGTCGTCATGGCCTGCATGGCGCCGGCTTGCCGGATCGAGCGCGCCGTACCGTTGAAGCCCGGGAAGATGCCGAGTTTCACCTCGGGAAAGCCGACGCGGGTCGCATCGTCGCGCGTCGCGATGCGATAGTGGCACGCCAGCACCAGCTCGAGCCCGCCGCCGAGGCACAGGCCATGGATGGCCGCGACAACTGGAATGGAGAGCCTCTCCAACCGGTCGAGCATCGCGTTCACTGGGCGAAGGTTCTCGATCACCTTGGCTTCGCTGTCGAAGGCCTCGAACTCGCGGATGTCGGCGCCGACGATGAAGCCCTTGTCCTTGCCCGACATGATCACGAGGCCGGCGATGCTCTTGTCGGCGGCCCCCTTCTCGGCGAAATCGACGATCGCCATCAGTTCCTCGATCGGCCGGCGGCCGAGCGAATTCGCGCTCTCGCCTTCGCGATCGAAGGTCACCCAGGCGATGTTCTCCTGATCGACCGCGACTTTCCAATCCTTGAGCGATTCAATGACGGACATGATCAACTCCTTGTTTTCTCCTCGCAACGCCCGAGCGGCGGTCGAGGAAAAGCTCCTACTCGGCCGCTGATTGCACCGCGCGCATGTTGTGGCCCACGGTCATGAAATTCGGCCGCACCTCGGCCGGGTCGAAATGGTCGACCGCGATCACGCGGGCGGTCAGGGCTTCGACCTCGCGCAACAGCGCGCCTTCGCTCTCGCTGATCACCTTGGCACTGACCGCGTCGCCGATCCAGTCGATCCCGTGATAGCGCTTGACGATGCCGTCGCGCACTGCACGATCGAGCTTCTTTTCAGCTGGCGCCGCGGCGATCACTTTTTCCAGCGTGACTTCGAGGATCCCGGTCGGATCATTCACGTCCCTCGACACGAACATGAAGCGGGTCAGACGGTCGCGCACCTCGCCCGGTTCGCATGCGATCCGCACCACCTCGTGAGCGAGTTGGTCGGGTGCCGGGTGGTAGTGCCCGCCGAGCGGATAGACGAGCGCACGCATCAGGATGCGGGCCCACATGACGGGGAAGTTCTCGATCGTGCCGCGCAGGGCGACCTGGAACCGGTAGAGGCCGTTCTGGGCCGCCATGGCAACGATCACCTGGTCGGCGGCCGGCTTGCCGTCATCTTCGTAGCGCTTCAACACGCAGCTCAGCATGTAAAGCTCCGAGAGCGCATCGGCGAGGCGGCCGGTCAACTTCTGCTTGACCTTGAGGCCGCCGCCCAGCAGCGCCACCGTCAGATCGGCGACGACCGCGAAGTTGCGCGAAGAGCGCGACAGCTGGCGATACCATTCGGCCGTGCCGTAGGACTTCTCCGGCACATGCGCGAACCGGCCCGCCGTCAGGTTATGGAATAGCGCGCCGAAAATATTGCCGACGGTGAAACCAATGTGGCCGAGGAACGCTGCCTCGAATGCTTCAAGCCCGCGCTTCGTATCCATGTCCTGTACCGCCTTCACCTCCTTGTAGAGGTAGGGGTGCGAGCGCAGCGCCCCTTGCGCGAACGTGATCAGCGTGCGGGTCAGGATGTTCGCGCCCTCGACGGTGATGCCGACCGGCACCGCCTGGTAGGCCGCCTGGATGTAGTTGGTCGGGCCATCGCAGATGGCGCGGCCGCCGTGGATGTCCATGGCATCGTTGACGGTGCGGCGCATGCGCTCGGTGGTTTGGTACTTCATGAGGGCCGAGATCACCGACGGCTTCTCGCCGCGGGCGACCATCGCCGCCGTGACGCCACGGGCCGCCTCGTTGACATAGGCTGTCTCGACCATGCGGCCGAGCGGCTCCTCGATGCCCTCCATGCGTGCGATCGGCAGGCCGAACTGCTTGCGGATGCGCGTGTAGGCCGTGGTGAAGCGCAACATGGCCTTGGCGGCAGCCGTTGCGGACGACGGCAGCGAGATTGCGCGGCCGGCGGCGAGGCATTCCATCAGCATGCGCCAGCCATGGCCGGCCATCTTCTGACCGCCGATCACCCATTCCATCGGAATGAACACGTCCTTGCCCCAGTTCGGGCCGTTCGGGAACGCCGAGCCGCTCGGCAGGTGGCGGCGGCCGATGTTGACGCCGGGGTGGTCGGCTGGAATGAGCGCCAGCGTGATGCCGACATCGGCTTTGTCGCCGATCAGCTTTTCCGGATCGAACAGGCGGAAGGCGAGGCCGACCAGCGTCGCCTTGGGCCCGAGCGTGATGTAGCGCTTGTCCCAGGACAGGCGGATGCCCAGCGTCTCCGTGCCCTGGTGGGTGCCGCGCACCACGGTACCGATGTCGCGCATGGTGGCTGCGTCCGAGCCCGAGGTCGGCCCGGTCAGCGAGAAGCAGGGGATGTCGAGGCCCTTGGCGAGGCGCGGCAGGTAATGGTGCTTCTGCTGGTCGGTACCGTACTTCTCGATCAGTTCGCCGGGTCCAAGCGAGTTCGGCACCATCACGATCGTGCAGACATCGGGCGAGCGCGAGGCGATCTTGCCCAGGATCAGCGATTGCGCCTGGGCCGAGAAACCAAGCCCGCCGTGCTCCTTCGAGATCAGCATGCCAAGGAACCCATGGCGGCCGACGAACTTCCAGATCTCGTCGGGAATATCCTTGTCGTTGAAGCGGATCTTCCAGTCGTCGATCATGCGGCAGAGTTCGTCCGTCGGGCCATCGAGGAAGGCGCGCTCCTCGGCCGTCAGCACGATCGCCGGTACGGCGCGCAACTTTTCCCAGTCTGGATGGCCCGAGAACAGCTCGGCATCGAAGCCGATGGTGCCGGCGTCGAGTGCCTCCTGCTCGGTATCGGAGACCTTGGGCAGGATCTTTTTCACGATGCCGAAGGCCGGCTCCACCAGGATCTTGCGGCGCACCGCTGGGATGGCCATCAGGATGGCGATCAGCGCTGGAATGCAGGCAAGAAGCGACAGCAGCCCGAACTCGGGAGCAGCACCACTGTCGTCAAACACGCCCGAGATCCATGCGTAGGTCGCCACTACAGCAGCGACGGCCCAGAGCCACATGGGCGCGCGATTGATCGCCAGCGCCGTGACGGCAATGAAACACAACAGCAGAAACATCAGTTCAGCCATCGACCAATCCTCCTGAAAATCGGTACCGGCACGCCCAAGGCCGCGCCGTCGTCCACTGCGGATCTTATAATTCAACTTGACGTTAACGTCAACTTTCCCATCGACGCCTCGCCTGCCGCTCGACGCGCATTGCGGGCCGTGGCAGCGTTACATGGCATCCTGTTTCGCTACACCTGACAATCAATTCGTTGTGACGCCGGCCCCGGATGGCTCAACTGCTGAAAGCAGCCGATAGAGGCATTCCGCCCGCACACTCGAGAAAGCGCCGATGACCGTGTCCCGATACAAGGCTCCAGTTGAGCTAATCGGCAACACACAAATCGGAATGTGATTTGGCGCCAACGCTCAGCTTGCAGAAATCGGACAAATCAATCCTTTGTTAATCGAAGAAGTTAGGAGTGGAAAAACGGACTGCCGTCATTGTGCGTCGTAAGGAGCGAGGCCCCATGTTGGGACCGCCATTGCTCCGCGGCCGGCCAAGACCTACCATCGGGACAGTGACGAAAATGGCGACGATCCACCTCATCGAAACCAAGACGACCAGAAGTGCCGCGGCAGCTTCGCCTGCGGATCAATCGACCCCCAAAACCTGCGCGGGCGCTGAAATCATTCTCTTTCCCGGCGTTCGCTACGAGCGCTGGAGCGATGAGCAGCCCACCGGCACGGCCAAAGGCCGCACATCGCGCGACTGGCTGACATTGGCCGAATAACGACCCTGCCCCACCGTCGTTCCAGTCATCGTCGCCGATCACTGCCGGCGTGGCATGCACGATGCCTTGGCCAGTTCCGCCTCGATCTCGGCCTTGTAGGCGAGGCCCTTGTTTGGCGCGCGTACGAGCACGATCCCCTTGCTGCCCGGCATCGACACTTGGGCAAAGCCGGCTGCCAGCCTCGCCTCCGGCAACAGGCCGACGAACCATTCGCCCGGTGGCAGCAGCAGGACCGCGATGTCAGTGCGGCGCTGATCCTGTCCGGTCACCACATAGACGCTGTCACCGCGGGCATCGTGCACCGAGAAGGTCCACCCGGCCTCCGGCAGGGTGGCGCGCACGGCATAAGCTGCTTCCGAAACATTGAACTTGCAGGCGACATAGCTGCTGTCCGGCCCCTGGAATGGCATGACCTGCCCGTCCGGCGACGGCTGTGGCAAGGCGCGCATCACATCGGGCGGCAGTGCGGCGGCAATCCGGTCCACGGCAGCATTGGTCGACAGGTAGGGCCACGTGAACGTCATGCAGATATGCACGATGCCGGCACCGATCAGGGCCAACAGCAACGTCCGAAGACGCAGGCGCGGATACCGGCGGCGGGGCTCATCGGTGGTGTCGGCCATCGGCGTATCCTCACCTGCACGCGATGCGGCGAATGGCGGGAAGGCCGCGCGTGGCGGCCTGGATCTCGGCGGCAGTCGCGTTCGGCCGCGGCGCGGGCCGGGTCATCACCAGCACGAAGCGCCCGGCGCCGCCGGTCGGCAGCCAGTTGCCCGGCCGTGCATCGCGCGCCAGGGTGACAATGTAGCTGCCGTCCGGGCCAAGTGCGATCGTGCTCGCGCCATAGGCATAGCGGTCGGCACGATTGCGGATGACAGTGCCACGGTCGTCGAACACGGCAAGGCTCCACCAGTCGGCGTCGAGGCCATCCCCCTGCAGAGCGTATTCGCACGAGGAATGCAGGCGCTGGCCATCGTCGTCGCTGCGCGCTTCCCAGGTGTGGACGGCGGTGGAACTCGGCGGCAGGCTGCCGATACGGGCAAAATGCGCCCGCGTGTAGGGGTCGGCATCGGGCCTACCGGCATTCGACCACAGCACCCAGGCGCCGCTCGTCCGCGTGGTGAGGCTGGAACCGCGCTCGACCATGATCCAGCTCGACCAGATGCCGAAACCGAGCGCCACGACTACGAACACGCCGACGTTCAAAATGGTTTCGATCGCGCCGACGACAATGGCGCGGATCTGCGATACCGCCGGCTGTACTGCGCCCGGCAACGATCGGATCGGCGGCAACGGCGGGAGTTTCGGCAGCTTCGGCAGCCGAGCCCGGGCCATGGCCTTCATGGTATCGAATGCCATCAGGGCCGTCCGCGCGTGCCAGCGATCGCTTGACCGGGCGCGCCGATCGTCTCCGCCCGTCGGTCAAGCGCACTGGTCGGCTGCTGCGCCCCCGATGTACCGGGCACCTGCTGGGCCTCGGGCGGCACACCGCCGGCCTTGCGCAGAGCGGTTGCGGTGCGCTTCAACGCTTCACGCGTCAACTCGGGCATGATGCTGGCGCGGCGTCCCGGCGTGTCGCCAGTTCCGGGCGCTGCTGCCGCGGTCGCCGGCTCGAGGCGGCGCTGTTCCGCCAGCCGCTGCTTTTCAGCGATCTGTGCCGGATGGGCGGTCAGGCCGAGAATGGTCGCAATATCCTTGCTTTGATGCGCGACCGACATGAAGTTCGACCACGTCTGTGCCGGCAGACTACCACCGGTGATGTTGTTCATCTTGGTGTAGTCGTCGTTGCCGAGCCACACGCCGGTGACGAGCGCGCCGGTGAACCCCATGAACCAGGCGTCGCGGTAGCTGGAACTGGTACCTGTCTTACCGACCGAATGGGTGAATTCGAGGGCCGCCTTCTTGCCCGTTCCCTCGGTCACGACGAGTTGCATCAGCTGGTTCATCTGCTCGGCAACCCGCGGCCTGATGACCTGTGGTGCTGGCGGCTCGTCACGCTCCCGGCTGTACACGACATCGCCCTTGGAGTTGAACACCTCCAGGATCCCGTAGGGCTTGGCGAGCTTGCCGCCGTTGGCGAATGCCGCGAACGCGCCCGTATGCTGGATCGGCGTGATGCCGGTGTCGCCGAGCGCCATCGAGCAGGTCTTCTTGACGCCCTCGACGCCCAGCCGCTGCGTCATTTCGAGGACTTTATCGCGACCAGCTTTCAGCGACAGATCAACGGCCGTGGTGTTGAGCGAGGTCTTGAACGCATCGCCGATCGAAATCGAGCGACCAGAACCGCCGCCGCCGTTGTAGTTCTTCGGCGACCAGTTCCCACAGCTGACCGGGCTGTCGCTGACGATCGACTTCGAGGTGAAGCCGTTCTCGAGCGCCGTCGCATAGACGTAGAGCTTGAACGACGAGCCCGGCTGCCGGCGGGCATGCGTTGCCCGGTTGAACTGGCTTTCGCCGTAGTCGAGCCCGCCGACGAGCGCGCGCACGGCCCCGTCCGGCTCCATCGATACGAGTGCGCCGGACTTCAAGCGGGCATTTCTGCCTTCGAGGCGGATGGTCGATTGCAGGGCGTTGTCGGCGGCCTGCTGCATGGCGAGATCGACGGTGGTGCGAGCGGTCAGCACATACTGGCCTTTGCCCTCCATGACGCGTTGGATCTCTTCGTAGGCATAATCGAGGAACCAGTCCGGGCTCGACGTCGAGCGGGTCTCGATCACACGGGCGGGGTTCAGCCGGGCGTTGTGCACCTGCCCGCGGGTGTAGAGACCGGCCTCGACCAAATTCGACAATACATCGTTAGCGCGGGCGCGCGCGGCGGGCAGGTTCGCGTGCGGGGCATATTTGGTCGGTGCCTTGTACAGGCCGGCCATCATGGCCGCCTCCGCCATGTTCACTTCGCGCACCGACTTGCCGAAGTAGAACTGCGCGGCTGCTTCCACGCCGAACGCGCCGCCGCCCATGTAGGCGCGATCGAGATAGAGCTTCAGGATCTGCTGCTTGGTCAGTCGGCTTTCCAGCCAGAACGACAGGAATACTTCCTTGATCTTGCGCTGCAGCGATCGCTCGGACGACAGGAACAAGTTCTTGGCCAGCTGCTGCGTCAGGGTCGAGCCGCCCTGTACCGTCTCGCCGGCGTTGGCATTGGCCACGAGCGCCCGCGCGGTGCCGATGAAATCGATGCCGAAGTGCTCGTAGAAGCGCCGGTCCTCGGTCGCCATGGTGGCGTGGATCAGGACTTGCGGGATCTCCTCCAGCGGGATCGCGTCATTCAGATTGATGCCGCGCTTGCCGATTTCGTTGCCGCGGCTGTCGAGGAATTTGACCGAGTATTTGCCGGTGGTCAGGTATTTGTCCTCGTCGACTTCGAGGAAGGCTGGCAGCGCCAGCATGTACATGACGACGAGGCCGCCCGCGCCGAGTGTCAGCGCTTCGGAGCTCAGCTCGTTGAACAGGCGCGTCCAACCGGTCAGGCGGAACCGCATGGCAAAGCTCGACGCCGCGTTGTAGCCGTCCTTGAAGCGCTCCCAGATGCCGGCCAGCGACGAATCGATCCATGAATCGAGTCGCATCCAGCTGCTCAACTTGAATTTTTCGCCTTGGTTTTGAAACCAGTCGCTCAAGCTTTGACCTGCCAATCGAACGTCGCGGCGCACCCCGGCCGCCCATCCATAGCCCCTGGCTCCAGAATCGCGAAGACACAAACCCAGCCTTACTTTACACCTGACTGCGGCGGCAATGCGAGGGCTAACAGAGTGGCCGATGTCACGAAAGAGACGACTGCACCGTTTTGGGAGCAGAAAACACTGGACGAAATGACTCGTCCGGAGTGGGAAAGCCTGTGCGACGGCTGTGGACGCTGCTGCCTCGTCAAGATCGAGGACGAGGACAGCGGTGACATTCACCTGACCCGCCTGTCCTGCCGCCTGCTCGATGTCGGCTCCTGCCGCTGCTCCGACTATCCAAACCGCCACCGCGAGGTGCCCGATTGCATTGCGATCGACCCCGACCGCGTGCGCAACCTGAGCTGGTTGCCGCCGACCTGCGGTTACCGGTTGATCGAAGAGCGGCAGGGCCTGCGCTGGTGGCACCCCCTGGTTTCAGGCAATCCCGAAACCGTGCATCAGGCCGGCATCTCGGTCAGAACGTGGGCCTTGAACGAAGCCCGCGTGAAGGTGGAAAACATCCACCGCTACATCATCAACGACTTCAAGGACGGTGAGTGAGTCGGTTCACAGCCAACTTACGGCGAACCGCGGAACACCCCGTCCTTGAAAAACACGCGATAGCTTGTTGTACCCTCTGCACCACCCTCGAATGCGCGCCATTTGCCGTTCTGGCACAGGGTGCCGCCCTGCACTTCCACCGCTTCGAATTCGATCAGGCTTGGATAGACAGCTGGATCTGCGCCAGGGGCGACAGCCATGAACGTGGTCATGCACTTGCGGCCGGTGATCACCGGATCATAGCCTTTGATCATGATCCCGCCGCCGCCCGTCGAGGGAAATGTGCTGCGCAATAGGGGCCAAGCTTCGTAAGCCTCCTCAGCTGATGCTGCCGGCGAAACAACCGCCAAAATTGCCATGGAAATCAGAACCATCTTACGCATGCTTTTCTAGCTCCCGGTGCCGCGCGCGGTGAATGCACGCAAATCAGGTACGGACGCGCGTCTTGAAAGTTCCAGCGCAAATCCAATACATCCGCCGCGGCGATCACTCGCGGCCAGCACAGTAGTGGAACTTTTTCCTCATCGCCATGCCACATCCGAAACGTGCATCAATACGCCAAAGTGGCCCTTAGGTTGCAATAGACACCCTGCCTGTCCCACACCGGGACATCCGTTCAGGAGCCGTCCATGCACACCACCGCCGCCATTGCCGCCTTAGCGGCAGGTTTCGTCACTTATCCCTCCGCGGGCGACAGAATTGTCACCCTGCCCAAGAACGCCGAAAGTGGCCCGCGCATCGAAGTGACGACCGACAAGGGGCCGATCCTGGAGCTCGTCATCCGCTGCCGCCGCGGCACCGCGATCATCTCCTACTCCAAGATCGAGCGCCTGTTCTGCTCGCCACGCCTGAAATGCGCCCGCGATCTGCAAGAGGTGGCGGCGCAGACCTGCGGCTGAGGTTACGGCTGTATTCTGCCACTTCGGCAGCGCCTCGCATCGTGCTATCGCCACTGCCTCGACCAGAGCACGGGGATTCGCATGTTGGACAGTGCGCACAGCAGCCATCAAAGCCGCTTCATCAAGGTCCGCGACGGGACGAGCCTGCACGTGAGCCACTGGCCGGCACCCCGCTCGGCTGCGCGCCCCGTCCTGTGCCTGCCGGGGCTCACCCGCAACGGCCGCGACTTCGCCGATGTGGCCGCTGCCCTGAGTAGCGGCGCCGATGCGCGCGACGTGTTCGCCCTCGACGCCCGCGGCCGCGGCCGCTCGCAATGGGCCCGGGACTGGCGCAGCTATTCGATTCCAACCGAAACCCAGGATGTCATCGACGTGATGGCAGCACTTGGCCTGGCCGATACTGCGATCCTCGGCACCTCGCGCGGCGGCATCATCGCCATGATCCTGGCTGCGATCCAGCCCGGCGCGATCGGCGCGGTTGTCATGAATGACATCGGCCCGGTGATCGAGCGCACGGGCCTCATGCGGATCGCCGGTTACGTCGGCCGCATGCCGGTGCCGGTGTCATGGGACGATGCCACCCGTACCGTGGCGGAGGTCAGTCGCAAGGCGTTCCCTGCCGTGCCGGCAGACGTGTGGCCGCGCGTCGCCCGCGCCTGGTTCAACGAGCAGAATGGCCGGCCGGCGCCGGGCTATGATCCGGCCCTCGGCCGCTCGTTCTCCTCGACCGATGCGACCCCGCCGGCGCTGTGGGGCCAGTTCGGCGCGCTGAAGCGCGTAGCCGTCCTGGTCGTGCGCGGCGAAACCTCGGACCTGCTGAGTGCTGCGACTGTCGCCGACATGCAACAGCGACACCCCAACTGTGCCCGCCTCGAGGTCAAGGGACAGGGGCATGCGCCGCTGCTGATGGACGCTCCCTCGATCAACGCACTCCGCGGCTTCCTCAACGATGCGGATGCGGGGCGCTCCGTCGCCGGACGGGTGTACTGAAAGCTGCCGCCTCACTGCAGCGCGATCGACCAGCCGATGACGCCAGCCAGCAAGCCCGCGAGAATGCCCGATACCGGTGGCACGAAGCTCGACGCGAGCAGGCGCAGAGCGACGAAGCGTGTGCCCATGATCGGCAACTCATAGGCGATCACGCGGTTGACGGCATAGACCGACCAGCCGGTGATCAGCGCGATCACCTGCGGCCCGCCAGCCCCGTCGCGGGCAAGCAGGATCGCGATCGGGAACGACACGATCGGCCCGCCCGGCAGCAGGCCGCCGATCAGCGACGCCAGCAGAATGCCCTTGAGGCCGGTATCGGGTCCCATGATGGAGACGGTCATGCCATCCGGGACCAGTTCGGCGAAGCAAGAGGCGGCCACCAGTGAGAACGGCAGACGGAGCGCGAGCCGCAGGCCCTGGTCAGTGGAGAAAGCAAACGCCCGGCCGAGCGATGCCGGCTCGCGCCGCCAGGCAAAGAAGCCGGCAACGGCCGTGGCGACCGTGAGGATCAGCAGCGAGATGATCATGTGCTGTCCTTGCCCCGCGCGGCAGCAGCCCCCTGGTACTCGGGCCGGTCGATCGCCAGCGGGCCGCGCGCCAGCAGCCGGGCGAGCGCGCCGGCGATGATCGGCAGCGGCAGCGAGGTGATGACGCGGACAAAAACAAACTCGTGCCCCAGCAGCGGCAGTTCCCACGTCACGATGCGCTGGATGCCGATGATCGACCAGGCGGTGAGAAAGGCGATCACCGCACCCACGTCGGCGCCCGCGAGAAACAGCGCATAGACGATCGGGAACGCGGCGAACGGTCCGCCGGGCGTCACCGCGCCAAGCGCGGTCGCGAGAACAAGCCCGGCCCAGCCTGATTGCGCGCCAAGGATGGGGGCGATCTGCTTCGGGTCGGCCAGTTCACGGGCCAGGCCGCCGAGTAGGAGACCGAGCGCGATCAGCGGCGCGATACTGACCATCAGGCCACTGGCATGACTAAGCGCCACGGTCAGCGGGCCGGGCCCCTTGATCCACACCACCAACACCATCGCGACCGCGGCCAGCGCGATGAAGAAGATCAAACTGCCGTCCACCAGCGGGCGGGCGGCAGGTTTCTTGGCCGTGACTTCGCGGGTGGCTGACATGGAGGTGGGGCGACTCGATCGGGAAGGTCGGCACAGCAGTGCCATAACCGCCTGGCAATTGTCTCTCGGCACGCTCGCGCACCTGCCGTGCAGTGTGCCTTTAGCCTTAGACGCCATCAGCCGTGCTGTTGCGGGAATGCTTAGTCAGTCGACCGGAGGCGATTGTTGCAAGTGGAATTCGTGGTCAAACCACTGCGCACAAAAAAACCCGAGCAACATCATGTTGCTCGGGCTTCCGTTGTGAGTGCTAAGTCGCTGACGTTCAGAAGCGATAGATGATCGACGACTGCACGCGGGACTGGTTGCCCTTGTTGCCGTCGACGTCGGTACGCTCGCCGTTCTGGTATTCCACGCCCACGTCAACCTCGGGGAATGGGCTGTAGATCAGGTTGCCACTGATATAGCGCGTGTCACGCAACTGGGTACCGTTCGAGAAGGTTGGCTGATTGATCGCCACGCGGCTGAACGTGAAGGTTGACCGCAGTGAGTCCGTCCACCAGTGCTGGAGCGAACCATAACCACCGTATGCAACTATACTTTCCACCGTTGTGAGGTTGCTGGAAAAGGCGAACGATGCCTGGCCACCGACGTCCTGCAGGTAGCGTGATGCACCATCGAGATAGCCTGCCTGGAAGCGCAGATTGTCCTTCTTGTGCCCGAGGAACGGCAACGCGAACTGCCCCGTGGCCAGGAAGCCGAAGCCCCAAATCCCATCGGCTTCAGCGACGCCAGCAGCAGTCACGCCCGGCGTATTCGGCAACGGAGTTGCCGAGCGTGCGGCAACACCAGCAGCTTGCAGGATCAGCTCCGGGCTCTCATAGCGTGCCCTCAGGATAAAGTCCGGCAGGGTGTCGCGGGGCTGAATGGCAAAATTAGTGTTCAAGATGCCGGGACCGGCTGTGGCATTCGTAACACCGGTTCCGTTGACAGCGCCATTTCCAATTCGGATGCGGCCTTCGGGGTTTTCGATCGCGAAGGCGCCGGTGAGACCGCCACCGAACTTGTGAGTGTAGCGGAGCTGTGGAACGCGCAAGAAGGTCTGTCCGCCGGGACCTTGGAAGTCCAGGATTTCCGGGTACGTCGAGGGGTCCGAGAAGGTAGACCAAAACTGGCCGCCGAGCACGGGACCAACTTCGGCGACCGCATGCCGCAGACGGAAGGTGTTCGAGTTCGAGACAATTTCGTTGCCGAGATCAGCCGGGCCGAAGAAATCCGCCTCGACCAACACGCGTGCCGGTCCCCATGGAGTGTCGGTCTTGCTGGCTTCGAAGAACAAGCGCGACTGCCGTGCGTGGAAACGCGTCTGTGCGTCACCCGGGGCAGTTGGGGTTGCAACACCGCGCGTTGCGATTGAAACCGGATTGAACAGGTCGGCCGAGCCGTTCGTACGACCACCCCAGGCGCCGATGAAGTCGCCCTTTGCGTAGCCACCGATGCGCAGGCTCACGTCGCTGCCTGGCAACTTCCAGGTCAACCGCTTGCTGCCGGCTTCGACATAGGTCGGGTTCTGCGGCGAACCGGTTGCACCCGGCGTCTTGGGCTTGGCGATAGCAGCCGAAGACTTTTCCGCGTTCTGCACGGCGGTTTCCGTTTGCAGAACCGTCGCTTCGGTCTTGGCTTGCTTCTTTTTGAGCTGCTGCACTTCGCGGCGCAGCTCTTCCAAGCGCGACGTCTGTTCCTTGATCAACGCATCAAGACGATCAGCCTGACCGGCCCCCTGCGCATTGGCGGCTCCTGCCAGCGCTACGGCGAGCGCAAACGGCGAAGCCGCGAGCATCGGATTTCGCGAACTTTTCAGCATGCATAACCCCGAATTTGATCCTGCTGAGGGCTCATCGCAAGACTTCCCACTTAGCCACCTCGGCTGCCCGTCACAATTTACACAACTTTAACTATTTGCCGTCAATTCGGCAGCG
This sequence comes from Hyphomicrobiaceae bacterium, assembly GCA_021730785.1. Taxonomy (GTDB): domain Bacteria; phylum Pseudomonadota; class Alphaproteobacteria; order Rhizobiales; family Hyphomicrobiaceae; genus JAKFWF01. The sequence continues at coordinate 120,718 of JAKFWF010000065.1, forward strand.
GAGGCATGTGCGTGATGCGTGGCTCCAGCGCAACAACAGGTTCAGCAGGGGCGTACACCAGCCTAGCCGTCACATCCTGATGGCGGAGGACATTGAGTCTTTTTGGCAATCCAGAAACAAAACTAACTTCATGTTTTTTATATATTTTCTTAAAAAATTGACACAGTGAATGTCCTGTGCGCAACAGCCACGGTGTGGCATCTTCCACGCACTTTTCGACCCACTCCTTCGCCACAAATCGACCTCTTGAGTGATCGAAACAAGTCGATAATCACGGAAAGTTGAGCATCTCGTGTTGACGAGCGAACCCGTCGGTCGGCGGGAAAACAAACATTTGCGACTAATGCCGCGGCAAATACCCATACGGAATCGCTTTAACCGCTGATCGAGATCCGTTGCGAACCGCGAGCCGTGTCAAAGCGCACCAACGAACGACCGCAGCACCGGAGTATATGGGATGCAATTCTAATTTTGCGACTAACTTGGAATGGAAAGTCGTTTTTTGCGCCACTCAAAGTAATACACGAGTGCCATGCACCACACTGCGCCGCTGCGAGGTTCGCCGGCAGACCCGTGGCCCACGGCATAGCAGCGCTGAGCGAACAGCACCTTGTCGCCCGCCCCCCGGCCGAATTAGCTTCGGTGAGCACACCCTGCCTCCGGAGGACACGCCATGGCCGCCCGCTTCGATCTCGTGGTTCGTAACGGCACGGTGATCGACGGCACGGGCCGCGACGCTGCACCAGCCGACGTTGCGATCAACCAGGGTCGCATTGTTGCCGTCGGCACCTTCGACGGCGCCGGTAAGGAAGAAGTGGACGCCCGAGGCCGCATCGTGACACCCGGCTTCGTCGACATCCACACGCACTATGACGGTCAGGCGATCTGGGATGCACACACCGCGCCGTCCGCCTGGCACGGGGTGACGACCGCTGTCATGGGCAACTGCGGCGTCGGCTTTGCGCCCTGCCGGCCGGCCGACCGCGAAAAGCTCGTCGAATTGATGGAAGGCGTGGAGGACATCCCCGGGCCCGTCATGCACGAAGGGCTGAACTGGCAGTGGGAGACGTTCGGCGAGTACATCGCCGCTCTCGACACCCGTCGGCGCGATATCGACCTGTGCGCGCTCCTCCCGCATGCAGCGCTCCGCGTCTATGTGATGGGCGACCGCGCGATCCGGCACGAGAAGGCCACCGCGGACGACATTGCCCAGATGGGCGCGATCACGGCGGACGCGATCCGGGCCGGCGCCTTCGGCTTCTCCACATCGCGCACCATCAGCCACAAGACACTGGCCGGCGACTACACCCCGACCCTGCGCGCCACCGAGGACGAGTTGCACGGGATCGCTGCCGGCATGAAGCAGGCGGGCGCCGGCTTTCTCGAACTGGTTTCGGACTGGAATGAGCCGGACGCGAAGTCCGAGTTCGCCATGCTGCGGCGCGTCGTGGAACGCTCGGGCCGTCCGGCCGTGTTCTCGCTGACCCAGCGGCATGAAGCGGCGCGTTCGAATGTATGGAAGGAACTGCTCGGCTATGTGGATGACGCCTGCGCGGCCGGCCTGTCGATCCGACCGGTGGCCCCGCCGCGGCCGATCGGCCTGCTGCTCGGGCTCGAAGGCAGCCAGAACCCATTCTCCGGCACACCGTCTTATAAGAGGATCGCTGCGGCGCCTCTGGCAGAGCGTGTGAAGATCATGCAGGACCCGCAGGTGCGCGCGCGCATCCTGTCCGAGGACCCGATCGCCGGCAGTACGTTCCCGCTGATCAAGCGGCTCATGTACACGCAGATTTTTCGCTTCGGGAACCCGCCGAACTATATGCCCAAGCGCGAAGACTCAGTCGCGGCGATGGCCGCTGCCCAAGGGCGCACGGCACCGGAAATCGCCTATGACATCCTGATCGAGGATGGCGGACGCAACTTCCTCTACGCGCCGCTGGTCAATTACTTCAACTTCGATCTGTCCGCGTCCGAAGCCATGCTCGACAACCGCAACACCATCATGGGGTTGGGCGACGGCGGCGCGCACGTCGGCTTCATCCTCGATGCCGGCTACCCGACCTGGCTGATGAGCTATTGGGGTCGCGAGCGCCAGCGCTGGAGCTTGCCCGAGGTGATCCGCCGCCTCACGTCCGATCCAGCGGGCGCCAGCGGCCTCGGGGACCGAGGTGTGATCGCGGTCGGCAAGAAGGCCGATCTCAACGTCATCGACTTCGACAAAGTCGGCTTCGACCGGCCTTATGTCACGTTCGATTTGCCGGCCGGCGGCCGCCGTCTGTTGCAGAAGGCATCGGGCTATGATGCCACGATCGTCTCGGGCGCCATCACCTATCGCAATGGCGAGGCGACCGGCAACCTCCCCGGCCGCATCGTCAAGGGCCAGCGTCTGGCGGCCGCCTAGACGGGCTCACGGCGCCCAGCGCGCGGCGCGCTTTTCGGCAAACGAAGCGAGCCCCTCGGCGGCTTCGGCGGACTGCCGCTTTGCCGCGTGCGCATCGACGAGGCCCGCCATCGCGCGATCGTCGAAGTTGCCGCGCGCCTGCTCGAGGATGCAAGCCTTGGTGTCGCTGACCGCCTGGGGACCGTTCTCCAGCAGGCTTGCCACCGCCGCCGCACCGCGTGCCTCGAGTTCGGCCGCCGGCACCACTGCGTGGATGAGGCCGATGCGGGCCGCTTCCTCGGCGTCGAACCGCTCACCGGTGAGCGCATAGCGGCGCAGTTGGCGCACGCCGATGGCGTCGACCAGTTGCGGGATGATGATGGCAGCCGTCAGCCCCCAGCGCACTTCGGAGATCGCAAACTTGGCATCGATACTGGCCAGTGCCACATCGGCAGCAGCAACGAGGCCCGTCGCACCGCCGACGCAAAATCCGCGAACGAGCGCGACCGTCGGCACGGCAAGCCGGTTGAAGCGGTCGACGGCCTCGGCCGTCTGCCGCGACGCGCGCTCATTGTCGGCCGGCTGCGACACGCGCACCGCGTTCAGCCACTTGAGGTCGGCGCCTGCCATGAAGCTACGGCCGGCGCCTGTCACCACCACGGCACGCAGCGCCGCCTTGGCGGACAATTCGTCCATGGCATCATGCAGGCCCTGGATCAGCGCGCCGTCATAGGCGTTACTGACCTCGGGCCTGTTCAAAGTGACGGTCGCGACGCCGCGCGCGTCGAGGCTCCACAACACGGGGGACTCAGCCATCGGAAAGTGTGTCCTATTTGGCGCGTACGAAAAAAAACGAGCGCGGCGTCTATGGTTTGGCCTTTCGCTGTGGCCATGGCAAGGAGGGTGTCACCATCACGAATTTTTTAACTGCGCTGGGGCACACGCATGACCGGAGCAGATCGAAGATCAGAAAAAACGACGAATCTTCAGCGTGTTGTCGCTGTGGTCGCAAAAGCCTAGCGCTGGCCGGGTGCAACCGCCGCGACGCAAGGTCACGTGAGCGATGCAAACCGGGCGTAGCTCTCCTGCAAGAGCCCTGCTAGATCGGGCCTTCGTTTCGCCAAGTCTGTTCCCGATGACAGCACGCGGGACAGACGGCCGCGCGCCGTCCGCTCGGTCACGACGGAACCGCGGCGGATTGGGCGCTCAACTGCGACAGGATTACGGAACGGTACGCGATGCCAGGCAAGACCAGACGCAGCGCCCGCAGTGTGCTCGAGACAACGCAGCCGACACGGCGGGGCTTGCTTGCGGGTCTCGGTGCTCTTGGCCTCGGTGCGGCATCGGCCAGCGCCCAGTCCGGCGGCAGCTGGGCGGACGGATTGCCCGGCTTCGGTCGCGGCGCCGGCAGCTCCCGCGATTCGTCCGACAAGCGCGAGCGGGTGGTCGATGTCTTGAACGACCTGCGCAGCGATGCCACGCCGTGGCGCAGCGACCAGATGGTCGAGAATATCGATGCCGCAATCCAGCGCTATCAGCAGATCGTTCAGCGCGGCGGCTGGCCGGCGATGCCGACCGGCCGTCTGCTGCGCGCCGGTGACGACGATGAGCGCGTGCCTATTCTGCGCCGCCGCCTTGCGCTCGGCGGGGAACTGCGGCGAACCCGCGCGTCCGAGGGCAGCTTTCACTTCGATGACGACCTCGAACAGGCGATGAAGACCTTCCAGGAGAGCCATGGCCTGCGCGTCACCGGCCGCGCCGAGCTGTCGACGATCTCGCAGCTGAACATTCCAGCCCACGTGCGGATGGAGCAGCTGCGCCTCAACCAGCGCCGCATCCGCGAGTTACTGCAGACGCGCATCGAGGACCGCTATGTGCTGGTGAATGCGGCGGCCTTCCAGCTGGAAGCCGTCGAAGGCCATGAAGTGCGCCGGCGCCACCGCGTCATCGTCGGCAAGCCCGAACGGCAGACACCGGTCGTCAAGGCCACCATACGTGCCCTCAATTTCTTCCCCTATTGGAACGTGCCGCAGAGCGTTGCCACGCTCGATCTGATCCCGCGCCTGCAGAAAGAACCCGAATATCTGCGTAAGGAGCTGATCCGCGCCTACAACGGCTACAAGGGCCCGGAGCTTGATCCGCAGGCCGTCGACTGGTCGAGGGCTGACGGCAAGGTGGTGCACTTCCGGCAGGATCCGGGCCAGCAGAATGCGCTCGGCCTCGTGCGCATCGACATGCCGAATTCCGAGACCGTCTATATGCATGACACGCCGCTGAAGCCACTGTTCAACCAGCGCTCGCGGCCGTTCTCGGCGGGATGCGTGCGCGTGCAGGACGTGTTCAAGCTGGTCGAGTGGATCGCGCGTCACGAGATCGGCTGGGATAAGCCCGGGCGCGCCGACGATGTGGTGGCCGCCGGCCAGCCGCTCGACGTCACGCTGACCCGGCCGCTGCCGGTGTATTTCACCTACATCACCGCCTGGGCCGAAGCCGATGGCCGCGTCGAGTTCCGCCCCGACGTCTATGGCCGGGACGGCGTGAAGGACCTGGCCGGCGAACGTGATCCCGACGCAGCCCCACCGCCAAACCAGCTGCAAGCGCTGGCGCCGTGATGGGGGGTGTAGCCGTCATTTCGCTGAGGCAACGATAGGGCGGGCCAATCGCACGCGGCGCAGGGTCCAGCCGCGCCAGTCGGCTCCCTGTCCGGCGTTCGCCGCGCTGAGCTGCTCGCGACTTGGCATCATGAGCTGCGGCAGGTTCCACATGTTTGCAGGCGTGTGACAGCGAAACACATGGCCTGCCCGCTCAGGCCACCCGGGCGAGGCCGCCAAAACGGCGGTCGCGCTGGGAGAAATCGTTGATCGCATCGGCCAGGTCCTGGGGTTCGAAGTCCGGCCACATGGTGTCGGTGAACCAAAGTTCAGCGTAGGCGCTTTCCCAGAGCAGGAAATCGGACAGTCGCTTCTCGCCCCCTGTTCGGATCAGCAGATCAACGTCGGGTGCATGGTCGGCGGGTGCTGAGATGGTGCGGGCAAACCCGTCGAGGGTCGCTCGTTCCGGCACCAGTGCCAGGGCCGCTTGCAGGATCGCGGCGCGTGAGGAATAGTCGAGCGCAATGCGCACCTGCAGCGCCGCGCCGCCAGCCGTTGCCGCTTCCAATCGCGCGATCTGCGACAGCAGCTTTGCCGGCAGCCGGTCGCGGCGGCCGATGAAGCTGACACGCACGCCCTTGGTGATCAGGCGCTCTGTCTCGCTGCCGATGTAGGCGCCGAGCAAGCCCATTAGCGCCGACACTTCCTCCGGTGGCCGGCGCCAGTTGTCCGCCGAGAAGGCGAACAGCGACAGCGTGCTGACACCGAGGCCGGGCGCTGCTTCGACAATGCGTCGAACGGTCTGAATTCCAGCCCGATGTCCGAACGTGCGCGGCGCACCGCGTTGGGTCGCCCAGCGGCCGTTGCCGTCCATGATGATTGCGATGTGCATATTTCTCTCCTGGAGAATACTTTGTATTGCAAAGTTTAGAAGCAAAAAAAGGGACGCACCCTCACGCCGGAAACAACCGACGCGGGATGATGCCGGGCTTGTCGATTTCCGTGCCGGCAGCGGCCGCATCGCGCACCACCTGCTCCAGAACCTGAAGATATTCGAGATACTGCTTGCGCCCTTGCGCTGTGATCCGGCACGTCGTCTGCGGACGGTTCTTTTCGAACGCCTTGTTGATCTCGACCAACTTGGCTTCGGCCAGCACCTGCAGGTGGCGGCTGAGGTTGCCGTCGCTCAGGCCGCACAACTGCTTGAGGTCGCCGAACACCAGACCCTTGGGATGGGCGATCAGCGAGGTGAGAATGCTGAGCCGCGCCTTCTCATGGATCACCCGGTCGAGACCCTCGTAGGCGAAGCGGCCGCTCTGGTCATCCTTCGGGAATTCCTCACGCGTCGGCATCGGGACCTCCGCTGTACTGGAACAGGAGCGCCGCCATGCCTTGGCCGATCGCGAAGGGCAGCCCCATGGCGAGCGGCGAGAAGGCATCGGCGCCATGGGCGAAGGCAACGCAGGTCACGCCGCTCAACAGGTACCACACGCCGACCGCCACCAGTGGCCGCGGCAGCGACCGGCACGAGGCGAACACGCCGAGGCTGAGAATGATCTGCCACAGGCCCGGCAGCAGCCACAGGCTGTCCGCTGCGCAGCCGAGCACCACGAGCGTCAGCAGAAGTCCGGCAATGGCAGCTGGCAGAAACTGCTCGATCGCCTGCATCAGCATGTCGTTGGCGAGGTCCGAGTGGATGCGGCGCGAGCGGGTCACCGCCTCGTAGCCGATCAGAACGGCAGCCAGGATCGCAGTGAAGGTCCACAGCGCGAGATAGCCGCGCACGTTGGCCACAGGCTGCGGCAGCACCAGCGCCTGGATGCCGGCTGCCACAGCGGCGAGGCCGCCGGTTGCGGCCAGCGTCACGGGGCCGTAGCCGCGAAACTCCGTACTGCGCGCCAGTTGGCTGCGCAGGGCGGCGATATCGATCAGCGCGCGGTCGAGGTTTTGCATGGGATCCAACTTATGCTTTGTATTGCAAAGTACACTACAATTCCATGCGCTGCAAGCGCAATCGACAGGCGCCGTCGCGGCGGCGTATAGCTCGCCGCCAACGCTGCCCCTCGACATCACCCGGAGTTACCCATGTCCGACGTTCTGCCGCTTGAAGCCTCCGTCGTCGCCACACTTGAGACAGTGACCACCGCGACCCTCACCACGATCCTGTTGAAGAAGGGTCTGCGCAACGTGTGGATGCGCGGCACCCGGCCGTTCCGCGAGGGCCAGAAGCGCACCGTTGGCCGCGCCTTCACCTTGCGGTTCGTACCGGCACGGGAAGATCTTGCGACGCCGGAAAGCTGGGCATCACCGAAATCGACCCGTGCGGCAATCGAAGCCATGCCGGCCGGCGTGATCGCGGTCGCCGACAGCATGGGCACGACGGACGCCGGCATCTTCGGCGATATCCTGTGCGCGCGCATGGTCAAGCGCGGTGTCGCTGGCCTCGTCACCGACGGCGTGGTGCGCGACCGTTCCGGCGTACTGTCGACCGGCATGAAGGTGTGGTGCCAGGGGGCCGCCGCCCCGCCGTCGGTCGCGGGCTTGACCTTCGTCGACTGGCAACAGCCGATCGGCTGCGGCGGCGTCGCGGTATTTCCCAACGACATCGTGGTGGTCGATGACGATGGCGCGGTGTGCATCCCGCAGGCGCTGCTGGCTGACATTCTCGCCCAGGCTCCGGGCCAGGAGCACATGGAAGGTTGGATCATGGATGAAGTGGGCCGCGGCGTCGCACTTCCCGGCCTCTATCCCATGAACGCCGAAACCAAAGCGCGCTATGAAGCGGCGAAGGGGAAGAAGTAGGCGGGCGGACGGCCGTAGGTTGGGTTAGCGCGCACTCCGAGCTCTCTGCTTGCGCTGACACTCAACGCGCGTAACCCAACACTGCTGCAATAAAAACGTTCGGATGTCGCGGCAGACCAGTTTTCGACAGTAGTCGTAGGTTGGGTTAGCGCGCACTCCGAGCTCTCTGCTTGCGCTGACACTCAACGCGCGTAACCCAACACTGCTGCAATAAAAACGTTCGGATGTCGCGGCAGGCCAGTTTTCGACAGTAGTCGTAGGTTGGGTTGGCGCGCACTCCGAGCTCTCCGCTTGCGCTGACACTCAACGCGCGTAACCCAACACTACTCGCGACCGACCCAGTCGGTCGTGATCAGCGTGAAGAAATACGAAGCGCCCGGAATGTAAATCCGACGGTATTGCATCGGGGTCGGCCAGATGTTGGGTTACGCGCGGAATTCACCTCGGACACAATAGCCAACGTCCGTGGCCGCACTAACCCAACCTACGATACTCGCGTATTGATCGCAGTGACACCAATGGTGTCTCCGGCTCATATGCACGCCTCAATCTAGCCGAGCGTTGCCGGTCGGTCCGGCCCCGGAACACGCCATAAAAACGTTCGGATGTCGCGGCAGGCCAGTACGCGTTTTGGCTTTTGTCGCAACCGTGCGCATGCTTCGCGTCTCGCGACTGAAACTCACCCCCTAACCACCAGCCACAACCCCTGCAGCACGTAGAAGCCGGCGATCACGGTGATGATGTGCGTGGTCCAGGTGCGATACTGCGTGTCGGTCAACCGCTCCAGCACGGGCTTGGCCGCCGTCGTGCCGGCGATCGAGGCTGCGACCGCGAGCGCTGCCATCAGCGGATCGAGGCTCGCAGCGCCTGCCACCAGTCCGCCGAAGTAGATGAACTTGGCGCCGTGCCCGAATACCTGACAGATCGCCTTGGTGGCGATGATCTGCCGGCGCTCCAGTCCGCCGCCCAGGAAGTAAGTGTCGAGGATCGGGCCCGTGACGCCGGTCAGCAGCATCAAGGTCATGCAGATCGCGCCGAAAATGCCGCCATGCAGGAAGTTCTGCGGATCGGGCTTGAGGTTCGCCGGTACCAGCCGCACCAGAAACGGAGTGAGCCCGAGCGCCAGCAGCGCGATTGCCTTGTCGGGCACGTAGCGCACGAGCGACCAGGCGATGAAGGCGATGAGGCAGCCGCCGAGGTAGGCTGCGACCGCCCGCCACGACACGTGTTTGATCCACAGCACGCCGCGCCAGCCGTTGGACGCCATCTGCGTCACCGCGTGCAGGGCCATCGCATCGGGCAACGGCAGCACCAGGAACAACACGCCGATCAGCACGAGGCCACCCGCCATGCCGAAGATGCCGGACAGAAATGCCGTCGCAACCATCGTCGCGACCAGTGCGATCATCGTCGTGAGCGGCATGCCGTTGTCCCCGTACCGCGCCGCCGCTCCCGTCGCGACAGGCAGAGCCCGCGTTCAACACCCGTCGTTCGCAAACGGCAAACGCTGGCGCCGCAGCCCAGCCATGCTAAGTCTGATCCCTGATCCCTGACACCGACGCCAACGGCCAGAGACAATCGAAACTCCAGTGACGGACGACACCATGACCAGAACTACCACGCGCGCGCGTTTGATCATTTCGAGACTGCTGATGGCAGCCGCACTTGCAACCGCTGCGCCCGTGGTGCAGGCCCCGGCGTTGGCCCAGTCGACCGCGGCGCCGTCAGCGGGGCCTGCCGAACCCGCGCTGATCGAAGACCTGGTCGCTGCCGGCCGCATCCTCGTCAACCAGGGCGTGCTCGACGGCTTCGGCCATGTCAGCGTGCGCCATCCCAAGGACCCGACGCGCTTCCTGATGGCACGCTCGGTAGCACCGGCCCTCGTCGTGGCGGACGATATCGTCGAGCACGATCTCGACGGCAATGGCATCGACGCAAAAGGGCGCACGCTGTTCCTGGAGCGCTTCATCCATGCTGAGGTCTATCGCGCACGACCCGATGTGATGGCCGTGGTGCACAGCCACTCGCCGGCGACCATCCCCTTCGGCGCGAGCCAAGTGCCGATGCGCGCCATGTTCCACAACTCGGCGTTTCTCGCAGCCGGTGTGCCGGTGTTTGAAATCCGCAAGGCGGGCGGCATGACCAACATGCTGGTCGGCTCGGGCGCACTCGGCAAGGCGCTCGCCGAGGCACTCGGTGACAAGCCGGCCGTCCTCATGCGCGGGCACGGCAACGTGGTGGTGGGGCCGTCGATCCAGCTTGCGGTGTTCCGCGCGGTCTACCTCGAAGTGAATGCGCGCCTGCAGCTGCAGGCGATCAGCCTCGGCGGCCCGATCACCTATCTCGAGGCGGAAGAAGGCGTAAAGGCCGACAAGGTCAACGAGGTGATCTCGGCGCGGCCCTGGGACATCTGGAAAAAACAGGCGCTGGGGAAGTGAGCACAAGACCGCCGACGCTGCCTCACTCGAGTGCTCCAGGCTACGCGCCAAGGCACCAGGCGAGAATCGCCTTCTGTGCGTGCAAGCGGTTTTCCGCTTCGTCAAACACCACCGACTGCGGACCGTCGATCACTTCGGCGGAGACCTCGTGCCCCCGGTAGGCTGGCAGGCAGTGCATGAAGATCGCATCCTTGGCGGCGCACTGCATGAGCCCCTTGTCGACGGCGTAGGGCGCCAGCAGCTGCTTGCGCCAACTTTCATCGGACTGCCCCATGGACACCCACGTGTCGGTAACGACGCAGTCGGCGCCCTTCACGGCATCCGCCGCTTCGTCGAAGAGCTCGACCTTGCCGCCATTCTTTGCCACCCAGTCGATCACGTCGCGCTCGGGCTTCAGTTGCGCCGGGCAGGCAATCCGCAACGCAAAGTCGAAGCGCACGGCCGCCTGCATCCACGACACGGCGACGTTGTTGCCATCGCCGACCCAGGCGATCTGGCGGCCCTTGATGTCGCCCGACCGTTCCTCGAACGTCATGATGTCGGCGAGGATCTGGCACGGGTGGCTGCGGTTGGTCAGGCCATTGATCACGGGCACCGTGGCGTTGTCGGCCAATTCCGTGATCGAGGCGTGGGCGTGCGCGCGGATCATGATGGCGTCGCCGTAGCGCGACAGCACCTTGGCCGTGTCCGACGGGCTCTCGCCGCGCCCGGTCTGCAGATCGGCGTGGTTGAGCGAAATCGTCTGCCCGCCGAGCTGGCGCATCGCCACGTCGAACGACACGCGGGTACGCGTCGAGGGCTTCTCGAAGATCATCAGCAGGACCTGATCGGCGATGTCCTTTGGCGCGAGGTGCGCCGGCACACGGCGGCCGGCCTTCTTCATGGCGTGCGCGTTGTCGACGATGCGGCGCAGCGTTGCCGCATCGATCGCTTCAATGTCGATGAAATGGCGTGGCTTCATGGCGCGCGCGCGGCCCTCCAGCTTGCGGTGTGACATGGCTCACGCAACCTTGGCGACGGACTTCAGCGCGCGGCCGAGGCGGTTGGCGGCTTCGGCCAACTCGGCTTCGCTGACGTTCAGCGGCGGGATGATGCGCACCACGTTGTCGCCGGCGCCGACGGCGAGGAACTTCTCCGCCGTGCACGCCTTGACGACGTCGCCGGCCGGCACCTTGGCGTTGATCCTGACGCCCATCAGCAGGCCGGCGCCGCGGACTTCCTCGACCAGGCCGGGGTTCTCGTCATGCACGCGGGCGAGCGCCTGCTTCAAGTACAGCGCCTTCCTCTGCACCGCGTCCAGGAAGCCCGGCTCGAGCACCACATCGAGCACGGCATTGCCGACGGCGGTCGCGAGCGGATTGCCGCCGAACGTCGAGCCGTGGGTGCCGGGCACCATGCCCTTGGTCGCTTCCGTGGTGCCCAGGAACGCGCCGACCGGGAAGCCGCCGCCGATGCCTTTGGCGATCGCCATGAGGTCGGGCTTGATGCCGGCCCACTCGTGCGCGAACAGACGGCCCGTGCGCCCGACGCCGCATTGCACCTCGTCGAGGATCAGCAACAGGCCATGTTTGTCGCACAGCTCGCGCAGGCCGACGAGACACTGGTTCGGGATCGTTCGGATGCCGCCCTCGCCCTGGATCGGCTCCACCATGATGGCGGCCGTGGCGGGCCCGATCGCCTTGGTCAAGGCATCGTGGTCGCCGAAGGGCAGGCAATCAAAGCCCGGCATGTCGGGTCCAAAGCCCTCCATGTACTTCTCGTTGCCGGCCGCCGCGATCGTTGCCAGCGTGCGGCCGTGGAACGCGCCCTTGAAGGTGATGATGCGGTTCCTCTCGGGGTGGCCACAGACGTGGTGATAGCGCCGCGCGGTCTTGATTGCGCCCTCGCAGGCTTCCGCGCCCGAGTTGCAGAAGAAAACCTTGTCGGCGAAGGTTGCTGCACACAGCCGCTCGGCCAGCGTCTCCTGGTTGGCGACGCGATAAAGGTTCGACGTGTGCCACAGCATGGCGGCCTGGGCAGTGAGCGCCTGCACGAGGTGCGGGTGGGCATGGCCAAGCACGTTGACGGCGACGCCGCTGGCGAAATCAAGATATTTTTCGCCCGTGGTGGAGATGAGCCAGCTGCCCTCACCCCGCTCGAAAACCACGTCCTGGCGGGCATAAGTGCCCATGACGGCGGGCGAAGGGCCGCTGCTTGCGACGTGGGATTTGGCGGAAACGGTAGCCTTGGAAGTTGCAGTCGGCATGGCGGATGGTCCGTGACGGAAGCTGAATTAAAAAAGCCGCGCATGGGCGCGGCCTGCGGGCGAAAGGAGTCGGCAAACATCCTCATCGCAGTCGCGGGCGCAACCTCGGCAGCATACGTCGGCGGATGATGGCAGCAGGGTTCATGGCGCGAAGATAATGCGGGGCTCGGGCTTCACTGTCAATGTTGCGCTGCGCGCCCCCTCGCGTGCGCCTTGACTTCGTGTAGCGGCGCAACATCCAGATGGCGGTTCAACCCCGGCGCGCGGTGCTTCGGTTTGGCACGCAACGAACGTGGCCGTCGGCATCCCCACCGCGTCACTGGTGCCGTTGCGGCAACCTCGCGCAATCGACATTGGTAGTGGCGAGCAGGTCAAGTCGTTCCTTGACGTTGCGCGCCGAGAGGCAAACGCCATGACCACGGTCGACATCATCGTTGCCGGCGCCGGGCCAGCCGGGCTTGCCAGCGCTGCCGCACTCGCAACGAGCGGGTTCAGCGTCGCCGTGGTCGCGCCGCGTGCGCCGGCACGGGCACCCGACACGCGGACCGCCGCGCTCTTCAACGGGTCGCTCGCCCTGCTGCAAAATATCGGCGCCTGGGACAGCCTTGCGGCTGACACGGCAGCCCTTGCCGGCATCCGCATCATCGACGACCGCGACACCCTGTTGCGGGCGCCAGCCGTCACCTTCGAAGCCCATGAACTCGGCTTGACCGCGTTCGGCGCCAATGTACCGCAAGAGGCGCTGGCACGGGCACTGCGCGATGCCGTCGAACGCCTGGTCAACGTGCAGTTCATCGACGCCCAGGTGACCGCCATCGATGTCGAGCCGAGCCCCTCAGGGTCATCGCAGGACGCCCTCAAGAGCCTCGCCCACGTGCATCTCGATACGGGCGCAGTCCTGCGCGCGTCCCTCTTGGTCGCCGCCGACGGCCGCAATTCAACGTGCCGGAAGGCTGCAAACATCGCAGCCGAGGTCACCAATTATCCCCAGATCGCCATCGCCGCCCAGTTCGGCCACTCGCGCGAGCACCGCGGCATTTCGACCGAGTTCCACCGCCCGGCCGGCCCCTGCACCGTGGTGCCGTTGCCCAGACGCCGCTCGAGTCTGGTGTGGGTCGAGCGGCCGGCCATGGCACGGCGTCTGGTTGCAGCTGACGATGCGGCGTTCACGGCCGCCCTCGAAGAGCGCCTGCACGGCGTGCTCGGCACGGTGACTGCAATCGGCGAACGCCGGCACTTTCCGCTCAGCTGCGTGAAGGCGGCCACGCTGGCAGCCCCTCGCGTCGCGCTCGTCGGCGAAGCCGGCCACACCCTGCCGCCGATCGGCGCCCAGGGCCTGAACCTCGGCTTTCGCGACGTCGCAACGCTCGCCGAACTCGTTGGCGCTGCACGGGCGGCGGGCTGCGATATCGGCGGGCAAGCGGTGCTCGATCGGTATGTGGCGGCGCGGCGCACGGACATCGACGTGCGCACGCGGGCGGTCGACTGGCTGAACCGGTCACTGCTGGCCGACCTGCTGCCGAGCGACCTCGCGCGCGGGGCATCGCTGCATCTGATCGGCGGCATTGCTGCATTGAAGCGGCAGGTCATGCGCGCCGGATTCGAGTCGGCCGGGTCGTTACCCCACCTGATGCGCCCAAGTCTCGAACGGGTGCCGGTCGCCATCCCGGCGCTTGACGCCCGTCCGTGACTATTGTCTGGAGGGAGGTGAAGTCTCAACCGCCGGATCGGGCTGGCCGCGGCCACGCCACTGCAATCGCCGACCAGGACCCATGCCGCCGAAACGCTCCTTCCTGCGCGACCTTCAATTCCGCGTCGAATACGCCCTGCTGATGCTGGTGGTGGCCATGGTGCGCGCGGTCCCGCTCGACACGGCGAGCCGGCTGTCGGGCCGGACCTGGCAGTTTCTCGGCCCCCGGCTTATGCGCCGGCGGCATTTGCGTGCGCTCGACAACATCGCCGTCGCCTTCCCCGACATGCCGCAAGCGGAGCGGCTGCGCATCGCCATGGCACACTGGGACAATCTCGGCCGCGTGATGGCCGAGACCATGCTCATGGATCGTATCCTGGCCGATCCCTCACGCGTCGTGATCTCTAACGAACGGGTGTTTGCGCGCTACCGCGACAAGCTCGGGCCGATCGTCGGTGTGTCGCTGCACATGGGCAACTGGGAGTTGTCGGTCTGGCCGCTGACCTCATCAGGCGCGACACCGGCAGCGGTCTATCGCTCGGTCAACAACCCCTATGTGGACCAGTACCTGCGTTACCAGCGCCGCAATCTCTATCCGGGGGGGCTGCTTGGCCGCGGCAAGGTGGAGGGCGACCACGGCGAGGGGCAGAAGACGGCACGCTTCATCATGGACTATGTGCGCCGCGGCGGTCGGCTCGGCCTCGTGTCGGACCTCTACGACCGCAATGGACTACCAGTGCCGTTCTTCGGTCGCGATGCGCGCACCGTCGCGATGCCGGCGATGATCGCGCGGCGGGTCGGTGCCCGGATCTGGATGGCACGCACGGTGCGGCAGGGGGACGCGGCACGGTTCCTCGTCGACATGGTCGAGTTGCGTGTGCCGCGCACGGCAAACCAGGGCGAGGATATCCGCTGGGCGACGGCTGCCATGCAGCGCCAGTTCGAGGCCTGGGTGCGGGAGACACCGGACCAGTGGATGTGGAGCAACCGGCGCTGGAGTTGAAATACCCGGTCGAGCGTGGTCAGTGGGGCGCAACCGAGCCACTGAACCAACGGACCAGCCCATGCCAGCCACCCGCACGCCCGCCAAGTTCTATGCGCCGTTGAGCATCGGAGCGCCCGCGCCGCAGCGCAGCACGCCGGTACGGCTGGAACGCATGATTCATTTCATCCCCCCGCATAACGCCAAGATCACCGGCAGAATCGCCGAGCTGGCGTCACAGGTGGACGTGATCCTCGGCAATCTCGAAGATGCGGTTCCAGCCGACCAGAAAGTCGCCGCGCGGGCAGGCTTCATCGCCATGGCGAAAGCCACCGAGTTCGGCGCGACCGGACTGTGGACAAGGGTCAATTGCTTGAATTCGCCCTGGTTCCTGGATGATGTGATGGACATCGTTGGCGCGATCGGCGGCAAGCTCGACGTGCTTATGCTGCCCAAGGTCGAAGGCCCCTGGGACATCCATTACTGCGACCAACTGCTGGCCCAGCTCGAAGCGCGCCACGGGGTCAAGAAGCCGATCCAGATCCACGCGATCCTGGAAACCGCCGAAGGAGTGTCCAACGTCGAAGAGATCGCCGGCGCCAGCCCCCGCATGCACGGCATGAGCCTGGGTCCAGCCGACCTCGCGGCGTCGCGCGGCATGAAGACGACCCGCGTCGGCGGCGGCCATCCAGCCTACGGCGTGCTGGCCGACCAGGCGGCGGGCGGACAAGCGCGGCCGTTCTTCCAGCAGGATCTGTGGCACTACACCGTCGCCCGCATGGTGGATGCCTGCCAACGCTGCGGCATCAAGCCGTTCTACGGCCCGTTCGGCGATTTCTCGGACCCTGCCGCCTGCGAAGCCCAGTTCCGCAATGCCTTCCTGATGGGCTGCGTCGGCGCCTGGTCGCTGCACCCCTCCCAGGTCGACATCGCACGGCGCGTCTTCAGCCCCGATGTGGCTGAAGTGGCCTTCGCCAGGAAAATTCTGGCGGCGATGCCCGATGGCACCGGTGCCGTCATGATCGACGGCAAAATGCAGGACGATGCCACGTGGAAGCAGGCGAAAGTGATCGTCGACCTCGCCCGGCTGGTGGCAGCGAAGGACAGCGATGCCGCAGCCCGCTATGGACTTTGAAGTGCGCCCTCCCACATAGTGGGTCGCTCGATCCGCTCAGCCGCAAAGACCAACCGCCGATGGCCTCGAAACCCAGACCCAAGCCACCTCAGTCCCGCATCCGCAGCGCCAAATTCACCGTCGGCAACGTGGTGCGGCACCGGTTCTTTCCGTTCCGTGGCGTGATCTTCGACATCGACCCGGTGTTCAACAACACCGAGGAGTGGTGGCTCGCCATTCCAGCCGAGATGCGGCCGCGCAAGGACCAGCCGTTCTACCACCTGTTTGCCGAAAACGCCGAGACGACCTACATCGCCTACGTGTCGGAACAGAATTTGCTGCCCGACGAAGCCGGTACCCCGGTCAAGCACCCGCGCGTCAAGGAACTGTTCGCCCAGAACGGCCAGGGCAACTACCGCGCGCTGTTCCTGCAGGCGCACTGATCCAAAATCCGGCAGTCGAGGTTTCGATAGCGCCGCCCTCGAGCACCCGCCAAAGGCCTGAGGCCTTTGGAAACCCTTCTGTTGAGTGAACAATCAATGGGTCGAGGGCCTGGGGCCCTCGTCGGGATGCTCGAAGGGCTGAAAGTCCTTCGAACCACGCGCTTTGCGCGTGCAAACTGCGCTTTCTCGGTTGATCGCACACGCTCACAGGAAGCCTATCGAGATCCACGGTACAGCCGCAACGATGAAGGTGCCGATGATCAGCGCGATGAGGTAGGGCCAGATCGGCCCCATGCCTTCCGACGGATCGACGCGTCCGATCGCGCAGGCGGCATAGTAGCCGACGCCGAAGGGCGGTGCGAACAGCCCGATGCCCATGGCCAGGATGACGACCATGGCGTAGTGCACCTCGTGGATGCCGAGTTGCTTGGCGATCGGAAACAGCAGCGGGCCAAACAGCACGATCGCCGGAATGCCTTCGAGCACGCTGCCGAGGATCACGAAAGCGATCAGCGACACGATCATGAAGCCGGTGGCCCCGCCCGGAATCTTGCCCATGGCGACCGCGAGTTCGCGCGAGAAGCCCGACTGGGTCAGCGCCCAGGCCATGGCGGTGGCAGCCCCGATGATCAGCAGAATTGCGCCCGACAGCGCCGCCGTGTCGACCAGCGTCTGCCACATGCGGTCCCAGCGCACGGGATCGAGACGCGCCTCTGCCACGGGCGAGCCCTTGCGCAACAGCCAATACACGACGCCGACCGCAATCGTATAGGCGATGCCTATGGTCGAGACTTCGGTCGCGGTCGCCACGCCCTCCACCACCGCGGCGCGGATCAGGAAGGGCAGCGCGATGCCAGGTGCCGCGATCAGCGCGCACAGGCCGACTGTCTTCAAACTCGCCCGCGTCACGCCGGTCATGTCTTCATCGCGCGAGCGCCACCACACGACGACGCACAGGGCGAGAGCCAGCACGAGCGCCGGCAGCAGGCCGCCGGTGAACAGGGCCGCGATCGACACATTGCACACGGAACCGATGGTGATCAGCACCAGCGACGGCGGGATCGTCTCCGACATGGCGCCCGACGCCGACAACAGGGCGACCAGATCACCGCCTTTGGCGCCGCGCTTTTTCATTTCAGGAAACAGCACCGGGGCGACCGCTGCCATGTCGGCTGCCTTTGAGCCGGAGATGCCGGAAACGAGATACATGGCGCCGAGCAGCACATAGCGCAGACCGCCGCGCAAATGACCGATCAGGCTCGCCAGGAAATCGACCATCCCGCGCGCCATGCCGGTGATCTCGATCAGCAGGCCAAGGAATACGAACAGCGGCACCGACAGCAGGATGATGTGGCTCATACCCTCGTCCATACGGCTGACAACGATGGTCAGCGGCAGCTTGGTGGTCAGCGCCAGGAAGGCGAAGGTGCCAAGCCCGAAGGCGAAGGCGATCGGCACGCCAGCCAGTACCGCGCCGCCGGTGAGGACGACGAAAAACACGATCAGCTTGTAGTTGCCCATGGCCTGCAGCAGGGGCTTGGCCAGATACAGCACACCACCGATGGCAAAAACGATGGCAGCCGCGATCAGGCAGTCCCGAACGGCCACCGTCCGGCCGATGCGCAACAGCCCGAGGATGATCATCAGGCCGATGCCGACGGGGAGCGCCGCGGCCCGCCACACGTTGGGGATTTCGAGCGCGGGCGTGACGATGGCGATTTCGTCGTGGGCGTATTCGTAGGCATAGCCCATGACGAGACACAGGAAGGCGAGGCCTGCGACGAGGGCGAGCGCATTCAGCACGTTTCTCACATGCGGGGCAGCGCCATCGACCAATGCCGACATTCGCATGTGCTCGACGCGCCGGTAGGCGACGACCGCGCCCAGCATGGCGAGCCACAAAAACAGGATCGAGGCCAGTTCGTCCGACCACGTGAACGGGCGCTGGATCACGTAGCGCGATATGACGCCCGCAAACAGGATTGCGGTCTCAACGATGACGAGACTGCCGGCCGCCAATTCGGCGAACCGGCCTATGCCATGCTCGATGCGTGCGGCCATCGAGCCAGCGGCTGGAACCGCAACGTCAGCTGTATCGACGCGCATCGCCACCGCCCCTGGCACACTTTTGTTGATTGGCACCGCCCGTTGCCGGGCACTGCAGTGGCTCGGCAGCGGCCCGGTTCAGGCCTCTGCCGCACATCCTACTGCTGCAACGACACATGACAATCTGCATCGCCCCGGCAACACCGGTTCACTGGCCGCGCCTCACGCCTTCTTCGGCGGGATCTTCACGAACTCCATGGGCTCCGCATAGTAGCGATAGCCATCGCCCTGCTTGGCGAGATGGCCATAGCCCGGCCAGGGGAAGTGGTAGGCCAGCATGGGGAGCTTCTGCGAGGCGATCATGTCGAACACCTTCAGCCGCGAGACCACGGCGGCCTTCGGGTCGGTGTCGTAGGCGAACTCGGTGCGCGGCTTCTCGGTCAACAGGATCTGGTGGTGCGTGATGTCGGCGGTGTAGACGAGCGACTTCGCCCCCGACTTGATGATGAAGATCGTGTGCCCGACCGTGTGGCCTGGAACGGCCATCGCCTGGACGCCGGGGATGACATCCTTGCCGTCCTCGATGAACTTGATGCGCCCCTTGTAGGGCAGCAGGTTCTGCCGGGCGTGGGCAACGAACGCCTTGCTGTTGGCGTCGCTGAGCTTCTTCTCGTCCGTCCAGAAGTCATAGTCGGATTTGGCGAGATGGATGGTGGCGTTGGGGAAGAAGCGGCGGCCCTTCGCGTCGGCAAGACCACCGGTGTGATCGATGTGGGCGTGACTGCAGATCACATCGTCGATCGAGGCGGGATTGATGCCGGCCAGCCGGAGGTTCGCCAGCAGCTTGCCGGTAGTGTCGCCAAACATCTTGCTCGTACCCATGCCGCTGTCGAACAGCGCGAGGCGCGAGCCAGTGTTGAGCACGATGAGGTTTTGTTCGAGTACCACGCTGTCGAGCGGCAGGAAGTTGTCGCTAAGCGCCTTGGCGATCTCGTCCTTGGTAATCCCCTTCATCGACGTCGACGGTTCCCCGAGCGGCAGCGGGCCGTCCGATACGATGGTCGCCTGGAACTCACCGATCGGGAACCGGTAGAATTGCGGCGCCTGCAGCTTCGACAAGGGGGCCTTCGCTTCTGCGGCACCCAGGCCGATGAGACCGCCTGCCGCTGAAGCGCCGAGAGTGGCAGCACTGCCCAGCAGAGCATTGCGACGCGAAATGGTGACTTCGGTCATGCGATTCCTCCATGCTTCAGGATTGGGGTGCCGTCAGTCGTCTTGGCCGACGGACACCTGGAGTAAGGCCTATTCCACCAGCAAATTCAATCGGCGCTGCGCGCTGCGGTCCCGCACAATCGGCAGGACAGGCCTCGAAATTTCGCGGTTAACCAATGAGCCGGCCGAAGAACAAGCAGCCGATCTGCACCATGGCGCCGGCGGCGAGGTTGGCTGGCACCAGCGACGGCTCCGCCACGATGTCGAACGTCGCATCGGCCGTTTCCACCAGCAGCCAATGGAACGGCGCGCCGGTTTCCTCGTTGGTCAGTTTCGTCGCCTCGACGACGCGCCCCGTTACAAGCGCGTTCGAAGTGGGTGCAGGCGGCGCCTGGTCGCTGTGCGGGTCACGGCCGGCGAACAGGCCGAGCGCCATGAACGCACGGGCGCTCGATGCCGCGCGCGCGTTGCCGCGGGCATCACCGGCATCGACGATCTGGATCTCGCGGGCAAAGCCCGACAGCCGGGCGCGTGCCTGGAACGGCAACGGACGGTCGCAGTGGGCGGCGAAATCAACCGCATCGAACACGATCTGATGGGCACCTAAGCCGCTCTCCCCGTCCGGATTGACCCAGGCGAGGAACGCACCCTCGAAGTCGTTGTCGCCTGCCCGCAGCACCGTCTCGACGATCTCGACCGTCACGTCGCTCAGGCCCTCGAAGAACGGTGTCAGACCGATGATGTCGCGGTCGGCGAGCGCACCGCCGGGCTCCCGGTCGCCCGTGACGTGGAACCAAACTTCGGCACTCGTGCGCGAGCGCCAGATGGCATAGTCGCCCTCTTCGCACGCCAGCCGCTCGAAGGCTTGCTGCGTGAGCCGCTGCATCACGGCCTGGAACGCCGCATCGTCAGCGAATTCAAACCCGATCGTCGAGAGGTTGCTGACCATGCGGGCGGTCAGGGTTTCGCCACGCCGAGCGCCACCTGGAAGCGACGGGCGATGGCAGCCCCGTCCTTCTCCGGCAGCGCCCAGGGATCTTCGCTGAGCGCGATCTTGGCCACGGCAAGCGAGGGGCCCGGCTGTTCAAACAGAAGTTTTGCGAGGGTGGGCAGGTCATCATGGCTGGTCGCAACGAACGTATGCGCGATGCCGAAACCGCGGGCGACGGCGGCGATGTCGGCCTTCTGTGCGCTGAGGCCGGTCTGGCGACCAGTCTCGCCGAAACTCTCGTTATCGAGTACCAGGATGGCGAGGTTCGATGGTGCCTGATCGGCGACGACCGCCAGCGAGCCGATGCCCATCATCATTTCGCCATCGCCGGTGAGGGCGAGCACGCGACGGCTGGGCTGGGCGAGCGCAAGCCCAAGTGCGGTCGGCACCGCGAGCCCCATGCCACCCCAGGAATAGAGATAGTCCGCACTGTCACCGGCCGCAAAACAGTCCCAGGTGGCACTGCCGAGGCCCGGCACGATCACGGTGCTGCCGCGCAGGGCGAGCAGTTCGGCGACGAACTTGCGCCGCCCGATCTTGTTCGACTTCAAGCTCTTGCTCATTTCTGCCCGAACCCTTTCGCGCCGATCACGCGCTGGCTGATCAGAACCGCGGTTGACTGCTGCCCGTTGAAAGCCATGTCGGCGGCAGCGGCTAGCGTCTCGCCGATCTCCTCCGCACGCTCGACGGAAAAGCATTTGACGCCCATCGCCTCGAGCACGATCGGCGTCGCCTGCCCCATCGGCACTTGCCAGGGATTGAACTCGCCCCACTGGCCGCGCATCGTCACCAGCATGAGGAGTGGCGCCCGCAGGGTGAGCGGATAGCCGATGGCGTTGATGCAATTGCCGACGCCGGACGATTGCATGGCGACCATCGCCCGGCCACCGCCGAGCCAGACTCCAGCCGCGATGCCGATCCCTTCCTCTTCCGTCGTCAGCGTGATGAGCCGCATGGCGGGTGCCGCCTTGACGAGATTCAACAGCCGCGTGAGGCCACCGTCGGGAATGGTGCACACGGTGTTGATGTTGCGCGCGGCAATGACGTCGAACACGTCGCTCGACCAGTCGTGTCCGATTGGGGCCTGTTCGGTCATCGGCAATCGCACCTTCACTTGCCAGCAGCAACTGGTGGCTGCTCAGTTAGACTAGCGCACAACAGCAGCCGTGGTCACGCGCTACGACGCTTCATGCGGCCGAAGGCTGCCAACTCCTCGCCTAGCCGTTCGGCCGGCGTCGGGCGCGTGCGGATTTCCGGGCGGGCCGGGGCGGCCGCAATCTCGGCCGCCGGCGGCACTGGTGCAGGCAGGCGGCGCAGCGCCTGGATCACCGGAACGATGATCGCCTGCTCCATGGCGGCCTTCAGAATCGGCCGATAGTGCTGGTCGATCACGCCCGGCTTGGCATTGCGGATGCCGATCTGCTCCAGGATATGCCGGCAGAATGCTTCCGAGGGACTGCGAAATTCATCGAGCAGGCACGACTTCAATCGCTCGCGCAGGCCGATCGCGAACGCCTGCTCGGCAATGCCCTCGGGATTGTAGGTCTGCGCACACATCATCTGCAGCAGATCCATCGACTGCGGGTCGAGTTCGCCGCCGGCAATGCGCGAGATGTCGATGCGCAGGAACGGTTCAGCATCGAGTATGTTGGGTCGCTGACTGTCGATGAAGGCATCGAACAGCACACCGTTGGTCGCGATGCCGAGTTTCACGGTGCCGATCGCGTCGCAGTAGGTCCGCAAGCGGCCGTAGGCTTGGGTCGGCGGCCGCGCAGCCCCGGTCACTTCGATCGCGATCGCCGGACGACGGTCGACCATGACCGCGAAGTCGATGCCATCCTCGTGGTCGGGCACGATCACCGACGGATCGCCGGCATCGTAGCCCAGCAATTCGAGGAACGGCATGACGAGGTAGATCCTGGTCGCATCTTCGCCCGCACAATGCGCTTTGATGCGCATGGTGCGTTCGGCGAATGCGAGCAGGCGTTTCTCAAAATCTTCCGGCATTTCGCCCGTGCCTCCGGGATTGAATCCGCAAGCCTCTTGGGCAACGATTCTTACGGCGGCGGCAAGGCGCTGGTGGCGAGTTATCGTCAGGCCATGAGGCGCTCGACTTCTTTCAGGATGGCCGAGCCCATTTCTGTGGTGCCGCAGCTACGCATATTGGGCTGCATGATATCGCCGGTACGGTAGCCCTGGGCGAGCACGCCGGCGATCGCCTTGTCGATGAGATCGGCTTCCTTCGCCATGTCGAAGGAATAGCGCAGCGCCATGCCGAACGAGGCGATGGTTGCGATCGGGTTGGCCTTGCCCTGGCCGGCGATATCGGGCGCGGAGCCGTGCACCGGCTCGTAGAGTGCCTTGCGCGCGCCGGTCTTGGAATCGGGCGCACCGAGCGACGCCGACGGCAGCATGCCGAGCGAGCCTGTCATCATGGCGGCCGCATCCGACAGGATATCGCCGAACAGGTTGTCGGTGACGATCACGTCGAACTGTTTGGGGTTGCGCACCAGTTGCATGGCGCAGTTGTCGGCCAGGATGTGGTGCAGCGCGACGCCCGTGCCGTGCGCCTTGTGGGTGGCGGTGACGACCTCATGCCACAGCACGCCGGTCTTCATGACATTGCGCTTTTCGGCCGAGTGCAGCTTGCCAGTGCGCTTGCGGGCAAGGTCGATGCCGACGCGGGCGATGCGCTCGATCTCGCGGGTGGTGTAGACCGTGGTGTCCACGGCGCGCTTCTGGCCGTCTTCCAGTGTGACGATTTCTTTGGGCTCGCCGAAGTAGGTGCCTCCGGTCAGTTCGCGCAGGATGAGAATGTCGAGGCCCTCGACCACCTCGCGCTTCAGGGAAGAGGCTTCGGCGAGCGCTGGATAGCAGATCGCCGGCCGCAGGTTCGCAAACAGATCCATGTCCTTGCGCAGCCGCAGCAGACCAGCTTCCGGGCGCAGGTGATAGGCGACCTTGTCCCACTTCGGCCCGCCGACCGCGCCGAACAGCACCGCGCCGGCCGCTTGTGCCTTCGCCATGGCGGCGTCGGTCAGCGGCGTACCGTGCGCATCGATCGAGACGCCGCCGACGAGATCGCTGGTCGTCGTGAACTTGGCCGACGTGCTCTTCTTGTTGAGCAGGCTCAGAATACGCTCGACCTCGGCCATGACCTCGACGCCGATGCCGTCACCGGGGAGCAGGAGCAGCGAGTGTGTGGTCATGGCGTTTGGCCTTCTCGAATGGGGAGGTGGACGATGCAAAACGTGAGCGTGGGAAGCGCGTGTCGGAATCAGGTGACGCCCAACGGCGTTCGCCGCTCGACGAACATCTTGGAGATCACCGAGAACACCAGGTCGCCGTTCTGATTGTGACCTTCGTTGAGTGACAGCAGCAGCCCGACCTCGGGCCGCGACTTCGTATCGCGCTTTTCGTGAACCTGGCTCGAAAAGCGGATGGTGTCGCCAACGAATACAGGCTTGGTCCAGCGGATTTTCTCGAAGCCGGGCGAGGGACCATAGCGCGCCGGGCGCTCGCCGCGAAAGCGCATGAAATCGCCCTGGCGCATGCGATAATCGATGACGAGTCGGAGCCAGACGGCGCTGGTGTGCCAACCGCTGGCGCACAGGGCGCCGAACAAGGACCCCTTGGCGCCTTCCTCCGACAGGTGAAAGCGCTGCGGATCGAACTTCTGCGCGAAGTCGATGATCTCGGCCTTCGTGAAGGTGTGGCTGCCTAGTCCGGCGAGGGTGCCGACGACGAGATCTTCGAAGTACAGGCTCATGGCCGTGTCCCCATGGCAGCCGCAGACGGTCGCAGCGCGATGAACTGAGTGGTGTCCCAGGTGAGCACAACCTCGCCGGCACCGTTGGTCATTTCGAACAGCATGCGGCACAGGCCCACGCTGGGACGGGACGCCAGGGTGCGCTTTTCCGTGCAGGTGAAATGGCCGCTCAAGGCGTCGTCCGGGAACACGGGCTTTACGAAGCGGATCTCCTCCATGCCAGGCGAGCCGAGGGAGGCGGCATCGAGCAGGAAGCCGTCGCAGATGAGGCGCATGAGAATGGCGCAGGAATGCCAGCCCGACGCGCACAGCCGGCCGACCATCGTGTGTTTGGCCGCCTCCTCGTCGAGGTGCAGCGGCTGGGGATCAAAGGCGCGTGCATAGGCCTTGATGTCGGCCGTGGTCACGCGCGTGGTGCCAAGCTGCCGCTTCTCGCCGACGACGATGTCTTCGTAATGATAGCGCGGCGTGGGCATGGGACGTCTGCTCGCTGGTCGGCGCAACTGGGGGCTGAGCATTGCCACGGGGCGCCCGGGCAAATCAATCGGGCTGTCAGGGCAGTTCCGGCTGGCCGTTCTGGTCGAGCGGCAGAAATGGATTATAGGCGACTTCCCACAAGTGGCCATCGGGATCGGCGAAGTAGCCCGAATAGCCACCCCAGAATACCTTTTGCGCCGGCTTTTGCAGCGTCGCGCCGCAAGCTACCGCATGCGCGATCACGGTATCGACCTCCGCTTCCGAGCGGCAGTTGTGGGCAAGCGTCATGCCGGAAAATCCGGGCTCGCTATCGGCGACATGGGCATCCTCGGCAAGTGCTGCGCGCCCGTAGAGTGCCAGGACGATACCTCCCGCACGCAGGAACGTGATGCTGTCCTGCGAGGCCGACGACGCCACAAATCCGAGCCGTTCATAGAACGTGCGCGCCCGCTTCATGTCGCTGATGCCGAGGGTGACGATCGAGATCCGTGGCTCCATCATGCTCATGCGCCGGACCACTTCGGATCGCGTTTTTCGATGAAGGCGCCAATGCCTTCGGCAGCGTCCCGCGCCAGCATGTTCTCGACCATGACGTTGGCGGCATAAGCATAGGCCTCGGCGACCGGCTGCTCGATCTGGCGGTAAAAGGCTGACTTGCCGATGGCGACCGTATGCGGCGACTTCGAGGCAATCAACCGTGCCATGGCTAGCGCCTCATCGTGCAATCTTGCCGCCGGCACCACGCGGTTGACGAGGCCGTGCGTCTTGGCATCCTCTGCAGACAGCAGCTCGCCAAGCAACAGCATTTCCATGGCCTGCTTGCGCGATACGTTGCGCGACAGCGCAACCATCGGCGTCGAGCAGAACAGGCCGATGTTGACGCCAGGAGTTGCGAACTTCGCAGCATCCGACGCCACCGCCAGATCGCAGGTGGCGACCAACTGGCATCCGGCGGCCGTTGCCACACCTTGGACCGCGGCAATGAACGGCTTCGGCGATGCCATGATCGCCTGCATCGTCTCGGCGCACTTGTCCATCGTGAGCTTGAAGAACGCGCGGCCACGGTCGGCATCGGCGCGCGCGGCCGTCAATTCTTTCAGGTCGTGGCCGGCGCAGAACGCAGGTCCATTGGCTGCCAGCACAACGGCATGCACGCTGCGATCCGCCGAAACGTCGGCGATGGCCCCTTGCAACGCTTGGAGCAGGCTGAGCGACAGGCTGTTACGAGCAGCCTGTCGGTTGAGCGTGATGAGGGCAATGCCTGGTTCAGGGCGCGCAATCAGCAAGGGGACGAGTTCCATTTCAGTGTTCCCCGCGCGACGGTTCGTCCCTGGTAATGCTGCATCAATACTGGAGTTGCCTCTCCCCCGAAGGAGGGAGAGGGAGAGGGCCAGTGCAGCGCAGTCCAACAACCAACCGTGAGGTTCGAAAAAAACAAACCTACTGCAGCGCCTTTTCGATTTCCTTCTGGAACTTCTTCACCACCGCGACGTTCTCCTTGAACTGCAGCGGCGGCGTGGTCTTCAGCGCCTGATCCATTTCCTCGAGCATCTGCTTCTTGTCCTTCTCGGGGATCTTGTCATCCTTCTTGATCTCGTCCATCTCCTTCTTGATGGCCTCGATCGGATCGACATACTCGCCCGACTGCGGGTCAAGGCCCGCCATCACCATCGAAATGTTGGCCGCCGTGTCGTCGAGGTCGGCGAAGTTCGCAAACCCGTTCCTGGTCGCGACGCCCTCGAGTTCGGCCTGCAGCTGTGCATCCGGCTTGTCACCGGCCGCCTGAAGCTTGGCCGCCATGGCTGCCAAATCCTTCTGGGCCGCGATGAAGCCTTGCACCGACTTGTCGCTGAGTTTTACCTGCTTGAAGTCGGTCGCCGATGCCTGGGCATGGGCTGGAGCAAGTGCCACGCCCATGGCGACTGCCAAGGCGGCGATGGCCCCGATCGTGTGCTGTAACAAGCGCTTCATCACATGCCTCCTCTTGGGTACCCGGACGTTGAGTTTTGCGTCCGGGCACGGCTAGACTAGAATCGCGATGCTCACAATCCAAACCACAAGTACGACGAGAATAAGAATGTCGGTCACACGCAGTGTTTACCAGATGCGGCTCGGCCCTGCCCAAGTGGCAGCACTCGTCGAGGCACACTTCCCCCAAGTGCATGAAGGGTCGGGACGATTGGTGATCGAGGCATTCCAAGACGGCATCGCGCACGTGCGCATGGGGCAAGATCCAGCCATGGTGCGACCCGGTGGCACAGTGTCGGGACCAGCGATGTTCAAGCTTGCCGATTTTTCCGTCTACGTGGCGATCCTCGGACACCTGGGCGAGGCTGGCCTGCAGGCGGTGACGACCAGCATGACGATGAATTTCCTCAGCCGGCCTGCGCCCGCCGACATCATCGCGCGGGCGCGACTGATCAAGGTCGGCCGCCGCCTCGCCGTTGCCGATGTGGAATTATACGCCGACGGCCGCGCCGACATGGTCGCCCACACCACTGGAACTTACGCATTGCCGCCCGCGAACCTTAATGCGGTATGATATTACCACGTAGCGGTAATATTTTACCTCTTATGTTATCAATCTGAATTTGCTCGTGATTTTTCGGGTTCGTGCACCCAAATCATCGAATAGCTCACTTTGAAATTGACATTCGTGGCAATCGGGACAATGAACGCAGCCAACCGCCTGGATTGTCCAGGCGCGCCTGCACCAACACTCGCTCCAACACTGATGGATCAGCACCAATGAAGACCTACGTCGCCAAGCCCGGCGAGGTGGACAAGAAGTGGCTCGTGATCGACGCCAACGGCCTCGTCGTTGGACGCCTCGCAGCCCTGATTGCCACCCGCCTCAAAGGCAAGCACAAGTCGATCTATACCCCGCACGTGGACTGCGGCGACAACGTCATCGTCGTCAATGCCGACAAGGTCGTGTTCACCGGCAAGAAGCACGAAGACAAGACCTATTACCACTACACCGGCTTCCCGGGCGGCATCAAAGAGAAGTCGCCGCGCATGATCCTCGAAGGCCGCTTCCCGGAGCGCGTGGTGGAGAAGGCAGTGGAACGCATGCTGGCCCGTGGCCCGCTGCAACGTCAGCTGATGCGCAATCTCAAGGTCTACAAGGGGCCAAACCATCCGCACGCAGCGCAGAACCCGGTGGCATTCGACGTCGCCAAGCTCAACTCCAAGAATGTGAGGGCCTGACGCGATGGCCATTGAACCAAAGACCCTCGGCGATCTAGCCTCGCTCCGTCCTGCCGGCGGCGATGCCGCAGCCGTCGTCGCATCGGGCGCGCCCGTGCACGTCCAGAAGCTCGACAAGTTCGGTCGCGCCTATGCCACGGGCAAGCGCAAGAACGCGATCGCGCGCGTCTGGATCAAGCCCGGCGCCGGCCGCATCATCGTCAACAAGAAGGACTTCGAGCAGTACTTTGCGCGCCCCGTCCTGCAGATGCTGTTGAAGCAGCCACTCAATGCGGCAAGCCGGTCGACCCAGTACGACATCAACGTGACGGTGGTCGGCGGCGGCCTCTCGGGCCAGGCCGGTGCCGTGCGCCACGGCATTTCGAAGGCACTCACATACTTCGAGCCCGACCTGCGCCCGGTCCTCAAGAAGGGGGGCTTCTTGACGCGCGACAGCCGCGTCGTCGAGCGCAAGAAGTACGGCAAAATGAAAGCCCGCCGCAGCTTCCAATTCTCGAAGCGCTGATCATCAACGCCCGTCTTGCATCGAGCCGTCAACAGCCCGCAAACTTTGCGGGCTGTTGCATTTTCAGAAACTCGCCCCATCTCCCCGAAACGGGAATTTAAACTGGGGGATGATCGTGCAAGCACTGTTGAGCGAATTTGCCAGCATCGCGACGGCCGGCTGGTGGCAGCAAAATTGGACGGCACTCATTAACGTGCTGCTGATCGATCTCGTTCTGGCCGGCGACAACGCGATCGTCGTCGGGCTGGCGGCTTCCCGCGTCGCCCCGGAGGTCAGGGCGAAGGTCATTTTCTGGGGCATCGCCGGCGCGGTCATCCTGCGCATCCTGTTTGCCGGCGTCACCAACCAACTGCTGCAGATCGTCGGCCTGACGCTGGCCGGCGGCCTGCTGCTGCTGTGGATCTGCTGGAAAATGTACCGCCAGATCAAGGAGGGCGCCCATGACCCAGATGTGCCGGCACTATCGACAGTGACGGCCGCAGCGGTCGCAGCCCCTCTCTCGTTCAACGCCGCCATCGGCCCGATCATCGTCGCCGATGTATCGATGTCTCTCGACAACGTGTTGGCGGTTGCGGGTGCGGCCGGCAAGAGCACCGCTGTACTGGTCATCGGCCTTGGCGTTGCCGTCGTCTTGATGGCGGTTGCCTCGCATTACATCGCGAAACTGCTGGTGAAGTACCCGTGGATCACCTGGATCGGCCTCCTGATCATCCTCTATGTTTCCCTCGACATGATCTACGATGGCAGTCACGAAGTGGCCTGCAAGGGCTATGGTTTCGGCTGCCAGGCGGATTTCCTGGGTTGGCTGAGGTCGGCAGTCCTGCGTAGATAGGGCGACCCTGCCACCGATGGATGATGAGCAATGAGTGCCGGCGAGGCGAATGAACCCAGGCAACCGGCTCCTCCCGGCCCTGCAACAAAGACGTTGCGCCCGCGCGACGCATCGACCTTGATCATCGTCGACCGCACCGCCGACCCGCCGCGCGTGCTGATGGGCCGGCGCCGCATGGAACAGGCGTTCATGCCGGGCAAGTACGTGTTTCCCGGCGGGCGGGTCGACAAGTCCGACCGGTTGATGCCGAGCGCCGATGAGCTTGCCGCAGCCGATGCCGCCAAGCTGATGCTCGCCATGAAGGGCGGTGCGTCACCGGGCCGCGCCCGTGCGCTCGCCCTCGCCGCCATCCGCGAGACCTTCGAGGAGGCGGGCCTGGTGATCGGCACGGCAATCGAACCGGCGGCAGTGACCAAGGCGGTGCCGGGCTGGACGGACTTCGTGGCGCATGGCTACCTGCCGCGCCTCAGCGCGCTGACGTTCTTTGCCCGCGCCATCACCCCGCCCGGCCGGTCACGCCGTTACGACACGCGCTTTTTCTGTACCGACGCCAGCGCCATCAGCCATCGCAGCGACACCAGCGACGGCGAACTTTCGGGCCTGCACTGGCTCACGCTGGAAGACGCACGCGATCTCGATCTGCCGACCATCACGCGCGTCATCCTCGAGGATTTGGGAGATCGCCTGCGTCTTAATCAGTACTCTGACACTAAAGCGCACGTCCCTTTCTATCACCAGAAGAATGGTAGTTTTCGCCGCGACATGCTGGCGCTACTGTGAGGGGAAATCAGATTGATACGAACCCTAACCTTGACAGCATGGCCGTGCGAGGTATGGTGCGCCCTCAAGTTCATCGCGCTCAAAGCGCGCACAGAAAGCGACTGCAATGGCCAAGCCCGTCACCCAGAAAATCAAACTGCTGTCGACAGCAGGGACGGGGTTCTTTTACGTGACGAAGAAGAACCCGCGCACGTCCACGGAAAAGATCGCATTTAAGAAGTACGACCCCGTTGCCCGTAAGCATGTGGAGTTCAAGGAAACGAAGATCAAGTGATTCGGCGATGATTGATTTTTGAAATTTGCGCACTGACGAATTGGCATAATTTATTTCTGACAGACACCCCCCTGATCGGCAGATCTGACAGTGCTCAAATAAATCCGGCTGCCTTGCAAGGCAGCCATGGTGCAGCAACTTGTTTGAAGGCCTTGGCTTAGGCGCCTGGGTCGAGGCCGTAGCTCGCTCGGTAGCGGGGTAAAATGTCCGAGTAAGCCACGGCCTCTGACCTCGTAACCTCACGACACACTGAAGAGGGCGTCAGTGTATCGTTTGGTGGCAACCCGTCGAACAAAAGCCTTTCGACCTTGGTTCAGCGGGTTCGTAGCTCAGCGCCAGGGTGATGCGGTTCACGTCCGGAACTATGCGAGCCACGACGATAATCGAACACATGGACAGCGCCAAATTAGGGCGCCCGTGCTCACGCATTCGAATTCTATTTATTGCAGGACTGTTGTGCACAGACCCGATGTGGCCGGATGGTGGCAGAATGGCGGCGTTCTGGCAAGGTGCCTGAAAGCCATGCAAAGCAAGAAGGCACGGCTGTATGAATATGCTGCAATGCGTCAAATCCCGACAACGCGGTCGAATTGATTAAACCGCTGCACATCATCCACAGAAAACGAACTCACCTGCGCTATTATGCCGCATTTGCGACCACTCGGTTGCGGCCATCTCGCTTCGCTGCATAGAGCGCTGTGTCCGCTCTTTTGAACAGTGTTTCTGGCGTATCCGCTGAACTCTCGATCATCGACAGCCCTACGCTTGTCGTGATCGACAGCATGGTCGTCGAATTCACTCGGAACGGTTCCGCGGCGATGCAGGCTCGCAGACGCTCGGCAACCTGATAGGCCCGCTCCAAGGCGGTGTCCGGCATGATCGTGACGAATTCTTCGCCACCAAACCGGCAGGCGAGATCCACACCGCGAGTATTGCGGCGAAAGCGATTGGCGAATTCGCGCAACACGTGGTCGCCCGCATCGTGGCCGTAGGTATCGTTGATGCGCTTGAAGTGGTCGATGTCGGCAACCAGCACCGACAGGGGTCGGCCCGCTGAAACACTCTCGGTCACCAGTGTCCTTAGGTGGCCTTCCATATATCTGCGATTGTGCAGACCGGTCAGCGCGTCGGTAATGGCGAATTCGACGCTTTCCTCGAGCCGTGTGCGCAGCAGATCGGCGTGGCGCTTGCGTTTGATCTGGGTCTTGACGCGCGCCAGCATCTCGTGCCGGTCGATCGGACGCACCAAGTAGTCGTTGACCCCCATGTCCAGTCCGCGCAGCAGCCGCGCCTCGTCGCCAGGATCCACCATGACGATGATCGGCATATGCCGCGTACGGTCGAGCGAACGTACTTGGCTGCACAAGCGCAAGCCATCAGCACTGGCCAGACTGAGCGAGACCATCAGCAGGTCGAAATTGTGCTCGGCCACCCGCATCAAAGCTGCCTGGATATCGGTATCGACGAACACATCGTGCACCGAGGCCATCGCCTGCATGGTGCGCGCCGCCGACCGCTTATGGTCGTCGACCAGCAGGATGCGGCCGCTCTCGCCGCGCATGGCGCGCGTGATGGCAACCGAGTCCGGCAATCCCATCTGCTCGGTGGTCGCCGCCCGCATCAGCATTTCGTCATTGAGCACCTTGAGGCGCGCCAGATTTTTTACCCGCGTGATCAGCGCGATATCATCGACCGGCTTCGACAGGAAATCGTCGGCGCCAGCCTCCAAGCCCTGGATCCGGTCCGAGGTCTGATCGAGCGCCGTCACCATGATTACCGGCACGTGCTGCGTCGCCTTGCTGGCCTTGATCCGGCGGCAGGCCTCGAAGCCGTCCATGCCCGGCATCATGACGTCGAGGAGGATCACGTCGACGCGCTCGCGGGCGCAGATCTCAAGTGCGGCTTCACCGCTCGTCGCCGTCAACACTTCGAAGTATTCAGCGACCAGCCGCGCTTCCAGCAACTTGATGTTGGCCAATATGTCATCGACGACGAGAACCCGGGCAGTCATTTCGCACCTTGATTTGCAGTGAGCATTGGAAACTGGCGCCGTCGGTCACGCGTCGCCGATGAACTTGCGCACGGTTGCCAGGAAGCTCATCACCGAGATCGGCTTTGAGATATAGGCTTCGCATCCCCCGCCGCGGATCCGTTCCTCGTCGCCCTTCATGGCAAACGCCGTGACGGCGATCACCGGGATATCGCGCAGATCGTCGTCGTCCTTCAGCCAGCGCGTGACAACGAGGCCGGAGTCCTCGGGCAGTTGGATGTCCATCAGGATCAGGTTGGGGCGGTGCGTCCGCGCGAGACCAAGCGCTTCGCGGCCGTTGCGCGTCTGCAAGGTTGCATAGCCAT
Organism: Hyphomicrobiaceae bacterium; assembly: GCA_021730785.1. Classification (GTDB taxonomy): domain Bacteria; phylum Pseudomonadota; class Alphaproteobacteria; order Rhizobiales; family Hyphomicrobiaceae; genus JAKFWF01. Next base: position 153,854 of record JAKFWF010000065.1, read on the forward strand.
GGGCATCGAGCAGATCGTGGAAGAGCTTCATATTGAGCTCGTTGTCCTCGACGATCATGACGGTCTTGCGCGCCCGCACGGCGTTGCCGTCGGGTCGCTCGAATGTCTTGGCGCGCTCCAGGAAAGTCATGGCTGAGCCTTGCCGTTCCGACCGTTGTCTGCCCCAGTCCTGCATGCACCGATTCTGGAGCCCTGCTAGCGTCGCACTGTGCAGGACGAGCCGTAACAAACGGATTAAGATTGTGCACAAGCTCGTGCCTTGACGCGCGTTTCCCACCGAAATGAGAGATGAGCGATGTTCAAAAAGCTGAAACCAAAGGCACTCGACCGGGACGGCGCGGAGGAAATCGGCGTGCAGGCCTTGACCTTCCTCGCCGCCGACGACACCCGTCTGGCACGGTTCTTGAGCCTGACCGGCATCGCACCCGGCGATCTGATCGCCGGGGCTCGGGAAGCGGCCATGCTGGCGGCAGTTCTTGAACATCTGAGCAGCGATGAATCCTCGCTATTGATGTTCTGCGCCGAACAGAGCATACCGCCCGAGCATGTGGCGGCTGCCCTGGCGCTATTCGAAAAGGCCATGTGACGGGGCGCTGGATGTACCAATCAAAACCACCGTTTCGTATTGGCATCGACCTTGGCGGCACCAAGATCGCCGGCATCGCCCTGGATCGGGAAGGTGTGCCGCGTGGCGAGCACCGCATCGCCTCGCCGCAGCACGACTATGACGCGACCCTTGCCGCCATCGGACACGTGGTGGCTGGGCTCGAAGCCGATGCCGGTGGGCCAGGTTCCGTCGGCATCGGCATGCCGGGCTCGCTGTCGCCGGCGACGGGCCTCGTGCAGAACGCCAACTCGACGTGGCTCAACGGCCGCCCTCTGAAGACGGATCTGGCAACGCACCTTGGCCGTCCGGTCCGCCTCGCCAATGATGCCAACTGCTTTGCCCTGTCGGAAGCAACCGATGGTGCAGGCGCGGACGCATCAATCGTGTTCGGCGTGATCCTTGGAACCGGCTGTGGCGGCGGCATCGTGATCAACGGCAGGCTCGTCGACGGCCCGCGGGGCATCGGTGGCGAATGGGGACACAATCCGCTGCCCTGGGCCAGACCAGATGAGTTTCCAGGGCAAACCTGCTGGTGCGGCCGGCCGGGCTGCATGGAAACGTGGGTGTCGGGACCGGCCTTGGCCGCCGACCACGGTCGCGTCACGGGGCAGAACCTGACGGCGGCCGGCATTGCCGAACTGGCGGTGACCGGCAACGCTGACGCGCAGGCAACCCTCGCACGCCACGCCGACCGGCTGGCGCGCGGCCTTGCCCATGTGATCAATCTGATCGACCCGCATGTGATCGTGCTTGGCGGCGGGCTGTCGCAGATCGCCAGTCTCTACGGCGCCCTGCCGGATCGCATGACACCTTACATTCTCGCCGATCACCGGTCGGTCGACATCCGTCGGCCGCGCTGGGGGGATGCGAGCGGGGTCAGGGGCGCGGCCTGGCTGTGGAATGCTTGAACCAGTAGCGGTGTTAGCGCAGAGCCGCATTCTTGATGTGTGCTGCGACCTCGTCATAGGTCCGAGCGGTGGTGGCGGCGCCAGCAGCGCGCAGCTTGTCGGCATGGCCCGCGCGAACGTGCGATCCGCCGAGAAAGCCGATCACATACATGCCCGCCGCAACGCCGGATTTCACACCGGTTGGGCTGTCCTCGATGACCAGGCATCGGGACGGCGCTGCCCCCATGGCACTGGCAGCATGCAGATAAATATCGGGCGCCGGCTTGCCCTTGGCGACCAGCGTCGCGCTGAACAGGTTCGGCCCGAAGTGATGCCGGAACCCGAATTTATCGGTGCAATGGTCGAGCCAGGCGACGCCCGAGGACGATGCCACGCACTTGGGAATCGGGGCGTGCGCATCAAGAAACGCGGCCACACCTGGGATCGGCCCCACTTCGGTGCGCATCTTGGCGCGAATTTGGGCGCGGTGCGTCGTCTCGTAGGAGGCGGGCAGCTTGCGGCCGATGTACTGCTCCATGGCAGCGACAGTGTCGACGTGGTTCCGGCCCAAGAACATCCGCATGGCATCTTCAACCGACGTTGGATGACCGATCGATGTCAGAAACTCCGCCCCACCCTGCGCAGCGATTGCCTCGCTGTCGGCGACGACACCATCGAAGTCGAAGATGATCAGGGCGGGCACGCCCGGGCGTTCAGTAGGCAATCGTCGTCCCCCGGTTCAAAAGTGCTTCTGCTTCGTGCACCATGCGTTGGATGATGACAGCGGCCGGCTCGATCGCGTGAATGAGGCCGACCGCTTCGCCGACAATGACGGCTGCCGTGCCAGCATCGCCGGCCGCAACGGCTGCGGCATATTTCGGCTGCTCGATCGCGGCTTGCGCACGCATCTGATCTTCGCGCCCGTGCCATTGGTCGACGAACGCATTGCGCGCGACCCGGATGTTGAACCGGGCCGGCCAGTCATAGCCGCGTGCAATGTCGGTCACACTCTGGCGCACGGTCTGATCGCCGTTGGCTGCGAGGGCTGCGGCATGGATGTTGGCGTGCACCAGCGCTTCTGCGCTTGCCCACAGCCGTGATCCGACCACCACGCCGTCGGCGCCGAGCATGAGGGCCGCCGCCAGTCCGCGGCCATCGGCGATACCGCCGGCTGCGCACAGAAGCGTATCGGGCGATCGCCTGGCGATCAGGTCGGCGACCTCCGGCACGAGCGTCATTGTTGCACGCTTCTCGCCGTGGCCGCCGGCCTCCGCCCCCTGTGCCACAATGACGGCGGCGCCCGCATCGATTGCGACTTCGGCATCGACCAGCGTCTGCACCTGCTGGATGAACAACACGCCCGCCTTGGCCATCCGCGACGCAAACGGCTTGGACTCGCCGAACGACAGGAACACGGCAGCCGGCTTGCGCTCCAATACCAGATCGAGAAGCTGCGGGTTTTTCGCCAGCGACCAGGTGATGAACCCGCAACCAACACTGCTATTGCCGGCGGCCAGGAACTCGGCCTCGAGCCAACCGGCATCGCCATAACCGCCGCCGATGAAGCCCAGACCGCCGGCATTGGTCACGGCCGCAGCCAGCCGGCCGCCTGCCGCAAACGCCATGGGGGCGGACAGGATTGGGTGGGCAATCTGCAATCGCCGCGTCAGACGCGTGGTGATCGGCATGGCCATGGGTTCCTGCGTACTTCGCGCCATGCTGTACTGGAGTTCGCCGCGCCCTGCCACCCCTTGCGCCCCAGGATCTGCCCCATGTACCTGACCCTCGAACACGCCCTCGCCATCCTGGCTGCTGCCCGCAAGCGGGCAGCCGAACTTGGCCGCACACCGCTCGCCTATGCCATCGTCGATGCCGGCGGTCGTGTCATTGTGCAGGCCCGCGAAGACGGCCAGGGCTTCGGCCGCGGCACCATCGCCGTGGCCAAGGCCAGCGGGTCTATTGCCCTGGGCATGTCGGGGGCAAAACTCGCCAAGGCCGCCGACGGCTATGAGAACTGGTTCACCGGCATCAGCGGGGCACTCGATGGCCAGGTTGTACCAACGCCAGGCGGCGTGCTGATTCGTTGCAGCAATGGCCATGTGATCGGCGCCGTCGGCATCGCGGGGGCCCCGTCGCAGGATGACGAAGACATCGCGGTGACGGCGATTTCCGCGGTCGGCCTCACGCCAGACAGCTGAACGGCCTGCCACACGACTGCGCCCGTCCGAGGGACAGGCGTTAAGACTCGCTTAGATGTTGGCGCTTAGTGTCGGGCGATGCGCGTCATGCGCGGTCGCCATGTGAAGCACCGATGATCAACGGCACACTCAACCACGGCAAGTCGAACTCGCTGATGAATGAGTACTCGTCCCTGCTGGGCGAGGCCATTTTGCGCAATCGCACGCGCGCAGCCGAGCACTCGGCGCGGATCGAGGCCGAACTCGCCAGCCGGGTGAAGTCGGAATTCATCTCCAACATGAGCCACGAACTGCGCACGCCGCTCAACACGATCATCGGCTTTTCGAAACTGTTGAGCGAGCACAACGGCCGGCCCCTGCAGAATACCGATATCGTCCAATACTCGCACCTCATCCATGACGCCGCCGGGCAGTTGCTGGCCGTCATCAACGACATTCTCGATATCTCGAAGATCCAGAGCGGGCGCTACACGATCGACCATAGCGAAGTGCACGTGGACGATGTGCTGGCCGCTTGCGTCGCCTCGAGCAAGCTGGCAGCCGACGACGCCCAGGTCAGCCTCGCGCTGTACGTCGATGCTAGCCTTTCGACCGTTCGCGGCGATATCACGAAGCTGCGCCAGATCTTTGCCAACCTGCTCAGCAACGCGATCAAGTTCACCAAGCCGGGCGGCAAGGTCAAGGTCGACGCGAACCGCACCAACGACGGCGGCACCCTCGTCACTGTCGAAGATACCGGTGTCGGCATGAGCGCCGAGGAAATCGAAATCAGCCTGACCCCGTTTGGCCAGGTCGACGGCAAGAGGACGCGCTGGCGCGAGGGCACGGGCCTCGGCTTGCCGATCGCCAAATCGCTGGTGGAACTGCACGGCGGCAGGCTTGAGATCAAGAGCCGCAAGGAAGAGGGCACCACGGTCGCGGTGTTCCTCCCCTCCCGCCATCTCGTCTCGGGCACCACCCGATGACGATCGTTTGCCGGCGTACAGGATAACGCACCAACTGACGGTTTTCGTTTGAAAGGTCTGCCATGAACGCGATCGTACCTGCCCAGAACCAGCCGAGCTATTTGCGCGCCGACGCCTCCATCGGGCGCATCGTATCGGTCACCGGATCCAAGGCCATCGTCCTGCTCGACGCGGCCAACGAAACGAGTTCGCACATGCTGAACCAGCGGCCGGAAATGGGGACGTTGCTCGCCATTGAACAGACCCGCACGGTGGTGCTCGCGATCGTGTCGGCGCTGAGCGTGCCGGTCCCGGCACAGCGCGAGGGTGAATCCGAAATCTGGATCGCCGAACTCGGCCTCGTCGGCGAACTGTGGAAAGCGCGTGACGGCAAGGCCGGCTCCTTCAACCGCGGCGTGACGATCTATCCGCTGCTCGGCGACCGGGTCCGGGTTGCGACCAAGCCCGAACTGGAACTCGCCTTCTGCGGCGACATGCACAATGCCGTGCGCGTCGGCTGCATCCGCCAGGAACAGACCATTCCCTCGATGGTTCGCGTCGATGATCTGCTCGGCAAGCACTTCGCGATTCTTGGCACGACAGGCACCGGCAAGTCCTGCACCACGGCGCTGATCCTGCGGGCGATCCTCGAAAAGAACCCGGCCGCACACATCATCCTGCTCGACCCGCATAACGAATACTCGACCGCCTTCACCGAGTGGGGCGAGGTCATTTCGCCCCGCAACATGCAGCTGCCCTACTGGATGCTGACATTTGAAGAACTGATCGAGGTCCTGCTGGGCAGCGGCGAGAGCCGCAAGGCCGAGATGGAGATCCTGCAGGAACTGATACCGATCGCCAAGAGCCGCTATTCCTCAGGTCGTGAAAAGCAGAACGCGACCCTGCGCCGCGGCCTGCTCGATCCCGGCCGCTTCACCGTCGATACGCCGGTTCCCTACCGCATTTCAGACCTCACCGGCCTGATCGACGAGCGCATGGGCAAGCTCGAGAATAAGAAGGACTTGCAGCCCTATCGCCAGTTGCGCACGCGCCTCGACATGATCACGCAGGATGCGCGCTATGCCTTCATGTTCGGCCAGCTCACCGTGTACGACAGCATGGCGCCGATCCTCGGCCGCCTGTTCCGCGTGCCCGTCAACGACAAGCCGATCACCATCCTCGAACTCACCGGCCTGCCGACGGAAATCGTCAACGTCGTCGTCTCGGTCATCTGCCGCCTCACCTTCGACTTCGCGCTGTGGGGCGAGGGCCATGTGCCCGTCACGCTGGTGTGCGAGGAAGCCCACCGCTACGTGCCAGCCAACCCCACCGCCGGCTTCGAGCCCTGCAAGCGGGCGATCGCCAAGATCGCCAAGGAAGGCCGCAAGTACGGCGCTTCGCTGTGCATCGTGACGCAGCGGCCGGCGGAAATCGACCCCACCATCCTGTCCCAGTGCAACACGGTGTTTGCGCTGCGCATGTCGAACGATCGCGACCAGGCCATCGTATCATCGGCGGTGTCCGACACCGGCTCGGGCCTGCTTGAATTCCTGCCGGCTCTGGGTCAGCGCGAAGCGATCGCGTTCGGCGACGGCGTGGCGCTGCCAGTCCGTATCAAGTTCGACGAACTGGCCAAGCACAATCTGCCACGGTCCTCGACTGCCCGCTTCAGCGAAAAATGGCAGAAGCCGGTCGGCGATGAAAACTTCCTCGAACAGGTGGTCGAGCGCTGGCGTGCCGCTGGCTCAGGCGCCGGCATGGACCCGAGCGCGCAGATGGCGATGTTTGCCGATGCGATGGGCATCGGCGGTCCAAGCCAGGCCGACATCACGGCCGCCATCGCGCCGATTGCGGCTGCCCAGCTCAGTCAGCGTGAGATGTCGGATGAAAAATCATCGACCGCACGCACGCCGGAAGCCCCAGAGCCAATGGCGCTGCGCACCAACCCGGCAACCGCACCGGGCAACTTGCAGGCCAATTCCAACCGGCCTGCTGCGGGGTCGCTGCTGCGCCGGGACCAGCCATCGGCACCGGCCGCTCCATCGAACGTCCGGCGAGAACCGGCGGCTGCCGAACCACCAACGGCCGCCCCTGCGGCCCGCCAGTCCCTGCGCGAACGGCTGCTGCAGCGTTCTCCTGGCCGCTGACCAGTATTTTTCGCGATTTCCAGCCCGATGTGATTGAGCAGCGGGCCCGCGAACTGTTATGATTAGGGGGCGATTCGCCACTTGGGCGAGCCGCTACCTTTCTGCGGTTGTAAAGCGTTGCAGCGGTGGTGCGCACAGCTTTTTCGAACGATCGACCTCGGCGGGAAACCACAGCCATGTTGACAATGACGGCCACAGCGGCGACCACTGGCAGCCTTTACCCCGTGATCTTGTCCGGTGGTTCGGGAACGCGGCTGTGGCCGCTGTCACGCGCCATGTATCCCAAGCAGTTCATCCGCTTCTTCTCCGGACAGAACGCGACCTTCCTCGGCTCCACGCTGCAACGGCTGAGCGCCAGTGAGGGGTTCGAGCAGCCCACCTTGCTGTGCAACAACGACCATCGGTTTCTCGTCAAGGAAGAACTCGAGCGCGCCGGCATTGCGCCGCGCGCCATCATCCTTGAACCGGTCGCGCGCAACACGGCGGCGGCAATCGCGGTCGCAGCACTGTCGATTGCGCGGGATAATCCAGCTGCGATCATGGTGGTGATGCCGTCCGACCACGCGATCACGCAGGAAGCCCGCTTCACCGAGGCCGTGCGGCGCGCGGCCAAGGTTGCTGCCACCGGGCGCCTCGTCCTGTTCGGCATCCAGCCGAACCTGCCCGAGACCGGATACGGCTACATTCGCCAGGGTGCGGCCCTCGAAGGTTTCAATGGCGGCGCGTTCAAGGTCGACAGCTTCTACGAAAAGCCCAACGCCAAGACTGCCGAAAGCTATCTCGCTGCCGGCAATTATTTCTGGAACAGCGGCATCTTCGTATTGCACGCGCGCACGTTCATCGAGGAACTTGGCCGTCTCGAGCCGAAGATTCTGGAGGCGGCCCGTGGCGGCCTTGCCCGCGCGACCGACGATCTGGGCTTCCAGCGGCTCGACCGCGCGGCATTCTCCCAGTCGCCCAACGTCTCGATCGACTATGCGGTGATGGAGAAGACCAGCGCCGCCGCCATGCTGCCGATCGACGTCGGCTGGAGCGATGTCGGTTCCTGGTCGTCGCTGTGGGATATCGCGCCCCGCGACAAGGAAAACAACTATGTGCAGGGCGACGCGGTCCTGGAAGACACCCGCAACTGCTACGTGCACAGCGAACGCAGCATGGTCGCGACCATCGGCGTCAACAACCTTATCATCGTCGACACGCCCGATGCGCTGCTGGTCGCTGACAAATCGCGGTCGCAAGACGTGTCCAAGATTGTTGCCAAGCTGCGCCAATCGAACCGCCGCGAGCAGGAACAGCACCTGCGCAACTATCGGCCCTGGGGTTATTTCGAAACGCTGAACATTGGCCCGCGCTTCCAGGTCAAGCTGCTGCACGTGAAGCCGGGCGGAAAACTGTCCATGCAGATGCACCATCATCGCTCGGAGCATTGGGTGGTGGTGCAGGGCACCGCGAATGTGGTGGTCGGTGATCTCGACAAGCTGCTGCGCGAGAACGAGAGCGTCTACATCTTCGCCACGCAATGGCATCGCCTGGAAAATCCCGGCAAGGTGCCGCTGGAGATCATCGAAGTGCAGATCGGCACGTATCTGGGCGAAGACGACATCGTGCGCACTGACGACGTCTATCACCGTGCCCCCGAAGAGACGAAGTAGGCGGTGCTTTTAGGTCACGAAACGCCGTGGTAACCTGCACCTGACGCCGGTTGGCAACAGGAGGTCGCCGTGAACAATTATGCGGCCAGGAAAGATGGTCTCGAGTGGATGTCGCTCGACGATTTCGAAGAGCTGCTTGCCGACAAGCCCGCACATGAGAAGTGGGAGCTGATCAATGGCCGCGTGATTCGCGGGATGGTTGGTGCGCGCTGGGAACACCACATCATCATCGACAACATGGGGTATGCGCTGACCGATCATTTGCGCAAGATCGGTAAACCTTGCCGCGTCTTTCGCGAGACGTTTTTCCTTAAAGACCGTAGCCAGGATCTGGCAGCACTTCCCGATCTGATGGTTCGGTGCGGCAAGCCAGCCCCCGGCAAGACGTCGTTCGATGATCCGCTGATCCTCGTCGAGGTGGTTTCGCCCGGCAGCGAGGCGCGCGACCGGCTGGAGAAGCGCGTTGCCTACCAGCAGCTCCCGACCCTGCAAGCCTATGTGCTAGTGAACCGCGATCGCCCTCACGTTGAGGTGTTGGAACGCCGCGCTGATGGCTTTTTCGCGGTTGATCCGCTGACCACGCTCGATGCGGCCCTCGTGCTGCCTGCGATCGACTTCACCATGTCACTTGCGTCGATCTACCACGACGTCCTGCCGGCGAACTGAGCACTGGGTTCACAGGCCGAGGCGGCGCATCTCTTCCGACGTCACCAGCCGATAGGTTCCAGCGCCAAGATCTGGCGGCAAATCGAGATCGGCAATCCGGTCACGGCGCAACGCCGCGACATGATTGCCGACCGCCGCGAACATGCGCCTCACCTGGTGATAGCGGCCCTCGGTCAGGGTCAGCCGCGCCTCAGTCGGCCCCATCACCTCCAGGTTCGCCGGCAGCAGCGGCTTATCCTCCGACTCGAGCATCAATGTGCCGCTGGCGAACACAGCGGCTTCGTTGCCACGCAGCGGCCGGGCGAGTGTTGCGACATAGCGCTTCGACGTGTTGCCGCGCGGGCTGATCAGGCGGTGCAGAACCGTGCCGTCGTCGGTCAGCAGCAGCAGGCCCGACGTCTCCTTGTCGAGCCGGCCGACGGTCGAGATCGCGGGCTTGCGCGCACGCCAGCGCGGCGGCAGCAGATCGTAGACCAGCGGTCCGGCTTCCTTGTGCGAGCAGGTGACTCCGACCGGCTTGTGCAGCATCAGAATCATGCCGGGCGGCGGGTCGAGCGGGTGGCCAAGAATGGTCAGGCGCGCGCTCAGATCAGGCGTTATGGCGATGCGCTGGTCGGCATCGCTGAGTGCCGCACCGTCGAGCACGATCGCCCGCGCCTTCACCCACTGCTGGATGTCGCGACGCGAGCCGTAGCCCATGTTGGCCAGTAGCCGATCAAGCCGCATCTGGTCGAACAGTTTGCTCATTTGCGCAACGCATAGACCTTGAACAGGTGATCTTGCACGATCTGTTCGACATCGGCGAACAGTGGACACATGGCTGCCTCGTAAGGCAGATGCCGGTTCGCAGTCACGAGGCAAAGTCCGCCCGGACGCAGCGCAACGGCTGCCCGCTGCAGGAACAGGCGGCCCAGTCCCTGGTCTTCTAAGCCGCCGTCGTGGAATGGCGGGTTCATGACAACAAAGTCGAGGTTACTTGGAACAACGCCCGCCTTGCGGATGTCGGCCCACACGAACGCCGCCCGTGTGTCCTCGACATTGCGGCAGGCGGCTGCAATCGCACGGCGGTCGATGTCGATCAGCGTCACGTGCCGGACATCGCGCTCGGCCATTGCGGCCCGCGCAAGAACGCCGATGCCGCAGCCAAGGTCTGCGCCGCGCCCCGACAGGGCCGGCAGGTGTTTGATCAACAGTGCGCTGGCGGGATCGATGCGATCCCAGCTGAAGACGCCGGGCTGGGACCATAGATCCAACCCCGGCGCCAGCTGCGGACGACCTGCACCGATCGCTTCGCCGAGCCCGACCGGCGATTCCGGCCGCCGCGCCGTGCAGATGCGGAAACGCTGCTTTGAGGTCTCCTCGACCACGCAGCCGAACGCGTCGAGTTCATCGCGCAATCGCGTGCCGCCTTGCTTCTTTTGAGCAAGCACGGTCAAGGGAGCGCCCACGCGCAATGCGCGCAGGCCGTGGGCCAGGGCATAACGGCGCTCCAGCGTGCCGCGTGGCGCGTGCATGACGAGGCCATGGAGCGTCCCGTCAGCCAACGCTTCGATCGCAGCGCTGCCCGGCATCAATGGCGACAGCTGTACCGCGCCAGGTGGCGGGCTCGCGAGATCGAGAGGCAGCTCACCGTAGACTGCCTGCATGCCGCATGGCCCCACTCAGCGTTTCGCCGGATCAGCCGAACGGATGTCGACGACGCGCGGGTCACTGGCAGCGGCAGCGCGCGAGCTCTCGGCCTCCATCGTCTGCATCTGCTTCTGATAGCGCCGGTAGCTCCACGGGATCAGACCCAGATAGGCGAGCGTGATCACCATCATCGTCTCGTAGGAGTAGGTCGCGAGCAACGCGATCACGAGGGCGAGGCCGACCAGCATCGGCAGCGCCACATCCCAGCGAACCGGTCCGCCGAGGTTCTTGCCCGAAAACGTCGGAATGGTTGACACCAGCAGGAACGCCATGGCCAGCGTATAGGCCGCAACCACCACCGGCATGCCACGCACCCCGAACAGTCCAGCGCCCTCGACGTAGAGCGGCAGCAGCACGGTGATCGCCCCGGCCGGTGCCGGCATGCCGGTGAAGTAGCTGTTCTTCCACTTCGGCTTGTCTTCATCAAGCATCGAGTTGAAGCGCGCGAGCCGCAAACTCATGGCGGCAGCAAACACCATGACCGTGATCCAGCCCAGACTTTTCAGACTAGCCAGATCCTTGAAGCACCAGGAATATACGATGAGGGCAGGCGCCACGCCGAAATTGACGAAGTCGGCGAGGCTGTCGAGTTCGGCACCGAAGCGCGACTGTGCCTTGAGCCAGCGCGCCGCCCGCCCGTCGACGGCATCGAGCAGGCCGGCCGCCACCACAAACGCGAGCGCCAGTTCGAAGCGACCCTCGATCGCCATACGGATGGCGGTCAGCCCGGCGCATAAACTCAGCAGCGTGAAGAAGTTCGGTACCAGCATGCGCATCGGGATCTGGCGCCGCCGAAACAGCCGCAGCCGGCGGCGGCGAACACCGAGTTCAGAGTGCGGCGGGTGCGGGTCCATGGGGTCCTGGATCGGGGTTGATGATTTGGGACTTGTTTGGACTCTTAACCGCAAAACCCTAATTCAAAAACCCCAGCCCCTCGCATCCTAACTGCGCCGCGCATCGCGCTCGGGCTCGTCCGAGTCCAGATCAGCCAGTACCGTCTCACCGCCCACCGCTGTCTGGCCGACGGCGACGAGCCCGCGCCGCCCCGGCGGCAGGTAGACATCGACCCGGCTGCCGAAACGGATCAGACCGAAGCGCTGGCCAACCCCGACGCTATCCCCCTCAGTGGCGAACGTCACGATACGGCGTGCGATCAGACCGGCGATCTGCACGACGGCAATCTCGATCCCCTTCGGCGTTTCGATCACGAGGTTGCGGCGCTCGTTCTCGCTGCTGGCCTTGTCGAGATCGGCATTCAGGAAGGCGCCCGGCACGTAGATCGAGCGCTTGATGCGCCCCGCCACCGGCGACCGGTTGATGTGCACGTCGAACACCGACAGGAAGATCGAGATCCGCACGCGCCGTTGTGGTCCCAGTCCGAGTTCGGCTGGCGGTACCACCTCGTCGATACCGCTGATGCGGCCGTCGGCGGGCGCGATGACGAGCCCGTCCCGCAACGGCGTCACACGGTCGGGATCGCGGAAGAAATAGGCGATGTAGAGGGCCAGAATCGTCAGCAGCCAGCCGAGCGGCGCCCATAGCAGCAGGAACAGAAGGGCTGCCGCCGCCACCGGCAACAGGAACTTCAGCCCGTCGCGATGGACGGGCACCAGGAAGGTGCGGATCGAGTTCAGTAGGCTCAGGAAGGTCGACACGCGCGGGCTCCGGGAGGAAAAATCTCAATTGCTCCAGCTGTGTACACCGCGGTCGCGCCGCCTGTACACCGTGCCTGCCACGGGCCGCAATCAGTTGTTCTGGCTCACTCGATCGGCAGCGCGACGAACCGCGTGTCGCCCTTGGCGCCATCGATACGCAGCAGCACCTGCTTGCGGCCACTCTTGCGAACTTTCTCCACGGCCTTGCCCAGATCATCGACCGATTCGATCTGCTCCTGCGCCGCCTCGACGATCACGTCGCCGGCCTTGATGTTCTTGTTGGCGGCCGGGCTCGCCGGGTCGATGTCGGTGACGACGACGCCCTTGACCTTGGCATCGATGCCGAACTTCTGGCGCAACTCATCTGTCAGCGGCGTCAGCTTGAGGCCGATCAGCGCCTTCTCCGGCACCTTCTCGGGCGCTGATTTCTTGTCGGCCTCCTCTTCGACCAACCGGGCGACCAGCACCTTCAGCGATTTCTTCTGACCCTTGCGCAGCAGCTCCACGTCGACGGTGCGGCCGATCGGCGTCTGCGCCACGATCCGTGGCAGGCCACGCACCGTCGATACGTCCTTGCCGTCGAACTTGAGGATCACGTCGCCAGCTTCGATTCCGGCCTTGGCGGCTGGCCCGTCGGCGGTGACGCTGGAGACCAGGGCGCCGGTGTTCTCCTTGACGCCGAGCGTCTCGGCGATGTCGTCGGTGATCGACTGGATCTTCACGCCGAGCCAGCCCCGGCGCGTCTCGCCGAACTGTTTCAATTGGTCGATGACCGACGTGGCCGAGTCGGAGGGTACCGCGAAGCCGATGCCGATCGAACCGCCGGACGGTGATATGATCGCCGTGTTCACGCCGATCACCTCGCCCTCCATGTTGAACAGCGGCCCGCCGGAGTTGCCTTTGTTGATCGACGCGTCGGTCTGGATGTAATCGTCGTAGGGTCCCGACTGGATGTCGCGCTGCTTGGCCGACACAACGCCGACGGTCACGGAACCGCCGAGGCCGAACGGGTTGCCGATCGCCATCACCCAGTCGCCGACCCGCATCGTCGTCGACGAGCCGAACTTGACCGCCGACAGCGGCTTCTTCGGCGTCACCTTCAGCAAGGCGAGGTCGGTCTTGGTGTCGCGGCCGAGCACCTTGTCGACCTTCAGTTTCGACCCATCGTTGAAGTTCAGAATGATCTCGTCGGCGCCTTCGATCACGTGATTGTTAGTGACGACGAGGCCTTCCTTGCCGTCGATCACGAAGCCCGAGCCGAGCGAGGACACCTTGCGATCGCCTTGCGGCCGGCCACCTTTCTTGCTGAAAAAGTCTTCGAACAGGTCTTCGAACGGCGAGCCCTTCGGCACCTTCGGCAGCGGCACGCCCTGGGGCCCCTTGACGGTCTGGCTGGTCGAAATATTGACAACCGCATCGATCAGCTTTTCCGCAATCGGTGCAACGCTCTGCGGGCCGCGCTGCGCCAATGCCGGCGGCGCACTCAGCACGAACGCCATGATCGCGCTTGCCCCCAGCAGAGCAACGCCTTTGAAAGGCGAACCGGTCATGCGGAACATTGAGGGCGAACTCCCGATGTGGTCGTGGTGGTGCAGCTGCCGGCGGCCGGGCCGGCCCGCTATCCAAATGCGGCAAGCGTGCCCCTGTCAACCCGCGCGCGACATCAGCCGCGCACGAGCCAGACCAGCACGAAACCCAGCGCCACGGCGAGCACTCCGCCCCGCCGCAGCATCGCCTCGGGCAGGCTGCCGGCTGCCGCCAGCATCCGCAGGGCGGTCGCCGGCGACAGGGCCCAGATCAGACCCTCGATGACGAGAACCAGACCCGCGGCCACAATGAGGTCGCCCATCGGCCGACCATCACTGCTTTTTTGGCGTGAGTGCGCCGGTCGGACTAGTGAAGTAGCGCAAGAACTCGCTGTCCGGCGACAGCAACATGCGGGTTTCGCCCGGCTTGATAGCGACTTCGTAAGCCTGCATGGAGCGATAGAACAGGAAGAACTCCGGGTCACGCCCGAACGCTTCGTTGAACACGCGGTTGCGCTCGGCATCGCCTTCGCCGCGCAGCTGTTCCGACTTCTTGACGGCCTCCGCCTTGATGATCGTCACGTCACGGTTGGCATTGGCTTCGATGCGGTTCTTCTCGGCACCACCCTGGGCGCGCAGCTCGGTCGCCTCGCGTAAACGGTCGGCCTTCATGCGGTTGAACACGCTTTCCAGGTTTTCCTTAGGCAGGTCGGCGCGCTTGATGCGCACGTCGACGACTTCGACCCCGTAGTCCTTGCCTTCGCGGTTGACCTGGCCAGCGATGTCCTTCATCAGGACTTCGCGCCGGTCACGGACGACGTCGGCGAGGGTAGCGTTGCCCAGAACGCGGCGGATGGCCGATTCAATCAACGGCCCCAACACCGCAGCTACCCGGCGCTCGTCGCGCACGTTCTGATAAAATAACAACGGATCGACGATCTTGTAGCGCGCGAAGGCATCGACAATCAGCCGCTTCTGGTCGGACGCCGTCACTTCCTGCTCGGTCGTCGTCAGGTCGAGAATGCGCTTGTCGAACTTGTCGACGGTGTCGACCACCGGCACCTTCCAATTGAGACCAGGCACGCGGATCACTTGCTTTGGCTCACCAAAGCGCAAGACGAGCGCCTGCTCGTTTTGATGGACGATGAACGCCGAACCATAAACCGCGGCGGCAGCAACGCCGAGTAGAACCACCAGGGTCGCGAGAAATGCTCTGATCATTGGGCGGCTCCAGGCTTGCGGACAGGCCGCTGCAGCTGATCGAGCGGCAGGAAGGGCACGACGCCCTGGCCGCCGCTGCGGTTGTCGAGAATGATCTTTTCCGAGCCGTTGAGCACCCGCTCCTGCATCTCGAGGAACATGCGTTGCCGCGTGATGTCGGGTGCCTTCTTGTACTCTTCATAGATCTTCAAGAAGCGGCTGGCCTGGCCGGTGGCCTCGGCCACGGTCTGGTCACGATAGCCCTGCGCCTCGGCCTGGATGCGATCGGCCTCGCCCTTGGCCTCGGGCAGCACGCGATCAGCGTAGGTTTGCGCCTGCTTCTGCAATGTATCACGTTCGTTGCGGGCAGCCTGCACGCTGCGGAACTCGGCGATCACTGCGGGTGGCGGATCCACCTCGCGCAGCTGGATCTGGTCGATGCGGATGCCAGCGCCATAGCTGTCGAGAATGGTCTGCATCAGTTTCTGCACAGCGCTCTCGGTCTTCTGCCGGCCTTCGGTCAGCAGGGACTGAAGCAGGGATTGCCCGACCACCTCGCGCATGGCGCTTTCGGCCACCTCGCGCACGGTATTTTGCGGGTTTTGGATGTTGAACAGGTAGTCCTGCACCTTGTCGGTGCGGATGCGCCAGTACACCACGAAGCTCAGATCGACGATGTTCTCGTCGCTGGTCAGCATCAAACTGTTATCGGCCGACGACAGCGAACCGCGCGTGGTTGCACCCGACGCCGTGCGCTTGCCGACGTCGATCGTATTCTGCGAAGTCACGCTCGGCAGGAATACTTCCTCAACCGGGTACGGCCATTTGAAATGCAATCCCGGTCCCTGCTGGCGCACCGGCTTGCCGAATTGAGCGACCACGCCCAACTGGTCCGGGTTGACGCGGAACGTGAAGGCGTAGAACCCGACCAGCGCGGCAGCCACCGCTGCTGCAAGCAACAACATCGGTCCTGGCACGCCTGAGCCCTGCTGGAATTGCTTGAACTTGTCCTGGCCGCGCTTGAGGATCGCCTCGAGGTCGGGCTGCTGGTTGTTGCCACCGCCTTGGCCGCCGCCGCCCCAGGGGCCACCGCCGCCCCTGTTATCGCCGCCGCCGCCGCTCTTCCAGCCGCCGCCACCGCCGTTCTGGTTGTTCCAAGGCATTCTCTTCGCAGCCTTTCATTCAAGGGAATCGTTAGGGGGTCGAGGCAGACCGTGTCCAAAATGGTTCGCCCGCCGCTTGCAACCTCACGGGCCAGCAGCAACATGAGCACAGGAGCGGGCAGGTCCCCAGATTAGGACACACTTCGATCGCGCGGTCACGCTTATAGGGCACGCCTCACAGTGGTGCAAACGTGCTTCTGTAAGTGGTGCGGCTATTCGCGGGTTCAAGTCGATTGCCGCTCCAGGATCATGAGCGTGCAGGTAAAATCGTCGCGCGTTGCCCGCGGGATCGGCGTCGACGACACTACGCGCCAGCCCGTGGCAGGAAGGTGAAAATAGGCATCGCCGTCAGGTTGCGCATGCACGCGCGTCAGATAGATCCGTGATGTGAGCGGCATGGCTAGTCGATAAATTTCAGCACCACCGATCACCATGACCTCGCCGGTGGTGCCGGCGTCGGATGTCGCGAGTGCAAGTGCTGCGGGGAAATCTGCCACCACGCTCGCGTCGTTGGCAGCAAATGCAGCATCGCGACTGACGACGATGTTCAGGCGACCGTCCAGCGCCTTACCGATCGATTGATAAGTCTTGCGGCCCATGATCACGGGCTTGCCGAGGGTGAGGCTGCGAAAGGTCTTGAGGTCGGAGGGGATGCGCCACGGCATCTGACCCTGGCGGCCGATCACACCGTTTTCCGCGGCTGCGACGATGAGCGAGAGGGTCAAGCAGGCGTCCCATGTGGCCCTTGCCGCCCTATGCGGTTCGGGGTTTGCAACCTTGGATTGGCACCAGCGCGAACTGATTCTCGGCATTGTACTTGTTCAATGCGCCGCTCGCCGCGTCCACACCAAGACCGATAATGCCACCCGCGATCAGATTGCCGGCCGCCATCGTTTCGGTGTTGGACGAGATGATGCCCGTTCCATCCTGATAGCACTCCTTCTTGCAAACGACTGCAATACTCTCGTGGCTCTTGTCGAGCACGATCGTGGCGGGCGTCGACACCACCTTGCTGCCGATGGCCGCTGACTTAAGAGTGCACTGGGCACCGGTGACGCCGGGCGTGTTGATGGCCACTGATTGCGTCGTGCCCTTGACGATCGTCGCACATCCGCCGAGCAACCACGCGAGCGAAACAATGGCTGCCGCTGCCGAATGACGCCACATAGACCCGCTCCGCGACCGATCTCCACACCTAAGTAATATCGTGCCGACGACGGACGGCGTCCAGCACTGCGGTCACGATCAGCGCAGACTCCCATACAAATGCCATCGACACTGCGTCCCGCTTGCTACACCGCGACGGGCGCCGCGATGTGCGGGTGCGGTGCGTACCCCGACAACGTGAAGTCCTCGAACTTGAAGTCGAAGATCGATGTCACGGCCGGGTTGAGCTGCATTTGCGGCAAGGGCCGCGGCGTGCGCGCCAGCTGGATTTCGACCTGCTGCAGATGGTTCACATAGAGGTGTGCATCACCGAACGTGTGCACGAAATCGCCGGGCTTCAAGCCGGTCACCTGCGCCATCATCAACGTCAGCAGGGCGTAACTCGCGATGTTGAACGGCACGCCGAGGAAGATGTCGGCGGAACGCTGGTACAGCTGGCAGGAGAGGCGGCCGTCCGACACATAGAACTGGAACAGGCAGTGGCACGGCGCCAGCGCCATCGCCGGCAGGTCGGCGGGGTTCCAGGCCGACACGATGAGCCGGCGGCTATCCGGATTGGTCTTGATCTGCTGCACCACATCACTGATCTGGTCGATGACGCCGCCGTCGGGCGCGGCCCAGCTGCGCCACTGGTGGCCGTAGACCGGCCCGAGGTTGCCGTCCCGGTCGGCCCACTCGTCCCAGATGCGCACGCCGTTGGCTTTCAGATAGGCGATGTTGGTGTCGCCCTTGAGGAACCACAGCAGCTCATGAATGATCGACTTCATGTGCAGCTTCTTGGTGGTGACCAGCGGAAAGCCGTCGGCGAGGTCAAAGCGCATCTGGTGGCCGAACACGGACAGCGTGCCGGTGCCGGTGCGGTCCGACTTGCGCGTGCCGTTGTCGCGCACATGGCGCATGAGATCGAGATAAGGTTGCATGATCACCAGTACTAGCCTGATTCCGACGGCGCGCCCAGCCGGCCGCTACCGGCAGGGCTATCGCACTTCGGTTCGTTTGAACTGGGCCAGCAGTTCGAGCAGGTAGCTGTTGTTCCAGCCGGCCCGCTTGAGTTTGCCGCGCATGGAGCCTTTCGAGGGCTCTAGCTTGGCGACGTTGAGGGCGAGATGGCGCAGCATGGCGAGGTTCTCGGGGCCGTGGTCAAGTCGATTGCGCAACTGGTCCTCGTTCATCGTGACGTCGAGAACCCAGTGCAGGCTATTTTCGACGGCCCAATGGCTGCGGACGATGGTGTTGAACCGCGCGGCCGGGAATGCAG
>JAKFWF010000067.1 GCA_021730785.1 Hyphomicrobiaceae bacterium
CGGGCGCGGAATGTCGAGCCGCCTTCGCTGCCGGCACCAGCACCAGCACCCCCGCCGCCACCTTCGCGGCCGCGATAGCCGCCGCCCCCACCGCCACCTGCGCCGGCGCCGCCACGGAAGCCGCCGCGATCACCACCGCCGCCACCGCCGCGGAACCCGCCGCGGTCACCGCCGCCAGGTCCACGGAAGCCGCCACGATCGCCGCCGCCTGGACCGCCGCGATCGCCGCGTTCGTCACGGTCGCTCTTGCGCATCTGTACGGAAGGTTCGGTCTCGAGTGCTTCCATCTTGATCGTGATCCAGCGCAGCACGTCCGTGGAGATGCCCATCAGGCGCTCCATTTCGGCAACCGCGGCAGGTGGCGCGTCGATGTTGATCAAAGTGTAGTGCGCCTTGCGGCTCTTCTTGATCTTGTAGGCGAGCGAGCGCAGGCCCCAATATTCGGTCTTGCCGACCTTGCCACCACCAGCCTCGATGACGCCGGTGTATTCCTTGGTGAGTGCTTCGACCTGCTGGGTCGATATGTCCTGGCGTGCCAGGAACACATGCTCGTAGTACGGCATGCGAATGGCCTTTCTGATGTTGAACCTGTCGCCCCGGCGCAAAGCCCCTTTCGGACCGTCAGAAGTGGCCCAAAAGCACGACCCGTGAAGAGCGGAGACACCAGGGAGCAGACTTGCGTCCAATCGTGCGATTGTTCGCACGACCTCCCCTTCAGCCCCCAACCGGAGCGGATCACAGCGCGTCGTATACAGGGAAATTGGCGTGGGGCAAGGGGATTTGCGATTTGATCGTCGCGGGCGACACGGTTTCTAATTGTCGCGGGCGCCACCCCTTGCGGGAGGCGACCGCCCGCGACGGAGCAGCTTTATCATTCCCCGATCCAAGGTCAGCGCGAGTTAACTCGGCAACCGAGCGACAGGGTAGCAAAACAACGTCGGATGCTTGTTGCCCGAGCTCCCCTTAGCGCCAGCGGCGGTCGCGGGAGTGGTACCAGTCGCTGCGGCCGCCTTCCGAGCGCCAAACCCAATAGCGAATGCCAGGGCGCGCCGGTCGGCAGTCGATCCGGCCGCGGTAGCGTGAATGGTAATGCCAGCCGCCCTGTCCAAGTTCGCACGCGCGATGGACGTTGCCTGCGTGCACCTGCTGGACGAGGCCGCTGTCGGCCGGGACGGCGGTGTTGCCGATGGCGCCAAGCGGGGCAGCGCTGGCGGCGCTGGCTGCCAGCAGCACCGAAGCGACGGCGCAGGCGGCAAGTAATGCTGTCTTCTTCATGAGGAGTTTCCTTCCAGGTGTTGCGGTGTCGGGTCGGGATGCCCGCGACGAGGTGTCAACGCGTGCAGCCCTTCCTCTCCGTCGACCATGACCATGTCGAAATATCGCGGCAGACCTGAATATTTCCTGCAAGCGATCGAACCGGACACATTTTTCCGTGCCCTTTCGGGGACAGTCACCGATCCGACAGCTGCATGCAGAAACGCACCAGCGTTCAAGATCGGTGACTGTCTCCGATCGAGCCGCGAGCCACTCAGCCGCGGCCGCGATAGGGCGCGACGCCCTGGTCGGGCAGCCACACGCCGGCCGGCAGGCTGCCCGTCTGCCAGAACACGTCGATCGGGATGCCGCCGCGCGGATACCAGTAGCCGCCGATCCGCAGGTAGGTCGGCGCCAGCAGTGCCACCAGCCGCTTGCCGATGCCAACCGTGCAGTCCTCGTGGAAGGCACCGTGACTACGAAAAGAAGTGAGATAAAGCTTCAAGCTCTTGCTCTCGACCAGCCACTGGTCCGGCACATAGTCGATGACGAGGTGCGCGAAGTCCGGCTGACCCGTCACCGGGCAGATGGACGTGAACTCTGGCACGGCGAAGCGGGCCACATAGTGCGTGCCTGGATGCGGGTTCGGCACGCGGTCGAGGACGGCCAATTCCGGGCTCGCCGGCTGCATGGATGCTTGGCCGAGGTGCGTGGTGACGGGGGCTGGCTTGTCGCTCATGATCGCCCCCTCACGCCGGTTGCAAGCCGATGCGCGCATCACGCTCGCGCAGCCAGGCGATGGCTGGGATCGAGGCCGCGACCATCCAGGCCTTGCCCACCACTTGCCCCGCCAGATAGTCGAGGCTGCCGAAGGCGAGCATGAGAAAGGCGATGCTGTCGACGACGAGGCCGGCTGCGCTGCTGGCAACCACTGCCAGGACCAGGCCGCGCCGCTGCAATGGCGTGTAGATCGCGAGATCGGCAAGTTCCGACAGCAGGAAGGCCGCCGTCGATGCGATCACCAGTGCCGGCGGGGCGATTGCCGCCGATAGGGCGGCACCAGCGAGAACCGCGGCAAACGACCAGGCGAGGCCGAGGCGGCGCTGCACAAGATCGCGCAACACGAGGGCGAGCCCTACCATCAGCACGCCGCTCGGCGCCTTGAGGCCGGGCAGGACCGGAATGAGGCAGGGGCCGTTTGGCACGCAGGTGGTGCCGACGTTGCCGATCAGCCAGTTGGCAGCAGGGATGCACAGGGTGAAGGCGCACAAAAAAGCGATGCCTTCCGCCGTGCGGCGGTCGATGGTCATGGATAATCTCCGATTTCTATAGCGCAACGAGATGGCGCGCTGGGCCGCGAGGCCCGGGGTTGCAGGAACGGTCCGCCTAGCCGAACGCTCCCGCATAGGCAAGCCCTACACCAACCGGCTCTGCTCCACGGCGGCGGCGATGAAGCCCTTGAACAGGGGGTGGGGTTCGAAGGGGCGCGATTTCAGCTCGGGGTGGTACTGCACGCCGATGAACCACGGGTGGTCCGGGTACTCGACCGTCTCCGGCAGCAGGCCGTCGGGCGACATGCCGGTAAAAATCAAGCCGGCCGTTTCCAGCCGCTGGCGGTAGGCGGTGTTGACCTCCCAACGGTGGCGATGGCGCTCGAAGATCGTGGTCGACCCGTAGAGTGCGGCGATCTTGGAATTGCCCGAGAGCTTTGCTTCGAACGCACCGAGCCGCATGGTGCCGCCGAGGTCGCCGCCTGCCGCCCGTTTCTGCTGCTGGCCGTTGCTCATCCACTCGGTCATGAGACCGACGACCGGCTCGGTCGCTGGTCCGAACTCGGTCGAGCTTGCGTCCTCGATATGGCACAAATTGCGCGCCGCCTCGATGACCGCCATCTGCATGCCAAAGCAGATGCCGAAATAGGGCACACGCCGGGTGCGGGCGAACTTGGCGGCGAGGATCTTGCCCTCGGTGCCGCGCTCGCCGAAGCCGCCGGGCACGAGAATGCCGTGCACGCCTTCGAGATAGGGCGCCGGGTCCTCGCGCTCGAACACTTCGGCGTCGATCCAGTCCAGCTTGACCTTGACCTTGTTGGCGATGCCGCCGTGCACCAACGCCTCGATCAGCGACTTGTAGGCGTCCTTCAGCTCAGTGTACTTGCCGACGACGGCGATCGTGACCGCGCCTTCGGGGTTGGCGACCGCATGGCTGATCGCATCCCAGCGGCGGGTGTTGACGGGGGCCGCATCGGTAATGCCGAAGGCTGACAGCACCTGGTCGTCGAGCCCTTCGCGGTGGTAGGCGAGCGGCACGTCGTAGATCGAGGCGACGTCGAGGGCCTGGATCACCGCCTCCTCGCGCACGTTGCAAAACAGCGCGATCTTGCGGCGCTCGCTTTTGGGCACTTCACGATCCGAACGGCACAGCAGGATGTCGGGCTGGATACCGATCGAGCGCAGTTCCTTGACCGAGTGCTGGGTCGGCTTGGTCTTCAGCTCGCCCGCGCTCGGGATGTAGGGCATCAGCGTCAGATGGATATAGACGCTGGTGCCGCGGGGCAGATCGTTGCCAAGCTGGCGGATCGCCTCGAAGAAGGGCAGGCCCTCGATATCGCCGACCGTGCCGCCGATCTCGACCAGCACGAAATCGACGCCCTCGTTGCCGGCGGTGACGAACGCCTTGATCGCATCCGTCACGTGCGGGATCACCTGCACCGTGCCGCCGAGGAAATCGCCACGCCGTTCCTTGGCCAGGATGTCCTGGTAGATGCGCCCCGTGGTGATGTTGTCGGCCTTGCGCGCCGGCACGCCGGTGAAGCGCTCGTAGTGGCCGAGGTCGAGATCGGTCTCGGCGCCGTCGTCCGTGACGAACACCTCACCGTGCTGGTAGGGGCTCATGGTGCCGGGATCGACATTGAGGTAGGGATCGAGCTTCTTCAGACGGACGGTGTACCCGCGGGCCTGGAGGAGCGCACCGAGTGCGGCGGAGGCGAGGCCTTTTCCAAGCGAGGAAACCACGCCGCCGGTAATGAATATGTACCGTTGCATGGGCTTGCAGAATACACAGATGCCAAGCGATTCGAAGAGGCAATTTCGCCTCTTCCACGCTTGTCTTCTCGTTTCGGTTCAGCGCGTCTGCGGAACAACTGGTCCGGCTGGCGCCGCGGGTACTGTGGGGGCCGCTGGTGCCACGGGGGGCGCAGGCGTGGCCGGGCTAGGCGCGGGTGCAGTACCTTGCAGTCGATCGAGCAGGCCGCCGCGACCGGCGGGCGCGCCCGGCGTCGTGCCGCCGTCAGTCGTGCCGCCGGTCGTACTGGTTGCGGCGGGCGTATCGAACACCGAGCGAGGAGTGGCCGCGCGCTGGGCCAGGATCGTCAACGCGATCGATGTCAGGAAGAACGCAGCCGCCAGGATCGCCGTGGTGCGCGACAGGAAATTCGCGGTGCCGCGGCCCGACATCAGGCCGCCGCCACCGCCACCGCCGATGCCGAGCGCGCCCCCTTCCGACTTCTGCAACAGCACCACGAACACGAGGCCTGCGGCGATCATCAGGTGGATGGCGAGAATTACGGTGGTCATCGACTAACTTTCAGCTGCGGTTGGCTATTCGCCGTCAACGGGCGCCTGCTGGTACACCTTTCGGCGCCGCGACACTAGCCCCCGTCGTTGCGGCTTATTGCGATGTGGGGGTGGAGGGCGGGTTGCCGGCCGATCTGGCAGGCGGAGTTGTCGGGGTGAGGGCGTCTGCCGGTTTCGGCTTCGGAGGCGTGCGCTTCGGCTTTGCCACGGCAGTTTTCGGCGCCGCAGCGGCGTCGGCGGACTTGGCATCCGGATCGGGATCCGACCCGGTGCCGTGTTCCATCAGCGCTTCCGTTGCCGGGTCGAGCTTGCGTTTGGGCTGCGGGCAGCGGAACAGGAATTGGCCCTGGACCTCCAGCAGCCGCTCGATCTGCTCCAGCTGCTGGGGTTGCAGGTTGGCCTTGGCCCAGCCGGCGCCGCGTTCCAACGACGCTCGCGCGCCGCTGGCGTCGAGGGCGGACAACTCCTGCCGCAACTGTTGACAGGCCGCGGGCTCCAGCGGCGCCGCGATGGCGGGCGGAGGTGCGAGCGCGATCAAAACGTACGTCAGTCCAGCAGTACGCAACAGCGATGTCATCACGGATGCCTCAAGCATGGTAGGCTGCCAGAATACCAAGGAAATCGTCGGCTTTGAGACTTGCGCCACCGACCAGGGCGCCGTTGACATTGGCGAGATGCAGCAGGTCACGGGCGTTTGCCGGTTTGACCGAGCCGCCGTACAGCAGCCGGAAGGCGTGCCCGTCGCCGCCGAAGCGCTGAGCTAAACGGTCGCGCATGAGGCCGTGCACTTCGACGATGTCAGCGGGCGTGGGCGTCAAGCCTGTGCCGATCGCCCACACCGGCTCATAGGCAATCACCGTGGTGGCGCTGTGCGCCATATCGGGCATGGAATTCTCCAGCTGGCCAGCAATCAGCTCGAGCGTTCGGCCGGCCTTGCGCTGATCCGCGGTCTCGCCGACGCAGATGATCGCGACGAGGTCGGCCCGCAGCGCAGCTTCTGCCTTGCTGCGCACAACTAGATCGGTTTCACCGTGATCGGTGCGGCGCTCGGAGTGGCCGACGATGACGGCGCTCGCGCCTGCGTCGCGCAGCATGGCGGCCGAGATATCGCCGGTGTGTGCGCCAGCCGCGAGTTGATGGCAGTCCTGGCCCCCGACCATGAGTGTCGATCCGGCGGCGGCATCGGCCATGGCAGCAACCAGTGTCGCTGGCGGGCAGATCAGCACGTCGGCGGCGGCATCACCGAGCCCCGCCTTCAGCCGGGTGATTTCAGCGAGGCTCGCGCGCAGACCGTTCATCTTCCAGTTGCCGGCCACCAGCGGCTTGATCGGATGTGTTGATTTGTTGGTCATGCCCTCAACTCTTGCACTGAAATCGTCGATCGCCACCGGCGCTCGGGGGCCGGAATGCGATCCGCAACCCTTGCATTCAGGTGCCTGTTGCGCTTCATAGCGGATCGAACGCGGCATCACCACTGTCCGGCACTGGCGGGCGGTGCGATATTTTATCGTGCGTTCGCGCGACGGGAGCCCGAGCGGCGCTGTCCGGCGCGGTAAGGCTCCATGCTGAACTCATCGGGATGCGGTTCCATGCTCGAATCATTACGTCGTGGCGCGCAAACGTGGGTCGCCAAGATCCTGTTCGCCATTCTGATCGTCAGTTTTGGCGTCTGGGGTATTTCGGGCTCGCTGCAGGGGTCGGGCCAGGGGGCGCTCGCCCGCGTCGGCACTGTCGAAATCTCGGCGACAGAATTCCGCCAGGCCTACCAGAACCAGCTGGAGAACCTGCGCCGGCGCTTCGGTGGGCGCATCAACGAACAGCAGGCCCGCGCCTTCGGTTTCGACCAGCAGGTGCTGCAGCAGCTGGTCGGCGGGGCTGCGATCGACAATCATACGCGGGCGCTGCAACTTGGGCTTTCCGACCAGGCGATCACGGACCGGCTGCGGCGCGATCCCCGATTCCTCGGCACCGATGGGACGTTCAACCGGGCCTCGTATACGTACTTCTTGCAGCAGACGGGCCTCACCGAACGCGGCTTGATGTCGGCCGTGCGCCGCGAGGAGGTGCGCGACCAGCTCACGATTGCGCTGGTCGATGCGGTGAAGCCGTCGAACACCTTGGCCGAGGTCCTGCACAAGCATCGCGAAGAAACCCGCCGCATTGCCCACTTCGTGCTCGACCCGGCAAAGGTGCCGGCCCCCGGCGAACCCGATGACGCCAAGCTGGCCGCGACCTATGAGCAGAACAAGCGGCGCTTCATGACGCCGGAGCGGCGGTCGGCGAGCGTGCTTATCCTCGGTACCGAGGCGATCAAGAAGGCGATCGTCGTCAGCGACGAGGACGTCAAGACGGCCTACGAGCAGACCCAGGACAGGTTCGCCGTCGTCGAGCGCCGGCGCATCCAGCAGATCGCTTTCGCCGATAAGGCCAAGGCGGAAGCCGCCGCCAAGGCGATCGCGGCCGGCACGTCGTTTGCCGACGTCGCCAAGGAAGCCGGTGCCAAGGATGCCGACATCGACCTGGGGCTCGTGACCAGGAAAAGCATGATCGATGCCAAGATCGCCGATGCCGCGTTCGCGCTGGCCAAGGACGAAGTGTCGAAGGTCGTCGAGGGGCGGTTCACCAACGTCATCCTGCGCGTCACGGAGATCGAGGCCGGCAAGCAGAAGGCGCTGGCCGAGGTCACGGCCGAGGTGCGCGAGGCCCTGGCTGCCGAGCGTGTCGGCGTCGAGGTGCAGAAGCTCTACGATGAGATCGAGAAGAATCGAGCGAGTGGCAAATCGCTAAAGGATCTGGCGGTGGCAACGAAACTGCCGCTGGTCGAGATCGTCAACGCGGATGCCGGCAACAAGACCGCCGACGGCAAGGTTGCTTTCGAGCATCCCGAGAGCGAGCGCATTCTGACGGCCGTGTTCACCAACAAGCAGGGTGCCGAATCCGAAGCCGTCGAACTCGGCGATGCCGGCTATGCCTGGGTCGACATTCAGGGCGTGACGCCAACGAAGCAGCGCGAGCTGGCTGATGCCAAGGCCGACGTCAAGGCGCTGTGGATCGAAACCGAGGCGCGCGCGGCACTGGTGGCCGCCGCCAAGGGTTTCGCCGACCGGGTGGCAGGCGGCGAGCCGATCGATAAGGTCGCTGCCGATGCCGGCGGCAAGGCGGTGACGAGCGAACCGACGCTGCGCGGTGGCAAGCCGGTCGGCCTCACCGAACCCGCCGTCGCGCAGGCGTTCGCGCTGCCGGCCGGCGCGGCAAGTGCAACCGATACGATCGACGGCAAGTCGCGGGTGGTGTTCAAGGTCGCCGAGATCATTGCCGCGCCGCCGATCACTGCGGAGCAACTCGATAAGATCAAGACCGACATGCAGCGGCAGATGCAGTCGGACACCATGGCGTCGTATCTGCTGGGCCTGAAAGAGCGCTTCGAGGTGAAGATCGATCCGCTCGCCGTGCGACGAGCCATCGGCACCGATCGCGAACAGTGAGCGTGTCAAGGGCGACACTGAACTGGCGGGGACAGGCGCGCCGCACAGGCATCAATGGTTCGGATCGAGGGGCGCCATGACAAGCCCGCCAGTCATCGACGCGGAGATCGACGCCGAGCCGCCGCGGGGCCAGTTTCTGCGCGCCTATGCCGATGGCAAAACGCAGCTGATGTGGACCAGGCTCGTCGCCGACCTCGAAACGCCCGTGTCGGCTTATCTGAAGCTGACCGAGGGGGCGATGTCGGCACAGGCGCGACGGTACGGCATGACTTTTCTGCTCGAGTCGGTCGAGGGCGGCGCCGTGCGCGGGCGCTATTCCATCATCGGCCTCAACCCCGATCTGATCTGGCGCGCCCACGGTGCGAAGGCCGAGATCAACCGCAGCCCACATGTCACGCCCGATGCTTTCACCCCGCAAGCCAAGCCGACGCTCGAAGCGTTGCGCGCGCTGCTTGCCGAAAGCCGGCTCGACGTGCCCGAGGGACTGCCGCCGATGGCTGCCGGCGTGTTCGGCTACATGGGCTATGACACGGTTCGCCTGGTGGAGACCTTGCCGAACGGGCGGCCCGATGCGCTCGGCGTGCCGGACGCCATTTTGATGCGGCCGACACTGATCGTGATCTTCGACGCGGTGAAGGACGAGATGACGGTCGTCACGCCGGTGCGTCCCACACCCGATCAAACCGCCGAGGCCGCACATGCAGCGGCCTGCGCCCGGTTGCACTCGATCGTCCGCGCGCTCGATCTGCCGGTGCCCGAAGCCGCGCGCCCCTCGGCCGACCTGCCGCCGCTCGCCGAGCCCGTCTCCAACACGACGCCAGCCGAATTCCAGGCAATGGTCGCGGCCGCCAAGGATTACATTCGTGCCGGTGACGTATTCCAGGTGGTGCTGTCGCAGCGCTTCTCGACCCCCTTCACGCTGCCGCCGTTCCAGCTCTACCGTGCGCTGCGCCGCACCAACCCGTCGCCGTTCTTGTTCCACCTGGACTTCGGTGGCTTCCAGCTGGTGGGTTCAAGCCCCGAGATCCTCGTGCGCGTGCGCAACGGCGAGGTGACGATCCGCCCGATTGCGGGCACCGCACGGCGCGGTACGACGGCTGCCGAAGACCAGCATCTGGCGCAAGCCTTGCTCGCCGATCCCAAGGAGCGCGCCGAGCACCTGATGCTGCTCGATCTTGGGCGCAACGACGTTGGACGCGTCGCCGAGATCGGCTCGGTCGAAGTGACCGAGCGCTTCCTCGTAGAGCGCTACAGCCATGTCATGCACATCGTATCGAACGTGATCGGGCGGCTCGATGCGAAGCACGACGCGATCGATGCCCTGATGGCGGGCTTCCCGGCCGGCACGGTGTCGGGTGCACCAAAGGTACGGGCCATGCAGATCATCGATGAGCTCGAGAAGCACAAGCGCGGCCCCTATGCCGGCTGCGTCGGCTATTTCTCGGCAGACGGCCAGATGGATACCTGCATCGTGCTGCGCACGGGGCTCGTGAAGGACGGCATGCTGCATGTGCAGGCCGGCGCCGGCCTCGTCTACGACAGCATCCCCGAGAACGAGCAGCAGGAGTGCGTCAACAAGGCCAAGGCGTTGGTGCGGGCGGCCGAGGAGGCGGTGCGGTTCGCGCGTCCCCGCAAGGCGAGTGTGACGCCAGGCGACAACGGCAAAGAATTCGATTGACGGCCACGGTCACCGACGCCGCACGGGTGCAGTTGCAACCGGCGGCGTCGATGGCTCGATGTTGTGACGTTACTTCACGGTAATGGTGATCACGTCGGACGCGACCGCCGGGTTGTGCGGGATGTGCTGGTGGTCGGCGAGCAGCAGTTGCAGGGTGTGCTTGCCGGCCGGCAGCGTCACCGTGGTTTCAGTTTGCCCGGCGCCGAAATGGCGGTGCTTGTCGTCGGCCGGGATGGCGGCCAGCGGATCGGCGAGCTTCTGGTTGACCAACAGATGGTGATGGCCGGTGCCCTTCTTGTCGACGCCGGAAGGGGCAACGCCCATGCCGGTGAGCCCGAACTTTACGGTCACCGGACCCGTGATCTCGGCGCCGTCCTTGGGCTCGATGAAGTAGACCTTGGCGCCGGGGGGCGATGGCTGGCGGAAGTCCTGGGCAACAGCGGTGCCGGCGATGGCAACTGCAACGGCGGCGGTCAACAGACGTTTCATGCGGGCGTTCCTCACGAGAGTGCTGGTGGAAGATTGTTGGAGCGATGGTCGCCCGCAGGCGCTATAGCAAGATTATGACAGCGGTTGAAATCCCATGCGCGTGAGACTGGATGCGGCACTTGTGTCCCGCGGGTTGACTGCGACCCGGGCCCGCGCGCGCGATCTGATCGTGCGCGGGGACGTGCTGGTCGACGGTCTGCCCGTCAAAAAGGCCGGTACGTTGGTCGGTGCGGGCGCGGATCTCACGATCACGGGCGACGGCAACGCCTATGTCTCGCGCAGTGCCCTGAAGCTCAGCGCCGGCCTCGATGCGTTCGGTTGTTGTGCTTGCGACCGAGTGGCGCTCGATGTCGGTGCGTCGACCGGCGGTTTCACGCAAGTCCTGCTCGAGCGGGGAGCCACCAAGGTGTGGGCGGTCGACGTCGGGCATGGCCAATTGGCGCCAAGCGTCGCCGCCGACCGCCGCGTCGTCAACCTCGAGGGCACCGACGCGCGTGCGTTGACCCCTGCGCGCATTGCCGAGCCGGTCGGCGCGATTGCCGCCGACGTCAGTTTCATCTCGCTGACGAAGGCGCTGCCGGCGGCCCTCGCGCTGGCCGCTCCCGGCTGCTGGCTCGTCGCGCTCGTCAAGCCGCAGTTCGAACTCGGGCCGGCCGCGATCGGCAAGGGCGGCATCGTCAAGGATCCGGCGGACGGCGCCCGTGCCGTGGCCGATGTGGAGCGCTGGCTCATCGGTCACGGCGGCTGGCGGATCATCGGCACGTGTCCAGCGCCGCTGCCCGGCAAGGGCGGCAACCAGGAATATCTGCTGGGGGCTGAATTGCGTGGTTGACCGCGAAGTGTTCGAAATTATCGCGCTGGGCGGCCAGGGCGACGGCATCGCCGGC
Organism: Hyphomicrobiaceae bacterium; assembly: GCA_021730785.1. Classification (GTDB taxonomy): domain Bacteria; phylum Pseudomonadota; class Alphaproteobacteria; order Rhizobiales; family Hyphomicrobiaceae; genus JAKFWF01. Next base: position 11,369 of record JAKFWF010000067.1, read on the forward strand.
GACAGCGCTGCGCGTACGTTCGTGCCCTTTGCTTTGCCGGGCGAGTCGTGGCGCAAGGCCGGTGACGCGTACGTGCGCGACGGCGCGGCAAGTGCGGACCGAGTTGCGCCCGCCTGCCGCCATTTCGGGTCGTGTGGCGGCTGCGTCGCCCAGCACATGGCGCCCGCTCTCTATGGACGGTGGAAGCGGCAGATCCTGGTTGATGCCCTGCAGGCGGCCGATATCAACGCTGTCGTGGCGCCGCTGGCGCCGATGCCGCCCGCATCGCGCCGGCGGATCGTTCTGGCGGCGCTGCGGCTGCCGGAGGGTGTCGCACTCGGCTTCCACACACGCAGCAGCCGCCGCTTGCTGCCGATCGAGATGTGCACGATCGCCGATCCGATGATCACGGACGCTCTGCCGGCCCTGCGGCAGGTGGCGGGTCGCCTGCTGCGGCATCGCGACGAGATGCGCATGACGGTGACACGCGTCGACGCGGGCCTCGATGTCGCCGTCGAAGGCGGCACGCGCGACATCGGTGCGGCCGAGCGCACGGCGCTGGCCGACATCATCCAGCAGGGTCGGATCCTGCGCCTGTCGGTCGACGGCGAACCCATCATCACGCGCGGCGATCCATTCCTCACCCTCGGGCAGGTCCGCGTCGTGCCCGCGCCCGGCGTATTCTTGCAGGCGTTGCCCGCCGCCGAACAGCAGATGGTGGAGATCGTCTCGGCGGCGGTGGGCACTGCCAAGGCGGTCGCCGATCTGTTCTCGGGCGTCGGCACGTTTGCCCTGCCGCTGGCTGCACGCGCACGCGTTCTCGCGATCGACAGCGACGCCAAAGCACTCGCAGCCCTCGATGCGGGCCAACGCCGGGTCCAAGGCTTGAAACCGATCGAAGTGCGCGAGCGCGATCTGGTGCGCGAACCGCTCGGCCGCAAGGAACTCGAAGGCTTCGATGCCGTGGTGTTCGATCCGCCCCGCGCCGGCGCCGAGGCCCAAGCCACGATGCTGGCGAAATCCACTGTGCGAACTGTCATTGCGGTGTCGTGCAATCCAACGACGCTCGCACGCGATGCGGCCCTGTTGCTCGATGGCGGCTATCAGCTGCACTCGGTGACGCCGATCGACCAATTCCTCTATGCGAACCACCTGGAGGCCGTCGCCGTGTTCGCGCGGCCCGGCAAGAAAAAGCGCGGATAGGGCTGTGATGTTCGAGACCTTGACCCTGGCTTTCGATCTCGACGGCACGCTCGTCGATACCGCGCCCGATCTGATCGCGGCGGCGAACCACGTTCTCGTGTCGCAGGCGCTTGCCCCGGTCGCAGCGGAGGATATCCGCGATCAGATCAGTTTTGGCGCGCGTGCCATGATCACGAAGGCACTTGGGCTCAGGCGCACGGAGCGCAGCGTGGTCGAGGTGGACGCGCTGCTTGCCGTTTTTCTCAAGCACTACGAAGCCAACATCGCCGTGCACAGCCGCCCGTTCCCGCATGTCGTCGAACTGCTCGCGGCTTATCGCCGGCGCGGCTGCCGCCTGGCCGTTTGCACCAACAAGCGCGAGGGACTGTCACGGTTGCTACTCGGCGAACTCGGCATGCTGGAGCTGTTTGATGCGGTCGCCGGCCGCGACACGTTCCCCGTGCATAAGCCCGATCCTGACCATCTGCTGGGTGCGATCCGGCTGGCTGGAGGCGCGCGTGCGCACGCGGTGATGGTTGGCGACAGCGACACGGACATCGCCACCGCGCGGGCGGCCAGCGTGCCCTCGATCGCGGTCACGTTCGGCTACACCGACGTACCGGTGCACGACCTCGGGCCGACCGCCATCATTGATGACTATCGCCAGTTCGACGCGACCCTGGCGCAAGTGCTGGCCCGGCGCACGGGCACTGGCGCGTAGCGCTCGCCGGAGGCTGCCGCAGCGGTGGCCAAGGTCGCGGTCGTGCCATATTCGGCCGTCATCACCCCACATCAGGCGCGGGAGTCGGGGACCCGCCAGCTTGCTCAACCAATGCCGAGATAGGACATCAGCCATGATGAAATCCCTGATCGCAGCTGTCGCCGTCACGGTACTTGGTACGGGCGTAGCATTCGCCGAGACACGGGTCGCCAATTCCGATGACTGCCTCAAGGTCGCTTTCGATCTTGCCTTGGTGGCCGAGAGCAAGAATTTGTCCAACGAGAAGCTGGACCAAATCGAGGATCTGCTCACCAGGATGGAAACGCACTGCGACGCCAAGCAGTTCGTCGAGGCCGCCGCCGTGGCGAGCGACCTGAAGCTCATCCTGGCGAAGGAATAGACGGCGCGCCCGATTGCGCATCGCAGCTTTCACTTCGTCGGCCGACGGGGACACGCGCCATCCGTTTTGTTCACGGCAGATGGCAGGTTTCGGGTCGGACCAGGGCAACCTTGCGTGCTATGGCGTGCGCTTGCACCACTGCCATAGGTTGACCCATGAACGCCCCCGCGCCCCACATGTCCCCGAGCCAGTGGGGGCTGCTCGTTGTGCTCGCAATTCTCTGGGGCGGCTCGTTTCTATTCATCGGGATTGCCGTCAAGGAACTTCCCGTGTTCACGATCGTGCTGGCGCGCATCGCGCTGGCCGCCGCCATTCTGGTGCCGGTGGTCTATGCACTGGGCTACAGGCTGCCCGGGAGTTTCGCGTCCTGGCAGCCGTTCTTTGTCATGGCGCTGCTCAATAACGTCATCCCCTTTTCGCTGATCGTGGCGGGCCAGAAGGAGATCGCAAGCGGGCTCGCTTCGGTGCTGAATGCGACGACACCGGTATTTTCCCTGCTGGTCGCAAACTGGTTCGCCGGCGAGACGCTCCGGGCGAACAAGCTCGCTGGCGTGGCGCTCGGCATCGCCGGCGTCGCCATTCTGGTTGGCCCGGAAGCGCTGTTCGGCCGCGCGTCGAGCGTGATCGGCATGCTATGCATGCTGGGGGCGGCGCTGTCCTACGGGTTTTCGGCCCTGTGGGGGCGCCGCCTGCGGGCGCATCCGCCACTCGTGACGGCGACCTCGCAGTTGATCTGCTCGACGCTCGTCATGCTGCCGATCGCGCTCGTAGCCGACCAGCCCTGGCGCTTGGCCGTGCCTAATGGCGAGACGATCATCGCGCTGGTTGCGCTCGCCGTCCTCGCGACGGCACTCGCCTACGTCGTGTTCTTCCGCATCATGGCAGTGTCGGGTTCCAACAACGTGATGCTCGTCACTCTACTGATCCCGCTGTTTGCGATCCCCATGGGCGCCTGGTGGCTCGGCGAAAGCCTGCTGCCGCGCCACTTTGCGGGTGCCGCCATCATCGGGCTGTCGCTGCTGGTGATCGACGGGCGGCTGCTGCCGGGTCGGCGCGCGGTCGCCTGATGCGACCTACTCCAGCCGCTCGGCCATGTGGAACTCGCGTGCGAGGTTGCCGAAGCGGGTGAAGTTCGGCTCGAACGCGAGTTGAACGCTGCCGACCGGGCCGTGACGTTGCTTGCCGATGATGACTTCGGCTTTGCCGGACACCATCTGCATCTTGGTCATCCAATCCTGGAATTCGGCCGTGCCTTCCGATGGCTTGGTGCGCTCGACGTAGTACTCCTCGCGGTAGACGAACAGCACCACGTCGGCGTCCTGCTCGATCGAGCCCGATTCTCGCAGGTCGGAGAGCTGCGGGCGCTTGTCCTCGCGCTGCTCGACCTGGCGCGACAGCTGCGACAGTGCCATGATCGGGCAGCCGAGTTCCTTGGCCAGCGCCTTGAGCCCGGTAGTGATCTCGGTGATCTCCTGCACGCGGTTCGCGTTCGAATTCTTCGATGAACCCGACAGCAGCTGCAGGTAGTCGACGACCAGCAGGCCAAGCCCGTGCTGGCGCTTCAACTTGCGCGCCCGCGCCGCCAGCTGGGCAATCGAGATGCCGCCCGTCTGGTCGATGAAGAGTGGGATGCGCGCCATTTCCTGGCTCACGGCCACCAAGCGGCGGAACTCTTCCTCCGTGATCATACCACGTCGGATCTTCTCGGAACTGATCTCGGCCTGCTCGGCCAGAATACGGGTCGCGAGCTGCTCGGCCGACATTTCGAGCGAGAAAAAGCCGACGACGCCGCCGTTCGTCACCTTCAAGATGCCGTCCGCCTGTTTCTCGGTCTCGAATTTCTTGGCGATGTTGTAGGCGATGTTGGTTGCCAGTGCGGTCTTGCCCATGGAGGGGCGGCCGGCGAGCACGATCAAATCGGAGGCCTGGAGGCCGCCCATCTTGGCATCAAGGTCGGACAGACCCGAGGATACGCCCGACAGGTGGCCGTCACGCTGGTAGGCGGCGTTCGCCATCTTGATCGCTTCGGTCAGCGCATGGCCGAAGGTCTGAAAACCCTGGCCATACTTGCCGCTTTCGGCGAGTTCATAGAGGCGGCTTTCGGCCTCCTGGATTTGTGTCTCAGGCGGAAAGTCGACCGGGCTGTCGTAGGCGGTCACCACCATCTCCTCGCCGATCGTGATGAGGGCGCGACGGGTCGCCAGATCATAGATCGTGCGCCCATAGTCGGCGGCGTTGATGATGGTCGTCGCGTTGGCGGCGAGACGGCCTAGGTATTGCGGCACGGTGAGCTCTTCGGTCACGGGCTCGGCCGTCTCGAAGAACGTGCGCAACGTCACCGGCGTCGCCTGTTTGCCAGCCTGGATCAGCTTGCCGGCAATCTCGTAGATCTGCGCGTGCAGGGGATCATAGAAATGCGTCATGTCGAGGAAGGCCGACACGCGGTCCATGGCCTCGTTGTTGACGAGGATGGCACCGAGGAGCGCCTGTTCGGCCTCGATGTTGTGCGGCGATTGGCGGAACTCGAGCGGGCCGTCGGCGCGGGCCTGGGCTTTGAGTTGGTCGGTGCGGAGGAGGGCGGCGGGTGCTGTCTGGTTCATGGGAACGGGTGTAGGTGATTCGTGTCGTGGCAAGCCGGAGCGAACCGACACCGTCCCCGTTATGCACACACGCTCGATTTAACCCTAGGCCGTGACGCGAATCGCACGCGGCAGCGATCGCTCGATTGTTCTGCGGTTGCGTAGTATTGTGCTGCTGCGCAGACGCAGGACTGGCCGCATGACCGCTGTCGAGAAAATCGAACCGCGTATGACCGTCGACGAATTCTATGAGTTCGACGGCGGTGGGCACGTGGGCAAGATCGAACTGGTGCACGGCCGCTTGCGCCTGCAGTCCTATGCCAGCGGCGGACATGCGACGATCCAGGGGAACATCACAGGAATGTTGCACGCGCATTTGCGTGCAAAGCGTCCAGGCTGCCGCGTCGGGAATGAACCGGGCGTGGTGCCGACGTTTGATCCAAAGCGCAACATTCGCAAGCCTGACGTGGTCGTCACCTGTACGCCACATACAACCGGGGAGCGGTCGTTCCCGAATCCGATCCTGATCGTCGAGGTCTTGTCGCCCAGCAATGCCGACGAGACCTGGGAGAGCATCCAGGCCTGCGCGACGATCGGCTCGGTCGTCGAAATCCTGGTGGTCGACAGCGAGACGATCGACGTTCAGGTGTTTCGCCGCGACGACAAGGGGGTCTGGCCGATGGAGCCCGAGCGCGTGCCCCTGGGCGGCATGGTGCGGCTCGCCTCGCTCGAGTTCGAGATGCCAGTGGCTGAGATCTACCGCGGCACGGAGACGGGACATTAGGGGCGCCTCGCGTATGCGCGGGCAGCTGAACGTCGACTGCCAACAGGTCGCTGGCCTATTGCATCGGCGGCGCCTAACGTTGCGCGCGCAACGGGGCAGGGTGACCGAGTGATGGCACGTGAAGACGACACTGCGATGCCCGGCGTGTGGGCGCCAGCGATGGCACCGGCAGTGCCGCGCGATTTATGCACCGACTGCGGGATCTCGCGCACGCCCGAGCACAAGCGCTGCGGGCAGGCCTGCCAGTTCATCAAGCCCGACTATGCCGGCCTCGAAGCACGCGTGCATGGCCGTGCCCGAGACGCCAGCCGGCCGGACGAAGTGCATTTCGGCCCGTTCCGTCGCATGGTGCGGGCAAGCCTGAAGGTGCCGCGCGAGAACGCCCAGTGGACCGGCATCACGACCCGCATCGCCGAGCGGCTGCTGGAAACGCAGGCGGTCGATGCGATCCTCACCATGGCGCCCGATCCGGCAGACAAGTGGCGACCGGTGCCGGTGATCGTCACCTCGGTTGCCGGGCTCAGCCTGTGCCGCGGCATGCGTATGGGTTACGCGCCGCTGCTCGCTTTGCTGGAACCGGCGCGGGCCAAGGGCTACAAGCGGATTGCGGTCATCGGCATTCCCTGCCAGGTCCATGCGCTGCGCAAGCTCGAAGCGGACCTCGGCTTCGACAGCATCACGGTGATCGGCACGCCGTGCTCGGACAACACGACCACGGCGAACTTTCATACCTTCCTCGCGCTGCTGGCGGACGATCCGGCGACCATCACCTATCTCGAGTTCCGCGCCGACTATCATGTGGAGCTGCGCTTCAGCGACGGCCGGGTAAAGGAAATCCCCTTTTTACTCCTGCCGATCTCGAAGCTGCCGGGCGATTTCTTTCCGCTCACCTGCCGCACCTGCGTCGATTACACCAACAGCCTGGCCGACATCACGGTCGGCTACATGGGGGGAGAAGGCGAGCAATGGCTGCTCGTGCGCAATCAGCGCGGCGAAGAGCTGCTGCGGCTGCTGGGCGACGAGGTGCGGCTTGCCGGTCCAGGCAGTGCCGGCAAGCGACAGGGTGCGGTCAAGGGGTTCATCGCCAACACGGCGCGGGCGGCCGGCGGCTTGCCCCTGCGCGGTATGCCAAACTGGCTGCGGCCACTGGTGGGCTGGCTGATGCCGCGGATCGGTCCGCGCGGCCTGGAGTTTGCCCGTGCCAGGGTGGAGATGAAGGCGGCCGAAACCATCCTGCATCTGCGCCGCCAGCATCCAGCCCGCATGCGCTCGATGATCCCGGCGCACGTATGGGCGCTGATGCAACCTTATGGCATCGTGCCGGGGGACGGTGAGCGAGGTGCTGCAGGCCATCGGGTCGACAGCGAAGTCGACCGCCCCTCGGGCCGCCAAGGCAGTTGAATTTCGCCCGGCCAAGTCGAAATGGCGAGGGGTTTGCTTCGCCCGCGGCGGTGGCTTCGGCACGTCCGGCTTTGACACAGCCAGGACGACGATTAAGCGTGCCTAAACCCTAGCGTAAATTTATCGGCGCCGCTGCTATCGAGTCGTGCGCCGATTAGTACAATTTTATCGAGGTTGGTGCCTTTATGTTCGCTCGGGGTTTTCTGTTCGGGTGGGGTGCGTAATGCGTTTTCAGAATCTGCTTAACCGTTTCAAGGACAACGAACGCGGCTCGATTGCCATTGTGTTTGCGCTCAGCCTCGTCGCCTTGATCGGCATTACCGGCCTCGCCGTCGACGCGTCGCGCGCCTACAGTGTGTCGGGTCGCATCGGGTCGGTACTCGACTCGGCTGGACTGGCCGGCGCTAAACTGCTGGAAAGAGATTCCGCATCTGACAATGACATCAGGGATGCAGCCCAGGCCTATTTCAGGGTCCACGCCGACAGAAAGGTGCTCGATGGTCTGGAGTACCGGAATTTCACGACGATTATCGATCGGCCGAATAACAAGGTCGTCACCCGCGTCGAGGTGAAGCTGCCGACCTTGTTTGCGCAGGTGCTCGGGATCCCGGAATTCGAGTTCAATCGTGATTCAACTGTCGTCTTGAATACGCAGAAGATTGAACTCGCCATGGTGCTCGATATTACGGGCTCCATGAACGACAACGGTAAGCTGCCAGCCCTGAAAGCGGCAGCGACCAGCCTCATCGATGATTTGATGAGCGGCTCGACGACGGAAGATTCGATCCGCATTGCGGTCGCGCCATTCTCGGCCTCAGTCAATGCCGGCGCCTTGGCAAGCAGAGTGAGCGCCTCGCCGGCGGTCACGACGTGCGGTAGTTCGTTCGATTTTGATTACAGGTGCCGCACCACCGCGGGTCTCGATGTCGATACCTGTGTCATCGAGCGTGTCAACAGCCAGGCATTCACCGATGCCGCCCCGGTCGGCGCCGATATTTTGCCCGCCGTACCGTCGACGCCCTACGGCAATTACAGCTGCCCGCCTTCGACCGTTATTCCGCTGCTGGGCAAGAGCCAGGTCAATACCCTGAAGTCGACCATCAACGGCTACGTTGCGCTCGGCGCCACCGCCGGTCACATCGGCACGGCCTGGGGCTGGTACCTGCTGTCACCAAACTGGGCAAGCGTGCTGCCGTCCGCCAGCGCGCCCAAGCCCTACAATCAGTCCGACGTATCGAAGTATGTGATTTTCCTGACCGACGGCATCTTCAATACGTCGTTCAAGTCAGGTTCGGCCACGGACCCGACGACGCAGATGAACGAGTCATTCTCCCAGTTCCAGTCCCTGTGCAACGCCATGAAGGCCAAGGGCATCACCGTCTATACGATTGCCCTCGACCTGCTCGATTCCCGTGCGCTGGCGGAACTGGCCACATGCGGTGGCGGCAACAGCTACACGGCCGCAAACGGCAGTGAGCTGAATGCCGTGTTCAAGAACATCGTCAAGCAGCTGAACACCCTGCGCGTTTCCGGCTAACCCCGCTTGTTCTGCCGGTTGCTGATCAGGTCCTCGACCACGGCGGGTTCTGCCAGGGTCGACGTGTCGCCGAGGTTCGAGAAATCGTCCTCGGCGATCTTGCGCAGGATCCGGCGCATGATCTTGCCCGAGCGGGTCTTTGGCAATCCAGGTGAGAACTGCAGCTGATCGGGCGAGGCGATCGGCCCGATCTCGCGGCGCACATGGGCAACCAGTTCCTTCTTCAAGTCCTCGCTCGGCTGCAGGCCAGCATTCAGCGTCACGTAGCAGTAGATGCCCTGGCCCTTGATGTCGTGCGGATAGCCGACGACGGCGGCTTCGGCCACCTTTGGATGCGAGACCAGCGCGCTTTCGACTTCCGCCGTGCCGAGGCGATGGCCGGACACGTTGATCACGTCGTCGACGCGCCCCGTGATCCAGTAGTAGCCGTCTTCGTCGCGGCGGCAGCCATCGCCGGTGAAGTAGCTGCCAGGATAAGCCGAAAAGTAGGTCTGCACGAAGCGGGCGTGGTCACCGTAGACCGTGCGCATCTGCCCGGGCCAGCTGTCGGTGATGATGAGGTTGCCGGCCGCAGCCCCCTCCAGAACCGCGCCTTTGTCGTCGACGAGCGCTGGCCTGATGCCGAAGAACGGCCGCGTCGCCGAGCCGGGCTTGAGCTTGGTCGCGCCCGGCAGCGGCGTGATCAGGATGCCGCCGGTCTCGGTCTGCCACCAGGTATCGACGATCGGGCAGCGGCCATCGCCCACCACGCGGTGATACCACTCCCAGGCTTCCGGGTTGATCGGCTCGCCGACCGAGCCGAGCAGCCGCAGCGATGTACGGTCGGTGCGCTTGACGAACTCGTCGCCGGCACCCATCAGCGCGCGGATCGCCGTCGGTGCGGTGTAGAAGATGTTCACGTCCCACTTGTCGATCACGTGCCATAGGCGCGAGGGAGTGGGATAATTCGGCACGCCCTCGAACATCAACGTGGTCGCGCCGTTGGCGAGCGGGCCATAGAGGATGTAGCTGTGGCCGGTGACCCAGCCGACATCGGCCGTGCACCAGTAGACATCGCCGTCGTGATAGTCGAACACGTAGCTGTGCGTCATCGCGGCATAGGTGAGATAGCCGCCCGAGGTGTGCAGCACGCCCTTCGGCGTTCCGGTCGAGCCGGAGGTGTAGAGGATGAACAGCGGGTCCTCGGCGCTCATTGCCGTCGGCGGACACTCGCTCGACACCTTGACCAACTCTTCGTGCAGCCAGATGTCGCGACCGGGCGTCATGGCGACGCTGCCGCCGGTGCGGCGCACGACGAGCACGCGCTCATCGCCCTTGCACTTCTTCAGCGCGGCATCGGTGTTGGCTTTGAGCGGCACCGTCTTGCCGGCGCGCAGGCCTTCATCGGCGGTGATGACGAATTTGCTCGCCGCGTCGTTGATGCGGCTGGCGAGGCTGTCCGGCGAGAAGCCGCCGAACACCACCGAATGCACCGCGCCGATGCGGGCGCAGGCGAGCATGGCGTAGGCGGCTTCCGGGATCATCGGCAAGTAGATGGTGACGCGGTCACCCTTGCGCACGCCGTTGGCCTTGAGGACATTGGCCACCTTGCACACGCGCTCGTGCAGTTGGCGGTAGGTGATTGTTTCGTCCTGGGTCGGGTCGTCGCCCTCCCAGATGATCGCCACCTGGTTGGCCCGCTTCTTCAGGTGCCGGTCGATGCAGTTGGCTGACACGTTGAGCGTGCCATCCTCGTACCACTTGATCGACACGTTGTCGGTCGCAAACGACGTGTTCTTGACCTTGGTATAGGGCTTGATCCAGTCGAGCCGCTTGCCCATTTCGCCCCAGAACAGGTTGGGGTCGTCGATCGAGCGTTTGTACATCTCCTGGTATTTGCGGTCGTCGACCAGGGCGCGGGCGGACCACTCTGGCGGCACGGCGTAGATCTTCTCGGACATTGGCATTGTCTCCAAGGGCGTGACGTGATTTTGCCGCCACTATGGCGAGGCAGGCGCGCTGCTGCAATTGTGTCGTTGGTCGTATGCCGCGAAACACCGGCATGTGTTCGTCGTCTGTGCTCAGCTGAGCGGAGAACAGCGCGACTTTGCAGTTAACGGGAATGGCGCGAGTGGGGCATCCAATTCGAGTTGGCTGTCAGGACGAAGATTGTAGCCCTTGTAAAGAGCGGTCAACATCAAGTCCGCGACAGCGATTAGATCCTTTGGCACTCCTGTCGCAACAAAGCGTCGCAGATTCCTATGTTGACTACTTGAGACAAAGCCCAATTCCTGCAGTGCAAGTGCTTCGGCTGGTGGCAGGATCAGCGCCGCATTCTCGCCCAGGTGGGTCGCAAAGGCGCCGCTCGCCGCCTCACACAACATGCGTGCATCGTTCTCGATGAAAATGCACTGTACATACCGATCGCGCGAGGCGGCGGGTGACAGGATCAGGTATCGATTTTTCGAATGCGGTTTGCCTGTGGGTCTTTTGGTGTTGTGGACCTGCTCTAGCCGACGCACCACTTCGCAGCGATGCGTTTCGAGAAAAGTAGCCAAGTCTGCAGCTTGTTGCGCCGTTGCCTGAGGTGTCCCGATTACAACCAGAATTATCGCTGGCAGCAGTTTGCTGCCAAACGACGCCCAACTGCCGAGTGAAAGGCTCATATTCCACCCTTTGGCAGCCACTGCTTCTTCACGCCAGACACCATGCTGAACTCCTGCGAGGCATTTGTGTTGCTGCCAGCACCGCTGTCAACGAAGTTGGCTTCGGCAGATTCCCTCCCGGCAGCGTTAGCGCACACCCCAGCCGCCGATGATCGCGCCTTGGATCAGCAGCACGCCGAGCCAGTGGCCGGCATCGATTACGGTCAGCATGGGCCGGGCACCTTGGAAGGTGTGGTTGGCTGCCATCGAGGGAGCGACGAAGCCGAACCACAGGAAGGCTGCCGACAGCATGCCGTTGCCGATGGTCGCCGGCACGCCGCCTTTGAGCAAGTGGGCGAACAGGCCAGCCAGCACCCAGGCCATGATCAGCTGGGCGGCGAACGTGATCCCCATCGCCACCGAGAAGTTTACGGATTTCGTCTGCCGGGCCCCCGCCTCGCCGAGCGCTGCCAGCCAGGGCTTGCTGAGCGCCATGTACCACACCGAACCGAAACCGAAACCAGCGATCGCTGCCAGCAGGATGATGCCGAAGTTTGCATTCATGACGTACGCCTTGCAGTGAACAGTGGGGTGCGACAGGTTTCGGGTCGTTTGTGCGCCGCAGCTCAGTGTATCAGCAGCGAGGATGAAATTTCCAGCACAGGTGCCAGGCCATGACGATCCGCTTCATTGCCCTCGAGATCGATCTCGTTCAAGGCTGGCGGGACGGCCGCCCCGACGCCAACGGCCAGCCGCCCGAGCGCGGCATTACGCCGGCCGACGGCTATCCCTGCCGGCACTGCCTGCGGCTCATCGCCAAGGGCGACGCCTACCTCACCCTCGCCCATCGCCCGTTCCCAGCCCTCCAGCCCTATGCCGAGGTCGGTCCGATCTTCGTGCATGCGGCGTGCGCACGCGGTGGCGATGATGCGCGCATTCCTCACTTCCTTGACAGTCCGCGTTACATGATCCGCGGCTATGGCGCCGACGACCGCATCGTCTACGGCACCGGCCAGATCGTGCCAACGCCAGAGATCCCGGCCGCCGCCGAACGCCTGTTCGAGAACACGGATGTCCGCTATGTCCACGTGCGATCGGCGTCGAACAACTGTTACCACTGCCGCATTGAGCGAGCGTGAGGGCTGCTCACCCCTTCGGCCGCTGGCCGATGGAGCCGCTTGGCCGCCAGCCTTCGGCGAGCTTCGCGCACTGCTCGATCCACTTGTCGCGCTCGATGCGGCCCTTGAAGCCTTCGACGGTGGCTTCGAACCAGGCCACATGCTCGGGCGTCCACTGCGCGATCTGGTCGAAGTGCCAGATGCCCATGTGGTTCATGCGCTGCTCGAGTTTTTCTGCGACGCCCCAGATCAATGACAGATCGTCCTTGCGGCCATTGCGCGGCGCGGGCAACAGGAGCGGCTTGACGCCGTCCACGGCGGTGGCGAGTGGCGGTTGACCGGGCATCCCGTTGGCTGCCTTTGCGCTGCCGGTAGGCGCGGCCGCATGAGCAGATACCGCTGCTGGCACGTTGCCTGCCGCAGCGACCGGCATCACAGCCCTGGCGGTGGGAGGGGGCGGTACTGCAACTATGCTGTCCGTTGTGGCCGCCATCGTCATGGCGGAACCGGCCATCGGGGCGGGCTGCGAGGCGTGGGCGGGTGGCATGGCGGGACTTGCAACCCTGGCAACTCTGGCCGGTGCATCGGGCGCAGGCGTCATGGGAGGGGCGTCCAGCATGGCGGCTCCTGCGCCGACGGCATGTGGTACGCCTTCGCGGCCGGCCAGAGTGCCGAGCCCGGCGACCGCCAGCGTATAGCTCGCGGCCGGGCCTCTCGTCGCTGCGGAGCGGGCGCGTGCCATGGCGCTGACGCCCGCCGCCGCACCCCGTTCCGGGCTCATGAGGTAGCCCTGCGCATGCGCCGTCTCGACCGTTCTGAGCGGGCCGATGACGCCGTCCCGGCCGGCCAGCGTATCGATGCCGGCAACGACAAGGGCATAATTGTCCGGGCGGTTTGCCAGCAAGCGGCGCCGTTCGGCCTCCGCCGCAATCGACGGGTTGCGCTGCTGCGCGAGGGCTGTGGCAACGGTCGTGTTGACGGCTGCGGCCATGATCGTGAAGTCCGTCGCCGACGAGCGCAGCGCAAAGGTGTTGGCAACCGCGGTTGCGGTATCGGGCGTGCTGCCGAACGGCACGGTGGCGGCCAACGCCGGGGCGGCGATCGTGTCGACGCGTGCGACCTTCATCGTGTAATCGGGCACCAGCGGATTGCGCTCCGCCGTCACTTGCGAGCCGGCGGCAAGGCTGTTCAACATGCAGGTGACACAGCAGCCGGCGAGGTAGGCGCCGAGCATCAGCAGCGCGGTTTCAAGCCACAGTCCCTGCCGCCCCGGCAGCAACGTCAGCAGAGCCATGAACAGCCCGGCTACCGCTGCTGCAATAGCCCAGGGAATCCAGCTCCAGCGCGCGCCCATTTGCTTCGCGCTGCACGTCGCCTGTCCGACCATCAGTCCGAGTATTGCCGCCAGCACCAGCGGTATCGAGAATTTTGCGATCACTAACGCCATGGCGGAACTGTCCTTGCTGTGCGGGGCCGAGTGCGCGGCTATTCGACCACGTTGAACTCGATGCGGCGGTTCTTCGTGCGACCCGCCGGATCGGCGTTGTCGGCTACCGGCTGCGACGAGCCGTAGCCGTTGGCCTTCATGCGCGGGGCAGCGATCCCGGCTTTGGCCAGAAGTTCGACAATTGCGTCGGCGCGATCCTGCGACAGGGTTTCGTTGAAGCCGGCGGTGCCGGACGAGTCGGTGTGGCCGGCAACCTCAATGCGCATCGCCGGGCAGCGCTTCATGACATCGGCGATCTGGTTGATCACGGGTTGCGAGGAGGGCAGGACGACGGCACGGGACGATTCGAACAGGATCTTGCCCGACTTGACCGACGCGGCAAGATCAGCCGTGCACGCCGCCACCACCTCTGGCGCCGGCTTGGCGATCACGGCTGGCGGGGTTGGCGCCGGTGCCGCGACTGCCGGTGGTGCAGCCGGCGCAACGGGCGGTGCGACTGACACCGGGAACGTGAGGGTTGTCTGCACTGGGATCGGGCCATCGAGCTTGGCTGCCACATCCTTGATTTCATTGGCGATCCGTTCGGACGGCGCGACACCGCTGATCGTCAATCGTCCCCCCGCGATCGAGGCCTCTCCTTGTTCGAGCCGTGACAGCTGCTCGAGTCCGAGTGCCAGCGCCGCCCCAAACCCTGCCGGTGCGCCACCGGCGATCGACGTGGTGTCGTCGAGCGCAAGGCTGTTGGGGAAGCGCTGCAGTGCCGATATCATCGTGCGACGCACATCGTCGTCGGGGTAATGGCCATCGAACCGCAGCGCCTTTAGCGTGCGCACGGCCTTCCATACATAGTTCTGCACCAGCGGCGGTGTGATCGCGGCCCGCTCCAGCTTGAGGCCGCCGGGCAAGCTGCCGGCCGTGGCCGCGGTCACGGCCCGGTAGGCGGCGGCGCTGACCGCTTCGCCCTCGATGACCAGCGCGTTGTCGGTGATCCGGGCGAGGCCGTTGCGCAACTGGCCGAGTTGGATCGTGGCAAACGTGGTGGCAGCGCCAAAGTCGACGCCGGTCGGCACGCCAGATGCCAGTTTGAGCTGATCGACCACGCGGCCGTTGAGGGCAGCGGCCCGGGCGCCTGCCAGCGATTGCAGGCGGGCAACCTCGGCTGGCGCCGAGCCGGTCAGCGTCATCACGTCGCCGTCGCGGCTGGCCTGCCATACGTAGGGGCGCTCGACCGGCAGAGCCGGTGCCTTGGGTGCGGCTGCGACCGGCGCAGACGGCGGCGCTGGCGCAGCGATGTCGACGGCACCGATCTGCAGCGGTGGCGGCAATTGCTTGACGGCGGCCGTGACAGCCGCTGCCGTCGCCTGATCGGCCGCGGTGCCGCGGATCGACAGAATGTTGTCCGACAGGGCGACCGAACCGCTTTTCAGGCGCGCCAGTTGGGAGAGCGCGCTCGCCGACATGGCCAGTGCCTCCGGCGGCGCGCCGCGCGCATCCTTCATGTCATCGACGAGGTTCAGGCCAGGTAGCCGCTTGTGCGCTTCGGCCAGCAGCTTTTCGCGCATGCCGTCGGCCTCGACGAAGCCGGACAGCGTCACCTTGCCAGCATCGATGGTGGCGCCCCACGTAAACGGTTTCGTGACGGGGGCGATCTCGGAGGGATTGGCGGTGGCGAGGCGCACACCGGGAACTTGCAGCGCGGCCGCCAACGCGCGGCCTTGGCTTGCCGCTGACGGGGCTGTGCCCTCGATGAAGACGTCGCGGCCCTCGATCGCCGGTTTGATCCAGGGCATGTCCTTTGCGACAGTCGTCGTCAGCCGGTGCGTCAGCTCGCTTTCGATTTCGGGCGCCAACAGGGCTGTTGCCGCAAACCACAGGGCTGCCAGCGGCAGCAAGCCCCACCACCATCTACGCGGCTGACACATGGTCGTCGTCCTTCCAGCGTGCTCGGGAGGCCTGTGCGCCGGCTTCTGCCAGTGACAGAGCGCTTCCTAGCGAACCAAAACCGTGCGGCGCAAAACCGGGGGAAACTCGCGTGACTCCGGTCGTGCAGACGCCGTGTTTATGCGAGGGATATTGAGAAGTTAGCCGTCCTTCATGTCAAGCTCCGGGACAGCTCACCAGCCCGTGCACCACCGGTAACCTTACCTGTGCTCGGCGCCCTTGCCCGGCGCGGCTCGCCTGCGCCAGTGTGCTGCAAGTGCCAAATCTGATGCTAACCGTGAGCATATGCTGCCATGAAGCAAGCCATCATTGTCGGTGCCCAGGGCGTGATTGGTCGCTACATCACGGCTCATCTGCATGGGCTTGGCGGGTGGGACATTGTCGGCTTGTCGCGGCGTGTGCCAACCGAGCGCGAGTTCCAAGCGCGCCATATCGCCGTCGATCTCCTCGATCGCGCCGACGCAGAAGCAAAGCTCAGCCAGTTCACGGAGGCCACACACGTTTTCTATTGTGCCTTCCAGGCTCGACCCACATGGGCTGAACACAATGCGCCCAATCTCGCCATGCTGGTCAACGCGGTCGAGCCGATCGCCCGCGCCTCCAGCCGATTGCAGCACGTGAACCTCGTCGAAGGCACGAAGTATTACGGCAGCCACTTGGGCGCCTTCAAAACGCCGGCGAAGGAGAGCGATTCGCCGCACATGCTGCCGAACTTCTACTACGACCAGGAGCGCTGGCTGCGAGCTGCCCAGGTAGGCCGGAGCTGGTCCTGGTCGGCGCTGCGCCCGCATACGATTTGCGGATTTGCGCTCGCAAATCCAATGAACCTGATGCTGAACCTTGGCGTTTATGCCTCGATTTCGAAGGAACTTGGCCTGCCGCTGCGGTTTCCTGGCCACCCGGGCGCTTTCACTGCGGTCTATCAAATGACAGACAGTTCGCTGTTGGCCCGGGGCATGACTTGGGCTGCAACCACCCCTGCTGCCGCCAACCAGGTATTCAACCTCACCAACGGCGATTACTTTCGGTGGTCGAACCTGTGGCCGCGCCTGGCCCGTGCCTTCGACATTGAAGCGGGTCCCGTCCAGACCATCAAGCTCGCGGAGTTGATGGCCGACAAGGGGCCGCTTTGGGCCACCATGCAGAAGAAGTATGATTTGCAGCCTCACCCCTACGAGCAGCTCGCCGCATGGCCCTTCGCCGATTATGTATGGGGCAGTGCCTGGGACATCATGTCGAGTACGACCAAGATCCGGCAGGCGGGCTTCCACGACGTGATCGACACTGAGGAGGCGATCCTGGCCATGCTCGCCGACTTCCGTCACCGTCGCATCATTCCATGATCGAGCGACCGATGGCAGGCCGTAAGCCAACCAGACCCGAACCTGAAGAAGTGCCAGTGGCCACGGCAAAGGCCCCGCCGCCAGCCGTGGCTGCAGCCGCTGGGGCGACGCCGTCCATGGCGCAGTTCCTCGAAATCAAGGCGGCCAACCCGGACAGCATCCTGTGGTACCGGATGGGCGATTTCTACGAGCTGTTCTTCGAGGATGCCGTGATTGCCGCGGCGGCACTCGGCATCGTGCTGACCAAGCGCGGCAAGCATCTGGGCGAAGACATCCCCATGTGCGGCGTCCCCGTCGTGCGCGCCGACGACTACCTGCAGCGCCTGATCCGCAAGGGTTACCGGGTAGCGGTGTGCGAGCAGCTCGAGGATCCGGCCGAAGCCCGCAAGCGCGGCGCAAAGGCGGTCGTCCGCCGCGACGTGGTTCGGCTCGTCACCCCCGGCACGCTGACCGAGGACGCACTGCTCGATGCGAAAACCCGCAACTATCTGACCGCTGCCCATCCGATCCCGGGCGGGGGCTATGCGCTGGCGTCCCTCGACATCTCGACCGGCGAGTTCGAGGTCGGCAGCACGTCGGTCGCCGACTTCGCGGGCGAAATCGTGCGCCTGTCCCCGGGCGAGGTGATCGCCGCCGACGACACCATCAAGGAGCCCGAGTTCAAGCGCTGGCTCGGCATCGTCAATGCCGCGATCACGCCTGTCGCCGGGCCGAGCTTCGATGCGATGGCCGGCGAGCGCACGCTAAAGGAGCGGCTGCGGGTCGCCGATCTGGGCGCGTTCGGCGGCTTTGCACGGGCCGAGTTGGCCGCGATCGGCGCGCTGCTTACCTACGTCGATCTGACCTAGCTCGGCCGCCAGCCGTCGCTGCGTGCGCCCAAGCGCGGCGGACCCGAGACAACGCTCGTCATCGATGCGGCGAGCCGGGCGAGCCTAGAACTCGTGCGCTCGACTTCGGGCGACAAGGACGGCTCGCTGCTGGGCGCCATGGACATGACGGTGACCGCATCCGGCGCGCGCGAACTCGCGGCCCGCATCGCCTCACCCTTGAAGACCGCCGCCCAGATCAATGCCAGGCTCGATGGCCTCGGTTACCTCGTCGACCGGCAGAGCCTGTATGAGCGCCTGCGCGGCCACCTGCGCACGTCGCCCGACATCGCGCGCGCGATCTCGCGGCTCGCCTTGCAGCGCGGCGGTCCGCGCGATCTGAAGGCGGTCGGGCAGGGGCTCGAAGCAGCCGGCGTGGCCGCACGGCTGTTGCGCGAGGAAGCGATGGGGCTGCCCGACGAACTGGCCGCAATCGCTGCCCGTCTCGAAGGCCCAGCGCCCCAGATCGCGATCGAACTCGCCCGTGCGGTCGTCGACGAACCGCCGCACCTGAAGCGCGACGGCGGCTTCATCGCCGAGGGCTACCGCGAGGACATCGACAAAGCGCGCGCGCTCGGTGCCGACAGCCGAAAGGTCCTCGCACGGCTGGAGGCGACCTACGTCGAGGCGACCGGTGTCAAGACGCTGAAAATTCGCCACAACAACATCCTCGGCTACTTCATCGAGGTGACGCAAGCGAACGCGAAACCTCTGCAGTCGCCGCCGCACGACGCCTTGTTCCGCCACAAGCAGTCGATGGCGAATGCCGTGCGCTTCACGACGCCGGAACTGACCGAAATCGAAGGCGCGATGGCGACCGCGGCCGAGCGGGCATTGGCCCTCGAGCAGGAGGTGTTCACCGAGCTGTTGCGGCTGATCCTGTCGGATGAAGCTGCGCTCGCAAAGGCTGCGGCAGCGCTTGCCGAACTCGATCACGTGTGCGGCCTGGCCCACCTCGCCTGGACCGAGCATTACGTGCGCCCGGAAGTCGACGACAGCGTCTCCTTCGACATCCGCGGTGGGCGCCACCCAGTGGTCGAACAGGCGTTGCGCAAGGGCAAGGCCGCTGCCTTCATCGAGAACGACTGCACGCTCGGGCGGCCGACGACGCTAGCGCCAGCCGGTTTCGACGAGCAGGCGACGGGTCGCCTGTGGCTCGTCACGGGGCCGAACATGGCCGGCAAATCGACATTCCTGCGCCAGAACGCGCTGATCGCGCTGATGGCGCAGATGGGCTCGTTCGTGCCGGCCAAGCGCGCGCATATCGGCGTGGTCGATCGCTTGTTCAGCCGGGTCGGCGCGTCGGATGATCTTGCGCGCGGGCGTTCGACGTTCATGGTCGAGATGGTCGAGACGGCGGCAATCCTGAACCAGGCGACCGACAAGAGCCTCGTCATCCTGGATGAGATCGGCCGCGGTACGGCGACCTTCGACGGCCTATCGATCGCCTGGGCCGCGGTCGAGCACCTGCACGACGTGAACAAGTCGCGGGCGTTGTTTGCGACGCACTTCCACGAACTGACCCAACTGGCCGGCCGCCTCGCCGAAGTCGCCAACGTCACGGTCGACGTGAAGGAGTGGCACGACGAGATTGTGTTCCTGCACAAGATCAAGCCGGGCGCGGCGGACCGCAGCTATGGCATCCAGGTGGCGAGGCTTGCCGGCCTGCCGCGTGGCGTGCTGAAGCGGGCCGCCGAAGTTCTGGCGCGGCTCGAGAAGAACAACCGGCGGGCGGGCGCAGGTGGCTCGACCCTGGAGGACCTGCCGTTGTTTGCACTTTCGGCGGCGAAGGCGGAAGCTCAGGCGGCAAAGCCGGCCACGGTGTCGGCGGTCGACGTCGTGCTCGCCGAACTCAAGCCCGATGACCTCACCCCCAAGGCCGCCCTCGAGATGCTCTACCGGCTGAAGGAACTGGCGGCGAAGGGGTAATTGTCGCCTACTTCGCGCCCGTTGCGATCGGCGTGCCGGCGGTCTCCATGCCCCACTCGGTCCACGAACCGTCGTAGACTGCGGCGTTGGTCTGGCCGAGTTTGGCGAGTGCCAGCGCCACGACGCCGGCGGTCACGCCCGAGCCGCAGGAGGCGACCACGGGCTTGGCCACGTCGACGCCGGCCGCCTTGAACAGGGCTGCCAGGTCCGCCTCGCTCTTCATCGAGCCGTCGGCATTGAGCAGGGTCGCGTAGTGCACGTTCTTCGCGCCTGGGATATGCCCGGCGCGCAAGCCGGCGCGCGGCTCCGCTGCCTCCCCTTTGAAGCGGGCCGGCGCACGGGCGTCCACGATCTGGGTGGTGGTCTTGGACGCGAGCAGCGCCATCACATCGTCCTTGTCGCGCACCAGTTCGCCGTGCAGGCGAGCGGTGAAATGGCGTGGCGTGCGCAGCTGCGTCACGTCGTCGGTGACGGGGCGCCCCTCGGCTTTCCACTTCTTCAAGCCGCCGTCGAGCACCGCCACGTCCCGGTGTCCCATGGCGCGAAACATCCACCATACGCGGGCGGCCGAGTAGAGCCCCTCCGAGTCATAGGCGATGATGCGCATGCCGTCCCCGATCCCCATCTTGCGCATGCGGGAGGCGAACTTGGCGGCACTCGGCAGCATGTGCGGCAAGCTTGATTTCTCGTCCGCGATGTCTTCGATGTCGAAGAACATGGCACCGGGAATGTGTTCGGCCTTGTACTCGGCGTAGGCGTTGCGCTTGGTCGTGGGCAGGTGCAGCGAGCCGTCGAGGATGATGATGTCGGGCGCGTCCATACGCTCGGCCAGCCACGACGTTTCGACCAGGAATTTTGCAGCGATGTCGGCCATGGGCAGGTTCCTAGGAATTGTCTCGGGGGGTGGCGCGTACAATAGGCTCGTTCTGCAGCGACCGTCACGCGTCATGTGGGGTCAGGCAAAGGCGACGCGGACGCGGCGGTTAACTTTTCCCTTCTTCTCGATTTTGGTTACGACAAGTCTGCCAACCTCGTCGGTGTTGGCGACGTGCGTCCCTCCGCATGGCTGGCGGTCGATCGCGCCGTCCGCGCCGATCAGGACGAGGCGGACGTGGCCCGAACCCATCGGCGGCTTGACCGCCATGGTGCGCACCAGGCCGGGGTTTGCTTCAAGTTCAGCGTCGGTGATCCATTGTTCGGCGACCGCGTGGTGGCCGTCGATCAGCTCCTGCAACTGTTCGCTCAGGCGGTCCTTGTCGACGGCGTCGGCGTCCGTGATATCGAAGTCGAGGCGGCCCTCGTCGACGCCGATCTGCCCGCCGGTGACAGGGAACTTCACGAGACTGCACAGCAGATGCAACCCGGTGTGCATGCGCATCAGTTTGTGGCGCAGCTCCCAGTCGAGGCTGGCCTTGACGGTCGTGCCCGCCGCCGGCGCGGACGGCAACGGCTGGGCTGGCACATGCACGATCGTATCCTTGTCGGCATCGTAGACGGCGGTCGCGATCTCGATCGTGCCGAGGCCGGGGATGTCGATCGCGCCCTTGTCGCCCGGCTGGCCGCCGGCTGCCGCATAGAACACCGTGCGGTCGAGAATGATGCCGCCGCGGTCGGTGACCGACACGATGCGCGCCTCGCAGTCGCGGGCATAGGCATCGGCGCGGTAAAGCTTCTCGGTCATGGCTCAGGCGTCCACGAACGCGGTTGGGATGTCGGCACGCGGCGCGGCAAGCCAGGGCGGCACGGGCAGCCCTTTCGACGCCATGAACGCTGGATTGAACAGCTTCGACTGGTAGCGCGAGCCATAGTCGCACAGGATGGTCACGATGGTGTGGCCGGGCCCAAGCTCGCGGGCGAGCCGCATGGCGCCCGCAATGTTGACGCCCGATGATGCGCCGAGGCACAGCCCTTCCTCCAGCATCATCCGGTAGACGATCTCGACCGCCTCGGCATCGTCGATGCGATAGCTGTGGTCGACGGTGAGCCCTTCCAGGTTCGCCGTGATGCGGCCCTGGCTGATGCCCTCGGTGATGGAGGAGCCTTCCGACTCCAATTTGCCGGTCGTGAAATAGCTGTGCAGCGCCGCCCCGTGCGGGTCGGCAAGTGCAATGCGGATATCTTTGTTGCGTGCCCGCAAGCCGTTCGCGACGCCAGCGAGCGTGCCGCCTGAACCGACCGCGCAGCAAAAGCCATGGATGCGGCCGCCGGTCTGCTCGAAGATCTCGGGCGCGGTGGTGTCGATATGCGCCTGCCGATTGGCGACGTTGTCGAACTGGTTGGCCCACATGGCGCCCGTCGGCGTGGTGCGGTTCAGTTCCGCGGCGAGGCGCCCCGAATACCTGATGTAGTTGTTCGGGTTCTTGTAGGGGACTGCCGGCACTTCGATCAGCGTGGCACCGAGGAGGCGCAGCGTGTCCTTCTTTTCGCTCGATTGCGTATCGGGAATGACGATGACGCTACGGTAGCCGAGCGCGGCACCAATCACCGTCAAGCCGATGCCGGTGTTGCCGGCCGTGCCCTCGACGATGGTGCCACCGGGCTGCAGCGTGCCGCGCCGCACCGCGTCTTCGATCATCGAGAGCGCGGCCCGGTCCTTGACCGACTGGCCGGGGTTCATGAACTCGGCCTTGGCCAGGATCTCGCAACCGGTTTCCGCCGACGCACGTCGCAGTCGGATGAGCGGGGTGCGCCCGACGGCGCGGGCGATGGTGTCAGCGGTATACACGGGAACTACGGGCCTCCTGCAGAAGAAATTCAAGCGGGCATGTCGTTCCACGTCCGGAATCGCGACGCGGTTTAACTCGGGATTAACCGACTTCAGCGCATGGTGTCAGTGCACAACCTGAGGTCAGCAGGCTTTCTCGATGGAAGTGCCTGTATCACGAGGATGACATACATGACACGTCACTTGAAGTCTTGTTCTGCCCTGGGCGCGCTTGCCGTTGTGGCAGTTGTCGCCACCCCGTCAATTGCTGCCGATCTCGGTGGCTCGCGCGGCGGTTCCATCAAGGATGGGGCTGTCTACGCCCAGCCCGCCCCGGCTTCGTCGTTCGGCGGTTTCGGCAATTGCTACTTCCGCGGCGACGGCGGCTATTCTTTCGGCAATGATCCCCGCATTAAGTTCCCGGTCGGAAACCTCGACAACACCTTCAGCGGCACCGATCCGGCCAACCCCGGCACCCTGCTCAGCAGCCAATTCACTCAGACCACCGATGTGGTGCGCGACCCGCGCCTTGAAAGCACCTTCTTCGGTGAAGGTGGCTTTGGGTGCGGCTCGGGCTCGCATGGCATCCGTGCCGAGCTCGTGTTCGGCTACCACAGCGACCGCCGCATCGACGGCAGGCCCGGCGACTTCAATGTCAACAACATCTACACGGGCGTTCCCGCTCCCAACGCACCGATCAACGATCCGCTGCGCACGTCGCTGCGCAGCTACACCTTGATGACCAACGTCTTCAAGGACCTGGGTCGCTGGGGCAACGTCACGCCGTATATCGGTGCCGGCGTCGGCATCGCCTACAACCAGCTGTCTGAGGTTTCCTTCATCGACAGTCCGAACCTGCGCAACCGGATTACTGGCAACAACGATCTCTCCCTCGCCTGGTCGGCCATGGCCGGCATCGGCTACCAGATCTCCGAACGCGCGATCATCGACGTCGGCTATCGCTATATCGACTTCGGTCGGATCGCCTCGCAGCGCAATGATGACGCCGGTTTCGTGAACCCCCGCGTTCGCGTCGACGACATCGCCGCCCACGAAATCAAAGTCGGTTTGCGCTACCACTTCAATACCGCTGGCTGCTGCGCCGCCCCTGCCTATGCTCCGCTG
The DNA here is from genome assembly GCA_021730785.1 of Hyphomicrobiaceae bacterium. Lineage (GTDB taxonomy): Bacteria > Pseudomonadota > Alphaproteobacteria > Rhizobiales > Hyphomicrobiaceae > JAKFWF01. The sequence continues at coordinate 35,049 of JAKFWF010000067.1, forward strand.
AAGTAATTCACCCGGCATCTCCAGCCGCGATCCCGCGCGGGCAGCCTCTCCCCGGAGGCTGCCCGCGCGGCTGTTTGCGTGCCGGCAAGCGCCGGTGTGCCCGATGGCCTCAGATGCCGACGGTGCCGTGCCACCACTTGCCGCCGAGCACGACACCTTTGGACAGGATGCGCTTGTCCCCCGTCATGACCTCGCCCAGCACGTCGACATAGTCGAAGCGGCCGTCCTTGATTTCGAGCACGGTGGCATCGCCGACACTGCCGGCCTTCAGCGTGCCGAGTTCGGGCCGCTGCAAGGCGATCGCCGCATTGACCGTGCTTTGCCTGATCACCTCGGTGAGCGGCATGCCGAGCACCAAGAATTTCGACATCGTCGTCACCTGGTCGAAGGCCGGGCCATCGATGCACAGTACGTGCACGTCGGATGAGATCGTGTCGGGATAAAAGCCGTTCGCCAGCATGGCGCGCGCGGTCTTGAACGAGAACGAGCCCTTGCCGTGGCCGATGTCGAACATCACGCCGCGCTTGCGGGCGGCGAGCACGGCTGGCTTCACAGTGCCCTGGGCAGTGCATGGCGCATTGGGGAAGGGGCGGAAGGCGTGGGTCAGCACGTCGCCCGGCCGCAGCATGTCGAGCACGGCCTCGTAGGACGGTGGTGGCTCGTCGATGTGGGCCATCAGCGGCATGCCGACCTCCTCCGCCACTTGCAGCGCGATGTTCAGGGGTGCAGCTCCCTGGTCGCCGGAAGAGTGCCGGCCGACGCGCACCTTGATGCCGACGATGACGTCGCGGTTGGCGGCCGCTACTTCGGCGGCTTCCCGCGGGGCCATCAGCTCCATGTTCTTGCTTTCCCCGACCATGATCGTCTTCGAGAAGCCGAAGATGCCGGCGAACGACACGTGCAGGTAGGCGAGGATTCGCGCCTCACTGCGCTCGATCACATGGCGGCGAAATCCGGCGAAGTTGCCAGGTCCGGCGCTGCCCGTGTCGACCGATGTGGTGACGCCGGAGGTGCGGCAGAATTCGTTTGCGTCGATGCCGAGTGAGGTGCCGCCCCAGTAGACGTGGGTGTGCAGGTCGATGAGACCGGGCGTCACGACATGGCCCAACACGTCGCGAACAACCGTCTTGGGGCCGGCTTTGAGCGCCTTGCCGACACCGGCCGCCTTGCCGTCCCTGAAGCCGACGTCCATGACCCCGTCGATGTTCTGGGACGGGTCGATCACGTGGCCATTGCGCAGGATCAGATCGAGGGCGGTGGTGGTGGCGGCAGGCATTGCGGGCAGCTCCAGGCAGGATCAGGCGGTGGCGGCGCACTGTAGGCACTTTGGCCGCACTACTTCAACAGCTGGGCAAGCGTCGCGAGGCAGCGCCTGAACCCGGTGAGGTCGGCCATCGGGCGCGGACACGAGGCCGCGGTGACGGTAATGTCGGCGCCGCTCTCGTGGATCGCAACCGCGATCATGAGGTTTTCGGCCAGATCGAAATCCTCGATCTCGACGCCGGGTGCGTCGCAGTCGTAGGGCGACGGCTGGTGGAGGCGGAAGGCGCGGGCGCGCGTCGCGTAATCGCCGCTCGCATTGGTGTAGCCGAGGACCGGTTTGCCCAGCGCCCGCATGAAGCCCACTTCGAACGCTGTGCCACTGTCCATCGACGTGCCGCGAAAGGGCGTCAGGTTGGCGATCAGGGCATCGGCGGTTGTCATCAGCGCCTCATTGGCGAGTGCGATGCGTCTAGCCGCCTCGTGCTTCGACAAGCCCGACAGATCGAGGCTGGCGTCGAGCGGGAACAGCCCTTCGAAGCCCACTTCCGCGCACAATCGGCATTTCTCGGCGCCGACCACCAGGGCGTCGGGCAGGAACACCTCGGGGCCGGCGAGGTAGATGCGCGGGCGGGTATCGTCAGTCATGGTTGGGCATCTCCCCACTGCTGCGAGCGCTGGCGTAGCACGGCTGCGCCGGTCGCCAAACAAGGGTGACGGACGCATGGTCTCAGCATGAACGCCACCTGACACTGTGGTTCAGAATGAGTTCAGTGCGCAAAGGGCATTGTCACTCCATCACCGGCGCGATTGTCGTGCCGCAAACCTGAAGGAGCCCTGCCATGAAGCGCCTGATCCTGACCGTCGCCCTGATCGCTGCCGGTGCCACCGCTGCCAGTGCCTACGGCACTTCGACCCGGGAAGTCGACAGCCGCCAGGCCCAGCAGGAGCAGCGCATTCGCGATGGCGTCCGTGACGGCTCGCTGTCACGCCGCGAGACCCGCGAACTGGTGAACGAACAGCGCCACATCCAGCATCTGGAGAGCAAGGCCAAGGCCGACGGCGTCGTTACCCGCGGTGAGGCCGCCGAGCTCCGCCGCGCCCAGGACAATGCGAGCAAGCACATCTATCAGGAGCGCCACGACAGCGACACGCGTAACCGCTTCGGATTTCGCCGCTGGTGGTAACGACCGGGGGCGCCCCGGTATCGGTCTGAGGTAAGCGTCGCACGGCGGGTCGCCTGATCAAGGCGGCCCGCTGTGTGCGTCTGCAGGTAGCCGCCCTTGCCGAAACTGTGGACAGCTTGTGCAGGGGCACGGGACGCCTTCGAGACTCAAGTTACCGGGAGGCATGCACGCCAGATCCCTTCCGGAGGCACCCATGGCCCCTACGACCCGACTGCTGGCTCTCGCGCTTGCCCTGTGCGGTGCCACGGCGACCAGCGTTTCGGCACAGAACGTCGAGGGCGACAGCCGCTTGCGATTTGGCGTGTTCCTCCAGGGCTACTCGTTGCCAGCACGGGAAACCGTGCCGGGAGGGGTCACCGGCGACGTCGGCGGCTATGGGGTCGGCGCCTCGTTCGGCTACGACTGGAGCTTGTGGAACGGCTGGATCGTCGGATTAGAAGCAGACGGCGTTGCCATCGATGCCGGCACCAACATCAGAGGCTCGAAGTACAACGGCGATTATCTGGCGAACGTGCGCGGCCGCCTCGGCTACAACCTCGATCGAAACTGGCTGGTCTACGCCACGGGCGGACTGGCGGTGAACGGCATCCACTACCGCGGCTCGACCACGTCGACCGTCGGCAACCCGAACGCGATCCTCAAGGAATCGGCGACCCTGCCCGGCTGGACCATTGGCACCGGCGCGGAGTGGCGCTATTACGGCTCCATCCTGTTCGGCGAATACCTGTACGCCAACTACCAGCCCTTTGAGTTCACTGGCGGCTTCAACATCAATCGGCAGCTCGATACCGAAGCTCACACATTCCGGCTGGGCGTAAAGTGGCTCATCGGACATGACTACTACGACGACGTGAAGTATCCGCGCAGATAGGCAAGTCAAGGCGTCATGGCGAGGCTCACAGGAAAAATCTCGCTCGTGACAGGCGCAGGCGCGGGGATCGGCGCGGCCGTGGCGCTGCGGTTCGCTACGGAAGGCGCTCACGTTTATGTGAGTGACGTTGATGGTACGGCCGCTGCAGCCGTCACGGCGCAGATCGTGGAACTCGGCCACGCCGCCACCGCTGTGGCCTTGGACGTCACGCGCGGGCAGGATATCCAGGCCACCTTCCGCACCATCGAAACGACGCACGGGCGCCTCGATATCCTCGTCAACAACGCCGGCCTCAACGTGCGCGGCGACTTTCGTCACATGTCGGATGCCGACTGGACGAAGATCCGCGAAGTCAATCTGGACGGTGTGGTGCGCATCGCGCGCGACGGCTTTGCCTTGCTCAAGGCGTCCGGCCGCGGATCGCTGATCAATCTTGCGTCCATCATGGGGCACCGGGGCCTGCGGCAACTGGCCGGTTATGCGGCAACCAAGGGCGCGGTCTCGGCCCTGACTCGCGCGCTCGCCGTGGAGTATGCGCCGTTCGGCATCCGCGTGAACGCGCTGGCGCCCGGCTTCATCGAGACCGCACTGACCGATCGCGTCCTGCGCAACCCGATGATCGCCAAGGCCCTGCTCGAGCAGACGCCGCTGAAGCGCTTCGGCACGCCGGAGGACGTCGCGGCCGCTGCGCTGTTCTTTGCCTCCGATGAGAGCGCATTTGTCACAGGTGCCGAACTTGCGGTCGACGGTGGGATGGCGGCCGGACTATAAGCCCGTCCCATGACACCTTCGATCCGATCCCTATGCGCCGCCCTGGCGCTGTTTTGCGCAGCGGCAGGCAGCGATGCGCGCGCTGACGAATGGATAGTCGACAAGCAGCACACCGAAATTCGCTTCAGCTGGGACAATCTCGGGCTGGCGCGGCGTTCAGGCCGCTTTCTCGACATTGACGGACGGCTGACGTTCAACCCAACCGAACCGGAAAGCGGTGCAGTCGAAGTGTCGATTGCCACATCGAGCCTCACGACCGGCACGCGCGAGTGGGACGATGCCATGAAATCTCCCGACTTTTTCTCGGCCAGGGCGCACCCGCGGATCACCTTCCGCAGCACCGGCATCACCAAGCTGAGTGAGAAGACCGGCGAGATCAACGGCGAGTTGACGGTTCTGGGCGTCACCCGTCCGGTGACCTTGGCTGCAACCTGGAATTTCACCGGCGAGCATCCCCTGTCGGCGTCAAATTCGACGTTCCAGGGCCGCTGGGTGTCGGGCTTTACCGCCAGCGCCAAGGTGATGCGCAGTGAGTTCGGCCTGAAGCGTGGCATTCCGCTGCTGTCAGACGAGATCCGCATCGACATCGACGCGGTGTTCCTGCGCAAGGAGTGACCAGGGCGCGCGCAATTCTGGCGTGCGAGCCTTGCGCTTGACAGCGGCCGGCTGCTTGTGGGGTTGTGTTGCCTCCCGCCAGTCCACCGGAACTCCCTCCCATGCGCTCCTTCCACTTTCCCGGCCGTTCGACCGTGCATGCCCGCCGCGCGATGGTCGCCACCTCCCACCCGTCGGCCAGTTTGACGGCAATCGAGATCCTGAAGAAGGGCGGCAATGCGGTCGACGCGGCAATCGCAACCATCGCCGTGCTGTGCGTCGTCGAACCGGCCATGACCGGCATCGGCGGCGACTGTTTTGCCATCCTCTCGAAGCCTGGGCAGAAGCTCATCGCCCTCAACGCCTCCGGCAAGGCGCCGAAAGCTGCCACCGCCGCCTGGTATGCCAAGCAGGGCATCGGCCAGATCGAGCTGCAAAGTGCGCACGCCGTCACCGTTCCCGGCGCCATCGACGGCTGGGCGCGGCTGCTGCAGGACCACGGCACGATGTCGTTCGCGCAGGTTCTGGCACCCGCCATCGACTTTGCCGATAACGGGTTCGTCGTCGCCCCGCGCGTCGCCCACGACTGGGCGAAGGCGGTACACAAGATCAAGATGAACAAGGCCGCCGCCAAGCATCTGCTGAAGGACGGCCGCAGCCCCCGGGTCGGCGAGGTCTTCACCTTCAAGGCCCTGGCACGCACCTTGAAGGCGATCGCCCGGGACGGGCGCGATGGCTTCTACGGCGGCGAAGTGGCGGCCGACATGGTGGCCGAGCTGAAGGCCCTGGGTGGCCTGCATACGCTCGCCGATTTCGCGGCACAGTCGTGTGCTTACGACGATACCATCCAGGTCGGCTACAACGGCGTCGATCTGCACGAACTGCCACCCAACATGCACGGCATCGTTGCGCTGATCATGCTGAAGATGCTGGCGAAACTCGGCCGCCTGTCCGACAGCCCGACCGCGCCCGAGCGCTACCACGTGATGATGGAAGCCGCCCGCCTCGCCTACGGCATGCGCGACCGCTTCGTTGCCGACCCGGCGATGGTCAAGGTCCCGGTCGACTTCATGCTGGCCGACAAGACGATCGACACGCTGGTCAAGCGCATCGACCGCAAGCGGGTAACGCCCGACCTCGGGCCCATGCCCGAGCCCAAGGGCTCCGACACCGTCTGCTTCTCGATCGCGGACGAAAACGGCATGGTGGTGTCGTTCATCAATTCGCTGTTCGCCGACTTCGGCTCGGGGCTCGCCGCGCCGAAGTCGGGCGTCGTGTTCCACAATCGCGGCCAGGGCTTCGTACTCGATCCCAGGCACCCCAACTGCATCGCGCCCGGCAAGCGGCCGATGCATACGCTGGTGCCGGCGATGGCCATGCAGGGCGGCGAGCCGCTGGCTGCGTTCGGCGTGATGGGGGCGGCCTTCCAGCCCATCGGCCACGTCTACATCATGACCAACATGCTCGATTACGGTCTCGATCCGCAGGAGGCGATCGACTGCCCGCGGATGTTCTTCGAGGGCGGTGAGATCCTGATGGAATCCGGCATCCCGGCCGCCACCGCCGAGCATATGGCGCTGATGGGGCACAAAATCGCGCTGCGGGCCATTCCCTGGGGTGGCGCGCAAATGGTGGCGTTTGACCGCGCCAACGGCACGCTGATCGGGGCCTCGGACGCGCGCAAGGATGGCTTGGCACTCGGCTACTGATGCCGGCTATCTCAGATTCGCCGCGGTTGCGCGCAGGCCGGCGAGGATCGGCTCATAGGCTTCCTCGTCGCGCGCTTGCGGATAGACCATGAAGACGGGATAGACGAACTTGCGCGCCCGCTTGTTGAGGCGCAGCCGGCCGCGCGCGATGTGCCCCTTCACGTGGCGCAGGGGGAAGTAGCCCGAGGCGTGGTTGGCAAGCAGGAAATCGAGCGCCGCCGACCCGATGTCGAGGTTGAGGCCGGTTTGCACCTGGGTCGGGTAGGCCGCCGCGTGGTCGAGCTCAAAGTCGTGGCCCCAGTCGACGAACACATACTCCGCCTGACCGCGCTTGGCGCCGCCCGGCTGGTTCGACACCTGCACGATCTCCTCGTCGAACAGATACTCGATGGCAAGGCCCGGCGGCTGGGTCGGCCGGTACATGACGGCGAGATCGAGCGTGCCTTCGACCAGTCGTTGGGTCAGGTCGCGGGCGGACGCGGCACTAGCCGACACGGCGATATCGGGGATGTTCTGGCGCAGCCAGGCGACCCACTTGATCAGCAGCCCATCCCATAGGCTCGGGCCCGCGCCGACGGTGAGATGATCGCGGTGCTGTGCCGACAGGCCGACTTCGAGCTGGGCGCGCTGCCATACGCGGACCATGGCGAGTGCGTGCTTCTGAAACTGGTTGCCGGCCGAGGTGAGCGTCGCGCCGTGGTTGGAGCGGTCGAACAACGGGCGGCCCAGGCTGTCCTCGAGCCCTTTGATGCGAGCGCTCACGGTCGACTGCGTGACGTTCATCATGCGCGCAGCTTCGATGAAGCTGCCGGTGTCGGCGACAGTCAGAAATGTGCGGGCAAGAATGATGTCCATGGCGGTGTGTGGACCTTCTGGCAATCGCGGACTGCTGGGCCCTTGATCATGACGGCGGCATCGTCCATATCTGGGACACTGGATTGTCTATCGAAAACTTCGATAGGGGTCACCGGAAAAATCCGTTTGCCCGCACATATGAATCTCTCGAATGTCTGACTCGCATCCTGAGTCGCTCGACTTTGGAGCAGGGCCCCGGACTACACGGGGCGGGCAATCGAGAGAAAAGGACCACTACCATGAAGGCTCCAGCCAAGAAGACCGCCGCTCCCGCCAAGAAGGCAACTGCGAAGGCTCCGGCCAAGAAGGTCGCTGCTAAGAAGAAGAAGTAATCTGCCGTTCGTCTGATTCAGTGAAGGACCCAAGGGCATGTCATCGTTCAAACGAGTGGTTTCAGGTCTCCTTGGTTCCTTCGCTCTCGTATCTCTACTGACCCCTGCCGACGCACTCACCGTCACCAACCGCGATGATAAGGAGCACAAACTCACGGTCATCGAGGGCGAATTGAAGAAAGATCACGTGCTCAAGGCCGCCGGTGTTCTCGAAAATCTGTGCATAAAGGGCTGCGTCGTCCGACTGAACGATAGCGAGAACGACGAGTATGAACTGGACGGTACCGAGGTCGTTTCCATCGAGGACGGCTATCTGTACTACGACGAGCAGCCGGAGGCGCCGCCGGGCGCCGCGCCAAAGCCGCAATAGTCGGCATCGATCTCCATCGAGCGCCTCGGACTTTTGTTCCCGACCCACTTGAGGGGTGCGGGCTCATTGCGTTTGCGCCGCGCGGGTTGTGGCACTAAAGCTCCCGTTGCAGAACCACCTGCAGCGACGAGGCGCGGAGGAAGCAAACGCAAATGAACAAGAAAACCGCACCCAAGGGCGACATGGGGCAGGCCGGCATGGCCAATGCGGTCCGTGCCCTTGCCATGGATGCCGTGGAAGCCGCCAAGTCCGGTCATCCCGGCATGCCGATGGGCATGGCCGACGTCGCAACCGTGCTGTTCGGCGAGGTCATGCGCTATGACGCCTCCGATCCCGCCTGGCCCAACCGCGACCGCTTCATCCTGTCCGCTGGCCACGGTTCCATGCTGCTCTATGCGCTCCTCCATCTGACCGGCACCCCCGGCATGGACCTCGCGCAGCTGATGAAGTTCCGCCAGCTCGGCGCGAAGACCGCTGGCCATCCCGAGTTCGGCCATGCCGCCGGCATCGAGACGACCACGGGTCCGCTTGGCCAAGGCATCGCCAATGCGGTCGGATTTGCGCTGGCCGAACGGATCTGGAACGCCCGCCTCGGGAGCGATGTCATCGAGCATCGCACCTATTGCATCGCCGGCGACGGCTGCCTGATGGAGGGGATCAGCCACGAGGCGATCGGGCTCGCCGGCCATCTCGGCCTTGGGCGCCTGATCGTGCTGTTCGACGACAACGGCATCTCGATCGACGGTCCGACCAACTTATCCACATCGGAAAATCACATCGAGCGGTTCAAGGCCGCGGGCTGGAACACGCTGTCGGTCGATGGCCATGACCCGGTCGCAATCAAGGCTGCCCTCGGCGCTGCTCATGGCGACACGTCAAAGCCGTGGCTGATCGCCTGCAAGACGGTAATCGGCATCGGCGCGCCAAAGAAACAGGGGACGGCCGGTGCGCACGGCTCGCCGCTTGGGCCCGACGAGATCAAGGGCACCCGAGAGGCATTGGGTTGGCCCCATGCGCCGTTCGTCATTCCAGCCGCCATCGCGTCCGCCTGGCGCGCGGCCGGTGCTCGTGGTGCCGCAGAGCGTAAGGCGTGGGCTGAGCGCTGGGCCAAGGTCGATGCGCAGGCGCGTGCGCGCTTCGCCGATCCGCTGGGGGGCGATGGTCGCCAGCTGCTGGTGGCGGCCATCAAGGCGGCGAAGACCACATTTGCCGCCGACACGGCCAAGCGGGCAACACGCAACTGGTCCGAACTGACGCTGGATAAGATCACGGTCGCCCTGCCGGCGCTTGTCGGCGGCTCGGCCGACTTGACGGGGTCGAACAACACCAGGGCCAAGGGCCAGGCCGTCATCAAGCGCGACGATTTCGCCGGCACCTACATCCATTATGGCATTCGCGAGCACGGCATGGCGGCCGCCATGAACGGCATGGCGCTGTATGGCGGCTTGGTGCCCTATGGTGGCACCTTCCTGGTTTTTACCGACTATTGCCGCCCGGCGATCCGCCTGTCGGCGTTGATGCGGCAGCGCGTGATCTACGTCATGACGCACGACAGCATCGGGCTCGGTGAAGATGGGCCGACGCACCAGCCGGTCGAGCATCTGGCGTCGCTGCGCTGCATGCCGAACCTGCAGGTGTTCCGCCCGGCCGACGCGCAGGAAACCGCCGAGTGCTGGGAATTGGCAGTGCTGTCGCAGCAGACGCCGTCGATCTTGGCGCTGTCGCGGCAGGCGGTGGCGAACTTGCGGATGGCGGCATCGTCCGAAAACTTGTCCGCGCAGGGTGGCTACGTCCTGCGTGCGCCCACTGCCAAGCGCGACGTGACGCTGATCGCCACGGGCACGGAAGTGGGGCTCGCAGTCGATGCCGTCGAAGTGCTGGCGAAGGCAGGTATCCATGCCGCCGTCGTGTCGCTGCCGTCGTTCGAATTGTTCCGCAAGCAGCCGGCGAGTTACCGCGAAGACGTGCTCGGAGTTGCACCCCGCATTGCCATCGAGGCTGCGGTGATGCAGGGCTGGCAGGAATGGTTGCGGCCGGCCGATCGCTTCATGGGACTGTCCGACTTCGGTGCGTCGGCTCCGGCGCCTGAGCTTTATGCGCACTTCGGACTGACGGTCGAGGCGATCGCCGCCACCGCAACCGCATTGGCTGGGGCCAAGCCGAAGTAGCTGGCGCTCTTGATGCGGGACTTCGCATGGCTAAGAAAACCGCAGGTCCGGAGATCGAGCGGCTGATCCAGCTGCTGTCGCGCCTGCCGGGGCTTGGGCCACGGTCGGGTCGTAAGGCGGCGCTGGCACTGCTCAAGCGGCGGCAGGATCTGCTGGTGCCGCTCGCACAGGCATTGGCCAACGCTGCCGACAAGCTGATCGAATGCCCCACCTGCGGCAACATCGATACCACGACGCCGTGCACCATCTGCCAGGACCAGCGGCGCGATGGCAGCCTCATCGTCGTGGTGGAAGAGATCGGCGATCTGTGGGCGCTGGAGCGGGCCGGCGTCATCAATGGACGCTATCATGTGCTGGGCGGTCACCTGTCGCCGCTCGATGGGGTCGGGCCTGAGCGGCTCAATATCGCCAGTCTATTGACGCGAGCGGCATCGGGCGAAGTGAAGGAAATCCTGCTCGCCCTCAACGCCACCGTCGAGGGTCAATCGACCGCACACTACGTGATGGAGCAACTGGAAGCGGTGACGCTGGCTGAGCCGCTGGTGGTGTCACGCTTGGCGCAAGGCGTGCCGGTCGGCGGCGAACTCGACTATCTGGACGAAGGCACGCTGGCGGCCGCCATCAAATCGCGCCGCAAGATTTGACACCGGATGGGCGGAACCTGGCTCTCTACCGCCGCAGCCGGTCGAGCAGTTCGGCGGTTGGATAGCTGTCGGCAGCCATGCCGAATTTCACCTGTGCGGCCTTGACCGCGGCCCGCGTGCCGGCGCCGAGCTTGCCGTCGGGCTCGCCAGCCGGGAAGCCGCGCCGGGTGAGCAGCGACTGCAGTTCGATCATCTGAGTGGCGGCAAGCACCGGGATCGGTCCCTTGCCACGGTTCATGGCCGGCGCGCCCGTGATGCGCGTTGCGAGGTAGGCGGCCGTCACGGCATAAGTCAGCGACTGGTTCCATTTAAGGTAGATCTGGAAGTTGGGGTGGACGAGGAAGGCCGGCCCGCTGCGTCCCATCATCAGCACGAGGGAAGCTGGCGGACTGTCGGCTGGCAGCGGCCGACCGTCGGCGAGGGTCACGCCCCATTTCGTCCATTGTCCGGCCGGATGCTGGATCGCCAGATCCGCCTGCTCCCAGGGGAGCGCCGCCGGCACGCGAACCTCCTGCAGCCACGGCACGCCTGGCGCCCACCCCAGGCTCTTGATGAAGGCCGCCGTCGAGCCGATTACGTCGGCGGGGCTCTTCAGCAGATTGCGTTTGCCATCGCCGTCCCAGTCGAGCGCATGGTTGAAATAATGGGTGGGCAGGAACTGCGTCTGGCCCAGTTCGCCGGCCCACGAGCCGATCATTTCGGCGGCTTCCAGGTCACCGCGGTCGATGATCTTGAGGGCCGCCAAAAGTTCGGCACGGAACAACTCGCTGCGCCGGCAGTCGTAGGCGAGCGATGCGAGCGAACGCAGCACGGGTTTGTTGCCCATGCCCGATCCGAAGTCGCTCTCAAGCGCCCAGAACGCGGTGATGACGGCCGCCGGCACGCCGAAGTCCTTCTCGGCGCGGGCAAACAGCGCCTTGTGTTTTGCCACCTGCGCGATGCCGTTTTGCAGGCGCCCGCGCGAGGCGAGCTTGTCGGAAAACTCGAGGAAGCTTTGCGCGAAAAACTTCTGCCCGCGATCGGTCCAGATGATGTTCTGGTCGAGGGTGAGGTAAGGCGCTGCCGCTGCCATGGTGCGCGCGGTGATGCCCTGGGCGGCTGCTTCCCGCTTGAAGCCATCGAGCCAGCGGTTGAAATCGCCCGTGTTCTTGCAGGCCGTCGTGGTCTGCGCCACGGCGGTCGCGCACATCATCAGTGTCGCGAACGCGAACAACGCCGTGCCGATGTTCCTACGCATGATGCTGTACCCGTCGATATTGCAGAAGCGTTCTCACTGCCGCTCCAGAAACGCAATGGCAAGTGCCCGTCAAGCGCCGAACCGGGCACGGCACCTATGTGACGTGGGGGTGGCGATTCAGACGACGACAGGCCGTGTCTGGACGTTGCTGTGGCCAAACACACGGGCGTAGCGGTCGACGGCGGCGCGGGGGCCGACCGCCTTGCTCATGTTGTCCGACAGCTTGACGGCCGGGTGCCCGTTGGCGGCCACCACCTTGCACACGATCGAGAACGGATCGAGGCCGCCGCCCGGCACGAGGCCACGGAAATCGTTGGTCAGCAGCGTGCCCCAGCCGAAGCCGACGCGGATGCGGCCGGCGAAGTGACGGTGGATCGCCTCGATCGTCTCGACGTCGAGGCCATCCGAGAAGATCGCGAGCTTGGTCGAGGGGTCCTGCCCCCGCGCCTTCCACCAGTTGATGGCGATTTCCCCGGCGAGCAGCGGATCGCCACTGTCGATGCGGATGCCGGTCCACTGGGCGAGCCAGTCGGGGGCCCGTTCGAGGAAGCCTTGCGTGCCGTAGGTGTCGGGCAAGATGATGCGCAGGTTGCCTTCGTAGTCCTGCTGCCAGTCGGCGAGCACCCGGTAGGGCGCCTCGGCGAGGGCGGCATCGTCCTCGGCAAGTGCGGCATAGACCATCGGCAGCTCGTGTGCGTTGGTGCCGATCGCCTCGACCTCGCGGCGCGCCGCAATGAGGCAGTTGGAGGTGCCCAGGAAGGCCTGGCCCAACCCTTCGTGCATGGCCTGCACGCACCAGTCCTGCCACAGGAACCCGTGCCGCCGTCGCGTGCCGAAGTCGGCGATGCGCAGGTTATCAAGGCGCCGCAGCCGCTCGATCTTTTCCCACACGCGCGTCATGGCGCGGGCGTACAGCACCTGCAGCTCGAACTTGCCGAGGCCGCGCAGCACCGCGCGCGAGCGCAACTCCATGATCACGGCCAGCGCCGGGATCTCCCACATCGTGGTCTCAATCCAGTTGCCGGCAAACACCAGTTCGAACTGCTCGCCCTGGCGTTCCAGGTGATAGTCGGGGAAGCGGAAGTTCTCGAGCCACGCCATGAAATCGGGCGCAAACATCTGCCGCTTGCCATAGAACGTGTTGCCGCGCAGCCAGGTGCTCTCACCGCGGGTCAGCTTGAGGCTGCGGATGTGGTCGAGCTGTTCGCGCAGTTCGCCGATGTCGATCAGCTTGGCGATCGGCACATGGGTTGCGCGGTTGATGATGCCGAACGTCACCTGCGTGCGCGACAGGCGGCGAAAGATCGTCTGCGCCATCAGCAACTTGTAGAAGTCGGTGTCGATCACCGAGCGCACGATCGGATCGATCTTCCAAGTGTGATTGTAGACGCGGGCGGCGAGATCGGTCACGGGGGCGAGGCTCCTGGCGGCGCTGCTCGGAGGAAGTGCGTCGCAAGGTGCCGAGCGTAAGGCGGGATTGGCTGATGGGGAAGGGGGCGAAGGGGGGCAGTAGGCAGTAGGGAGTAGGGAGTAGGGAGTAGGGAGTAGGGAGTAGGGAGTAGGGAGTAGCACAGGCGCGTAGGGCCCAAACATCCGCTTGTGTCTTGCGCCGATGCACCCAGCGAACGGATAGTACGTGCGTGCACCCACGGTGCATCCGCATGACTACGGGGCCAACGGGCCACTCAAACGAAAACAGCCGCCCAGGGGCGGCTGTTTCCTAAATCGCGGAGCAGATCAGGATCATCAGAAGCGGATGATCGCACCGGCCACCACTGCGTCGAAGGCGTTACCGGTTGCCCGGACCTTGCCGTTCTGGCCGCCGGTGGCGCTCGTCGTCACGTCGGCATCGACGTGGAAGTAGGTGACATACAGGTCGAGGGCTGCAGCCGAAACTTCCTGGTTGAAGCCAACGCCGAACTCGCGGATGCCAGCGTCAGAGACGAAGCCTCCGGCACCCAAAGCAGCGAAGCCACCTCCTGCGGCTGCGCTGGAGCGAGCACCACCACCGATTGCAGCACCGGTCGATGCCGCCACGTACTGCGCGAACACCGTGCTCTTGCCGATGCCGAACCAGTTGCGTTCGATACCACCCTGCACGAACCAGTGGCTGTCCTCACTGCGGAACTTGCCGCCGGCCGGATTGCTGACCGCAAAGTTACTCCGGTTGTTGTCCTGTGCACGTCCATAGGAGCCGGTCAGGAACAAACCGGTTGGAACGTGAAAGACGCTGGCGGAAAGGCCAAGATCATTGCAATCCACCGATGATTCGGTAGTAGCAGGATTCCCGTTACCACCGACGTTGGCGCAAGCAGCAGCACCGGCCGTGTTCTGTGAGCGATTTTCCTGGTAGCCGACGCCAGCCGCGAAGCGGAAGCCGGAGAACTCACCCGCATAGCGGATCGCCACATCCCACTGCTCTTCGTCGCCCCAGGCTCCGGTGAACGTGAAGCCTGCCCAGGTCGGAGATACGTACTTGATGACGTTGTTACGGTCACCTTCACCAGCGTTGAAGTTGCCGCTGCGAATGCTCGAGTGGGTCACGTTCGTCAGTGCACCCGTGGCATTGCGCAAACGGAAGCCGCCGAGGTAGTTGCTGCCGTCGTTGCCACCGGCGATCACGTTGGCAAGGCTGATTTCCGTGATGCCATCGGTCGCGGTCGAGGTGTTACCGACCCAAACGCGGCCGTAGGTCTTGCTGTCGAGCCACCAAGCGCTGTGGCGGATGTCGAACGAGTTGTTGCCGTTACTGCTAGTGATGGCAGAACCAGAGGCAGAAAGCTGGCTGCGGTTGCCGGAGTTGGCGTAACGCACGCCGATCTCGAGCAGGTAGCCGGCCGACCAGTCGGCATTGATCTTGGCGTCGCCGACAAAACGGAAGCGGGTGCGGCCGAAGTTGTTCGACGTAACGTAAGCGTTGCGCTCACGACCGTCATCCCAGTACAGGACCGACTCGTTGACCTGGCCAGAAACGGTCAACCTGACTTTGCGGTTGCCTTTGCGGGCGGACGTCGCCTCGAGTTCAGCAACCCTCTCTTCGAGATCTGCGCAGCAATTACCGCCGAGATCAGCTGCCTGGGCAGCAACGCCACCCGCCAAAATACCGGCCGCAGCGACCAGTGCGAAGCGGCTGGCTGACTTAATGAGTCCCCCGTTCATATGAACATCTCCGATGGACTGACACTACTGGGTACCCAACCACCATTGATTGGAACGCCAACATAGTACTTTTTTGCCTGATCGACTGGCCCGAGGGGTTTTGCACCCCCTTGACTGCCATCCTTGGCTGTCGCGAAGGTACCGCAAGCGTTGATGAAACGTAAACAGGGAACTCTCGTTGTGTGGTTTTTAGCCCTTGTTTGGTGATAAATACGCCACGTTTGAACTTGAGTCGGTACATTTCGGGCACTCGGCCTGCACGATGGTGCGCACAAAAAATAGGCAGTTGATTCAATCCCCTAGGTCTCGCGTGACCATTTCCGATCCGCTCGCTTCCTTGGTGAGAGCACGTTTACCATCACCGGGCCGTGGGGCAAAAAAAGAGGCCGCATTGCTGCGACCTCTTTCTCATGCACTCAAGACTGGGAGATCAGAAGCGGATGATGGCGCCCGCGATGACCGAGTCGAAGGATCGGATGTTGGCATCCACAGCGCCGGTGCGACCGCCGCCAACACTGTACTGCACGTCGATGTCGCTGTGCAGGTAGTTGACGTAGATGTCCATGGCAGCCGCCGAGATCTCCTGGGTAACGCCGAAGCCGAACTCACTGCCCTGTGCACCGGCAAGGAAAGTGCCAGGACCTGCCCCGGTCAAACCAGTTGCTGCAACTCGTGCGCCGTTGAAGATCGAGGCGCCCGTGTCAGAATTGATGTACTGGCCGTGCAGGGTGGTCTTGCCGAAGCCGAACCAGTTCTGCTCGATACCACCCTGGATGAACCAGTGGCTGTCCTCGTTGCGTGCGGTCGCAGCCAAATTGCGACGATTGTTGTCCTGCAGACGGCCCCACGAGCCGTTCACGAACAAGCCAGTCTTGACGTGCAAGATGCTGGCAGACAGGCCGATGGTATTGCAATCCGAGGTCGACTCGGTGGCACTGACGACGCCGCCTGGGCCAGCATTGGTGCAACCGCCGTTACCGGCGCCGAAGCTCGTGTAGATCTCCTGGTAACCGACGCCGCCAGCAAGGCGGAAGCCCGAGAATTCACCGGCGTAACGCAGCGCCACATCCCACTGATCGTCACTGCCCCAGGCTGCGGAGAATGTGAAGCCAGCGAATACGGGAGCGACATACTTGACAGTGTTGGCGCGGTCACCCTCGCCGACGTTGCCGTTGAGGCTGCCCGATTTCAAGTTGGCGCGGGTCGCTGACGCGAGTGTGCCGTTGGCGTTGCGCAGGAAGAAGCCACCCGACTGGCGAGTCGGATCGTTCTCGAGGTTGATGTTGTTCGACAGCTTGATCTGGGTGATGCTGTCGGCGGCCGTCGACGTATTGCCGACCCAAACGCGACCAAAAGTCTTGCTGTCGAGGTACCAGGCGCTGTGCCGGATGTCGATCACGTTAGCAGCGTTGCTGGCGACGACGGAAGAGCCCGAAGCCGACGATTGGGTGCGTGTGCGCGAGTCGGCGTAACGGAGACCAAACTCAAGCAGGTAGCCAGCTGACCAGTCGGCGTTGATCTTGGCGTCGCCGACGAAGCGAAAGCGCGTGCGTGAGTTGTTGTTCGACACGACATACGCGTTGGTCTCGCGGCCGTCATCCCAGAACAGGACGGCTTCGTTAATGTGGCCCGACACGGTCAGTTTGACCTTGCGATTGCCCTTGCGCGCCGTGGTGGATTCGAGTTCGGCAACCCGCTCTTCGAGGTCTGCGCAGCAGTTACCGCCGAGGTCAGCTGCACGAGCAGCAACGCCGCCTGCCATGAGGCCAGCCACAGCGACGAGCGCGAAGCTGCTGGCTGATTTGAAGAGGTTTTCGGTCATACAAGCATCTCCGTTGCACTGAATCTGCTGGCGAACCACCCACCATTGGCTGGTTCGCCGTAATTGATCGCCACCGCCTGGTCGACTTCTCTCGGGATCATCGATCCAGACGACTCTCGTGCCTTGGCTAACCGTTTCTTAACCCATGATCAGCCGCCACGTAAGCCGGCGTAGCGATGGTTGTGTGATTTGGGCGCTCGGCTTGTGGCGGCCGTGCAACGCTCGGTTTCTGCCGGCATATGGATGTTTGTAGTCATTTTTATCTGCTGAGTGGTCTGGAGGCACTCTGCTGCATTAGTAATCATTACTATAATAAGACAATGGTTGGTCAGCAAAAACAGCAGGTTGCGAGATCTTCTCCGTGAACGCCGAGGGCGCCGACAACCACTGGGTCGGGACTGCAAAACGCCTTCGATGCTGCCTCATTAACCTCATCGGAGACGGGCAAGTCACAGGAAGATTTGAGAGCTCACGACTTGATGACGTTTTGTTGATCGAATGCTTGTCCACACGATTCCAGCAGTTTTGACAGTGCGCAGATCCCAAACCAGAGGGCGGACTGCTGTTGGGCGCCATGAATCGCCACAGGCGGTGAAACAGACCCGCCCTGTCGCCTGGCCTGCTTTCACTCTCGTTCACCCGGCGAACGAGGGAACCGGGGTCAAGTGCAGGGGATTGGTCACGTCGCGAACGCCAATGCGATCGCCGTTGGCGCGCAGCTGCGCTTCGCGCCGGGTAATGTAGAAGGCGGACGCGAAGATGACGAGGGCGCCGCCGCAGGTCCACACATCGATCGTCTCGGAGAACAGCAGATAGCCCACCAGCACCGCGAAAGGCAGGCGTGAGAACTCGTAGGTGAACACCAGCGACGCGTCGGTCGAGGCAAACCCGCGCATCAGCGAGATGTGGCCGACGACGGCGCACAGGCCCATGGCCGCGAGCCAGGGCCACAGCTCGGGCTCTGGCCATTGCCACACGAAAAGGGCCGGCAGCAGCGAGAACGGCGTCAATAACATATTGGAAATGAACACGATCTTGTCGCTGTCTTCCTTCGCCGCCATCTGCTTCAGGAGCGGCCCGATGATGCCGGCCGACAGGGCGGAAAACAGCGCGAACGCCTGGCCAAGCCCGAATGGTGTGCCGCCGGGCCGCAGGATGATCATGGCACCGAGAAAGCCGATCGCCAGGGCCGTCACGCGGCGTGCCCGTACCCTCTCGCCGAGGAGCAGAATGGCAAACAGCGTGGCGAACAGCGGCCCGAGAAAGCTGATCGCGGTCAGTTCGGCCAAGGGGATCAAGCTCAGCGCGTAAAACCACG
Organism: Hyphomicrobiaceae bacterium; assembly: GCA_021730785.1. Classification (GTDB taxonomy): domain Bacteria; phylum Pseudomonadota; class Alphaproteobacteria; order Rhizobiales; family Hyphomicrobiaceae; genus JAKFWF01. The sequence goes on from JAKFWF010000067.1 coordinate 53,346, forward strand.
TCGTCATCGACAACAGGGCAAGGCCGACGCGGATGCCATACAGCCGATATTGGCTGGAGCGCACGAGCGACGGCCCGCGCATGACCAGCAGGGGCGTGAGGAACAGCAGGCAGAAGGCGTTGCGGAAGAAGATGATTTGCAGCGGGTCAATGCCGGCTTGTGCCGCATACTTGCCGAACAGGGCGAGGCCTGAAAACGACGCCATGGCAAGCGTCACCCAGATAAAGCCGACCATCGGCTTGCTGGTCTGGCCAGCCCGGCCGGAGTTCCTCAAGGTCGCAAGAGTTGCTGCAAGCGTGGGGCGTGCACGGTGCTCGTGGGTTGCCAAGCGATTCACCCTCGATCGAAAAAACCTAAAACGTCACGCACTCCGCCGGAGACACGAGGTCTGAAACACACGGTCTGCCTCACCCTCGGGTGACGATCCGAGGCGGGGGCACAGTATGGCGCTGCTTCGGTGACCTGACGCAAGTCATGCCAGTCATGCGGTTTGCGCGGCGTGGCGCTTGCGCGATGGTTGCCGCTGGCACAGGGTTTGGCGTCGAAATGCGCGTTTTTGGGAGGAGCAGGCCATGGGCAGCAGCACACGAAGCGGCGCGGTGGCGCGGGCACGGCGGTACGTGACGGACGGCGACTTCGAAGCCGAACTTGCCCGCCGCGTCAGTTACCGCACCGAGAGCCAGCAACTGCCGGCGTCGCTCCCTCACCTGGAGCGTTATCTGGCCGAGGAGATCGGGCCGGCGTTCGCAGCCCTCGGCTTCACGTGGAAGACCTACAAGAACCCGGTCGCTGGCCAGGGCCCGGTGCTGCTGGCGACCCGCATTGAAGATGCAGCCCTGCCGACCATGCTCGGCTATGGCCATGGCGACGTGATCCGTGGCCAGGATGCCCTGTGGACCAAGGGGGCCGGCCCGTGGGTGACAAAGCGTGACGGCGACCGTCTCTATGGCCGCGGCACGGCCGACAACAAGGGCCAGCACACGATCAACATGGCGGCACTGCGCTGCGTGCAGGCCGAGCGCGGCGGCAAACTCGGCTTCAATGCCAAATACATCATCGAGATGGCCGAGGAAACCGGCTCGTCCGGCCTGCACGACGTGATCCGCGCTCATAAGGCGGACTTCGCCGCCGATATCTTCATCGCCTCCGACGGGCCGCGCGCCACCGCCGAACGGGCAACGATCGTGCTGGGGAATCGCGGCGGCGCGCTGTTCGACCTCGTATGCGATCTGCGGGCCGGCGGCCACCACTCGGGCAACTGGGGCGGATTGCTTGCCGATCCGGGCCTCATTCTCGCGCATGCTCTGGCGTCGATCACGGGCCCAACCGGTGAGCTCAGAATCGCCGCGTGGCGGCCGCCCGTGATCGCCGACAACATTCGCGCAAGCCTCGCCGACGTTGCCATCGACGGCGGCGCCGACGGCCCGGCAATCGATGTCTGGTGGGGTGAGCCGGGCTTGTCAGGACCTGAAAAGGTCTATGCCTGGAACAGCTTTGCGATCCTGGCCATGAAGTCCGGCATCCCAGAAGCGCCAGTCAATGCCATCGCGCCGGTCGCGCGCGCCCGCTGCCAGCTGCGGTATGTGGTCGGCACGGAGGAAGCCAATATCCTGCCGGCGCTGCGCGCGCATCTCGACGCGCACGGTTTTCAACGAGTGAAAATCGAGCAGCCCGATGAGGTTGGCCGCTTCGGCGCCACCCGCACTGACCCGGACCACCCCTGGGCCAAGTGGGTGAAAGCGTCGTTCGAAACCACGATCGGCCAGTCGAACGCGCTGAAGCCCGCCATTTTGCCCGGTACCGGCGGCGGCGTGCCCAATGATGCCTTCCAGGACATTCTCGGGCTGCCGACGGTGTGGATCCCGCATTCCTATGCCGGTTGCTCCCAGCACGCCCCCGACGAGCACGTCCTGATGTCGGTGTGCCAGTCGGCCGCCGAACTGATGGCCGGCCTCTACTGGGACCTGGGGGCGGGCAAGACGCCGTAGTCGCCCCCTTGACGGCGCACCCCCATCCGGTGTGTCTCTGGCGCATGAAATTTCTTGATCAGGCAAAGATTTACATCCGCTCCGGCAGCGGCGGCAACGGCTGCGTGTCGTTCCGCCGCGAAAAGTACATCGAGTTCGGCGGACCCGACGGGGGCGATGGCGGCAAAGGCGGCAACGTCTATGTCGAGTGCGTCGACAATCTGAACACGTTGATCGACTACCGCTACCAGCAGCATTTCTTCGCCGAGAACGGCGGCGGTGGCATGGGGCGGCTGCGCGCGGGCGCCGGCGGCAACGACTGCGTCATCAAGGTGCCGCCGGGCACGCAGGTGTTCGCCGAGGACCAGGAGACCCTGCTCGCCGACCTGACCGAGCCGGGCGAGCGCAAGCTGATCGCGCGCGGCGGCAACGGTGGCTTCGGCAACGCCCACTTCAAGGGGCCATCGAACCAGGCGCCGCGCCATGCCAATCCGGGGCAGGAGGCCATCGAGATGACGATCTGGCTCCGCCTCAAGCTGATCGCAGACGCCGGCATCGTCGGTCTGCCCAACGCCGGCAAGTCGACGTTCCTCGCGACCGTATCGGCCGCCAAGCCGAAAATCGCCGATTACCCGTTCACGACCCTGCACCCGAACCTCGGCGTGGTGCGTGCGGGTGCGGTGGACTTCGTGCTGGCCGACATCCCGGGCCTGATCGAGGGCGCCTCCGAAGGCGCTGGCCTCGGCACCCGCTTTCTCGGCCACGTGGAGCGCTGCCGCGTGCTGCTCCATCTGGTGGATGCAACGGAAACCGACATGGACGTCGCCACCGCCTACAAGACGGTGCGCGCCGAATTGAAGGCCTACAGCGCCGAGTTGGCGGCGCGCAAAGAGATCGTCGCCCTGTCGAAGTGCGATGCTGTGAGCCCACAAGACCTGGAACTGCGGGCCGAAGCCCTGCGCAAGGCTGCCCGCAAGAAGCCGCTGATCCTATCTTCGGTGGCGCAGATCGGCGTCAAGGAGGCGCTGTTCGCCCTCACCCGCGAGATCACCCGCGCCGACAAGGCCGAGGAGGACCCCGAAGCCGACAAGGCCTGGACGCCATGAGCGATGATTGCGCAGCTGTCACGGTGTTGGCGCCGATCGAGGGGCTTTCTGCCCCTCGGGCACCCCGACCAGCGACTAGTCCCTGGACCCGTTCCAGCGCCTGGGGATCCAAGGGCCTCAGGCCCTTGGCGGAGGTTTGGAGGCAGCGCCTCCAATCTGTGCCATGACCCCGACCGTCCGCCCCGAATGGACCAGTGCGCGCCGCATCGTCGTCAAGATCGGCTCGGCGCTCCTCGTCGACCGCGCCACCGGACGGCTGCGGGCCACGTGGCTGAACGCGCTGGCCGATGATGTGGCGACCCTCGTCGACACCGGGAAGGAGGTCATCCTGGTGTCGTCGGGGGCGATCGCGCTTGGCCGCCATGCGCTGGGCCTGCCGAAGGGCGCGCTCGAACTCGAACAGAGCCAGGCCGCTGCCGCCGTCGGCCAGGTATCGCTGGCGCATGCCTATCAGAACGTGTTCCAGGCCCGGGGGCGGGCGACCGCGCAGATTTTGCTCACCCTCGGCGATACCGAGGAGCGGCGGCGCTATCTCAATGCCAGGCGGACGTTCGAGATGCTGCTCGCCCACAAGGCGATCCCCGTGGTCAACGAGAACGACACGGTGGCCACCGCCGAGATCCGCTATGGCGATAACGACCGCCTGTCCGCCCGCGTTGCCTCGATGGTCAGTGCCGACTGCCTCGTCCTGCTGTCCGACATCGATGGCCTCTATACGGCCCCGCCCGGCACCGATCCGGCCGCCACGCACATTCCCCTGGTTGATGCCATTACGCCGGAGATCGAGGCCATGGCGGGGGACGCAGGCACGGAATTGTCGAAGGGCGGCATGAAGACCAAGGTCGCCGCTGCCCGCATCGCCATGGCCGCCGGCACCGACATGGTGATTACGACCGGCAAGCCGCTGCATCCGCTGCGGTTGATCGGCGAGGGGGCGGTGTGCACGTGGTTCATTGCACCGTCCGACCCGGTGACGGCGAAGAAGCGCTGGATCGCTGGGCAGTTGGAGCCCAAAGGGCACGTCACTGTCGATGTCGGCGCGGAGAAGGCGCTGGGCCAGGGCAAGAGCCTGCTGCCGGCCGGCGTCACGGCGGTGGCCGGCAGTTTTGACCGCGGCGATGCGGTGATCATCCGCAACGCCCAGGGTCGCGAGCTCGGGCGCGGGCTGATCGCCTACGCGCACAGCGATGCGGAACGCATCATCGGCAAGAAGTCGGGCGAGATCGCCGGCATCCTCGGCTTCGAGGGGCGCGCGGAGTTGATCCACCGCGACGACATGGCGTTAACGCGTATCAGGGACGAGTGAGCTGCCGCAGTTGCGCTAAGCCGAAAAACCGTAGGTTGGGTTAGGATGCCCCGTTGCATCCGTAACCCAACACTTTGGCACCTCCCGTGGAATGTTGGGTTACGCGCGGAAGTGGCCGCGCTAACCCAACCTACGCCCGATGGCATCGACGTAGCGAACGCGCGAGGCTTCGCCTCGAGCGCTTTTTGACCAGGACCGCGGGCCCTGGACCCGCCTTGCCTAACCGGTTTCCAAAGGGCTAAGCCCTTTGGCGGGGGCAAGGGGCAGCGACCTCTTGGCTCTTCACCTGAAGGCCGCACATGACCGACGACTCCAAATCCATGATGCAAACCATCGGCCGGAACGCCCGTGCGGCGTCGCGCGAGCTGCTGGTGGCGTCGACGGCGGCAAAACAATCAGCGCTGACGGCTGCGGCGGCGGCCATGCGCGCTGCGACCCCAGCGATCAGCTCGGCCAACACCCGCGATCTCGATGCGGCGCGGGAAGCCGGCCGGCCGGCCGCGTTCATCGACCGTTTGATGCTCAATCCCGCGCGCATCGAAGCCATCGCTCGCAGCCTCGAAGCGATCGCGGCTCTGCCCGATCCGGTCGGCGCCAGGATCACGGAGTGGACGCAGCCCAACGGCCTCAAATTCGCCCGCGTTCGCGTGCCGCTCGGCGTCATCGGCATCATTTTCGAAAGCCGCCCGAATGTGACGGCGGATGCCGGCGCGCTAGCGCTGATGGCCGGCAACGCGTCGATCCTGCGCGCCGGTTCCGAAAGCCGCCATTCGGCCCAGGCGATCCATGCCTGTCTGCTCGAAGGCCTGCGCGCGGCCGAGCTGCCAGAAGCTGCCATACAACTCGTGCCCACCACGGATCGCGAGGCGGTCGGCTTGATGCTGGCCGGGCTCGACGGCAACCTCGACGTGATCGTGCCGCGCGGGGGCAAGAGCCTCGTCGCCCGGGTGCAGGCCGATGCCCGCGTGCCGGTGTTCGCGCACCTGGAAGGCATCTGCCACACCTATGTCGATCGCGGCGCGGACATGGACATCGCCATTCCGCTGGTGCTCAACGCCAAGCTCAGGCGCACCGGCGTGTGCGGCTCGACCGAGTGCCTGCTGGTCGATTGCGGCGCGCACGAGGATTATCTGACGCCGCTGGTCAAGGCACTCCTTGATGCCGGCTGCGAGGTGCGCGGCGATGCAGCAACGCAGCAGGTCGATACCCGCGTGAAACCCGCTGCCGCCGACGACTGGGGCTGCGAGTTCCTCGACAACATCATCGCGGTGAAGACGGTGGATGGCGTCGATGAGGCCATCGCCCACATCGCGCGTTATGGCTCACAGCATACCGACTGCATCGTCACCGAATGCAACGGCACGGCCGAGCGGTTTCTCGCCCGCGTCGACAGTGCGATCGTGTTGCACAACGCCTCGACGCAATTTGCCGACGGCGGCGAGTTCGGCTTCGGCGCCGAGATCGGCATCGCCACCGGGCGCATGCATGCCCGCGGCCCGGTCGGCGTCGAGCAGTTGACCACGTTCAAGTATGTGGTGCGCGGCACCGGCCAGGTGCGGCCGTGACTGGCAGCGACGGACACTCCCGGCGCCACGTGCTCAACTTCCGCCTGGTTTCCCGGAATTTGGCGTGCCCCCTTGCACGACGAATATCCGGGATCGTAACCAAGAGCCGGTGTGGCACGCGCGCTGGCCAAACCCTTGACGGGTGAAGGTCCCGGATGTTTGCCCCGCGAAGGCGTGGCAAATTCCGTGAAACCGGAGGGAGGGTCCATGGTCGCGACCCGAAGTTGTTGGGTAACGGGCGCAAGGGAGCGTCCTAACCCACCCTATGGTGCGCACAAAGACCAGTGAGCGGTGACTGCTCTTGCCGCGTGGTATGACATAGACACAATTGCACCTCAGGCGCCGCATCCCATGCTCCGAGAAATCTACGTTCGCCCGGCCGGTTTGATGGCGGCCAGTGTGGCCAAGCCCGCAGCAGAAGTGCGCGGCGGCTTCCGGCTGGCCGAAGGCTGGCTCGAGTTCACCGCACTTGATATCCTCGAGCGCAACGGCGCGGGCGTCGACCGCCGGCTGGCCGGCCTTGGCGAGTTCTTCGAGAAGGACTGGGGGCGACGCACGGCCAATGCCGCCGACATGTTCCAGAACCTGATGGCGCCGCGGGCACGGATCGCCGGCCTGAGTTTCGACCGCCCGCGCCTCATGGGCATCGTCAACGTCACACCGGACAGCTTCTCGGACGGTGGCGCACACGACACCACGGCGGCGGCCATCGCTCACGCTCTGCAATTGGCCGCCGACGGCGCGGACATTCTCGACATCGGTGGTGAATCGACCAGGCCCGGCGCAAAACCGGTGCTGCTTGCCGAGGAACTCAGCCGGGTGATTCCGGTCATCGAGGGGCTGGCCGGGCGCACCAACGCGCTGATCTCGATCGACACCCGCAAGGCCGACGTGATGACACGTGCGGCGAAGGCCGGCGTCGACCTCATCAACGACGTGTCGGCGCTGATGCACGATCCAGGCGCGCTCGACGCGGTGGCTGCGATCGACCTGCCCGTTGTCCTCATGCATGCGCTGGGCGATCCCCGCACCATGCAGGACGCGCCAACCTACGATCACGTGTTGCTCGACGTATTCGATTTTCTCGAGGCGCGCATCGAGGCATGCCGCCGCGCCGGCATCGCGCTCAACCGGCTGCTCGTCGATCCAGGCATCGGCTTCGGCAAGACGCTTGCACATAACCTCGAGTTGATGGCTGGCCTCAGTCTGTTCCACGGCCTCGGCTGCCCGCTGCTGGTTGGCGCCTCGCGCAAGCGCTTCATCGGCACGATCTCGGGCGTTGAGGCGGCAGCAGACCGCGTGCATGGGTCGGTGGCGGCAGCCCTTGCAGCTGTCACGCAAGGCGCGCAGATCATCCGCGTGCATGACGTGAAGGCCACGCGTCAGGCACTCGACGTGTGGATGGCGGCGGTTACCGGCAAGGCCAGCGAAGTTCGCGCGGGCGAGGCGCGGCAATGACGGGCGTAATCGGTTTCATCGGCACCGGCGTCATGGGTGAGCCCATGTGCCGCAACCTCGCCTTGAAGTGTGGCCGGCCAGTGATTGCGTTCGACCGCAGTGCTGCGGCGCTGCAGCGGCTCGGCGCCCATGGCGTGACGGCAGCGGCATCAGCTGCGGAGATTGTCCGCGACTGCGACGTGATTTTCCTCGTGCTGCCGAGTGGCCGGCACGTAGCCGAAGTGTGCGACGGCGAGGGCGGTCTGTGCGCGCTCGCTCGATCGGGTCAAACAATCATCGATTGCGGCACATCACCGGTATCGCTCGCGCGCCGCCTGGCCGCAACCTTGGCGACGCGCGGCGCCACGTTCGCCGACGCGCCGATCGCCCGGACGCGACAGGCGGCGGATGCCGGCACGCTCAGCATCATGGTCGGCGCCGATCCAGCGACGTTTGCCGCGCTGCATCCGCTCCTGGCGCTGATGGGCTCGGACATCACCCACTGCGGGCCGGTCGGCCACGGGCAGATGGTCAAGATCTTGAACAACATGGTGCTGATCGAGACGGTCGTCGCACTGGCCGAGGCGCTTGCCGTCGCGCGCGGGGCCGGGCTCGACGGCGCCATGCTGTTCGACACGCTGGCCAAGGGCTCGGCCGACAGCTTCGCCCTGCGCAACCACGGCATGAAGGCGCTGCTGCCGGGCGCCTATCCCGAGCAGGCGTTCTCGGTCGAGTACGCGTTGAAGGATCTCGACTATGCCTTCGAACTGGCACGCGATGCGGGCGTCAAACTTGATGCGGCGCTGGTCGCCCGCGCTAAGCTCGCAGCCGCCATCGCGGCCGGGCATGGCGAAAAATATTGGCCGGTGATTGCCGAAGTGAGGGGTGGGTGAGGATTGCTGGAGGAACGCATGCTCGTTCCGGCTCACCCCACAAACTCGCTGCGCTTGTAGCCTTGAAGATAGAGCAAGGACGTCAGATCGCCGTGGACGACCGAGGCCGCGGCTTCTGCGGCGACGATGGCCTTTGCCCGGTAGGCGACGCCGAGGCCGGCGACTTTGATCATGTCGAGGTCGTTGGCGCCATCGCCGACGGCGAGCGCCGCGTCGAGGGCGAGGCCGCGTTCAGTCGCAAGCCGTTCGAGCGTCGCGCGCTTGGCTTCCCGGCCCAGAATTGCGCCGATCAGATTGCCCGTCAGGCGGCCTGCGGTGTCGAACTCAAGGGTATTCGCGTGGTTTTCATGGAAGCCGACATGGCTTGCGACGGGGCTCGTGAAGTAGGTAAACCCACCCGATACGAGGGCGGTGTGTGCGCCGTGCGCCTTCATGGTGGCGACCAGGGTCGAGCCGCCGGGCATGAAAGTGATGCGCTCGACGAGGACGCGGCGCATTTCGGCCGTGCCGAGCCCCGCCAGCAGCGCGAGCCGTTCGCGCAAGGCGGCCTCGAATGGCAGTTCGCCACGCATCGCGCGCTCGGTGATCGCGGCAATCTTCGGCTTCAGGCCGAACGCATCGGCCATCTCGTCGATGCACTCCTGGTTGATGATGGTCGAATCCATATCGGCGACCAGCAACTTCTTGCGGCGGCGGCCGATCTCGTCGGCCACGATGTTGACGTCGAGCGTGACGCCATGCAGCGCGGTGACGACGCGCCCGCGCAACGCGCTGATTTCCTCAGACGATCCGTTCGATAGGAACCGCGCCTGCCAAGCTTCCGTCGGGTGCAGCCACTCGGCTTCGAGCCGCTCACTTTCGGGAATGGCTGCAAGCGCGCGGCCCGTGGCGAAGTCGCTCAGCGAGGGACGTGACGGCGGGCTGGTGAGGACCAGGGCATAACTGCGCTTCATCTGCACGTGGTTTCCTTTTGGCGGACTTGGCTTACTCCGGCTATCACTGCCCGATGGCCACCCCGCGCACCATCCTTATTGCCGGACCAACCGCCAGCGGCAAGTCGGCGCTTGCGTTGGCGGTGGCCCGGCGCATCAAGAACGGCGTGATCGTCAACGCCGACAGCATGCAGGTCTATCGCGACCTGCGGGTGCTGACGGCGCGTCCATCGATCGAGGACGAAACAGGATTGCCGCACGCACTGTTCGGTTCGGTCGATGGTGCAGACAGCTATTCGGTGGCGCGCTACCTCGACGATGCGCGGGCGGTGGTCGCGAGCGCCCGTGCCCGCGATGCTATTGCGATCTTCGTCGGCGGTACCGGGCTCTACTTCAAAGCGCTGCTGGAGGGTCTGTCGCCTGTGCCGGCGATCGATCCGGCGACCCGCGAGCGGGTGCGCAAGGAGGCGGCAGCGCTGGGCGCAGCCCACATGCACGCGCTGCTGCAGCAACGTGACCCCGAGATGGCCGACCGGCTGGTGCCGACCGACACGCAGCGCATCACGCGGGCGCTGGAGGTGATCGAGGCGACGGGCCGCTCGCTCGCCGTATGGCAGCGCCTGCCCGGTGTTCCCGTGCTCGCCGCAGACTCGACCGTGCGCGTTGTGCTCATGCCGGAGCGCGCGGCGCTTGTGGCCCGTTGCGACGCCCGGCTGGACGCGATGATCGCCGGCGGCGCTGTCGATGAAGTGGCTCGTCTGCGGGCACGGCACTTGGCGTCGGACCTGCCTGTCATGCGCGCGCTGGGCGTCGCGCCACTGATCGCCCATCTGGACGGCACGCTGTCGCTGCCGGCGGCCACGGAACGGGCCAAGGTGGAGACACGCCAGTTCGTAAAGCGTCAGGTCACTTGGACGAAACGACATATGATTACGTGGAATGCTATTTTAACGAACGAAATAGAAAGAAACAGCGCGAAAATAATTTCATTTATTGATTGTTAGCTTCGTTTGCGTCATGTGCGCTGGTGCAAACAGGCTGAGCCACGCACCTGCTGCCGGGCATTCGTCCCTCGAGCCTACCCGCCTTGCATACTCAAACAGCGGGGAGTTCGAGGAGTGCCCCCTCGAGCGGGTCAAGGGCGGCAGCCCTTGCTTACAACCGAGCAGACTGGAGACACGACCATGACCCGCATGATGACCGGCGCCGAGATGGTGATCAAGGCACTGCAGGACCAGGGCGTGGAATTCGTGTTCGGGTATCCCGGTGGCGCGGTCCTGCCGATCTATGACGAGTTGTTCCAGCAGGAAAAGGTCAAGCACATCCTGGTGCGCCAAGAGGGCGGGGCGGTGCATGCGGCCGAGGGTTACGCGCGTTCCACCGGCAAGGTCGGCGTTGTTCTCGTCACGTCCGGCCCCGGCGCCACCAATGCGGTGACCGGCCTGACCGACGCGCTGTGCGACAGCATCCCCATCGTGTGCTTCACGGGCCAGGTGCCGACCCACCTGATCGGCTCGGACGCCTTCCAGGAGTGCGATACGGTCGGCATCACGCGGTCGTGCACCAAGCACAACTGGCTCGTCAAGAACGTCAACGACCTTGCCCGCATCATCCATGAAGCGTTCGAAGTGGCACGCAGTGGCCGGCCCGGCCCGGTCGTCGTCGACATCCCGAAAGACGTGCAATTCGCCAGCGGCAACTACACCGGACCGTCCGGGGTCCAGCACAAGACCTACAAGCCGCGCCTGAAGCCCGAGATCGCCGGCATCGATCAGGCGATCGAACTGATGGCCACTGCGAAGAAACCGCTGTTCTACACCGGCGGCGGCGTGATCAATTCCGGCCCCAAGGCTTCGCAGCTGCTGCGCGAGATCGTCCGTCTCACCGGCTTTCCGATCACCTCGACCTTGATGGGGCTCGGCGCCTATCCGGCCGCCGACAAACAGTGGCTCGGCATGCTCGGCATGCACGGCACGTACGAGGCCAATTGGGCGATGCACGACTGCGACGTGATGATCAACGTCGGCGCCCGCTTCGATGATCGCATCACCGGGCGCTTGAACGCCTTCGCGCCGAACTCAAAAAAGATCCACATCGACATCGACCCGTCGTCGATCAACAAGAACGTGCGCGCCGACGTGCCCATCATCGGCGATGTGGCCTATGTGCTGGAAGCCATGCTGCAGAGGTGGAAGGCGCGCGCCCCCCAGCTCGACAGAAACGCGCACAAGGGCTGGTGGAAACAGATCGATATCTGGCGGGCGAAGAAGTCGCTCACCTACAAGGCGCTGCCCGACGTGATCATGCCGCAGTATGCCGTCCAGCGGCTCTACGAGCTGACCAAGGATCGCGACGCCTACGTGACAACCGACGTCGGCCAGCATCAGATGTGGGCGGCCCAGTTCTACCAGTTCGAGGAGCCGAACCGGTGGATGACCTCGGGCGGGCTCGGCACCATGGGTTACGGGCTGCCGGCTGCCATCGGCGTGCAGATCGCGCATCCCAAGGCCCTCACCTTGTGCATCTCGGGCGACGCCTCGATCCTCATGAACATTCAGGAGATGTCGACGGCGATCCAATATCGCCTGCCGGTCAAGATCTTCATTCTGAACAACCAGTACATGGGCATGGTGCGCCAGTGGCAGCAGCTGTTGCATGGCAACCGCTATTCGGAGAGCTATACCGAGGCGCTGCCGGACTTCGTCAAGCTCGCCGAAGCCTATGGCGGCGTCGGCATGCGCTGCGACAAGCCGGCCGACCTCGATGACGCGATCCTTGACATGATCAAGGTCGATCGGCCCGTGATCTTCGATTGCCGCGTGTCGGCGCTGGCCAACTGCTTCCCGATGATCCCGTCGGGCAAGGCGCACAACGAGATGATCCTCGGCGCGGACGCGACCGACGACAGCATCGGCCGCGCGATCAGCAAGGAAGGCAAGGCGCTGGTGTGAGGTGCAGCGCCGACCTTACGTCTTGCGGCAGACGATTCCAAGCCTTTGAAATTGGAGCGATGGCCCTGCCAACCGAGAACGTGCAAGCAGGCAGGGAGAGCCGCAGGCTCTCCCCTCGTGTAGCCTCAGGCGAACAGGAAGTCTGATGCAGCGACACTGACTTGAGTGACGCCGAGCAATGTAACGCTCGTGCCCGCAAGACTTCCGGAATTGAACGAGATCAGGGCGTTGGCGCCGCCACTGATCTGAATGGCCCCGCCGATGGAAGCCTGGGTGTAACCCAATCCTGTCAGGTCGATCTGGTCAGTCCCCTGGGCGAAATCAAGAATCGTATCCGCGCCCATGTTCCCCGCGGCATATCTGAAGCGATCGGCACCGCCGAGGCCAAACAGAATGTCGCTACCCAAGCCGCCGACAATGGTATCGGCGAAATTCGAGCCATAAATGACGTCGGTGCCAGCCGCTCCGTCGAGCAGAGTCCCGACCGAGTTGTTGTTGCCGTACAGCACATTGTTCAGCCCGTTGCCGACACCAGACGTCGCTCCGCCGAAAATCAAGAGCTGATCGACATTGTCAGCAAGTGCGGCAACGTTATAGTTCACATACAGTGTGTCGAAACCTTCTCCGGCCGTCTCGACGATCGTATCGGTGCTCGATGTGGAGAAATACTGGTCGTCGCCGATGCCACCGACGAGCCGATTGGTACCACCCAGTGCCTGGAGAATATCATTACCAGAGCCACCCTGGAGCGTGTCGAACTGATCGGAGCCGATCAGCCAGTCGTTGCCGCTGCCGCCATCGAGGGTCAGGCTGTTGGACGAATTGTTGCCGAAGATGTTGTTGTCGCCGCCATTTCCTGTGGCGGAGGTGGCGGCTGCATACACAATAAGCTGTTCGATATTGTTTGAAAGAACGGTGTTTTCTTGCGCATAAACCGTATCCAGGCCGCCATTGGCGTTCTCGATGATCACGTCGCCCTGCTCGAACGTGTAATAAACATCATCACCAGCTCCTCCTACCAGGGTATCCACTCCATCGACCGAGTAGAAAGCCACCAGAACATCATTTCCCTCTCCGCCGTCGATGCTGTCGGCGTAATTCGAGCCGTAAAAGACGTCGTTGCCACCAAGGCCAAGCAGAGTTACCCCGCCAATGTGGAGGCTGCCGTACAGGGCGTTGGCATCGTTGTTACCGGTCGCCGTCAGCCCTGCGGCGCTACCGGTCAATAGAAGCTGCTCAATGTTTGTTCCCAGCGTATGGCTGACCGACGAATAAACCGTATCGAAACCGCCGGTTGCGACCGATGCATTCGTCTCGTTGGTGGTATCGCCAGCGTCGTCGACAAAGTATAAGTCGTTGCCGTCGCCGCCATTCAAAGCGTCAGCGCCGAACCCACCATCCAGCTGGTCGTCGCCGGTGCCGCCGGTCAGGGCATCGAGCCCGCCACCACCATACAGGATGTCATTGTCGTTACCGCCATCCAGTTGATCGTTCCCTGCACCGCCATAGAGCTGGTCATTGCCGATGCCGCCAACGAGTGTGTCGTTGCCGACATCGAACTCGGTGCCGACGCCAAACACGCCGCCATAGAGACCAAGGTTGGTGTCGTCGCCGACCAGGATGTCGTCGCCGGCACCGCCGACAAGGCTATCATCGCCGCCCTGGCCGAAAAGATAATTGTTGTTTGCGTCGCCGGTGATGGAGTCGCCGAATTCCGATCCGGTGACGTCTTCGATGTTGGTGAGGCTATCGGTGCCGAGTACGTTGGCCGCATTGCGCAGACCATCGGACGCGGCCGAGTTGGTTGCCAAGTTGACGATCACGCCTTCTGTCGAGTTGCGGTAGTCGACAACATCGCGTAAGCCGCCGCCACCATCGATCGTGTCGTTGCCGATTTCGCCGCGGAACAGTTCCGCTTGCGCGCCGTTGCTGCCGATCAAGACGTCGGCGAACCGCGAGCCTTCGACGCCGTTGACACCGGTGAACGTGTCAATACCGATCGCCGCGAGATCACTCGCCGCATTAGAAGAAGCTTGTCCAGTGCCAAGGTTCACGGTCACGCCAGCCAGAGCGCTGTTGTAGTCGACACGGGTCGAGCCGTTACCGGTGATCAAGTCGTCGCCGCCGCCGCCGTCGAATACGTTCAACGCGCCATAGGAGGCGGCGAAGCCGGCGGTCACCGTATATATATCGTTGAAGTGCGAACCCCTGATGCGCTCGACCTGAAACAGCGTGTCGGTGCCAACTGACGCATCACCTGTCACGGTGTTCGTCGCACCTAATGATACCGTGATGCCGGCTGTCGAACCGGTATAGGTTGCCGTGTCGAAGTCGAGGTTGTTGATGTTGAAAGTGCCGCCATTGATCGTATCGTTCCCGCCGCGACCACCAAAGCTGAAAGTGCCGTGTGCGCCGGTGGCCGTGAACGTGTCGGCGAAACTCGAGCCGCGCACGCTATTTACGCCACTAACGAAGGTGTCCGTGCCGACGCTGGCGTTGCCGGTCGCGGTGCCAGCACCGGTGAAGGCATTGGTCGCAGTTGCCGCCCACGTGACGGTCACGCCGGCAGTGGCTTGGGTGTAGCCGACGCGCGTCTCACTGTTGCCGGTGATGGTGTCGTTGCCGGCGGCGCCTTCGAACTCGTTGAAGGCGCCGAAAAGGCCGCGGAAATTGGCGAAGGCCGTGAACGTGTCGGCCGAGTTGGTGCCGCGGATCTGCTCGACGAAGTTCAGCGTGTCGTTGCCGGCCGATCCGCCGACACCCGCCACCACCGTGCCACCGCTGGTCGTCGCGGCGCCCACGGTATTGCTAGTCCCTAGCGTCGCGGTGATGCTGCCGCTGTCGTTGTCGTAGCGTGCGCGGTTGGCGTCGTAGCGCAGGCTGGCATTGCCGGCCGGGCCGTCCGCCACACCGCCGCCGTTGAAGGTGTCATTGCCGCCGCGACCATCAAAGACGAAGGAATTTGCGTCATTGCCGAATGCGGCCTGTGAGGCCCCCGTGGCCGTAAAGGTGTCGTTATATTGTGAGCCTCGGAGCTGGTACACGCCGCTGAACGTGTCCGTCCCGAGGCCGCTGCCGGTCGAAGTGCCAGAGCCGTTGGCGTTCGCTACGCTGTTGGTGAAGGTTACTGTGGCGCCGGTCGTGCCATTGGGAAGCCCGGTTGCGAAACTGTTCGCAAAGCTCAGGCGGGAATTGCCATTGCCGTTGATGACATCGTCGCCGCCACGGCCCTCGAAGTCATTGAAATTGCTGCCGTCGCTGCCGAGAAAGTTGGCGTTGGCGGTGAAGGTATCGGCAGCGCTGGTGCCGATGATGGACTCTACACTGCTCAAGGTGTCAGTCCCGATGCCAGTGCTGCCGACACCAGCTGTAACTAGCCCACCGGAGTTGCTTGGCACCCCGGCGCCAGTGCCAAGCGTCACGGTGATCGGTCCGATCATGGTCGGCGCCTGGTAGCTTACGGTATCGTTCCCGCCACCGCCGTTGATGGTATCGTTGCCGCCGAAGGCACGGAAAAAGTCGCTGAATGCGCTGCCGTTGAAGGTATCGGCGCCAGCAAAAATATCGCTGGCAATGCCTTGCAGATCGGTCTCGGCCAAGTGGCTCTGGAACGTGGTTGCCGCATACGACACGGCGGTCACGGTTTCGTAGATCGTGGCGCCGCTAGCATCCGTCCGCGTCAGGCCAGTGATGGTGCCGCCGGTCAGCACAACACCTGTGGTGCCGTTGGTGCCGGTGAACGTGAAGCCACTGCCCTGCAACCGCATGAAGCTGCCGTCAGTGAGGGTGTAGACGATCTCGGTGGTGCCGTTGACCGTTACGATTGCCGCGCTGTTCACGTCGCGGTTGAACCAGTAGCCCGTGGGCGCGCCGACAATTCCGTTGACGGTTTGTTGTGGCATAGAACTTCTCCCCGCTGAAAAAACGTTAATATGGACCCAGTTCTAAAATGGCCCGCGTGCCGTGGCAAGTCGAAATCCGCGCATGGCCGCCGAGACGCGGACGGTGAGATCCTCTCCACGGCGCGGTGATGCTTCGTGGCCGGCGCAAACGATCAGCCAGCGGCACGCTTTCGTGCCACCGATCCACCGGCCCATGGTCGAGGAAGTTGCAGTTCTGTCCGTTGGCTGGCCGCTACGTTTCAGCCTGCGGATTGGTGTCAGCACCGCCATCGCCAGCTTCGCCACCGTCCGCCTCGCCTTCGCCGCTGGTGCCGTCATCGCGCACGCGCTCGACCGAGACGACTTTCTCCGCGCTGTCTGTTTTGAAGATGCGCACGCCTTGCGTGTTGCGGCCGGCGATCCGCACGTCCTTGACCGGGCAGCGGATCAACTGGCCGGCGTCGGTGACGAGCATCAGCTGGTCGGTATCCTCGATCGGGAACGAGGCGACGAGGGCGCCGTTGCGTTCGTTGACGACCATGGCGGCGATGCCTTTGCCGCCGCGCCCCGACACGCGGTAGTCGTAGGACGATGAGCGCTTGCCATAGCCGCGCTCCGACACCGTGAGCACGAACTGCTCGGCGGCGGCGAGTTCGGCGATGCGCTCAGGCGTGAGGTTCGCTTCCCCCTCGATCGGCTCGGCGTCGGCGTCCGCTTCGGGCTCGGCCGCCACATCGCCATCTTCCACATTTTGTGCGCGACGAAGTGCGGTCGCCTGTTTGGTATAGGCAGAGCGCTCGGCCGGGGTTGCGTCCACGTGGCCAAGGATCGCCATGGCAATGACAGTGTCGCCGTCGGCTAAGCGGATGCCACGCACGCCATCTGAATCGCGGCCCTTGAAGAGGCGCACATCCTCGGCCGAGAAGCGGATGCACTGGCCGCTGGCGGAGGCCAGCAGCACGTCGTCCTTGATCGAGCAGATGGCAACATCGATGATGCTGTCGCCCTCGTCGAGCTTCATGGCGATCTTGCCGTTGCGGTTGATGCTCTCGAAATCGCCGAGCGAGTTGCGCCGCACATTGCCGGCCCGTGTCGCGAACATGAGTTCGAGTTCGCTCCACGTTTTGGTGTCTTCCGGCAAGGCCAGGATCGAGGTGATGACTTCGCCCTGGACCAGCGGCAGCAAGTTGATCAAGGCCTTGCCCTGGGATTGCGGCGTGCCGATCGGCAAACGCCACACCTTCATGCGGTAGCACATGCCGCGCGAGGAGAAGAACAGCACTGGCGTGTGGGTCGAGGCCGTGAAGATGCGTGTGACGACATCCTCTTCGCGCGTCGACATGCCGGAGCGGCCCTTGCCGCCGCGCCGCTGTGCGCGATAGGTCGAGAGCGGCACGCGTTTGATGTAGCCCTTGAGGCTGACGGTGACGACCACCTCTTCGCGCTGGATCAAATCCTCGTCGTCGACCTCGCCCTCGATGTCGATGATTTCGGTTTGCCGCGGGGTTGCGTACTGCGACTTGATGGCGCCGAGTTCGCCCTTGATGATGTCGACGATGCGGGTCCGCGAGGCCAGGATTTCGAGATAATCCTTGATCTCACCGGCGATCTTTTTCAGATCGTCGCCGATTTCGTCGCGACCGAGCGCAGTCAGGCGCTGCAGGCGCAGATCGAGAATGGCCTGGGCCTGCTCGGCCGACATGCGGATCGTGCCGTCCGCCTGCAGAATACTGCGCGGATCGGCGATCAGCTCGAGCAGCGGCAGCATGTCCTTGGCCGGCCAGGCCCGGGACATCAGCTGCTCTTTCGCTTCCGACGGCGACGGCGCGCGGCGGATTAGGTTGATCACATCATCGATGTTGGCGACTGCGAGGCCGAGGCCGACCAGCACGTGAGCGCGATCGCGGCACTTGTTGAGCAGGAACTTGGTGCGCCTGGACACCACTTCCTCGCGAAAGGCGGTGAAGGCCTGGATGAAGTCCTTGAGGTTCAGCTGCTCAGGCCGGCCGCCGTTGATCGCCAGCATGTTGGCGCCGAATGTCGTCTGCAGATCGGAGAAGCGCCACAACTGGTTGAGCACCACGTCGGCGACGGCATCCTTCTTCAGCTCGATGACGAGGCGGATACCTTCGCGGTTGCTTTCGTCCCAGACGTTGGAGATGCCCTCGACCCGCTTCTCGCGAACGAGGTCGGCGATCTTCTCCTCCAGCGCCTTCTTGTTGACCTGGTAGGGGATGGCGGTGACGATGAGGGCTTCGCGGTCCTTGCGCAGCTGCTCGGTATGCACCTTCGCCCGCATGATGATCGAGCCGCGACCCTTGTGGTAGGCCGACAGGATGCCGCCGCGGCCGAGGATCATGGCCCCGGTCGGGAAGTCCGGCCCGGGGATGATCTGGCACAGCTCCTCGATCGTGATGTCGGGATTGTCGAGGTGGGCTAAGCAGGCGTCGATCACTTCACCGAGATTGTGTGGAGGGATATTGGTCGCCATGCCGACCGCGATGCCACCGGCGCCGTTGACCAGCAGGTTCGGGAACTTGGCAGGGAGAACCTTCGGCTCCTGGATGGTGCCGTCGTAGTTGTCCTGGAAGTCGACCGTGTCCTTGTCGAGGTCGTCGAGCAAGGTCGTGGCCACTCGGGCGAGGCGGCACTCGGTGTAGCGGTCGGCAGCCGGCGGGTCGTTGTCGATCGAGCCGAAATTGCCTTGCCCGTCGACAAGGGGCACGCGCATCGAGAAGTCCTGCGCCATGCGCACGAGCGCATCATAGATCGCAAGGTTGCCGTGCGGGTGGTACTTGCCCATCACTTCGCCGACGACGCGGGCGCACTTGACGTGCTTCTTGTTGGGCTCGAGGCCAAGCTCGCTCATGCCAAACAGGATGCGTCGGTGCACGGGCTTCAGGCCGTCGCGCACGTCGGGCAGCGCACGGGAGACGATCACGCTCATGGCGTAGTCGAGGTAGCTCTTGCGCATCTCGTCGACGATCTGGACCGGGCGGATGTCGCTTGGGCCCGATGGGCCGCCGGGGGCCTTGGGTGGCGGCGGTTCGTCGGGCGGCAACGTCGGATCGGTCTCGGTCACGGGATGAACTTTCGATTGCTGAGAGGCGCTGCTGCAGCGCGCGGGGTGGGTTCGGCCGGTGACCCTGCGCTCGCCCTGGGGCTGGGCCGCATGCGCCGGCTGGCTTTGTCGCCAATATACTAGCAAACCCGGCCTGCCGCGCCAACAGCGCGGTTGGGCTGTGGATGGCAGCAGGCGCTGGTCAGGTCATCGACGGCCAACTCGCTTGGCGAACGTCAAGGTCGACCAGCCGAAGACGCGGTCGTGGCGTTCGAGCCGGAAGCCCGCTGCCACGTAGGTCGCCGTCACCTGCGCTGCCTGCGGGATCAGCAGCCCCGACAGGATCAACGTGCCGCCCGGCACCACGGCAGCTGCAATGGACTTCGACAACTCGATGAGCGGGGCGGCCAGGATGTTGGCGAACAGCAGATCATAGCGCCCGCCCGCTCGCAGCGTTGGATGCTGCAATCCGCCCGCAACCACCGCCTTGATCCGCCCGCCGACCCTGTTTGCGCGCATGTTGGCCCGCGCCACTGCAACCGACTGGGCATCGAGGTCGCTTGCCATGATCCGGGCGCGGTGCACACTCCGCGCCGCCGCGATCGCCAGGATGCCGGAGCCGCAGCCGAGATCGAGGATGCGGCTATAGGGCCGCCGTCGGGTTGCGCGGTCGATCGCCGCCAGGCACCCTTGGGTCGTCGCATGATGCGCCGTGCCGAAGGCTTCGCCGGCGTCGATCAGGATGCTGTTGGGCCCCTGCGGTACGCGGGCGCGGTCGTGGCTGCCGTGGATGGTGAACCGGCCGGCGACCACGGGCGGCAACGCTTTCTGCGACAGGCGCACCCAGTTTTCCGCCGGTACGTCCTCGATGCGCAGGGTGGGTGGAGGGATCCCGCAGGCAGCAGCGATGTCGTGACCGAGTTGCTCGAGATCAGGAACCGGATCGTAGTAGGCTTCGATGCGCCAGGCTGGGCCGCTCTCGAACAGGGTGAGCGCATCGGGTGCCGGGTTCAGCAGATCGGTCATGGCGCCCGCGATGGCGCGCGCGACCGATCGATCCGTGACATCGATGACCACCTTGCGCTGGGCACAGCTGGTTGTGGGGTCGGTGCCGGCGCCCGTCATCAATGGTCGACTTCCACGCCGAGCGACGTGTTGTCATCGGCCAGTTCATCGAGCAGACGGTCCCACTTTTCGTCGATTTTTTTAGCTGCCTTTGCCGGCGCCAACACATCGAGCGTGCCGTCGGGGGCTTCGGTGACGATGTTGTCGACCATCAGGCGGTCGAGCGCCTCGGTCAGATCGAAGTCGACGTCGATGTCGAACACCGACTTCAAGTATTGTTCTATGCCCTTGTCGACGTCGTCCAGTTGGCTGCGATGGATCACTTGCCGGGCGAGCACCGCATACAGCAGCATCTCCTCCTTCACGTCCTCCTCGCCGGCGCGGTCGGCGAGCTTGATCATGGCGCTACGGTTGTCGGCCATGGCGTGGAAATAGAGGTTTTGCGCCATCACGACCATGTACTTCTGGCGCTGGTTCATGAAGTTCATGCCCTGGCGTAAGGCGATGCCGCCGAGGCCCGCGACCGCGCCGACGGCAGCGAGTGGGTTCGAGGCCAGCAGCGCGATTTTGCCGGCCGCGCCGACCACGCCCATGCCGAGTCCCGCACCGCTCGACACACCGAGCTTGATCTTGTCCATGGTGCGGAAGTTCACTTGCGTATTCGGAAAGATCATCTCGATGTCCGAACGCGGCATATTCTTGAACAGCTTCATGTAGATATTTTCGGGCTTGACCTGTGGCGGCAGTCGATCGCGGATCTTTTTTACGCGCCGTTCAGCTTCCTTGCGGGACAGCTTGTGGCGCTGCATGAATTCCTCGACGCGCTGCTCGGCGGGCTTCACCTTGAACAGCACGAACAGGCGCCGGAAGATCGGCAACTCGAACTCCACCTTGCGGTAGAACTTTCGCATCTCGCGACGCTGCTCCATCTTCGTCGAGCGCCCGCGGTAGAAGATGAGCAACTCATCGAAGTCGTCGAAATCTACTTTCAATTCCAATCCAAAGTGTGAGCCCTTGGTCAAGTCATCGAGCTCGGCACGGTTGATCTCGATGTAGTTGGCTTGCTTCAGGAGTCCGCGCACGTGATCGATGATGCGGATCTGCATGCCGGCACGCTCGTCATTGGAAAACGCGCGGGTGGTGAGCAGGTCGCTGTCCGGGTTGAAGGCTTCATAAAGCTTGTCGACCTCGCGCAGGCCGGCCGCATAGGTCTGTCGCCGCCAGTTATCGAGATACTGGAAAAAGCGCCGGGCATCGCGTGCTTCGTCAACGCCCCAGGCGTTCGCCGGCGTCAGCCGGTCAATCAGCGCCGTCTTGGTGATCGGGATGAACGTCTGGCGCACGCTGTCGCGATGGCGGGCCAGTGCATCGATGGGTGCTGCTTCGACCGCTTCTGGCTGGATGGCTTCTATGGTGGGTGCTGGCAAGGTGGCTTGCGCGTGGTCGCGCTGGAGGCCGGTGATACCGGCCGCGGCACCCAGGCCGGCCTGTAATGACTTATCGAGTACAGACGCCATGACTGATCCCTCGCCACCGTCACGCTAGATATAAACTAGGCGTGATCCTTAGGGGGACTGCCCCCCGATTGTCGAGATTATCCCGGCAGTTGCACCAGAATTGGGCATCGATGTGTGCTCTTTCGGGTCCGACCCGGATATGGGACGATCGCACTTCGGCCCCGAAGTGGCCACAGTCATGGGGTCGAACCTGCAGCGTTCAGTTCGGCGTTCAGGACGACCGTGAAGAGGAGACGCGCATCGGCGGCTGCGGGGCCGTCGGCGTTCAAGCGCAGGGGGTAAACTTGGTTTCGTTGTTGGGGCGTCTAGATCGCTGTCGCGTCGTCGTGCGGGCAATCTGCGTAGGGCTCGTCTACGCCACACTGCAACTGGCTGGCGCTGGCGTCAGCGTGGCTCGTGACCGTGTCGTTCTCCCATTCAGTTGCTCGATCGCCAATGGCCGCCTGCGCGTCGAGCCAGCGCCCGAGCAGAGCTATCCGATTGTCGGTTCGCACGAGCAGCAGCCCTTCACCCACTGCCCTGCCGGGGGCAACGGCAGCTGTCGCACGTGGATGCTGCATCGCTTCTCGGTCCAGTGTACGGGCGGCCGCGCCGCCTGGCCCGAGATCGTGGTTTCGGCCACGCGCGATGGCGGCCGCGTGGCCATGGAGGCCGGTCAACTGCTGCTGCGGATCGGTCCAAATCGGGTCGTTGCCCGCGATGCCGCCTGCGCCGATTTCGAGCGCGGCACCAACCGTTCGCTGGTGCTTTGGCAGCAATGCCAGTTGTCTCGCACCGCTGCCGTGCGCGGCGCGTTGCGCACCCGCATGCTGGCAATGCCGCGGGGCTTTGCGCCATTGGGGCTGATCGGCGCACGACTTCTGATCGACGCAGATCCGCCATCCGCCAAACCACCTTTTGCCGCCGAGCGCAGCCCACCCGAGCGCATTCCGGCAGAGCGGGTTGCGCCGGTCGAGGCCAGTGTGCCGGCGAGCGCGCCTGTGGTACAATCGTCGGTGGTTCAGGCACCTGTGACCCAGTTACCTGCGGTATCGCCACCTGCGGCCCTGTCGCCTGCAGCCTCGTCGGAGGTGGCCGGCATTGCCCCCAGCGCAAAACCCCTGGTGCGGCACGCGCCGGCCCCGGCAGTCGTCACCGAGACACTCGATCCGGCGGAAGACGCGGTTCCAATCGAGGCGGTGGCAGCCGTTGCCCTGGCCGCGCCCAGCGCCGCCACCGTCAAGGTCGGTTGGATCACGCGGGTCGAAGCCGCGAGTACGCTCAAGGCCGGGCGCGAGGATGCGTCGGCCGGCGCTGCGCCCACCGGCTATAACATGATCATGCTGATGCTCGTTGCCACAGCCCTTCTGGCGTTTGGCGGTCTGGCGGTGCGCCGCCGGAGGCCGGACGTCATGTGGCGGCCGGTCGGCACCGGGACCACGGCCGGGGATGCGGGCGATGCTCCGCGCGCCATGGTGCTCAGATCGAAGGCCGAGGGGCACATCGTCAAAATTGAAACCGCGCTCAGCCAGCTGACAGCGGTGCCACCGCTGCGCAATGCGCTCGCCCGCGACATGCAGACGAGCCAGCGGCGGCTCTCCGGCGTGATGTCGACCTCATCGCTCGCCGCTGCCGCGTCAACCGATGAATGGTCGCGGGCCCGCCGCCGGCTGGAGCGCGTCGCCCAGGATCTGGACCGGCTGCAGCAGATCGCCGACAGTGCAGTGTCTAGTTTGTCCGGCCTGCAAGCGACCCGCTCACTGCCGCGCAACCGCGACGAAGCCTTCGCCACCCTCGGCGTGACGGCCGGCGTGAGTGAGGCGATCCTGAAGAAGCTGGTGGAGGCGCTGCGGATCAGCTGGCATCCCGACCTCGCGGTTTCGGAGGCCGATCGCGAGGCGCGCGACGTGCGCATCAAGGAGATCAACGTCGCCTGGGACTTGATAACGGGCAAGCGCACCAGCGAGTAAAAATGTGGGTTCAACGGCCCAGGACCATAGGCCGCGGTGTTCCAGCAGCGCGACTGACGTGCCTCACCCTTGCTCTCCTGCCGGCACCTGCGGCAATGTGCCGAAGGATCGATCGACCAGGAGACCCCCGTGGATCAGCCGAGCGGCCCGGCGCCGACCATCACGTTCGAAGACTTCATGAAGGTCGACATTCGAGTCGGCACCATCGTCGAAGCCGAGCCCTATCCGGAAGCGCGCAAGCCGGCGATCAAGCTGCGAATCGACTTCGGGCCGACCATCGGCATCAAGCGTTCTTCCGCACAGATCACCGTGCACTACAAGCTCGACACGCTGGTTGGGCGACAGGTAGCGGCCGTGGTGAATTTTCGGCCGCGCCAGATCGGGAAATTCATGTCCGAAGTACTGACCTTGGGCTTCCCCGACGAAGCGGGCGCGGTCGTGATGTTTGCGCCGGACCTGCAAGTGCCAAACGGCGGCCGGTTGTTTTGAGATGCAGACAAGCTGTCAGCGCCAAACTCGATGTGTTGGTCCGTGCAGCGCGCGTCGGCGTCAGTTTACGCCGATCCCCTTGCTGTTGCATTGCAGGTTGAATGTGTAGGCTTGCACTTCCGAAATCGGGCGTGTGACTTCAACGGCTTCGGACGAGGGGGCCGGGAACGTGCCGACCAGGAAGATTTGCTTGGGACTGCCCAGAAGCGATGTTCCGCCAGTGTAGACGATGGCGCAGAATTCGACGCTGCCATCGCCGACCACCACGGCCTTCATGGGCCCCGCGCTATACTGGTTCGTGAATTCCTGGTCAACGCCGGCCGCCGTCACGATGGCCTGAATTTGCCCCCGCGACAGCGCATGCGTGCCAACCAGTGGCTCGGTGGACGGCAAGCCACCGGTGGTGCAGCCAGCCAGCACCGCAGCACATGCGACCGCTGCCTTCCATCGATGCATTGCACGAGCCCAGATTGGTTGCCTTTCCCCGAATTATAGACTGATCCGTAACCGGCTTGGAAGTACACCGGGTGGAATAGGCACCGAATTCGCTAATGGCATTGCAGCCCACGGCGCCCTTGACTACCGTCCGGCGATCCCCTGGAACCCCATCCGGAGCCAAATCCCATGACTTTCGCCAACATTCTCGTCGAGACCCGAGGTCGTGTCGGCCTCGTCACGCTCAACCGCCCGCAGGCGCTGAACGCTCTCAATGCTGCCCTGATGGCCGAGCTTGCGACCGCGCTCGACGCCTTTGAAGCCAACGAAGCGATCGGCTGCGTCATCATCACCGGCTCGGAGAAGGCCTTTGCCGCCGGCGCCGACATCAAGGAAATGCAGTCGCGGACGTACATGGATGTCTACAAGAGCGACTTCATTTCGAAGTGGGAGCGGGTGACGACGGCCCGCAAGCCGGTGATTGCGGCGGTCGCGGGCTTTGCGCTGGGCGGTGGCTGCGAACTTGCCATGATGTGCGACTTCATCATCGCGGCCGACACGGCGAAGTTCGGCCAGCCTGAGATCAAGCTCGGCGTGATGCCGGGTGCGGGCGGCACACAGCGCCTCACCCGCTTTGTCGGCAAGGCCAAGGCCATGGACATGTGCCTCACCGGCCGCATGATGGATGCAGCCGAAGCGGAGCGGTCAGGCCTCGTCAGCCGCGTGGTGCCGGCCGCCGATCTCATGGCGGAGGCGATGAAGTCGGCCGAAGCCATCTGCGCGCTGTCGCTGCCGGCCGTCATGATGACCAAGGAGAGCGTCAACCGCGCCTATGAGACGACGTTGACCGAAGGCATCCGGTTCGAGCGCCGCGTGTTCCACGCCATGTTCGCAACCGAGGACCAGAAGGAAGGCATGGCGGCCTTCGCCGAAAAGCGCAAAGCCCAGTTCAAGAACCAGTAGGGGACGCCTCACCCCGCGCGGAACAACCGGATCGCCTCGTCGCATTCGAACAGGTAGAGCAACTGGCGCAACGCCTGCCCGCGCGGGCTCAGCAACTTGGGATCGCGCGCGAGGATCAGGGCCGCGTCATCGCGTGCAGCCGCCAGCAGATCGGCATAGCCCGGCACGTCGGCGACGCGGAATTCGGGCGCGCCCGACTGCCTCGCGCCCATCACTTCGCCGCCGCCGCGCAGTTCGAGATCCTTTTCGGCAATGAGAAAGCCATCCTCCGTGTCGCGCATCATCTTCAGGCGGGACTCCGCCGTTTCGCCCAACGGCGCCTTATAGAGCAGCACGCAGAACGACTGCCGGCTGCCGCGCCCGACGCGCCCGCGCAGCTGATGCAACTGGGCGAGGCCGAAGCGCTCGGCATGCTCGATCACCATGATCGAGGCGTTCGGCACGTTGACGCCGACCTCGATCACGGTGGTGGAGACGAGGATTTTCAACTCGTTGGCCGTGAAGGCTGCCATCACCGCGTCCTTCGCCGCGCCCGACATGGCGCCGTGCAGCAGGCCGACGCTCGAGCCGAAGATTTGCGTCAGATGGGCGGCCCGCTCCTCGGCGGCGGCCAACTCCGATACGTCGGAGGTTTCGATCAGCGGGCACACCCAGTAGATCTGCGCGCCTTCGGACACAGCGCGGCGCAGGCCATCCGTGACGGCTTCCAGTCGTTCGAGCGACACCAGCGTCGTCTGCACCGGCTTGCGGCCAGCGGGCTTCTCGGTCAGGCGTGAGACGTCGAGATCGCCGTAGTGCGTCATGAGCAGTGTGCGCGGGATCGGCGTTGCCGTCATGACGAGAACGTTGGCACCTGTGTCGCCACCCTTCGTCTGCAGCGCGAGCCGCTGGTGCACGCCGAAGCGGTGCTGCTCGTCGATCACGGCAAACGCCAGATCCTTGAAGTGCACATCGTCCTGGAACAGCGCATGCGTGCCGATCAGGATGTCGATTTCGCCCTCGCTGAGCAGTTCGAGCACCTGCTTGCGCGGGCGGCCCTTTTCGCGGCCGGTGAGCAGGCCCAGCCGAAGCCCGGCTTTCACTGCGAGTGGCTGGATCGTCTCCATGTGCTGGCGGGCTAGTACCTCGGTCGGCGCCATGAGGGCCGCCTGGGTGCCTGCTTCGACGGCGGTCGCCATCGCCATCAGTGCCACCACCGTCTTACCGGAGCCGACGTCGCCCTGCAGCAGGCGCAGCATGCGGTTAGGCGCGGCCATGTCCTTCGCGATCTCTTCGAGCGCGGTCATTTGCGAGTTCGTCAGCGCGAATGGCAAAGCGTCAAGGATGCGCCGGCGAATGCGCTGGTCGCCGGTCACTGGGCGGCCGCGCTGGGCCTTGTAGCTCTGCCGGACGATGGCGAGCGCCAGCTGGCCGGCCAGCAACTCGTCGAAGGCGAGCCGCTGCCAGGGCGGTGAGCCCGGCGAGATGTCGGCTGCGTCTGTGGGGCGATGCAGCGTCTGCAAAGCTGCCTGTGCCTCAGGCCAGCGGCGGGCTGCGAGCCAGGCCGCATCTTGCCACTCGGGCATGGCGGGGATCCGGTCGACAGCTTGGCGGATGGCCTTCAGCAGCACCTTGCCCGAGAGCCCGGCGGTCAGCGGATAGACCGGCTCAAGCAAGGGCAACTCGTCGCGGCGTTCGGGCGTGACGATGTAGTCCGGATGCGTCATCTGCAACTTGTCGCCGTAGGCTTCGACGCGGCCTGAGATGAAGCGCACGCTGCCCTCGGGCAGCATCGTCTCGATGTATTTGCGTTCGGCGCGGAAGAACACGAGATCGAGCGCGCCGGTATCGTCCTCGGTCGCGATTCTGTAGGGCGCCTTGGTGTTGCCGCGCTGCGGCGGGCGATGCTTGAGGATGCGCACCTCGAACGTCGCAATCGTGCCGGGCGTCGCGCCGGCCACCGTCGGCTGCGCGCGCCGGTCGATGACGCCTGTCGGCGTGTGCCACAGCAGATCGACGACCCGCGGCTCAGTGGTGCCCGGTTGCAGGCGAACCGCCTTCTTCAGCAGCGAAATCAGCCGCGGACCGATCCCAGTCAGCGATTGCGCGGAAGCAAACAGCGGTGTGAAGTGGTCAGGACGCATGGGATTAGGATTAGCTTGCCAGCTGGCGGGAATAGGGGATTCAGAGCTTGATAAATCGACCTACCCAGGGTTGCGTCACTCTCTCGTTTGCGTGGCGATATTCACTGGCACCGTCGCATGCCCGCTGCAGGTCAAAAGCGTCTGCAATGAGATTGCCCCTAGTTCATGGCAGCGCAAGTGGTGCGCTTTTGCAACGCAACTGACTTCACAACGCTCTTCGTACGCCCTATGCAACTCCCGTAACGCTGTCGTGGGTGAGGCAAGGCGATGGGTTTCAGTGAGGTTTGGGCCGAGCTTGTCAAGCTGAGCTTTGAAGACGTAGCGAAAATCGCTGCTGTCCTGGGATCCGGCATAGGCACGACTTTTGGCGCCGGCTTTTATCTCAAGAAATCCATGACGGGATCGGCGCTGACGGATGCAAATGCGCGTGCCGACCTCGTCCGGCAACGCGCCGAAACCTGTCGAGACGACCTTGCCAGATCGGAAGCAGCACTACAGCGTGCCAACGAAAAAAACCTAGAATTGGCTGGGGAAAACCAGAAGGCGCGCGCCGACTATCAGATTCTGCTTCACTCTACCGGCACCTCTGCGGCGGGGGCGCCGCAGCTACAACAGATCGACGACTTGAAAGCGCGTTTGAAGAAATTCGACGAATTGCGCGATGCATTGTTCGGCGCTGAGGAAGAAGTCTGGAACCTGCGGAAACCGCAGCCGCCGCGCGACTTCGAGGCGCGCATGCGTGCGAGCCGGACAAAGGTCATCACAACGGCCAGTTACAAAGGCGGCGTCGGCAAGACGACCATTACGGCCAATCTTGCCGCCTATTTTTCCAAACTCAAGGGTAAGCGCGTTCTCCTGATGGACTTCGACTATCAGGGGTCGCTGACACGCATGATGATCCTCGGAGCCCGTTTGCCACAGAGCGATAGCATCCTGGCCGACGCGATCATCAAGGGTGATGCCGATGGTGCATGGGTCACGCAGACGGCGAGGGAGTTGAACGCCGTACTGCCGGGTGTCCGGCTTGTCACGTGTGGTCAGACATTCGACGCCGTTGAAAGTCGTATGCTCCTGCGGTCGCTGATGGGGGAAACAAACGACGACGTGCGGTTTCGGCTGGCCAACATCGTCCTGAGTGATGCGGTCCAAGCGAATTTCGACATTGTGCTGATCGATGCGCCGCCGCGTGCCACCGCCGGAGCGATCAATGCTTACCTCGCTAGCCACGTCGTCATCGTGCCTACCATCCTGGACCTGCTGTCGGTGGAAACGGTGAGCAGCTTTCTTGAGCGCATGAACCGGTTGCGAACACTCAATCCTGCACTGGAGCAGGCCTTTGTTGTTGCAAACCTGACAAAATCGACGAAATTGAACAAACCAGAATTGGACGCCCGAGACCGGGCGAAACTGGCACTTGCACGCTGGCACGGCAAAGCCCAGATCATGCAGACGTCACTGCGGCACTATACGGCTCTTAGCGGGGCCGCCGGTCGCAGCATAGGCTATATCGATGATAGCGCCGTCCGCACGGCGTTCGATCAGTTGGGCAATGAACTCGCAACTGCAATGAATATATGAAAATCAAGAACTTAGGCACGGTGCTGTACCAATTTGCAGCAATCTACGACACTGCGGGTGCGACCGAGAGTGCGGCGGATCTTCGCCGTCTTGCCGACGCCTTGAGCCGCCACGGCAATCGGGACGCGCGAGAGATACCTGTGATCTTGGCAGGTCGTGATAGTGCCAGAATCGTGGAGCGAAGATAGATTGCGTTGCGATTCGCGACTGATAGGCAGGTAGTTTTGCGTGGCTGCCACCATCTGGAGGTCAATCCATGCAAATTCGTCAATTCAAGGCGGTGTTGGCCCAGATTTCCAGCACCCTGGAAGCTGCCAAGGCCGACGAGGCGCGAGCGGCTGTACAAAATCTCGAAGAAGCGCTCGCAGGCCACGATGGCGAGACGGTTGAACAGATTGCCATAAAGTTGGAAGCGCCTGCCAACGACTTCGTGTCCAAGCTCGCAGGCGTTGGATTGGACGAAGGCCGCTTTCTTGCCGTGCTCGGTGAAATCGAGAAGGCCAAGCTAAAGAAGTTGGAACTGCAAGCCCTGGTGAAGAGCTTCGTTGGACAGGTCGACACGAGAATGTCGGCAAAGCAGCTGGTCGACCGGATCAAGCTCGAGTTCTATGAGCGCATCTATGAGCAAGCCAGCCACAAACTCGCACAGCGCGCCACGCCGTATTGAGGTCAAGTCACACGTTCGTTGACCATTGACGGTCTGCGGTTCGCGATCGGGCGCGACAAGGTTGCGCTTGCTTTCGTGCCGTTACTCGTGGCGTGAACCGCACCACAGCGCTATACCATCTTTCAGCCGCAGGCGCGCGGCGGTCAACCGGGGTCCGTTTTTCGGGCCGCCCGGTCGATGTGCGTTTTCCGTTTGGGAGCAGACATGTCCGGTTCACTTGATGCTCGCCGCCGCCGCGCTGCCTTTCGCGCCAACCACCGTGGCACCAAGGAGATGGACTGGCTGCTCGGCAAGTATGCCGACGCCCAGCTCGGCACCATGGACGAGGCGGATTTTGATTTGTTCGAACAGCTGATCCTGCTGCCTGATCCCGATCTGCACGCGTGGATCCTCGACCCCGCCGCACTGGAACAAAGTGCCTTCGCGCCGTTGATCGCCGGGTTACGCGCCTTCCACAAGCTCGACCAACCGGTCGCCTGAGTTGCATCCCATGTCCACAGTTGCTGTCAAACCCAATGAGATGACGCTTGCCGGCGTGCCCGAGGGTCTCGATGCCCTCGTCCTGGCGCAGCTGGCGCGGGAGAGCGGCAGTGCGGCCGCGCCCGGCATCATCCTGCACGTGGCGCGCGATGACCGCCGCCTCGATGCGCTCGAGACCGCGCTTGGGTTCTTCGCACCCAATCAGCGCATCATCTCGTTCCCGGCGTGGGACACGGTGCCCTATGACCGCGTCGGGCCGCACGCCGACATCACGGCCAAGCGCATCACCGCGCTGGCGAAGCTCGTCATGGGCGGGCGCAAGGAACCGACGATCGTGCTGACGACGGTCAACGCGATCGTGCAGAAGCTCGCTCCCCGTGCCTTCATCCGCCAATCGTTGCGACCGATGGCGGCCGGCCAGCGCATCGATCTCAATCGGTTGATCCAGCGCCTGGGGGCTGCCGGCTTCACGCGCACGGGGCAGGTGATGGAGGCCGGCGAATTTGCCGTGCGCGGCGGCATCCTCGATCTGTTCCCACCGGGACGCCTGAGCCCGGTCCGACTCGACTTCTTCGGCGACACGCTGGAGAGCATCAAGTCTTTCGACGCCGACACGCAGCGCACCTCGAAGGTGGTGCAGAAGCTCGTCCTCATGCCGATCAGCGAAGTGGCGTATGGGGCAGACAGCGAGAAGCTGTTTCGCGCCCGCTATGTGGCGCAATTCGGCGGCAACACGGGCGAAGACCCGCTTTATCAGGCGGTGAGTGCGGGCCAACGCTATCCGGGCGTCGAGCACTGGTTGCCGCTGTTCCACGACAAGCTCGAAACGCTGTTCGACTATGTCGCGGGCAGCGACATCTCGTTCGATCAGGGCGCCGACGAGCAGATGCGCCGTCGCTTCGAACAAATCACTGAGCACTACCAGG
Source organism: Hyphomicrobiaceae bacterium (assembly GCA_021730785.1). Classification (GTDB taxonomy): domain Bacteria; phylum Pseudomonadota; class Alphaproteobacteria; order Rhizobiales; family Hyphomicrobiaceae; genus JAKFWF01. Next base: position 84,637 of record JAKFWF010000067.1, read on the forward strand.
CACGCATCGATGGGCTCGAACAGTCGAAGTTTGGCGCCGCACCCTACAAGCCCGTGCCGCCCGGCCAGATGTTCCTCGATGGCGACGATTGGAAGGACGCGTTGGGCGTGATGCATGTGCGCCGCTTTTCCGGTTTCGAGTTGCCGGAAGCAGCCAATGTGCGCAGCTACCGTGGTCGCGCCGCACGCACCTTTGCCTCCGAGCGTACCACCGATGGCGGTGACCTGTTCGGTTCAGTGGTGGCGCATGTCCAAGCGCTGATCGAGCAGAAGAAGCGGGTGATGATCGCGGCCTGGACACCCGGCGCGCGCGAGCGGATCGGCACGCTGCTGGCCGACCACGGGCTGAAGGCGACAGCCAAGGTCGACACCTATGCCGATGCGCTGGGCCTGCCCGGTCACATCCCGGCGCTGTGCATTCTTGGCCTCGAACATGGCTTCGAGACGCCCGACATGGCGGTGATCGGGGAGCAGGATATCCTGGGCGACCGCCTGGTGCGGGCGCGCCGCAAACCAAAGCGCGCGGCCGACGTCATCAGCGAAGCCTCGAGCCTCGGCCCCGGCGATCTCGTCGTGCACGCCGACCACGGCATCGGCCGCTTCGAGGGCCTGAAGACCATCACGGCGCTGGGCGCGCCGCACGATTGTCTTGAGATCAGCTATTCGGGAGGCGACAAGCTCTATCTGCCGGTCGAGAACATCGAACTGCTGTCGCGCTACGGCGCCGAGAACGAGGGCCAGCAACTCGATCGCCTGGGCGGGGCTGCCTGGCAGGCGCGCAAGGCCCGCATGCAGAAGCGGCTGCGCGAGATCGCGGGCGAACTGATCAAGATCGCAGCACTCCGCCAGCTGAAGGAAGCGCCTGCCCTGCTGCCGCCGACCGGTGCCTTCGACGAGTTCGTCGCAAGGTTCCCTTACGAGGAGACGGAGGACCAGCAAACGAGCATCGACAGCGTCATCGAGGATTTAGGCGCCGGTCGTCCCATGGACCGCCTCGTGTGCGGCGATGTTGGCTTCGGCAAGACGGAAGTGGCGCTGCGGGCGGCCTTCGTTGCCGCGATGTCTGGTGTGCAGGTTGCGGTCGTGGTGCCGACGACCTTGCTGGCACGCCAACATTTCAAAACCTTCACCAACCGCTTCCAAGGGTTGCCGGTGAAGATCAGTCAGGCGTCGCGGCTTGTCGCGCCGAAAGATCTGGCCGACGTCAAAAACGGCCTCGCGGATGGTACGCTCGACATCGTGGTGGGCACCCATGCGCTGCTGTCGAAATCGATCGAGTTCGCCCGCCTCGGCCTGCTGATCATCGACGAGGAGCAGCACTTCGGCGTGCAGCACAAGGAGCGCCTGAAGCAGCTGAAGGATGACGTGCATGTGCTGACGTTGTCGGCAACGCCGATCCCGCGCACCCTGCAACTGGCCTTGTCGGGCGTGCGCGAGCTGTCATTGATCACGACGCCGCCGGTCGACCGGCTGGCCGTGCGCACCTATATCTCGCCGTTCGATCCCGTCATCCTGCGCGAAGCCCTGCGCCGCGAGCGCTATCGCGGCGGGCAGACGTTCTATGTGGCGCCCCGCATCGCCGATCTCGACGAGGTCGCCGAGTTCCTGGCAGAAGCGGTGCCAGAGCTGCGGGTCGCCCGTGCCCACGGCCAACTGACGCCGACCGAGCTCGAAGACATCATGACCGCCTTCTACGAGGGCCAGTTCGATGTGCTGCTGTCTACGGCGATCGTGGAGTCGGGCCTCGACGTGCCCAATGCCAATACGATGATCGTGCACCGCGCCGATATGTTCGGTCTGGCCCAGCTCTACCAGCTGCGCGGCCGCGTCGGCCGTTCGAAAACGCGTGCCTACGCCTACTTCACGACGCCGCCCGGCAAGGCGCTGACCGAGATGGCCGAGAAGCGGCTGAAGGTGCTGCAGTCGCTCGACACGCTCGGTGCGGGCTTCTCGCTGGCGAGCCACGATCTCGACATCCGCGGTGGCGGCAATCTGCTCGGCGAAGAGCAGTCGGGGCATATCCGCGAGGTCGGCTTCGAGCTTTATCAATCCATGCTGGAGGAGGCGGTTGCCCAATTGAAGGGCGGTGATCTCGGCGGGCCGGCCGACCAGTGGAGCCCGCAGATTTCGCTCGGCCTCGCAGTGCTGATTCCTGACACCTACGTCGCCGACCTGCCGCTGCGGCTCGGCCTCTATCGCCGCCTGTCGAACCTGATCAACCGGGCCGAGATCGACGACTTCGCAGCCGAACTGGTCGATCGCTTCGGGCCGCGCCCCGACGAGGTCGATGCGCTGCTCGATGTGATGGAGGTCAAGGGGCTGTGCCGCCAGGCTGGCATCCAGCAGATCGATGCGGGCCCGAAGGGCTGCATCCTGCAGTTCCGCGGCAACCGTTTCGCCAACCCGGAAAGGCTGGTCGCGTTCATGCAGAAGTCGAGCGGTTCAGTGAAGCTTCAGACCGACCACAAACTGGTGTTGAAGGCGGATTGGGACCTGCCGGAAGCCCGCCTCAAAGGCGTGCGCGCGCTCGTCGCCCGCCTCGTCGGCATGCTGCCGGTCGCGAAGAAAGCGGCCTGAGGGACGTGCAGTACGGGGCGCCGTGGGTCCGGTTCTGCGTGACCGCCTGCACCGGCCCGTAGGGCGCACTAACCCTCTTGTGTAGTGCGCCGATGCATCCACCGAACAACCAAACGTCCACGGATCGCCGGTTGCGTGAACCCGCCTTGCGTGACCCAACGAGGCTTGCGCCATCCGCGCGCCCTCAGCTCTTCTTGCCCTTGCGTGCCGCGAGCGTGCGCAGGCGCAGCGCGTTGAGCTTGATGAAGCCCTGGGCGTCCTTCTGGTCGTAGGCGCCTTTGTCATCTTCGAAGGTGACGAGCGTCGACGAATAGAGTGACTTCGGCGACGAACGACCGGTGACCATAACGTTGCCCTTGTAGAGCTTGAGCGACACCTCGCCCTCCACATGTTCCTGGCTCTTGTCGATCAGCGCCTGCAGCATCTCGCGCTCCGGCGAATACCAGAAGCCATTGTAGATCAACTCGGCATAGCGCGGCATGATCTCGTCCTTGAGGTGGGCAGCCCCGCGGTCGAGGGTTATGCTCTCGATCGCCCGGTGGGCTGCCATCAATATCGTGCCGCCCGGCGTTTCATAGATGCCGCGCGACTTCATGCCGACAAAGCGGTTCTCGACGAGGTCGATGCGGCCGATGCCGTTGTCGTGGCCGAGCTTGTTGAGCGTGGTCAGCACGGTTGCTGGGCTCATGGCGCGGCCGTTGACGCTGACCGCATCGCCCTTGGCAAAGCCGACCTTGATGTCCATCGGCTTGTCGGGCGCGTCCATCGGCGAGATGGTGCGCTGGTAGACCATGGAGGGCGCTTCGTTGGCCGGGTCCTCCAGCACCTTGCCCTCGGAGGACGAGTGCAACAGGTTGGCGTCGACCGAGTAAGGCGCGTCGTTCTCCTTGCCCTTGGCGATCGGGATGCTGTGGGTCTTGGCAAAGTCGAGCAATTCGGCACGGCCCTTGAACTCCCACTCGCGCCAGGGGGCGATGATCTTGATGCCGGGTTCGAGCGCATAGTAGGTCAGTTCGAAACGCACCTGGTCGTTGCCCTTGCCGGTGGCGCCGTGGCAGACCGCGTCGGCCCCCATCTTGCGGGCGATGTCGATCTGCGACTTGGCAATCAGCGGCCGTGCGATCGAGGTGCCGAGCAGGTACACGCCCTCGTACAGTGCGTTGGCGCGAAACATCGGGAACACGAAGTCGGAGCAGAATTCCTCGCGCAGATCCTCGATGAAGATGTTTTCTTTCTTGATGCCAAGCTGCAACGCCTTGTCGCGGGCGGGCCCAAGCTCTTCGCCCTGGCCGAGGTCGGCGGTGAAGGTGATGACCTCGCAGCCGTACTCTGTTTGCAGCCACTTCAGGATGATCGAGGTGTCGAGGCCGCCGGAATAGGCCAGCACGACTTTCTTGATGCCTTTGCCGCCCTTGGCCGCCGCTTTCGTCGCCATTGTCCGCCTCGCCTCGAATTACCGGTGTTTTGCCGCACTATAGGACGCCCGGGCGCAGCTGCAATATGCATCGTGGCCCATTGCGTCGAGCGGCTTCACGACGGCCGCTGCCGCCGCTTCAGGCGCAGCAGCCGCTGCTCGCGGTCATGCACCGTTTCCCCGCCCGGCACCCGTGCATCGCGCACCAGTTCGAGGATGTGGCGGGCGGGAACCGGCCCGAGCTTGGTGCCGATGAAGGCTGCAACGACGCCAACCGGAACGGCAAGTGCACCGGCGACCGCACTGGGAATGCCAAACAGGTTCGTTTCGCCGGCGACGACGGCAAGCACCGCTGTGACGAAGCCCGTCACCATGCAGGCGAGCGCGCCGAGCGTATTGATCCGCTTCCACCAGATCGACAGGGCAACGACGGGGAACGCGGCCGCCGCACTGAGGCCGAGCGCCCACAACACCAGCAGCAGCGGGTCGGCTGGCAATGCGAGGGCCAGCGAGGCGCCGACCAGTACGCTGATCGCCGTTGCCGCGCGCACCACCGCCAATCTCGGCCCGTCGGGCGGCGCCTCCCACCGGGCGCCGTTGATGCCGTCTTCGGCGATGATGGTGCCGAGTGCCGTGCTCGACGCCGCCGCACCGACGAAGGCGACGGCGACCGCGCCCGCCAGCATGAGATACAGCAGCGCCGCCGGCAATCGCGCCGCCGGCGCCAGAATGAACAGGATCGCATCGCGCTGGAACGAAAAACTCGACAGTGGCAGTTGCGGCAGCTGCCCCTCGACCCCCGCATGGCCCGAGCCCACGAGGTCCTTAAACCAGTCGGGCAGGTCGGCTGCGGCTTGCCCGACGAGCTTCGTCATTACGATGTCCCGCTCGAACACCGCCACCGCCGACGCCGTCAGTGCGATGACGCCGAACACGAACACGGCCCAGCCCATGGATTTGCGCGCTTCGTAGACGCCGGGCGTGGTGCCGATGCGGGGCAGCAGCCAGGGTGCGACGGCGATCCCCATCATCAGCGTCAGCGTGATCAGGATGTAGGTCGCCGAGCCTACACTGCCGAACGGACGGGTAATGCGGCGGGCAAGTGGCTCCATCGCGGAACCCGCCATTTCGAACGACATCGGTGCCATATGCGGGATTGCGATGTTGCTCGCGTTTTCCAGCCGCTCGACGGCGCGCAGCGTCGGCCCGTGGCTGAGCTGGGCGAGGGGGAAGTTCGTCACTTCCGTGCCGACGATCCCCGTTGGCACCACCAGCGCTATGACCGTGGCGAGCCCGGCAGCCGTGCCCGCCCACGTCAGTGCGCGCATGCCGCCGAGGCTGATCGAGGCGACAACGGCAACGCCCAGCAGAGCGGCCATGGCCCGCTCGGACGCTCCCGTGAGCCAGGCCGCGACATAGATGCCGATCTTGAATTCGGCGATGATCACCAGCATCAGCGGCACGCACAACATGGAGGCCGAGACGACGCGCAGCAGGCGGCTGTCGAAGCGGCGGCCGAGGTAGCTTGGCAGCGTGTAACTGCCGAACTTTCGGAAATAGGGCGCGATGAGCACGGCGCACACGACGAAGCCAGCGACCACGCCGTTGACGATGCACCAGGCGTCGATTCCGTTGATCATCAGCAGTCCGGTCAGCGACACGACGCCGACGCTACCGAGGGCGGAAACTGCAAGGCCAAGGCCGGTGAAGAAGGCCGGCACCCGGCGTCCTGCACAGAAATAGTCTGCCGGATCCTGGGTCTGGGCCGCGATCCCGATCGCCAGATAGAGGGCAAGCGGCACCAGCAGCATCGCCCAGCGCAGCGCCGCATCGGGCGCGCCCATCTGCTCGGCGATCACGGACAGCACTAGGAGCGCGAGGAAGGCACTGACGAAAATGCCGAAGTAAGTCCCGAGCCGAGGATTGACGAGGCGCGTGCGCTGGGTCGTTGCCATGGGGGTGCGGTCAGTTATCCTCGTGCGCGCCGTGCCAGTGATCGACGGCATCCTGGCGGTTGACGAACGAGGCAATGGTGAACAGGGCGATGATGATCAGCCCGTGCCCGAGCAGGAAATAACCCAGCGGAAAGCCGAGAAATTTGTTGCTGTTCAAGCCTTTGGCGTACAGTGGAAACACGATCAGAACCATGAAGAAGGGCACCAGACTGGCTGCCATCTGCACCTTGGTGTGCCGCCAGTAGGGCTTGCGTTCCTTGCGCTCGATCATCGGCCGGTTTCCTTCAACGATCCCACTCTCAGGTGACGCGACGGCGCGACGGAATTGCGGCGTGGCCGCGCCAGACTGCGGCAGCCGGGCGCAAACACCTTGTTACCGTGTAGCACTGGTGCCGGTGCCCGACATGACGCATAAACGTCACGGAAGTCTATCTGGTTTGCATTTGGGTCCAAAGGCGTTTGTTGTAGACTTGGTTCCGACACGAGCCAGGTAACGCAGCATATCATTGGACTTGGAAAGGCTGCTCATGACAACGCGCATTGTAATAGTGGATGATCATCCGCTGTTTCGGGGCGCGCTCGCTGAGGCCCTTGGCAGCGCCATTGCGGCGGCCGACATCGTCGAGACCGGCTCGCTCGACGAACTGGTGGCGCTGCTGGCTCGGCCAGCCACGATCGACCTCATCCTGCTCGATCTGGCGATGCCGGGCGTGCAGGGGCTGTCAGGCCTTCTGTATCTGCGGGCCGAGCATCCGGAAATCCCGGTCGTGGTGGTCTCGGCCAGCGATGATGCGTCAACAATTCGTCGCGCCATCGAGTTCGGCGCCTCGGGCTACGTTCCAAAGTCGCAGCCGGTCGATCGCATCCGCCATGCCGTCCGCCATGTGCTGGGCGGGGGCCTGTGGACGCCGCCCGAGATCGAGATCGGACAGACGGATGCGGTGACCGGCAACGTGGTGGCCCGGTTGTCCACCCTGACGCCGCAGCAGATTCGCGTGCTGATGATGCTCGGCGAAGGTCTGCTCAACAAGCAGATCGCCTATCGGCTGAGTGTGTCGGAAGCAACCATCAAAGCCCACGTGTCGGCCATCCTGCAAAAGCTCGGGGTCGACAGCCGGACCCAGGCGGTGATCGCGATCAACAAGCTGGGGCGCGGCGAGGGTGCGGTGGTCGTTTGATCACGTGCTCACTCGGCGGCTGCCTGGCGCCGCAGTTGGGCCTGCGACAGTAGCGCGCGAAGGGCCGCTGCCTTGACCGGTTTGGGCAGCAGCAGCAGGCCGCGGGCGCGCACCTCGCGCTGGACGTCGGGCGAGTGGTTGGCCGTGATGATGACGCCGGGCACCGCAACCTTGGTGGCGGCCCGCAGTTCGGCGATGGCATCGAGGCCGGTTTCGCGGTCGAGCTGGTAGTCGGCCAGAACAAGGTCGGGCACCTGGCGGCGGAGCGCAAAGTGGGCGGTGGCCGCAGCGCTGCTCTCGGCCGTCTCGACGGTACAGCCCCATCCCTCGAGCAGGACGCGCATGCCATCGAGTACGGCCGGTTCGTTGTCGATGCACTGGACCAGGAGGCCGGCAATCGATCCGGTAGGCGCGACCGGCGGCGCCTCGTCCGGCACGGCAATAGGCGGCCGCACTGCCGGCATCTTCACCCAGAATGTCGAGCCCTTGCCCGGTGTCGACCGCAGGCCGATTTTCGCACCCGTGACGCGGCCGATGCGCTCGACGATCGACAGCCCGAGGCCGAGCCCCGGCCCCAGGTGCGCATGGTCCTCCAGCCGCTGGAACTCCTTGAAGATCAGGTCGTGCTGCGACGCGTGAATGCCGGGGCCGGTATCGACCACCTCGATCGTGACCGTGTCGCTGCTGCGGCGCACACCGATCAGTACCGTGCCGGCGCCGGTGTACTTCACCGCATTGCCGATCAGGTTCTGCAGCAAGCGGCGCAGCAGGCGGCGGTCAGCACGCACCCAGCTCGAGGTTGGCACCATGCGCAGGCTGAGGCCCTGGGCGTCGGCCAGTGGTGCAAACTCGATCCGCAATTGCTGCAGCATCTGGCCCACCGACACCTCGGTGAAGTCTGGCTCCAGGTGGCCCGCATCCATGCGCGACAGGTCGATCAGCGCGCTCAGGATTTCTTCCACCGAACTCAGCGAGGCATTGATGTTGCGGGCCAACTGGGCTTCCTGTGGCAGGTGCGCCCGTTCGACGAGGCTTGCCGCATAGAGCCGTGCGGCACTCAGGGGTTGCAGCAGATCGTGACTCGCAGCTGCCAGAAACCGCGTCTTGTCCAGGTTGGCTTCCTCGGCGGCAGCCTTCGCAACGGCGAGTTTCGCATTCACGTCCGTCAACTGGGCCGTGCGCTCGGCGACGCGGCGCTCGAGTGTTTCATTCGCTGCGGCCAGCGCGTTGGCAGCCGCCACTCGCTCCGTGATGTCCGAATACGTGGCAACGATCCCGCCTTGCGGCATGGCGGCGGTGCGCACCTCCAGGATGCGCTGACTGCCGCTCGGCCGTTCGAGGAACGTCTCGCGTCCGGCGGACAGGCGGCCCAGGCGCTCGGCGACGAGCCGTTCCGGCTGCCCGGCGCCGAAATCGCCCCGGTCGGCGCAGTGCTTCAGGATGAGGTTGATCGGCACGCCGATGCGCACGAGGTCGTCCGGCAGATCGAGGAGTTCGCCGAACTGACGGTTCCAACAGATCAAACGCAGGTCGGCATCGAATACGCCGAGGCCGTGGCGCACTTGATCGAGGGCGGATTGCAGGAGGTCGCGATTGTACTGCAGCGCCTCCGACGCATCGTCTAGCAGCTGCAGCGCCGACTGGTTGCCGATGTTGGAGCGGCGCAACAACAGACCCAGTACGAGGCGGGCGGATGCGGCGCCGATTGCACTCGAGAGTAGGCGCTCGGTGAACCGCAGGAATTGGATGTCGGCTTCGGCATCGAGCCGCAGTCGCCCGACCTGCCCGTCGCGCAGTACCGCGGCATACTCCGCAAAGGCGCGCTCGGCGCGCTCGGCGCCGAGATAGCGCGCGGCGGCTGCCTGCAGATCGCCGATGGTGATCGACGTGCGCCAGAGCCGAAAGGCGCCCGGCGTTGCGATGGGACCCAGCCGGTGGCCTTCGTCGGCGCGAAACAGCATGGCCTGAAGCCGCTCGACCGGCTCCGGCGCGCGCAGCAGCGACACTGTGACGAATGCGGTGAAGTTGGCCGCCAGGCTCCACAGCACGCCGTGGGTCAGCGGCTCGAACTTCAAGTGCAGCAGGGCTTGCGGTTTGAGCCAGGCGATCCCGAACGGGCCTTCGGTGAGCAACGTCAGCGGCAGCAGTCCCGCTTTGACGATCCAGGGCAGCAGCAGCGTATAGCCCCACATCGCAATGCCAGCGACGATGCCGGCGATGGCGCCGCGCGCGGTGCCCTTGTGCCAGACGAGGCCCATGAAGAACGCGGGCGCAAGTTGGGCAATTGCAGCAAACGAGATCAGTCCGATGGCTGCGAGCCCCTGCGCCTGGCCGAGCGCGCGGTGCACCAGATAGCCGCCCAGGATGACGCCGAAGATCGCGACACGGCGGATGACAAGCAGGCGGGCTGCGATATCGCCTTGCGGTTCGACTTCCAGATAGCCGCGCCGCAACAGGGCCGGCACCACAAGGCCATTGCAGACCATGATCGACAGCGCGACGGATTCAACGATCACCATCGCGGTCGCAGCCGACAGTCCGCCGATGTAGGCCAGTACCGTAACGAAGTCGGCCATCTTGGAGAGCGGCAGGCCGATCACCATCATGTCGGGATCGACGAGGCCGGGGCGCAGCGTCAACAGTCCGGCCGCCGCGATCGGTACCACGAACAGGTTGATCAGCACGAGATAGAGCGGGAACATCCACGCCGCCCGCCGGATCTCGCCTTCGGTGCGGTTCTCGACCACGGTGACGTGGAACTGCCGTGGCAGCAGGATCGCGCACACGAGGCTCAGGAACGTGATCGTTAGCCAGGTGCCGCCATTGAGCGAGCGCCCGAACACCTGCTGGAACACGTCGCTGGTGCGCGCGTGTTCGGCAAACCCCTGGATGCCTCCGAACACCGAGTAGAGCACGAACAGGCCGACGGTGAGGAAGGCCGTCAGCTTGACCATGGATTCGGTGGCGATCGCCAGCATCAGGCCATCCTGGTGCTCGGTCGCGTCGATATGGCGGGTTCCAAACAGCACGGCGAACAGGGCAAGGCACAGCGCGAGGACGAACGCGGTTTCCAGAATTCCGATCTCGGGCAGGGCGATCGGGATCAGCGGGCTGTTGCCGAGCAGTGCCTCGGTCGAGGCGACGATCGCCTTCAGCTGCAGGGCGATATAGGGCAGCGTGCCGATCACCGCGACCAGCGTGACAATCGCGGCAACCGAGGGGCTCTTGCCGTAGCGGGCGGCGAGGAAGTCGGCGACGGACGTCAAATTCTGGCTCTTGGCCAGCCGTACGATGCGCACGATGAGCGGCCAGCCAACCGCGAACAGGATAATTGGGCCGATGTAGACGGGCAGGAAATCGTAGCCCGAGGTGCTGGCAAGGCCGACACTGCCAAAGAACGTCCAGGAGGTGCAGTAGACGCCCAGTGTCAGTGCATAGATCACCGGGCGTCCGGCGCCTACCTTCTTTGCGCGGGACAGGCGATCACCGGCCCACGCCACCGCAAACAGCACGCCGACGTAGCCGACGGCCAGCGCAACGATTGCGCCCGTTTGGAACATGACTTTTCACACTCGCACGAAGTTTGGGATGCGGTTGCCCGGGCTCAACGACGCCGACAGTGCGCAAAGGCGTGCGAAATGTCCATTCGGCGCCAACAATTCGGTTTCCTCACTTCTGGCACCGACCTGTTTGTCGTAAACCACGGATAATGTTGACATCTCTGATCGTTCGCAGGCAGCGTAACGCGTGCTCGACTTATGGTCGGATGATTCGTAAGTGGCACCGGCCGGAACGCTTGAAGGTGACCACCGCTGGTTCAATTTTGCACTGACACAGGGAGATGACACATGAGCATGCTGAACGAGTTCAAAGAATTTGCTATGAGGGGGAATGTTGTCGATCTTGCCGTCGGCGTCATCATGGGCGCAGCCTTCGGTCCGATCGTGAGCACGCTCGTCGAAAACATCATCATGCCGCCGGTCGGCTACATGATGGCCGGCGTCGATTTCAGCACGCTGGCTGCCGTTTTGCCGACGCCGACCGGCAAGGGCGTGGAAATCAAGTATGGCCTGTTCCTCAATGCCGTCATCAAATTCCTGATCACCGCTTTTGCAATCTTCCTGCTGGTCAAGGCCATGAACACGGCCAAGGCCCGCTTCGATAAGCCTGCCACAGCCGCGGCTCCGCCGCCCCCGCCGCCGTCCGAGGTTTACCTCAAGGAAATCCGCGACGCGCTGACCAAGCGTTGAGTGCTCGTTTTCGGCAGTGGACACGGGCCCCGCATCACAGATGCGGGGCCCGTCGTCATGAGCAACTGCCGCCACCCAGCACGCAAAACTTTGCACAGTTTCGGTGGCAAAGCTTGACGGCGCCGTTCGTGAACATGCCGCCATCGGCGACGAGGGACTGCGCGAGCGTCGTCGCCATTTCGAATTCCGCCTCATAGGGCAGCAACGTGCAGGGCACGACGACGGGTGATGCGGCATCCTTGCGCTTCACGATCATGCGGCTCGTCGAGCACATCATGTCGCGCGGCTGCTTGTGCAGGATGCTCCAGCAGGCCGTGGTGATCTCAGGCACCTCATCGGAACCATCCATCTCGGGCAGCAGCATCAGCTGCTTTTGGTCGGCGGGGTCGATCGACCAGCCGCGCTTTGCGACCAGGGCGGCGTATCCTGCGCGCTCGCTCGCCTCCGTCTCACCCCAGCAGGTGCGACCGGCAATTGCCGTGGCAAACCCGTTGCTGCAGAGCCAGTCAATGCCGGTCAGGGCCTTGTCCCAGCTCTTTAGGCCGCGCTCGGTTTCATGCAGCTGCTTGGTGTGGTGATCGAGGCTGACGCGCAAGGTTAGGTTGTCGCCGTGGGCCTCGCGCAAGGCCAGCAGACCCTTCTTGATCGTCGGCCGCTGCAGCGGCTGCATGCCATTGGTCAGAATCAGTACCTGGTGCCTGCGCGCCAGCGCATCGCCGGCCATGGCCAACATGTCGGGGTTCATGAACGGCTCGCCGCCGGTGAACGCGATCTCACGCGTGCCCAGACGCAAGCTCGCGATCTCGTCCAGGTAGGCTGCGCATTCGACGGCCGAAATATAGACGAGTCGGTCGTTGGTCGGCGTCGATTCGATGTAGCAATTGCGGCACGTGATGTTGCACAGCGTGCCGGTATTGATCCACAACGTCTCCAGGCGCGCCAGAGGCACGTGCGCGCGCGGCTCACCCTTGGCGGTGACATCGGGGTTCTGGAATTTCGACGATCGGGAGGAGAGGGCGGCGTTGCCAGCCGCACCGGCACTATAACGGTTGTCCAATGATCCCCTCACAGGCTTGACGGCCGCACGGTGGTTACTGCGATGACCCTGCATTAGCACATCGGGCGCCGTCGTCCACGACCTGCCGTTGATCACGTTTGCGTCAATTAAGGTTCATCGATCCTCAGCCGCGCATGATCTCGGCCAGTGCTGTGGCGGCGCGCTCGATGTCGGTCTTGGAAACGTCGAGATGGGTGACGCAGCGAATGCGGCCTGCGGTGCCGCCGAACGCCCCCATGCGCACGTTGCGCTTCAGGAGTTCGGCGCAGATGTGGGCTGCGGTCAGGCCAGGTGCGGTGACGCGGAAGAAAACGATGTTCGATTGCGGCGGGCCGTTCGACAGGGCAAGGCCGGCGATACCTGCGATTCGTTCGGCCAGCAGCTTGGCGTTGGCGTGGTCGGTCGCCAGCAGTTCGACGTTGTGATCGAGGGCATAGAGCCCGGCCGCGGCGACAATGCCGGACTGGCGGACTGCGCCGCCGATCCGCTGCTTCCAGCGCCAGCACTCGTGGATGAACGGCTTCGAACCGGCCAGCACCGCGCCGACCGGACAGCCAAGGCCCTTCGACAGGTCGATCCAGGCGCTGTCAAAGGGACTGGCAAAGTCCCGGGCGCTGACGCCCGAGGCAACCGTCGCGTTGAACAGTCGCGCGCCGTCCATATGCACGCTCATGCCATGCCCGTGGGCAACGGCTGCGACCTCGGCGATCTGCGTGAGCGGCCATACGAGGCCGCCCCCCATGTTGGCGGTCTGTTCAATGATGAGCAGGCGGGACCGGGGCTGGTAGCGGTTGTTGTGCTCCCGCAGATTGGCCTTCAGATCGGTCGCCGTGAACAGTCCCATGTCGGATCTGATCGGCCAGGTCTGGGCGCGGGACAGCGCCGAGCCACCTCCGGCCTCGGAGAAGAAGACGTGTGCCGTGTCGGCCGCAAGGATCTCATCGCCCGCGGTGCAGTGCACGGCCATGGCGATCTGGTTGCACATCGTGCCTGAGGGCAGGAACACCGCGGCATCCTTGCCGAGCATGGCGGCCACGCGCTCTTCAAGCTTGCGGGTGGTTGGATCTTCGCCGCGCTGCTCGTCACCGACCTCGGCCTCCGCCATGGCACGCCGCATGCCGGCCGAAGGGCGGGTTTGCGTATCACTGTAGAGGTCGATCAGTCCGTTGTGAGACATGGCGGGCGGGTTCCTGCGTGAAGGCGGAGCACTGGTTGGCAGCAAAGCGTTCCCATGCGTGTAACGCAACTGTCAATCGCGTGCGCGGACCGAGGCTTTACTGCAGGCCCTGCCGGCGCCTATGAACCACGAACAGGCGCCTCTGAATTCGCCACCCTTTTTCGAATCGAAAGGACTTGTTCCATGCAACTTGGCAAAGACGTGGCCGCGATCGTGACCGGTGGCGCCTCGGGGTTGGGTGCTGCCTCCGCGCGGGCCCTGGCGGCCAAGGGCGTGAAGGTCGGCGTGCTCGATCTCAACGAAGCGCAAGGGGCGGCGTTGGCTGGCGAAATTGGCGGCATTTTCGCCAAGTGCGACGTGACCAGCGAAGCCAGCATCGATGGCGCGCTTGCGCTGGTGCGCAAGGCCCACGGGCAGGAACGCATTCTCGTCAATTGCGCGGGCATAGCGGTGGGCAAGCGCATTGCGCGCCGCGTCAAGGAGACCGGCGCCATCGAGGCGCACGATGTGGCGACTTTTGCGAAGGTGATCCAGGTCAACCTGATCGGCACCTTCACCATGATCGCGAAGTGCGCGGCCGGCATGATGACGCTCGCCCCGCTGAAGCCCGACGGCGAGCGCGGCGTGATGATTTCGACCGCTTCGGTCGCCGCCGAAGACGGACAGATGGGCCAAGTCGCCTATGCCGCCTCCAAGGGCGGGGTGCAGGCCATGATGCTGCCGGTGGCGCGCGACCTCGCCCGTGATGGCATCCGCGTCTGTGCCATCCTGCCAGGGCTGTTTCATACCCCCATGTTCGATGGTTTGCCCGAGGAAGCGCGCAATTCGCTCGCAGCCACCGTGCCATTCCCCTCCCGCCTCGGCCATCCGTCGGAATTCGGCCAGCTGGCAGTCCACATTGCCGAGAACATCATGCTGAATGCCGTGTCGATCCGGCTGGACGGCGCCATCCGGCTGGCGCCGAAATAGTGTCAATAGTCAAGTGTGAAATGCCGTTGGCGCGCTGCGGTTTTGCATACTTGCGTGTTGGCAGGGCAGGTGCCACAGGGTAAACGCACTGAGCAATTGTTGTGTACGTCGGCCGCCGACGGAGTGTTTGCCCCATGCGTATGATCCTACCCGCCGCCCGGTTCCCAACCGTTGTCAGCGTGCTGGTTTATATACTTTTCATCCTCAGCGCAGGGACTATCGTTGTCCATCTTGCGGGAGCAATCCTCACCACGGCACATGCTCCGGTCGCGTCGCTTCTGGCCCTCGGCGACAGTACTACTTCTGCTTCGCGCGCCACCGTTCCAGTCGTAACCGCCTCGGCTGTGCTCGAAGGCGATGCGTGGCTGGACGGCGTCAAGGCGAAATGGCAAGCCAAAGGCTATTCGGGACCCGCAGCCCGCAGCTCGCTGGGTGGCGGCGAAGTGGCTGCTCGCCCGTCGCGCCGCGAGCGCGAGGAGGTGCCACGCTCGAAGTCAGAAATCACGACACATCGGACTGTTTGCGTACGCCTGTGCGACGGCTACTTCTTTCCCTTGAGTTTTGCCACCAACGAAGATCAGTTTGAAAAGGATCAGGAAACCTGCGCACGCAGTTGCGCGTCTCCAGCCAGACTGTACGTCTACCAGAACCCGGGGCAGGAACCGGAAGAGATGGTGGATCTGAGTGGCAAGCCTTACGCCAAGCTGTCGACCGCATTCCTCTTTCGCAAGACGTTCGACCAGAGCTGCAAATGCGCGCCCCATGCCTGGGAGCAGGAAGCGATGACGCGGCATCGCAAATATGCGGAGGCGGCGGAAAAGAAGAAGCGTGAGCAGAAACAGGCCGACGCGGGGCCCACACCGAGCAAGCGCAGCAAATCGGCAGCCGTGGCCGAGCCGGCAACGCAACCGGCAGCACAGCGGCCGGTCGATGGTCTGACGAGCGCCAAGGCGGGCACCGTTGTTAAGAGGATCAGCGCGGCAGCGGCAGGTGCGCCCAACGCCACTGGCGGCTCTCTCGCTGTTGTGCGGCCCGGGATTTCGATCCTCAATGCTCCTCCGGTGTCGATCGCATCCGTCGCTGGCGTGACCGACGCGGCCGTCCCGACACCAACCGCCCGTGCCGAACACTCACCGTCCCTGCCGGCTGCGGCTGCGGGCAGGCCGCTGGGCAAGGCCGGTGCGGCCGCGACCAACGAGCCATCGCGGAAAAAGGCAGCACGCGTCGCGGCAGCACCATCGAAGGGCCGGTTGGCTGCCGCGACGACGCCGGTCAGGTCCTTCCCGGCGGGCGAAATCTCGCGGTTGGGTCTGCAGCAAAGCAGAACCGCGACGGCCTGGTCGGCATCGAGCGGGTCGGTCGGTTGGAAGGACCGGGTTTTCGACGGCAACCGGTGATCCCGCTGATCTGCAGCGATTTGTTAGGGATGTTGGTTCATGTTTGCGCAACTTTGCCGCTCTGGCGGCGCTGCGCTTACGTGAGTGGTTGATCCATGGTGTCGAGTTTGCGTGTGAGCCGCGGTATCGCTGCGGCGATTTCGGCGCTGTGCGGCGTCGCGGCATTGCCGAATGCCGCATCGGCTCAGTCTCTGTTTGAGGCGCTGTTCGGCTCGGCCAAGCCGACGGCTGCACCGCAGCCTCACCGCTCGACCGCGGACCGCCTGCTGCCCTCCAATGACCTCAACGGCAGTACGCCTGCTGGATCCCGCGCGGGGCTGCCGGTGCGCGGTTATCAGGACGAGGATCGCGATTCTGGATCATCGAAGTCCGAGAAGCGTGGCAGCTATCACACGGTGTGTGTGCGCATGTGCGATGGGTTCTACTGGCCCGTGAGCTATGCCGCCCCGCGATCGCGCCTCTACCGCGATGCGATGGTGTGTTCGGCCAGTTGCGGGGCGGAAGCAAAGTTGTTTCATTATCCAACCCATGGCGGCCAGATCGAAGATGCAATCGACCTCACCGGCCGTGTCTACAGCCGTCTCCCGACGGCGTTCAAGTATCGCAAGGCGCTGGTTCAGGGCTGCGCCTGTAAGCCGGCGCCGTGGACCGACGTGGAGCAGGACCGCCATCGGCTCTATGCCCTCGGCGAGCAGGGCAAGGCCGCGCCAGGTGCGTCAAGGGCTGCACCCATGGCGGCACCGCAGTTGTCGGGCACGCAGGAGAACGTGATGGTGAGCGGCGCGACCGAGATCGATGCCGCGACCGACACCCATGCTGCCGCGCAACCGGCCGCACCTGCGCGGGCTATCGCACAGCTGCCAGATGCAGCGAACCGCAAAGCGCCACGCAAAGTGGTCGCTGCCAGCCCTGCTGCATCCCCATCGCCCGCAAAGGCCGCAACTGTCGGCCCAGGCATGTCGTCACCCGTCGCCGTCGCCGCTCCCGCCCTGGCCAATGGCGGCGGCTTCTGGGGCTTCGGTTCATCCCCGAAGTACACCTGGCCCGGCGACGCCCCGATCCGTCCGCGATGACCGAGTGCACAGGCTTGTTATCGTCCAGTTTCGGTGGCAAGCCAGGGGCCGGTGCGACGCATCCCGCGTCGTGTCCGCACGGAACTCCGGTCCGGCAATGCACGACAATACTGCAAAGGCAGCATTCGTACGGCTCATGGTCGTGGTATCGGCTAGCCTGTCGATACTGCCCAGCGCGCGTGCCGAGCAGAAGCCCGACATTTCGCAGCACCCCATCGAGGTGGTGCAAGTCGAGTCGCGGCGCATCGAGCATTTCGCGCGCTCCGACGCCTCGCGGCGCAGCTTCGGCAAGCTCGAGTTCCGCGGCGGGCTCGTACTGACGTCGCCATCGGCCAACTTCGGCGGCTGGTCCGCATTCGAAATCGATGCCGATGGTCGCCGCTTCCTGGCCATTTCCGACGCTGGCGCCTGGATGACCGGTACGCTCGCCTATGAAGGCAAGGCGCCGGTCGAGGTGCGTGATGTGCGGCTTGGTCCGATCACCGGCATGGCCGGTGCGCGCCTGACCAAGGATCGCGACCGCGACGCAGAAGGCGTCGTGTTGCTGGAGGGCAACCTTTCGAAGGGCACGGTATTGATCTCCTTCGAGCAGAATCACCGCATCGGCAGGTTTTCCGTCACCGACAAGGGGCTAGGTGCACCGCTCGGCTACCTGACCTTGCCGCATGAGGTGAAGCGCCAGTCGTCCAACAAGTCACTCGAGTCGGTTTGTATCCTGCGCGGCGGGCCGGACAAAGGGGCGATCGTGACCTTATCCGAGCGCTACCCCGACCGCACCGGCACGCGCCAAACCGGATGGCTGTTGCCAGCGGGCGCCCAATCGTCGGCCGGTGCCTGGCGGACCTTGCAGATCCGCAACCTCGACGGCTACGACCTGACCGACTGCCGTGGCTTGGCCGACGGCAGCTTGCTCGTGCTCGAGCGGCGCTTTCGCTGGAGCACCTGGTATGAAGGCGTGAAAATGCGTTTGCGAAGGTTTTCGGCCAGCGAGATGCGCGGCGGCGGGCCCATGGAGGGCGAGGTTCTGCTGCAGGCCGGCCAGGAGCACGAGATCGACAACATGGAAGGCTTGAGCGTGCATCGCACCGCCAAGGGTGAGACCATTCTGACGCTGATCTCGGACAACAACTTCAGTACGTTCGTCCAGCGCACGGTGCTGCTGCAGTTTGCCTTGAACGATGGGCCAGCGGTCGTCCAGCAGCAGGCTGTCACGGCAAAGCCGTAGCGGCGCCGCACCCGCCCCGGCCAGGAAGGCCGACAGGGGAAGGCACGCAGGGATTCTCACGTTCTATCTGCGCCGCGGATCGGTTTGCCGACGATCAGGCTGCCGCTACAGCGGCAGCCGCTTCGGCCTTGGCCTTCATCACGTCGCGCTTGAGTTTCTGGCAGCGCTCCGACAATTCGTCGTCGTGGGCTTTGAGCAGATATGCATCAAGGCCGCCGCGATGTTCGACCGACTTCAGGGCATGCGCGCTCACCCGCAGGCGGAACTGGCGGCCGCCGAGCGCATCGCTGATCAAGCTCACGTTGCACAGGTTCGGCCGGAACTTGCGCCGTGTCTTGTTTTCAGCGTGGCTCCGGTTGTTGCCGGACTGTGGCAACTTGCCGGACAACTCGCAACACCGCGTCATGGCAATCAACTCCCTCTGGCGCACTGCCGGCCCGCGCAAACGGGGGCGATGCGGTCTGTTGTTTCGCGTTATCGCTCGGGATATCTCACGGGATAAGCGGCCGCAGGCGTCGTCGCCAGCAGCATCGATCGAGGGGTGTCTAAGGGCTCCAGCCGTTGCAGTCAAGCTGCGACAGAGCCGGGTCCAGGGCGTCAGTTTGCATTTCGCCTTGATCGTGTTCCCTTGCCTTTGGCCAGGCGCGCGCGCTATTGCGCGCTCTCATGAACCTACAACCCGATCGATTCTGACGCGGCGGCGCCCATGAACCTCGACAAGCTCAAGACGACGGCCGGCATCGATGTGGCGGGCAAGCGCGTGCTGGTGCGCTGTGATCTCAACGTGCCCATGGCCGAGGGCCGGGTTAGCGATGCGACCCGACTGGCGCGGCTCGTGCCGGGTCTCAAGGACTTGTCGAGCCGCGGCGCCCGGGTGATCGTGATGTCGCACTTCGGGCGGCCCAAGGGCGTCGAGGCCGCGCTGTCGCTCGGTCCCATCGCGGCCGAACTCTCGCTGCTGGTGGGGCAGCCTGTTGCGTTCGCGCCCGATTGCATCGGCGAGGCGGCGGTCAAGGCGGTGTATGCGCTGGCGCCCGGCGGCATCGCGGTGCTGGAAAACTTGCGCTTTCACAAGGGCGAGGAAAAGAACGACGCGGCGTTCGCCCGCGAACTGGCGGCGCTCGGCGATCTCTTCGTCGGCGATGCGTTTTCCTGTGCCCACCGCGCGCACGCCTCGACCGAGGGCATCACGCACCATCTGCCGTCTTACGCCGGGCCACTGATGATGGAGGAGATCAACGCGCTTCGCGGGGCGCTCGACAAGCCGCGGCGGCCGACAGCGGCCGTGGTCGGCGGCGCCAAGGTGTCGACCAAGATCCCCGTGCTGGAGAACTTGCTCGCCAAGGTCGACAAGCTGATCATCGGCGGCGGCATGGCCAACACCTTCCTGCAGGCCCAGGGCCATGCGGTCGGCAAGTCATTGTGCGAGCCAGATTTCGCTCGCACCGCGCTCGACATCATCGCGGCCGCGAAAGCGCGCGGCGCCGAAATCGTCCTCCCGGTCGATGCGGTGATCGCGCGCGAGTTCAAGGCGGGGGCGGCTTCGTCGGTGGTCGACGTGGCCGCCTGCCCAGTGGACGCCATGATCCTCGACGTCGGCCCGAAGTCGGTCGCACATCTGACAAAAGTCCTGGAGGGATGCCACACGCTGCTGTGGAACGGCCCGCTCGGCGCCTTCGAGATCGAGCCGTTCGGGGGCGGTACGTTTGCGCTCGCCAAGGCCGCAGCCACCATGACGCGGGCGGGCAAGCTCGTCTCGGTCGCAGGTGGCGGCGATACGGTGGCGGCGCTGAACATGGCCGGCGTCACGGATCAGTTCACCTACGTGTCGACCGCCGGCGGCGCGTTTCTCGAATGGCTCGAGGGGCGACAGTTGCCCGGCGTTGCTGCGCTGACTCGGGGGTGAAAGTGCTCGCTTCGCGAACGGGGCTGCCGCCCCATGCCCCGCTCGGTGGGATACCCGCCGAACCACCCGCTTTTTTGCAGTCAAAAATAGAGGGAGTCCGAGGGATACATCCCTCGGCGGGGCGCGGGACAGGCCTCGCTTCGCGCGCGAGGGCGAACATTGCTGGAGCAGGACCATGACCACCCGCTGGCCGCGCGCCGTGATCTTCGACCTCGACGGCACGCTGGTCGACAGTGCGCCCGACATCGCCGAAGCGCTGAACACGGCCATGGCCCCGCTCGGCGCGAAGGCGTTCGACACGGCGGCGGTCATCAAGCTGATCGGCGGCGGCGCCATGGCCGCGATCGACAAGGCGCTGATCGCAGCTGAAATCGAAGCCAATCCAGAAACCCGCCGCAGCATCCTGCAGCGCTTCATGGTTGCCTACACGGACGTATCTGCGAAAGGACGTGGGTTGTTCCCCGGGGCCGACGACCTGCTGGTCTCGCTCATCGGCGATGGCATCAGCTGCGGCATCTGCACCAACAAGGCCGAGGATGTGGCGCACGTGGCCCTGAAGGCATTGGGCATCGCGCACCACTTCGGCTCGGTCGTCGGCGCCTCCAGCCGGCTGCCGAAGAAACCCGATGCGGCGATGCTGCGCGCCAACTTGGCTGAGCTTGGCGTGACGGCCGCCGAATGCGTCTTCATCGGCGACAGTCCAGCCGACCATGGCGTTGCCCGGGCGGCCGGCGTGCCGGTCATTCTCGTCGACTTCGGCTATACGCACACGCCCGTGCGCGATCTTGGCGCCGATGCAGTGGTGTCGCACTTGCGTGAAATCAGAGCAGCAATCGGTTCACTCAGGCGGTAGTGCCCCATGATGACAGCGCAGCTCTGGGGTCGGCCGACGCTGGTCGCGCTCCTCGGTGCGGTTGCCACAGCCTGTCTACTGGCCGCCTCCCACATGCGATCCCATGCTCGCCTCCCTCATGGACCTACCGCATTCACACAAGTGATTCGGCGTTCGAATTATTTAGGAATTGCAGCAACTTAAAAACATAGCTGTGCGGATCATGCGCTCCCCCTTCTCGTCTTGGCCGCGGAGGCGGTCCTCCACGACAATGTGCCGCAGGCGCGGTGCTTGGGCCAATGACAGCGCGGGACAGGCATCTGGGGCCTCCTTAAACACCATGGGGTTGAACCTTGTCGTGGACGGCCGCCTACGCGGCCGTGACGAAAACGCCCGAGATTTGGCCGAACTCTTGTTCGGCCAAATCTCGGCTCACACGGCCCCTGCAACCGACATGTGTGAATCCGGTAGCCCTAGTGGAGTGCCTGGTGCCCGCATGACGCGCAAATGACATTGCCGCAACCGTTGGTGGTGCCTAGCCGTGTGTTGCCGTGAGCACAGGACGCAAGGGCCGTGATCGGCCGGACGCGGGGATGGGGGTGCGCCGGCAGGGGAGGGCCCGTCCTGTGGACTTGATCCGTCTGGCGGGTCGCTCTAGCGTTCCCGTGTCCCATCAGCGCCACAACCTGCGAGGCCGTCATGTCGCCTGAAAAACTTGCAGCCTTGCGCGCCAAGTATGGTGCAGCGAGCGCGAGCGATGTGTTCGATCCCGAGTTCAAGAAGGTGGTCAATCTGCTGTTTTCCGGCACCGATCGGCGAGCGAAGCCCTATGAGGGCGTGTCGACGTTTCTCGATCTGCCGCTGCTGGCCGATGCCCACAAGTCGGACGATATCGCCGGACTCGACGTGGTGATCGTCGGCGTGCCGATGGATCTGGGCGTCACCAATCGCCCGGGGGCCCGCTTTGGTCCACGCGCCGTGCGCGCCGTCGAGCGGATCGGGCCCTATCATCATGTTCACAAGCAAGTGCCGTCGGCGCGCGTGAAGGCGGCCGACATCGGCGACGTGGCGTTCCGCTCGCGCTATAGTCTTGAAAACAGCCACGAAGATATCGAAGCGTATTTTGCCAAGCTGGCCGCGGCCAAGGTGGCACCGGTTGCCGTTGGCGGCGACCATTCCATTTCCCTGCCGATCCTGAAGGCGCTCGGCCGGCAGCGCCCGCTCGGCATGATCCACATCGATGCCCATTGCGACACGGGCGGTCCCTTTGAAGGTTCGAAGTTCCATCACGGCGGACCGTTCCGCGAGGCCGTGCTGGCCGGTGTGCTCGATCCGTCCCGCACGATCCAGATCGGCATTCGAGGCAATTCCGAGTATCTGTGGGAGTTCTCCTACGACAGCGGCATGACGGTGCTCCACGCCGAGACGTTCATGCGGCTCGGTGTGGACGGCACCATCGCGCGGATCCGTGAACTTGTCGGCAGCGGCCCTACCTACCTGTCGTTCGATATCGACAGTCTCGATCCGGCGTTTGCTCCGGGCACCGGCACGCCCGAAATCGGGGGGCTGAGTTCGGCAGAGGCGATGGCGCTGATCCGCGGCTGCGCCGGGCTCGACATCGTCGGCGGCGACGTGGTCGAGGTGGCGCCGCAGTACGATGCGACCACCAATACGGCACACGCCGGTGCGCAAATGCTGTTCGAGATCTTCTCGGTGGTTGCCATGGGGCGCGCATGCGTGTGATCGCAGCCGCGAAGGTTTGCTCAAAAGAACGTTGCCGAAGCAGGCGCGCGCAGGTTCTTGCGCAGGAACGTCACGGGCAGATTGCGCTCAGGAGGTACCAAGCGGGTGCCGTAGGACGTGATACCGTAGCCGGCCCGCTCGAAGAAGGCGGTGGCATTGGGTGTCGAGCGGGCGATCAGCGACGTGTGCCCGGTTGCCTCGGCAGCGCCCTCCACCTCGGCCAGCATGCGCCGGCCGATCCCCATGCGCCAATAAAGCGGCAGCACATGGCACCAGCGGATGCGTGCCACCGGGCTGCCCTGCACCAACGACGACCAGCCCGCCGTGCCGACTAAACGTTGGTCGATGAAGGCGCCAAGCAGACGGCCGCCGACGATCGCAGCCTCCACTTCAGCCCCGTAGGTCGCCGAGCTGATATAGGCGACATAATCGTCAAGTTCCGCTTCGCTCGACCAGCCATGTCCGCCGTCGCGCAAGGACCGACCATGCACATAGCGCACCGCCGCCATTTCATCGATCGGCACCAAGGCCAGCACGGCCGCGGCAAAAATGGCGGCACGATCCGGCACGGTTGTCACCGCCGGGGCGGCTGGGCGGGGGGAATTGGCACGTCTGCCCGCCGCTCGGGCGGCTGGCTGCTCGGTACGTATTCGGCCTGCTTGCAGGAACAGCCCTGGACGTATTCCTTCTGGTAGCGGAAGGCCGTGCGCAGGCTCTTGTAGGGCTGCTTGGACTTGGCCGACGTCGCCTCCTGCATGCTGCCGCCGGGGTTTTGATGATAGAACAACTCGGCAGGGGCCGCGCACTTCGACTGGCAGATGTCGGCGTCGCGTTCGAAGTGGGTCGGCAGGGTCGAGAAGCTGACTGGGAAGTAGTAGCCATCGCACAGGCGCACGCACACGGTGCGATAGGTCGCGAACGGCAGGTTGCCGAACTGCCCGCTGCCGGCACCGCCCGCATCCTCGTCCTGCCACAGCGGCGAAAACGGACCACGGCGGTTTGCTTCCTGCTGGTAGTTGGCACCGCAATTGTTGCGGGCAAGCTCGCGGATGATGTCGTCCTGGTAGGAACGGCCGCCGGAGGAAATCATCTGCTGGCGCTGGGCGTCCAGCTCGCCGATGCGGCGGCGCCCGGCTTCCACCTGCGCATTGAGGTCGACGCAGGCGCGCGTGCGCTTCAAGGTCTTGGAGAACAAGAAGAATTCGAAGCAATCCTGGCGGTCGAGCTGCTGTACGCCCTGCTGCACGGCCCGGTCGGCCGCGCGGATGTCCGCCTCGATCTTCGGCAGTAATTCGCGTGACTGCGAACCGCGGTTTGAGTCCTGTGCCAGCCGCTGCTCGAGTTGGAGGCAGATCGGATTGCCGCTGTTGCTGTTGTTGTTGCGCACTGATCCCTGCGGGGTGCCGTAGGCCGGTGGTGCCGGCGCCGGCACCGGCGCATTGGCGGGCGGGCGATAGACGGGATCACGGGGGACCGGGCTCTGCTGCTTCTCCCATGGCCATCCCCAGCCCTGCGCGACCGCGGCGGACGGCACGGCCATGGATAGGCAAAGCGCAACGAGGCCTGCTGCAGCAAGCACCTGCCTCCACACCTGTCCCGTGATCGCGCTGCTCATTCCGCTGGTGCTGTCCACTTGCGATTGTGACTCGCCAAATTCTCCAAGATTTTTCTTGTCACTAGCATAAGTCGGGCGTGAGGGGATAATGCAGCTGAAATGCGGCACATCGTCCTGTTAATAGGACATTCCTGCAACAGATGTCGCTGCTCGCCGCGCCACATCGGCGATGGTCAAAACTTCGCGACCAGTTCGTCGGTCGCTGGCGCGCTGTCGGAGCCGGCTGCCGCCGCCCGAATGGCCGGCACGATCTGCTCGGCTCGGTCGACCACCACGAATCGTACCTCAAGGCCGGCGCGGATGAATGCGTCGCTCTTCATGTGCTGGAGCAAACTCAGGAACGGGCTCCAGAAGCCGTCGATGTTGGCTACTACGATCGGTTTGTTGTGCTGGCCGAGCTGCGACCAGGTGAGCTGCTCGACCAGCTCTTCCAGTGTGCCGATGCCGCCCGGCAGCGCGACGAAGGCGTCGGACCGCTGGTACATCAGCATCTTGCGTTCGTGCATGTTGTCCGTGACGATCAGTTCGTCGACATCGCGCAACATGCGCTCCTTGCCCGACAGGAACGCCGGGATGATGCCGGTGACGGTGCCGCCGCCCGCGAGCGTCGCCCGCGCGACTTCCCCCATCAGGCCCAAACTGCCGCCGCCATAGACGAGGCGGATGCCACCGGCGGCGAAGGCGGAACCAAGGGTTTGGGCCGCCGCCACGTAAGCCGGGTTCAAGCCCGGGCCAGAGCCGCAGTACACGCATACGCTGGCAACGGTGCCGGCAGCCTGCGTAGTGGGCGGCGCAGCAGCGGGGGACGGCGGGGGCATGGGCGGCTTCCGAATCGACTGCGGGTTGCCTCCATTGTGCGCTGAAACGGGAGCCGTTGTCTTGTCTGTCATCGGACAAGAGGGAAGGGACAGTTTTGGGCCGAATTGCGGCGACGGCGATGCCAAGGTGGTGTGCGGACCGTATGCGGTGGTCTCTCCGCGCTGCTCCTTTGCTTCATGCGACTGATCGGGCTACACTGGGCGCCAAACGTGTAGCAACTTCTTAGTTTGGCGTCCTAAAATGAAGTATTTGCCTGATAATTCGACTTCCAGCGGTGCTTTGCAGCGGTCGCCAAGCCGGGCCGCGATCGTGCTGTTCGGGGTCATGGTACTCGGTACCGCTGCGGCTTCGGCGTGGTTCATCCGCACCACCGCGACACCCGCGACCGCGCAGGGCGGTGCCCGCATGGCGGCCACCACGCCCGACCGCGAGTTGCTGCCCACCCTCGCCCAGCGGCCGCGACCTGGTGACACGGTCGGCCCGTCCACGCTGACGATCGATCGCATGATCGTCGATGGGGCAAGGCCGACCCTCGTCGACGGACGATCTCCGCCCTTGGCAGCCGTGATGCTGATGGTGGCTGGCCGCATGGTCGGCAATGTCAAGGCCGAGGCCGACGGCACCTGGGCCATGGTGATCGACCGCGCCTGTGGAACGGTGATGGTCAGCGATGCCATGCGGTTGTCGGTGCCGAGCGGCTTGACGGCGCCCCTGCTTGTCCAGTTTCCGGCGACTGCCGACGCCGATGACAAATCTGTATCGCGGCCCGCGGTCGGGCTGGCGGAAGCGATGGCTGCGGCCGGTGACGAGATCACCGTTCTGGCGGACTCGCGGCGCAATTTCCGCGTGGCCCAGGCGCAGCCCGTGCCGCCGGCTGGCGGCAGCGGCCCACTCGACGTCATTCGCGATTGGCTGCAGAAGTCCGATCGCACCTATCAGGATATCGGCATCAAGGGCGTCAGCGCGTCGCCTGATGGGGCGACGGGCAAGCCGACTGCGATCAAGCAGCCTGAACCTGCCAAGGCACCAGCACCTCGTCCGGCCACTCCAGCCGCGCCAGCGCCGGTCCAGCAGAGCGCAAGCGGCGGCTCGATCGTCGACAGCATGACCGACTGGTTCAAGCGCGCGAACGATAGCTACCAGGCGACGATCGGCAGGGGGTTGAGCGATCCACCGGTCGGTGTGCTGGTGGCCGGCGCACCGAAAACGGACGAGGAGCCGAAAAAGGCCATCGCTCCCCCGCCGGTCGAACCGCCGAAGGCTGCCGACCCGCAAGTGGCCGACGATGCGCGGGCCAAGGCGCGCGAGCAGTTGCGCGCGGCACAAGCCCAACGCGACGCCGAACTGAAAGCCGCCGAAGCCAAGAAAAAGGACGAGGAAGTCGCTGCCGCAGTTGCTAAGGCGCCGGCGCCAGCGGTCGTGCAACCAGCCGACGATGCCATTGCGCGCAAGACCGCCGAAGACAAGCGCCTGGCCGATGAAGCACTCAAGCGTCAGGCCGACCTCAAGGCTGCCGACGAGCGGCGCCAGGCAGAGCTGCGGATTGCGGAGCAGAAGAAGGCGGCCGACGAGGCAGCGGCAGCGCGGCAAGCCGAGGCAAAGCGGCAAGCCGATCAGCAGGCCGCGCAAGAGGCAGCCAGCCGCGCCACAGCGCAGCAGGCACAAGCCCAGGCCGAAGCCGAGCGGCGGCAGGCTGAGCAGCGGGCGGCCCAAGAAGCTGCGGCACAGGCCGCGGCGCGCGCAGCTGCCCAGCAGCAGGCGGACGCCAAGCGCCTCGCCGACGAACGCGCTGCTGCGCAAGCGCAGCAACGGGCGGCCCAGGCGGCCCGGCCAGCACCAGTATCGCCGGTGCCCGCATCCGATCTAACCGTGTTGCCACCGCTACCGAGTGTTTCGACGCGACCAGGCCCGCCGCCTGTAGGCGCCGACAAACCTGCATCGCCGCCCGGGGCTGCATCCGGCCGCAGCGTCGTCGCCGATCTGCCGCCCTTGCCCAGTGTCTCGACTCGCAGCCCCGCGCCATCAGCCCAACCCGCGCCCAGCGCCGGGACGGAGCGGCGCACCGCGCCGCGCGCCCCGGTTCCGGATCGCGCAGCGCGCAGTTCGCTCGGCCTGACGCAAGTGCCGAGGTCGACAACCAGTGCAGCTTGCCGCACGGCCGGGCGTCGGATCAACCCTCCGGGCCACTACGTCGTGCAGGACGGTGATACCCTCTGGGATATCGCCGACAAGCACTACAACGATGGTCTCAAGGTCGATGTCCTGGAACGGGCCAATCCCAAACTCAACGATGTTGATTTGATCCGCCCCTGCCAGCGGGTGTATGTGCCAGCCTTGCGGCGCAATTGAGCGGCTGGCCCGGGACCGGCTGGACATCTGGCGCCTTGTCGGCGTCTCGCTCTGTGTTATGTCCCGCCTCCACGCGAACGACCTGAGGACTGCATTGGATGGCTGTCGTCGATACGGGTAAGCCTGGCGCCGCGCCAGGGCATGGCCACGGTCATGCGCGAATGGGCAACCCCACTGCCCCCGCTCGCACGAAACCACCGGCCGACCACGTGACCGTGCTGCGCGGGCTGTTGCCGTTCGTGTGGCCCGAGGGGCGGCCCGATCTCAGAGCCCGTATGGTGTGGGCGTTCGGCCTGCTGGTGCTGGTCAAGATCATCACCGTGACGATGCCGATCCTCTACAAAGCGGCCACTGACTGGCTGATCGCCCACGTGCCAGCGGCCGGCACCGCCGGCGGTCAGGCTATGACGGCCGGCGTGATGCTGATCATCGCCTACGGCCTTGCGCGCGTAATGATGGCGCTGTTCACGCAAGTGCGCGACGTGCAGTTCATGCATGTGGCGCTCAACGCCGTGCGCAACCTCAACAACCGTACCTTCGAGCACCTGCACCGGCTGTCGTTGCGCTTTCACATCGAAAAGCGCACAGGTGGGCTCAACCGCGTCATCCAGCGCGGCACACAGGCGGTCGAGCTGATCATCCGCATGGGCGCGCTGAGCGCCGTTCCAACCGCGCTCGAACTCGTCCTGCTGTCGCTTCTGCTATGGTACTTCTTCGGCGGCCTGATCGTCGCCATCGTCATCACCATGGTCGTCGCCTACATCTGGTTCTCGATCGTTGCCTCCGAATGGCGCATCGGCATCCGCCGCGAGATGAACGATAGCGATACCGACGCCAATACCAAGGCGGTCGACAGCCTGCTCAACTTCGAGACCGTCAAGTACTTCGGCAACGAAGGCCTCGAGGCCAAGCGGTTCGACGCTTCCATGCGCCGCTACGAAAAAGCGAGCCTGCATTCCTACTGGTCGCTTGGCGCGCTGAACTCGGGCCAGGCGGTGATTTTCACCATCGGCCTGACCCTGGTGATGATCCTTGCCGCCCGCGGCGTTGTCGCCGGCACCCACACCATCGGCGACTTCGTGATGATCAACGCGATGCTGATCCAACTCTACATCCCGTTGAATTTCATGGGCATGATCTATCGCGAGATCAAGCAGGGGCTCGTCGATCTGGAGACCATGTTCACACTGCTGGGCGAGCACCCCGAAATCGAGGATAAGCCCGGCGCCGGGGCGTTGGCCGTGAAGGGCGGTACCATCCGCTTCGACAATGTGTCGTTCGCTTACGATGCCGTGCGACCGATCCTGAAGAACGTGTCGTTCGAGGTGCCGGCCGGCAAGATGGTGGCGATCGTCGGCCCATCGGGCGCGGGCAAGTCAACCATCAGCCGCATTCTGTTCCGCTTCTACGATATCGCCGGCGGGCAGGTGACGATCGACGGGCAAAACATCGCCGAGGTGACGCAGAAGAGCTTGCGGGCCGCGATCGGCGTGGTGCCGCAGGACACGGTGCTGTTCAACGACACGATCCTTTACAACATCCGCTATGGCCGGGCAGACGCGACCGACGAAGAAGTATTCGCGGCCGCCAAACTCGCCCAGATCGATGACTTCATCCGCACCCTGCCCGAGGGTTACAAGAGCATGGTGGGCGAGCGCGGCCTGAAACTTTCAGGCGGCGAGAAGCAGCGCGTGGCCATCGCCCGCACGATCCTCAAGAGCCCGCCGATCCTTATGTTGGACGAAGCCACCAGCGCGCTCGACAGTCACACGGAAAAGGAAATCCAGGACGCGCTCGATCGCGTGGCGAAGGGGCGCACCACGCTCGTCATCGCCCATCGCCTGTCGACGATCGTGCACGCCGATACCATTCTGGTGTTGGAAAAAGGCGTCCTGGTCGAACAGGGCACGCACGCCGAACTGATCGCCAAGAACGGCCTCTATGCGTCGCTCTGGGACCGCCAGCGCCAGGCCGAGCGCGCGCGGGAAGAACTCGCCCGCACGCTGGAAGAAGCCGAGAAGGCAGGCGCGCTCAGGCCGGCAGACAAGAAGCTGTGAGGGCGGCCCTCACCGCACTTCGGCGAGCAATGACAGCTGGCGCGATGGCGCTTCGCCGTTCTGGTCGGTGAGGTCGGTTGGATAATCGCCGGTGAAGCAGTGGTCGGTGAACTGCGGGCTCATCGCATCGCGACGATCATAGCCCATGGCACGATAGAGCCCGTCGACCGACAGGAACGCGAGGCTGTCGGCGCCCATGAACTCGCGCATTTCTTCGAGCGTCATGCGGGCGGCCAGCAACTCCGACCGGCTCGGCGTATCTATGCCATAGTAATCGCCGAACTTGATCTCGGGGCAGGCGATGCGCATGTGGATTTCGGTCGCGCCGGCGTCGCGCATCATGGTGACAATCTTCTTCGAGGTCGTGCCGCGCACCACGCTGTCGTCGATCAGGACGATGCGACGGCCCTTGACGACCGCGAGGTTGGCCGAGTGCTTCATCTTGACGCCGAAGTCGCGGATGCGCTGGGTCGGCTCGATGAAAGTGCGGCCCACATAGTGATTGCGGATGATGCCAAGCTCGTAGGGAATGCCCGAAATCTGCGAAAAGCCGATCGCGGCCGGCACACTCGAATCAGGCACCGGCACGATGACGTCCGCGTCGATCGCGGCTTCCGCGGCCAACTGAACCCCGAGTTGCTTGCGAACATCATACACACTTCGGCCCGAGACCACGCTGTCTGGGCGGGCGAAATACACGTATTCGAAAATGCACGGGCGCGGCGGGCGCTTCGGGAACGGGCGGTGGCTCTCGAGCCCTTGCTCCGTGATCACCACGACCTCGCCGTTCTCCACTTCGCGGAAGTAGGTGGCGCCGACGATGTCGAGTGCGCAGGTCTCCGACGCCAGCACGAATTTCGTGCCGATCCTGCCGATCACCAGCGGGCGGATGCCGATCGGATCGCGCACGCCGATCAGCATGTCGTTGGTCGCGCACACCAGCGCATAGGCGCCCTCGATCTGGCGCAGTGCCTCGATCAGCCGCTCGATCACGCGGCGTTTGCGCGACCGGGCCATCAGATGCAGGATCACTTCCGTGTCGGAGGTGGACTGGCAGATGGCGCCGTTCTGCACGAGTTCACGACGCAAGGTCAGGGCGTTGGTTAGGTTGCCGTTGTGGGCAACCGCAAAGCCACCCGTGTCGAGGTCGGCAAACAGCGGCTGCACGTTGCGCAAAATCGTGTCGCCGGTGGTCGAGTAGCGCACGTGGCCGACCGCGAGATTACCCTGCAGGCGCTCGATCACGTCCGGCTTGTTGAAGTTGTCGCCGACGAGGCCGAGGCGGCGCTCGCTGTGGAAACGCTGGCCGTCGTAGGTTACGATGCCGGCTGCTTCCTGGCCGCGATGCTGCAGGGCGTGCAGGCCGAGGGCCGCGAGCTTGGCCGCTTCCGGGTGACCGAGGATGCCGAAGATACCGCACTCCTCGCGCAGCCGATCGTCGTGGTCACCCGCTTGCGAACTGAATTCGAACGGCATGCTGGTCCTCACGATCATCGAGCGCCGACGGTGAACGCCGTCTTAGCGTTTGACTTGCACGCGGAATGCGACCGCAATCACTGCCGCAGCTACACTCCTGTGCGTGACAGATATATGAAACACAACGGGTTACGCTAGGGCTTATCGCCATCGAGGTGTGCGAAACGTAGCCGCAACGTGCAGCGCGTGACCAAAAGGCCTACTCCGCGGTCGACTTCTCCGTCACCTTGTTGACCACGGCCAACAGCGAAGGTCGCAGAGCGTTGCTGGCCGAATTGAGCATGCCGAGCGACAGCGACTGGCGCACCCACACCGGATATTCGGCTTCCTTCGGCGTGAAGTGCTGGAAGAACATGAACGGGATCAGCACGATCAGGAAGGCACGGACGACACCGAACAGGAGGCCGAGGCCGCGGTCGATCACGCCGACGCTGCTGTCGAGAATGGCGTCCGAAATGCGCGCCGTGATCAGGTGCACGACAATCAGCACCACGAGGCCGAGCACGACGGAAATACCGATTTGCGCAATCTTGGGGCTTGGCAGGTTCAGCTGCTGCGTCACGTCGGCGGCGAGGCCCTGGCGGTACAGGTAGAAATACGCGCCTGCCGCCCCGCCGACGATCCACGACATGATCGACAGCAACTCGCGGCCAAGCCCCCGGTACATGGCGAGCAGCCCCGAAATCACGGCCAGCACCAGCAGCGAGATATCAAGATAAGAGAGCGGCCCGATCATCGTTGCTAAATCCTGTACAGGGCGACGGGGTCGAAAACGAGCGCGATCACTCGCATGGCCCCAGTGCCTCGGCAAGCGCCTTCAAGTGAGATATCCTCGTGAGCTTCAGCTTCAAGGACTTGACCTCGAGTTCTCCGGCAGCCGGTACAATCGCCCGCTTGAACCCGAGCTTTTGCGCCTCCCGCAGCCGGGTGGTCATGTGCGCCGCCGGTCGGACTGCCCCCGACAAGCTGATTTCGCCGGCATACACTTCGTCCATGGGCAGCGAGATACCCGAGAACGACGACAGAAGTGCGGCGGCGGCCACCAGATCAGCGGCCGGTTCGGTAATTCTCAATCCTCCAGCGACGTTGAGGAACACGTCGTGCTCGGCAAAGCTGACGCCGCAGCGGGCTGCCAGAACAGCGAGGATCATCGACAGGCGGTTCTGGTCGAAGCCGACCGCGGCACGGCGCGGGGAGCCGAGCTTCGAGGGGGCGACCAGCGCCTGGATCTCGACCAGCAGCGGCCGTGTGCCCTCGATGCCCGCGAACACGGCGGCACCGGGTGCGGTGGCATCACGGTCGCCGAGGAACAGCTCGGACGGGTTCGCGACCTCGGCGAGGCCATGTCCGACCATCTCGAACACCCCGATCTCGTCGCTGGCGCCGAACCGGTTCTTGACCGCGCGCAGGATACGGTAGGGGTGACCGCTGTCGCCTTCGAAATACAACACGGTGTCGACCATGTGCTCGACCACCTTGGGGCCGGCGATCTGGCCGTCTTTGGTCACGTGGCCGACCAGCAGGAGGGCGCTGCCCGACTGTTTGGCGAAGCGGATCAAGGACTGCGTCGCAGCCCTGACCTGAGAGACGGTGCCCGGTGCCGCATCGAGCGCGTCGGCCCACAGCGTCTGGATCGAATCGATCACCACCAGATCGGGCCGCCGGCCCGCTTCGAGCGTGGCGATGATGTTCGTGAGATTGGTCTCGGCCGCCAGCAGCACGGGGCTTTTCGTGAGTCCGAGCCGTTCGGCACGCAGCCGCACCTGGGCAGCCGCTTCTTCGCCCGAGAAATAGACGGCCGATCGGCCGGCATTGGCGAGCGACGCGGCGAGCTGCAGCAGCAGCGTCGATTTGCCGATGCCGGGCTCGCCCCCGATCAGAATCGCCGAGCCCGGAACGATGCCGCCGCCGGTCACGCGATCGAGTTCGGCGATGCCGGTCGGGATGCGGGGCGCTTCCTCGGTACGTACGTCGAGCGTCTCGAGCGCAACCGCGCGGCCCTTCAACGCCCGTGTCATGCCCGAGCCAGGCACCGCGGCGAGGTTTGCTTCTTCGGCGATGGTGTTCCACTCGTTGCAGGCGACGCACTTACCGCTCCAGCGCGTCGACGTCGCCCCGCACGCCTGGCAGACGAAGGATGATTTTGCGGGTTTTGCCATCGCTCAGCTGCTCCCCCCCATCGGCGTCTGCCCCTCGTAGATGCGATGCACGCGTTTCGACAGGCGCGCGAGGAGTTCATAGCCGATCGTGCCAGCGCGGTCCGTCAGGTCATCGAGCGTGACGCGGCCGCCCATCACCTCGACCCAGTTGCCGCGCTCGGCGAGCGGCATGGGCACGTCGGTTACATCGACGGTGATCAGGTCCATCGACACTCGGCCGACCACGGGGACGGGATACTCGCCGATGTAGCCGGCAGGTCCTGGATGAGCGGCCGAGCCGCTGAGGGCGCGCAGGAAACCGTCGGCATAGCCGCAGGCGATGGTTGCGATGCGCGACGGGCGCGTCGCCTTGAACGTCGCGCCGTAGCCGACAGCTTCGCCAACCGCGACGTCACGCAGCTGCAGGATGCGAGCCGACAGGCGCACTACGGGCGCCATCGGATTAGGCGCGCCCTCGAAGGCGCGGCCGCCATAGACCGCGATGCCCGGCCGCACCAAGTCGTAGTGGAACGGCGCGCCCAGAAACGTACCGCCGGAATTCGACAGGCTGGCCGGCGCCGTTGGTAGCTTCGCGCGCAACCGGTCGAACTGCAGACGCTGGGCGTCGTTCATCGGATTGCCCTGCTCGTCGGCGCAGGCGAGGTGGCTCATGACGAGCGCCATGTGGAATGCGCGGAACAGTTCAGGCTCGGCGGCGATGCGGTCAACCTCGGTGGCGCGCAGTCCGAGCCGGTTCATGCCGGTGTCGATTTGCACGGCAGCTGGCAGATGACGGCCGAGCTTGGTGCAATAGGCGGCCCAGTCGCGCAACTCCGGCTCGCTCGAGAGCACGGGCCGCAGATCAAAGCCCGCGTAGTGTGCTTCCGCATCCGGCAGCAGACCGTCCAGAATGTAGATCGCGGCACCCGGCTGGATGCTGCGCGCGCGCCGGCCTTCTTCCAGCGTTGCGACGAAGAACGTGCGGCAGCCCTCTTCGGTCAGCGCCCGGGCGATCGGCTCCAGGCCGAGGCCATAGGCATCCGCCTTGATCACGCCGGCGCATTCCGCCGTGCCTGAGTGCTTGTTCAGCAGCGCCCAATTGGCCCGCAAGGCAGTCAGGTCAATGCGCAGCACCGCGCGGGCATCGGCTGGCACGCTCGGCGGCACGTCGATGCGTCGGCGATTGGCGCTCGTTGTCATAGGGCACCCCTCCGGCGGCGGTCTGCATGCAAGCGGATCTCGCGGTGCCGGTTTAGCACGTAACGCTGCGGCCGGGCCAACGGCCGGTCGAGTTGTCAACGCCGCTGGATGGGCACGGCAGTGGCTGCACCTTCTCGGCAACTAAGTGTGGCGACAGGAGCACGCATACCCGTTTTTTCTGCCACAATTGTTCAGCGCCTGGGCATAGGCTCCTGCCGAAGCTAATAAGTTTCAGTGTTCAAGGTTCAATTAGATGACCGGAGGAATTGTCAAATGTTGCGCGCCATCTCTGCTTTTTTTGCCTTGATTGGCCTGTTCGCCCTGTTCGCAGCACCTCAGGCGCAGGCCGCCGTCGACGAAAAGTTCAAGGTTGGCTGGGAAAACTCGTTCACCTACATCGAGTCGAGTTTCACCGAAGGCATCCTGCTGGATACGGCGTTCGATCTGTTGCCGACCCGCTATGTGCCGTTCGTGGGACAGGCGAAGAAGATCCTCGCGCGGGCTGCCAACAATCTTTCGCTGCACCTGAAGCCGCTCGGAATCGATTCAACCAAGTACGCCTACACGGCGTTCGATGGCGTGCAATTGCTGCGCCTGGTCTATGCGCTCGAGCGGGGCAAGGTCGGCAATCTGTCGGCGGCCGTGCGCGGTGAACTTCTGGCCTACAGTCTGTGCCCCTGGCAGGTGCCGCAATGCTCGGCTGAAGTGAAAAGCGCCATCTATAAGCGGCGTGGCTGGAACTGAGCTAGTCGTTTCGCGCAGCGAGCCAATCGTCGGCACGCTGCAAAATTGCGTCGACCACGATGTCGATGTCGGCCCGCGTCGTGCGATGATTGACGATCGCACAGCGGATCACGGTTTCGCCTGCGATCGTGGTCCATGACGGGGCAGCAATGCCTGCCTCGTGCAGGTCCATCACAATGTCGCGGTTGATCGCACCGTCGTGGCGGCCCGCCACCCCGAAGCACACGATGTTGAGCGCGACCGGCGCTTTCATCGCGAGGTGCGGTGTGGCGGCGACGCGCTGGGCCAGGTACTGGGCAACATCGCAGTTGGCTTCGATGGCAGCACCCATCCGGTCGGCGCCCAGCGTCGCGATCGTCATCCAGGTCTTGAGCGCACGTGCACCACGGGACAAATCTGGTCCAAGATCGTTCGGCCAGGTCTCGCCGGCAGCCAACCCACGCGGCGCCCGTGCCAGGTAGGCGGCCGGGCTCGCGAACGCCGCCTTATGTGCCGGGCCGTCGCGCACCAGCAGGAAACCCGCGTCATAGGGGACGTGGCCCCACTTGTGGAAATCGAAGGCGATCGAGTGCGATGCTTCGAGGCCGGCGAGCAGCGGCTTGAGCCTGGCTGATAGCACCGCCATGGCGCCGAATGCCCCGTCGACGTGGAACCACAGCGCTTCGCGTGCGGCAAGGCGCGACAGGTGCGCAAGGTCGTCGATCGCGCCGGTGTTGACGGAACCGGCCGTGCCGACGACGAGGAATGGGCGATGACCGGCCGCCCGGTCGGCGGCGATCGCTGCTTCCAACCGAATCATTTCGATTCGCCCCGCACCATCGACGGCAATGCGGCGCAGTTGATCGGACCCGAGCCCGGCAAGCTCCATGGCCTGGGCGACGCAGCCGTGCGACTCGACCGAGGTGTAGGCCGTGAGCTGCTGTTCTGCCGCCCGCACTCCATCGGCACGGGTATTGGCCCCGAGTGCGCTCGTCTTGGCGACAATAGTCGCCAGGAAATTCGCCATCGACGAGCCGGTGACGAAAATCCCCGACGCAGTCGCCGGATAGCCGACCGCGTCCGCCATCCAGCGCGTGATCTGGCGCTCGATCTCGATGCCAATATGGTCGCGTCCGCCGCAGTTCATGTTGAGGCCGGCTGCCACCATCTCGGCCACCATGCCGACGGGTGTGCCGGCGCCGTGCACCCAGCCCATGAAGCGCGGATGGGTGTTGCCGGTGGCGTAGGGCGTGACGTGGGCTGCGACCGTGCCGAGGACATCGGCGAGGGCTCCTTCGCCGCGCGGCAGCGGCGCATTGAACACCGCGCGCGTGGCGGCCGGCGCCGACTGCCACACCGGCCGCTCCCGGATCGTTTCGATGTGGTCGATCATAACGTCCAGCATGCCGTGCGCGAGCCGCCGGAACTCCGCCCAGTCGGTCGGGTCAAGGTCGCGGCAGGGGGCAGGCGTCGGCGGCGTCGCCTGAGGAGGGTCCTTGGACGCTGCCATATCAGCCTAGCTCCGCTTGAACGTGAACACTTTGCCGTTAGCCTTGAGCGTGGGGCTCGCTAGCTCCACGAACAGAGGTGCGAGGTCATCGGGTGCCGCCAGCTTTTTCGGGTCTTCGCCGGGGAACGCCTTGGCCCGCATGCCGGTCCGGATCGGACCTGGATTGATGATGTTGGCGCGCACCGTGGTGTCGTCGATCTCGTGGGCGTAGGTCTTCACCATCGCTTCGAGGGCTGCCTTCGACACGGCATAGGGGCCCCAGAACGGGTTCTTGGCGGCCGCCGCTCCCGACGACACGAAAATCGCGCGGCCGGCATCGCTGCGGCGCAACAGCGGGTCGAGCGTGCGCAATAGGCGCCAGTTGGCATTCAGGTTGACATCGATGACTTCGGCCCAGGCGTCGGTGGTAATGTGGGCGAGCGGCGACAGGGGGCCGAGGACGCCGGCATTGGCGACGAGAATGTCGAGCTTTCCCCAGCGCTCGAACACGCTCGGCCCCAGCGCATCGATGCGGTCGGCTTTGCGCAGGTCGAGCTGGACGATGGTGGCCGTGCCGCCGACCGCGCGAACCTCGTCGTCGAGTTCCTCCAACGCGCCGCTGGTGCGGGCCAGGATGAGGACATGCGCGCCGGCCCGGCTCAAGGCCAGCACGACCGCACGGCCGATGCCGCGTGATGCCCCGGTGATGAGTGCAATGCGGCCGGCGAGCGGCTTGTCGGTTGGTTCTGCGGTCATTCATGCACCTCGCAGCCGGTTACGCAAATGACACTCCCGCTCAACCGACAGCCTTCACGCCGGCAAATCGTCCCTCGATCGGATATTGCGGATCGGAATAGCCGGGCGTCGAGGGGTGGCCGGCCGCAACCAGCCGTTCGACCAGGGCTTCGTCGGCGGCGTTCCATTTGTAGGCGGCATAGTCGGTGTAGTTGGTCCACTGCTCGAACGTGCGCGGTCCCGCGATCACCGACGTCAGCGCCATGTTGTTCAGCACCCACTGCACCGCGAAATGAATGAGCGAACCGCCGCGGGCTGCCACATGGGCCGACAGTTCCTGGGCGATCTGCATGCTCTCCGCCCGCCACTCGGTTTCGAGCATCCGCTTGTCGCCACGCCCCGCACGTGTTTCCGGATCGGCATTGCTGCCGGGCACATACTTGGCGGTCAGAATTCCGCGCGCAATCGGACTGTAGGAGGCGACGCCGAGACCGTAGTGCCGGGCGGCCGGCAGCACTTCGACTTCCGGTTGCCGGTTCAGCAGATTGTAATAGGGCTGCAGCGCGACCGGCTGCGGCACGTTCTGCCGGCGGCATTCGTGTACGATCTCGGCAATGTGCCAGGCGCGCACATTGGACAGTCCCCAGGCACCGATCTTGCCCGACCGGATCAGATCGCCGAAGGTCGCGACGATATCGTCCCACGGCACGGTTGGATCGACCTTGTGGGTGTAGAACAGGTCGATGTGGTCGGTGCCGAGGCGGGTGAGGCAGGCGTCGACCGTGCGCGTGATCCAGCGCCGCGACAGACCGCCGCCCGTGATCACACCGTTCTTGTCCTTGATCAGGTTGCCGACCTTGGTGGCCAGCACCCAGTCGTGCCGGTTGGCCTTGATGGCGCGTCCGGTGATCACTTCGGAGCGACCATCGGTGTAGACGTCGGCGGTGTCGATGAAGGTGACACCGTGATCGCGGGCGTGGGCGACGATGCGGGTCGCCTCCGCCTCATCGGTGGGCCCGCCGAACATCATGGTGCCGAGGCAGATTTCAGAAACGCGAATGCCGGAGCGGCCGAGAATGCGGTATTTCATGGCAGTTGCTCGTTCACGCGGCACGACGGATGAGGAAGCGGAAGATGCCGCCAAATTCGGTCTGCTCGAGCAGGGTGTGGCCGCCGGCCGCACAGAACGCTTTGAAATCGGGGACAGAACCCGGGTCCGTCGCCAGCACTTCGAGGGTGCCGCCGCCGGGGATTTCGGCGATCGCCTTCTTGGCCTTGAGGATCGGCAGCGGGCAGTTCAGCCCCTTGGTATCCAGCGTCTTGTCCGCCACGTTGCTCGTCTCCGCACTCAAAGCATGTTGTGGGCGCCGTCGCAGAACGGCTTGTCGTCGGTCGATTTGCAGCCGCACAGGTTGACCGTGCCCGTGTTGTCGGCAACGAAGCGCAGCGGCGCGAACGAGGTGCCCTTGTGGCTGCCATCGCACAGCGGCTGCTTGGCCGAGCGCCCGCAGGTACACCAGAAATAGGCCTGGCCCTGTTTGACGTCGAGCTGATAGGGGCCCTTCTGGGCAATCACCGGTTCATCCGACACGTGGCGCCTCCCTGCGCGAAGCCTGTTGCAGCGGCTTCGGCTGTAGGGGAGGGCAGGCAGATTGTCCAGGGCGATGCGATAGCGGCGGGTCAGCCGGCCGCAGTAACATGTTTGACCTTCATCTGCAGGCGTCCGTCGAAGCGGCCGACGTTGACGACGACGCGGGCATGCGTCCCATCGCCGATCGGCTCGACGGCATCGCGGACGGCGATGCGGAAGGTCAGCGTGCGGCCGTCGATGGCGATCACTTCTGCGGTCGCCGTGATGCGCATTCCGACCGGGGTCGCGGCAAAGTGGCGGATGTCGAGGTGGATGCCGAGGCTCTGGTGTCCCGCCGGCAGGAGGTCTTCGACGGCGGCGAGGGCTGCGGCCTCGATCACGTTGATCATGACAGGGGTTGCGAGAACCGCGACCCGACCGCTGCCCACCCGTGGTGCGGTGTGCTCGGCGCCGACCACCAGGGTTGCAGTTCCGGTCTGGCCGATCTTGATCATGGCGGAATCAAACATGGGAAGCCTTTCGGGGATCGCGGGGCAGGGCACAGGCCGGCGCTACGTTACCAGCATGCCGTCAAGCGGTAACGCTGGCTTTGCACCCTTCACGAGGTCTGCGGCAATCCGCGCCGAACCAACCGACATGGTCCAGCCGATGTGGCCGTGACCGGTGTTGAAGATCATGTTGCGGTAGCGTCCGGCGCCGAAGATCGGCGTGCCTTCGGGCGTCATGGGCCGCAGGCCGGCCCAGTAGGAGGGTTCGGTATAATCAGCGCCGTTCGGGAACAGGTCGCGGATCGCAGCCAGCATGTGCTTGAAGTCGGACGGGCGATGGCTCTTGTCGTAGCCGGCAAATTCAGCTGTGGCGGTGACGCGCAGGCGGTCGCCGAGCCTCGAATAGGCGGTCAGGTTGTCTTCATCGACGCCGCCAATGTCGGGCGGATTGTTGCGCCCCCCGATCGGGACCGTCATGGAGTAGCCCTTGATCGGGTAGATCGGCAATCGCACGCCGAGCTGCCGAGCGAGCTTCGGGCCGAACACGCCCAGGCAGAACACGAAGCCATCGGCGCTGATCGGGCCAGCCGATGTGCGCGCCGCGATCACCCTGTCGGCGCTGGTTTCGAAGCCGGTGATCTCGGTGCCGTATCGGAACGTGACGGCGTATTTCTCCGCAGCGTGGGCGGCGAGCCCGTGCGTGAAGACGCGACAGTCGCCGCTTTCATCGCTCGGGCAATGGATTGCGCCGGCAAACTTGTGCTTGACGGGCTCGAGCGCGGGATCGATGCGGGCAGCTTCACTGGCCGTGACGGGCCTGAGTTCGAGCCCTTCGTCGCGCAGGATGGCGGTGTTCGCCGTGCCGCGCGCAAAGCTCTCCCGGTTGCGGTAGAGATAGAGCAGCCCGCCCTGGCGTCCGTGGTAGGCGACGCCGGTGTCGGCCGCGACCATCTGCAGGCGCTGCTGGCTGTAGAGGCACAGCCGCACCTTGCGTTGCGTGTTAATCCGCGCCCGCTCAGCCGTGCAGTTGCGCAGGAACTGCGCCGACCACAGCCACAGCGCGGGGTCGAGGCTCGGCTTGAAGCGCAGCGCCTGACCGTCCTTGTAGAGCGACCGCAGCAGGATCTTCGGCGCCTTGGGCGAGGCCCAGGTGTAGGCGTGGCCCGGTGAGAATAGCCCGGCGTTGGCAAACGAGGTTTCGGCCGCCGCCTCGGCCAGGCGTTCGATGATCGTGACCTCGTGGCCATCGCGGGCGAGTTCATAGGCCGTGGTGACGCCGATGACGCCCGCGCCGAGCACTGCGACTTTCATGAAAAGGGCCCAAGTTTGAGAACACGGCGAGGGAATATGCGACCCTGGCAGGTCGAGTGTTCCGGGGAGCGCCAACGCCGTCAAGACCCAGTTTGCCACGCGCGGTGGATCGCTTCGCGCGCCTGCGCCTGCGAGAGCTTGCCGCTCCCGGCCAACGGTGCGAAACTTCGACACGATTGCCAAATCGACACGAGGCCACTCCACTTTCGAGGTGCCCCCATGCGCTACGACAAAATTGCAACTGTGACCGACGCCGGCCTTGGCTCTCGGGCACGCATCGGAATGCTGGTGCTCAAGACCGACCAGACGGTCGAGTTCGAGGCGGCACAGATCATCGCCCGTGTCGACGGCGTCACTCTGCACCATGCCCGCCTCTACAACGACTTCGAAATCACCCGCGACACGCTGCTGGCGATGAAGCCCCTGATACCGGACGCATCGAGACTGCTGCCCGTGGAATGGGGCTTCAAGTCGATCGGCTATGCCTGTACGTCGGGCGCGATGGTGATTGGCGAAGGGGAGGTCGAACGGCTGGTGCGTACCGTCCATCCCCGCACTGCTGTCACCAATCCGCTGACCGGTGGCTTGGCCGGATTGACAGCATTGGGCTGCCGGCGCATCGCCGTGCTGACGCCCTACGTGCGTGCCGTCAACGATGGCCTGGTGTCGGCGTTGCAAGCCCGCGGGCTGCAGGTCACGGCGTTCGCCTCCTACGAGGAGCCGGACGACAACCAGGTTGGCCGGATTTCCGTCGCCGAGATCGTCCGCGCGTCGGTGGCGCTCGCCCGGCATGACGACGTCGACGGCGTATTCGTGTCCTGCACCAGCCTGCGCACCATCGACGCGATACCGGCCATCGAGGCAGCTTCGGGCAAACCGGCGACCTCATCGAACCACGGCATGATCTGGCACATGCTGCGTCAGGCCGGCATCGGCGAGCCGATTGGCGGTCTTGGCCGCCTGTTCGAACACGGCATCACGCCGACCATGCACCGGGCGGCGGCGGCGGAATAGGCCTGCCGCCTTCTCTCCTGCGGCCTACTCCAAGGCGTCCAGGCGCTGCTGGGCCCGAATCAGGCCCATCGCGAGCGCGCTGCGATAGAGCGTGCGGGCGAGATCGGCGTCGGCGGCCGCGCCGCGGGCACTCCAGGCCGCCAGCATGTTCGGATCGAACGTTTCAGCCAGCATCATGACGGCGGCTGGATTGGCCTCCCCCACCAGCTCCTTGAGGATCTTGCGCGCCCCTTCGATGTCACCGGCGGCGATTTTGCTGCGCGCCTGTTCGAGCTCGCGCGTGGCGGGCTTCAGCGGAGCCGGGTCCGGGCTCTCGGGCGCGGTGATGGCGATAGCTGGTCGCGACACGCCGGCAACCACGGTGCGCGAGGCTGGCGCCGGTTCGGCTGGCGATTCACGCAGCTGCGGCGCTTTGACGTCGTCGGTCGCAAGCGCCTGGTCGGTCGCTGGCAACCGCAGCAGCGCGCTGCTGTCGTCAGATGCCGCCGGCACGATCGCGCTCTGCACTTCGATGGCGGCGCGGCTGGTCGGCGTCGGCGTGCTGAACCCCGGCAGCCGTTCGCTCATGACGATGCCGATCGGCACCAGCAGCACGAGACCCAGTGCGAACCCGATCAGCGCCGCCCGGCCCTCGCGCGCCCGCTGTTCTGCGGGCGATGGAACGAGGGCACCGAACCGCTCGCCCTGCACCAGCATCGGCAAATCGAGATCTTCATCGCCGTCGTCGAAGTCGGCAGCGCCAGGCTGTGTCACCGCCAGTGCGGTTGCCAGGCGATCGACCATCGGGTCGGCCTTGGCCGCGGTCTCCAAAGAGGCATGGTTCTGCAGCCGCGACTGCGCCGCATTCAGCGCATCGGCAAGTGTACGACTGGCAACGAATTGCGCCATTCAGGCCCCCAGTGGTCGCCCGCTTTCACGGGCACGTTCTAGGCCGAAGACATAGCCGACATTTGCGACCAGGATGCTAACGCACGTCCGGCTGGGCCGGAGGGGAGGACCAGCTGGTGCCGATCGTCGTGCAGGAGCGGACGCAGATACCAACCGCTTACAACCCAATTTAGAGACGATGCCGCATCTGGGCGTGCATGTCTGGTTGATCCAAGACCGCTGACTGCCCCGCCCGGCACTTGGATGCCGCCAGCTACACGATGGCATGCGGCCGCATGATGGCATAAAACGGGCAGAGAGATGGCAAATTTCACGTGTTCAGGGGGCATCGATGCTGCTGTTGATCATCGGACTTGTGATCTTCTTTGCAAGTCACGTGCTGCCGATGCAGGTGGCGCTGCGGCGCGATCTGCGGGAGCGGCTCGGTGCAAAGCCTTATGAACTGGGCATTATTGTCGCGTCGCTGATTGGGCTGGCCTTGATCGTCTACGGGTATGGCAAAGTCCAGGGGTTGCCAGGCAAGAATCCGATCCTGTGGGTCCCCCCGGTGTGGACCAAACATTTGTTGTGGATGATCATGTGGCTGGCGATGATCCTGCTCGCCGCGTCGCTGATACCGTCGCGCATCCGTGATTGGGTTGGCCACCCGATGCTGCTGTCGACGCAGCTGTGGGCAACCGGACATCTGCTGGCGAACGGCAGTGCGGCGGCGATCCTGCTGTTTGGATCGTTTCTGGCCTGGAGCGTGCTCGATCTGATCTCGGTCAGGCGGCGGGGTGCCAAGGGGCCGCTCGGCGCACGTACCGCGACGGCAGGTGGCGATGCTGCCGCTGTTGCGCTCGGTACGACTGCCTACCTCTTCATGCTGCTGTGGGGCCACGCCTGGCTGATCGGCGTGGCTGCCGCCTCGTTCTCGTTCGCGCCATAAGGGGCGCGTTCCTCACCGCGCCGGGCCCGCGGCCTCGCGCAGTAGCGTGAGGGCGTGCGCGATCGTCGCGAGGCGGATGCCGCTGCGACCAAGGTCGCCGAAGCGCAGTTCCTGGTGCACGTTTTTCCACCCCCTGCGGCTCATCGCAAAGTGCACGAGACCGACGGGCTTCACGGCCGACCCACCGCCCGGTCCAGCGACCCCGGTTACAGCAACCGCGAGATCGGCCTTGGATCGCACGATTGCACCGGCTGCCATG
This sequence comes from Hyphomicrobiaceae bacterium, assembly GCA_021730785.1. GTDB lineage: Bacteria > Pseudomonadota > Alphaproteobacteria > Rhizobiales > Hyphomicrobiaceae > JAKFWF01. The sequence goes on from JAKFWF010000067.1 coordinate 128,469, forward strand.
GCAAGCGCCACCTCCGCGCTGACCGCGCCGTGGGCTGCGATCAACGCCGCCGGCACGCCCAGCATTTCGGCTTTGGCCTCGTTGGAATAGGTCACGAACCCACGGTCGACGATATCGGAAGAGCCAGGGATCTCGGTCAACACCCCGGCGATCAGGCCGCCGGTACAACTCTCGGCAGTCGCAACCTTCAAGCCCTGGGCGCGCAGTTCAGCCAGCAGGGCCGTGGCGGCTTGGATGAGATCGGGAGGGAACACGGGGGTTGGCTCCAACATTGCCGCTCGTCGACATCAGGTTCGGGGGAGTGTAGGTCGATCACATGAAAAGTTCAAAGGATGAGCCAAAGCACCCGGCCACGATCAGGCCAACGCTGCGCCGCGACCTGCCGGCGCTCAAGGCCATGATCGATGCGAACGGCTTGTTCCCGTCCGAGATGCTCGACGACATGGTGTCGAGTTTTTTCACGGGCGGAGCCGGCACCGAGCAGTGGTTAACCGTCGACGACGGTGGACCCGTGGCGGTCGCCTACTATGTGCCTGAACGCATGACCCAAGGCACCTGGAACCTGCTGCTGATCGCCGTGCACCCCGATCGCCAAGGGCAGGGCCAGGGCACAGCGCTGCTGCGCCATATCGAGCAGGCACTGGGCGCCGACGGCGAGCGCCTGCTGCTGGTGCAAACGTCCGGGCTCGAGAGCTTCGGGCGGACCCGGACATTCTACCGCAGTCGCGGCTATGCCGAGGAAGCGCGCATCCGCGATTTCTATCAAGCCGGCGAAGACAAAGTCATCTTCCGCAAAGTGCTCAACCAGCCTGTGGTTTAGCCGGCACCAGCAGATTTCACGCCACGACGAGCTTTTCCGCATTGGCAAGCAGTCCGTCGAGGGTGCCGCGACAGTCGGTGCCCATCACGGCAGTGGCGCGGCGTTGGGCCTCGGTCCACACCGGATAGGCATCCTTGATCACCGCCTGCCCCGACGGCGTCAGATGCAACCCGCGCCCGCGGCGCCCGGCCGGCGGGTCCATGATGATGAGGTTGAGCGCCAGCAGGCGTTTCAGGTTGCGCGACAGCGTCGATTTCTCGATGTCGAGCGTGAAGCCGATTTCGACCGCCGTGATGCCGTCCTGTTGGGCCAGCTGGGTCAGCAGTGTGAACTGGCTGGCGGTAATGCCAAGCGGCCGCAGCGCGTCGTCATAGACGCGGGTAACGATGCGTGACAACTGGCGCACGCGCGTCGACAGGCACAGGGTACGGGTCGCCTCTGCGATCTCGGCAATGTCTGCGGTGCCGCTGATCAGAGGGGATGTCATGACGTTCATGTGGCTCGAGCTCCGCGAGGCGTCTACAACCGGACACGCAACCCGCATGCCGCGATTCGTGGCCGCCGCGCAAGAACAGTGACGCTTTTGAGGTCGCCTGGGATCAGTCGAACACCAAAGTCGCCGATGCCAAGGCGGCGATGCCCTCGCGGCGGCCGGTGAAGCCGAGGCCCTCGGTGGTCGTTGCCTTCACGCCGATCCGCTCGATCTCGATGCCGAGCATATCCGCCAGCGCTGTGCGCATGGCATCACGGTGCGGGCCAATTCTCGGCGCTTCACAAAGCATGGTTACGTCGGCACTGGTGATGCGGGCGCCGCGTTCGCCGGCGCGGCGCACCGCATCGCGCAGGAACAGGTGGGAGGCAGCGCCCTTCCACTGCATGTCGCTCGGCGGGAAGTGCTGGCCGATGTCGCCATCACCGAGCGCGCCCAGGATCGCGTCGGTGAGCGCGTGCAGGCCGACGTCGGCATCGGAGTGACCGTCGAGCTTGTGAGTGTGGGGGATGCGCACGCCGCACAGCCACACCGCATCGCCGCTCGCGAAGCGGTGCACGTCGAAGCCGGTTCCCGTGCGCACATCGAGCCGAGAGGCAGCTGGCGCCGGGCCACCGAGTCGCTGTTCGGCGGCAGCCAGATCATCGCGCGTCGTCAGTTTCACGTTGCGCGACGAGCCTGGAGCGAGGATGACTTTGATGCCGGCCCATTCGGCGATGGCGGCATCGTCGGTGAAGTCTGCTCGGCCGGCGTCGGCGGCACGCTGGTGGGCATCGCGGATGGCGGCGAAGTGGAAGCCCTGTGGCGTCTGCGCAGCCCACAGTCCGGCGCGATCGACGGTGCCGATGCTGACATGGCCGGGACCTGCTTTCTTCAAAGTATCGGCGACCGGCACCGCGACAATGGCGCCCGGGCTCGTCACGAGGGCGTCGAGGACGTTGCCGATCTCGGTACTCGTGACGAACGGGCGGGCGGCATCGTGGATCAGCACGCGGGCGGGGTTGACGGCCGTCAGGGCTTCGAGCCCGGCGCGGACGGAGGCCTGGCGGGTCGCTCCTCCCGTCACAGGCGGCAGGCAGCGATGGCGCAGTGGTCCCAGCGCCTGGTCGTAGAAATCGGCGTCATCCGCGTGGATGACGACCTGGATCAGATGCACCCTGAGGTCGGCGGCGAATGCGGCGATCGCCCGAGCGATCACGCTGGTGCCGGCCAGCATCTGATACTGCTTCGGCAGGCCGTCCGCGCCTGCGTTCACACGCGTTCCACGGCCCGCGGCCACGATGAGTACTGCTGTCGGCACGGAGAATTTGCCTTTCGGTCTGCGCTCTGGTCTGCGCCAGAACCCTTAGCCGCGGTCGCCAGCTCCGACAACGCCCCACTAGCTTTGGCCCCACGGATTCACACTTGCGGTCGAAGTGTTGTCAGCGTATGTTGCCTAACGTTTTTGCAACTATGGGACATGCTCATTTTATGGGCAAATACGCTGAGTGCTGTGCTGAAGGATTGGGCCCGCTGCTTATTGGTGGGCATGTGGTGCCGATTCCGGTGGTGATTGCGCCGATGTCGGGGGTCAGTGATCGGCCGTTCCGCGATGCGTGTCATGGGCAGGGCGCCGGGCTCGTGGTGTCGGAAATGGTGGCGAGCGAGGAGCTTGTGCGGGCCAATGCGAAGGTGTTGCGGCGGGCGGTGGCGGGTGAGGCGCGGCCCTTCGTGATGCAGCTCGCCGGACGGGAAGCGCGCTGGATGGCGGCTGGCGCGCGCATGGCGGCCGACCTCGGCGCCGACATCATCGACATCAACATGGGATGCCCCGCCCGCGAGGTGACGGGGAAGCTCTCGGGCAGCGCGCTGATGCGCGATCTCGACCACGCCCAAAGCCTGATCGAGGCCGTAACCAGGGCGGTCAGCGTGCCCGTGACCTTGAAGATGCGCATGGGCTGGGACCATTCGTCCTTGAACGCACCGGACCTTGCGCGCCGGGCCGAAGCGGCAGGCGTCAGTCTACTGACTGTACATGGCCGCACCCGCTGCCAGTTCTACAAGGGTATCGCCGACTGGGCCTTCGTCGCGCGTGTGAAGGAGGCCGTGCGCCTGCCGGTGCTGGTCAACGGCGACATCCATTCCAGCATAGATGCGAGGCTCGCACTGCAGCACTCCGGAGCCGATGGCGTGATGGTCGGACGGGGCGCCTATGGCCGTCCCTGGATCGCCCGCCAGATCGCAATCGCCCTGGCGACCGCCACCGATCCCGGCCCACCGCCGGTGCCTGAGCAAGGCGACATCGCCTGCGCCCACATCGAGGCGATGCTGAGCCACTACGGCGGGCATTTGGGCCTGCGCAACGCCCGCAAACACATCGGCTGGTACCTCGAATCGAGCGGCCGACCGCCGGCGATCGCCAAGCAATGGCGCCAGCGATTGTGCCGCGATGACAATCACGAACGCGTGATGCGCGGCTTGCGGCAGTTCTATGAGGCACCGGAGGCCATTGCTGCATGAGCAAACACGTCACGAACCCACCCGTTGCCGCCATCCAGCCGCGCCGCCACGTCGAGCACGACCTGCTGCTCGCAGCCCTGCCGCATCCGATCCTGGTGCTCGGCGAGGATGACCGCGTCGTCTATGCCAACCCGGCAGCCGAGATCTTCACGTCCTGCAGCCAGCCGATGCTGAAGCGCCAGCGCTTGGCCGACGTCGTCGCGTTCGGCTCGCCCCTGCTGGCGCTGGTCGAGCAGGTCAGGCGCACCGACACGACGGTCAATGAATACGGCGTCGAGATCATGATGCCGCGCGTCGAGGGCACCAAGCTCGTCGATGTGTTTTCCGGCGCGCTGCCCGATCAGCCGGGCCTTATCCTGATCATGCTGCAGCAGCGCAGCATGGCTCAGATGATCGAACGCCAGCTGACCCATCGCGCCGCCGCGCGTTCGGTGTCGGGAATGGCAGCCGTGCTCGCACACGAAATCAAGAACCCGCTGTCGGGCATCAAGGGTGCCGCCCAGCTGTTGGAGCCGACGGTCAGCGACGAGGATCGCCAGCTGACCCAGTTGATCTGCATCGAAACGGACCGCATCACCAAGCTCGTGGACCGCATGGAGGTGTTTGGCGACGAGCGCCCCATGCAGAAGGTGCCGATCAACATCCACGACGTGCTCGACCACGTCATGAAGCTGGGCGCCAGCGGCTTTGCCCGCAACGTGACGTTCGCCTGCGAGTACGACCCCTCGCTGCCTGCCGTGCCTGGCAATCGCGACAAGCTGGTGCAGGCCTTTCTCAATCTCGTCAAGAATGCGGCCGAAGCCATCGAGGCCGGCGGGGAAGCCGGGCGCATCACCCTGACGACGGCGTTCCGACCGGGCATGCGGATGGCGCTGCCCGGCAGCAGCGCCCGCGTCGCCCTACCGCTGATGATAGAGATCGTCGACACGGGCGGTGGCGTGACGGATGCCATCAAGCCTCATCTGTTCGATGCGTTCGTCACCAGCAAGAGGACTGGCTCGGGCCTGGGTCTCGCCATGGTCGCCAAGATCATCGGCGACCATGGCGGCATCATCGAATGTGATTCCGAGCCCAAACGCACCGTGTTCCGTGTTCTCTTGCCGCTCCAACTCGCCGACCGGGCAGCCGGCCGCCAGCGTCCGCCCTCCAGCCAGAGAAAGACATAGGCCATGCCGCGTGGCACGATTTTGATTGCCGACGACGACACCGCGATCCGCACCGTGCTCAATCAGGCGCTGGCGCGGGCGGGATATGCGCCGCGCGCAACCGGCAATGCCGCGACTTTGTGGCGCTGGGTCAGCCAGGGTGAGGGCGATGCGGTGATCACCGACGTGGTGATGCCGGACGAGAACGCCTTCGACATGATCCCGCGCATCAAGAAACTGCGGCCCGACCTGCCGATCATCGTCATGAGCGCCCAGAACACGCTGATGACGGCGCTGACCGCTGCCGAGAAGGGGGCCTACGAATACCTGCCGAAGCCGTTCGATCTGGCCGAAGTGGTAGCGATCGTCGGTCGCGCGCTCGCCGAGCCAGGCCGCAAGGCCAAGCCGCCGACGGCAGAAAACGAGGCCGACGAGTTGCCCCTGATCGGCCGCTCCAGCGCCATGCAGGAAATCTACCGGATCCTGGCGCGGCTGACGCAGACCGACCTCACCGTCATGATCACCGGCGAATCGGGGACCGGCAAAGAACTGGTCGCCCGCGTGCTGCACGACCACGGCCGTCGGCGGACGGGACCCTTTGTCGCCATCAACATGGCGGCGATCCCGCGCGAACTGATCGAGAGCGAGCTGTTCGGCCACGAGAAGGGCGCCTTCACCGGTGCCCAGACCCGCACGCAGGGTCGCTTCGAACAGGCCGAGGGCGGGACGCTGTTTCTCGACGAGATCGGTGATATGCCACTCGAGGCGCAGACCCGCCTGCTGCGAGTGTTGCAGGAGGGTGAGTACACGACCGTTGGCGGCCGCACGCCCATCCGCACGAACGTGCGCATCATCGCGGCAACCCACCGGGAACTGAAGTCGCAGATCAAGCAGGGCTTGTTCCGCGAGGATCTCTATTACCGGTTGAACGTGGTGCCGCTGCGCCTGCCGCCGCTGCGCGAGCGCACCGAAGACATCGGCGACCTGGTGCGCCACTTCCTGCGCGCGGCTGCCCGCGACGGTCTCAGTCGCAAGGCGATCGAAATGGCAGCCATCGACCGCCTGAAGCGTCACAGCTGGCCGGGCAATGTGCGCGAGCTCGAAAACGTCGTGCGGCGGTTGGCGGCCCTGCATACCCAGGACACCATCACGGCGGACATCATCGACAGCGAATTGGTGGAAGCGCCGCGCCTGATGCAAGAGGCGGCCGGTGCCGAGCCGAAGGATCTGTCCGAGATGGTGGAGCGGTATCTCGCGAGTTACTTCGCATCGTTCGGGCGCGAACTGCCGCCGAACCAGCTCTATGACCGGATCATCCAGCAGGTGGAATTGCCATTGATAACAGCGGCATTGACGGCTACGCGCGGCAACCAGATCCGGGCAGCCGAGTTGCTGGGGCTCAATCGGAACACGCTGCGCACCCGCATCCGCGCGCTTGATATCCAGGTGTTTCGCACGCCTGCCCCCTGATCTGGCGTGGACAACCCGCGCGACGCGCTTTGCGGCGCGTTTCCCAGCCTTGACGTGGCAGAGTAACACGGCTAGGGGTGTGGATATGTCGCGAAAATGTCACAGTCTAAGGTCACTTTCCATGTGCTCGTCACTGTCGGGCCGCACTGTTGCGGTTTGATAACTGTTGTGTCCAACGGTGCGCGCGATGACCACGCCACCACGACGTGCCCAGCAGTCAGCCAACCAACCAGGGGAAGGAAACGCGATGACAGCTTCGTCCGACGCACCATCTCCGCCCCCGTTGGTGCCTGCACCGGTACCTAATCAGAACGTTGAACTGCCGTTGCCTGAGACGAAGCCGCTGGCGTTCCGCATCGGTTCGATCGTCACGGTTCTGGCGCTGGTGTCGGGGTTGTCGACCTATCTGATCCTGACTGGCCTGACACCCATCGTGCCGCGCAACAAGGTTGTGGTGTGGGTGCTGGCCATTAACGCCCTGCTGATCATCGCCATGATCGCGGTGGTGGCCTGGCAGGCTCGGGACCTATGGGCGGCGTGGCGCGCCAAGGTACCAGGCGCGCGGCTGCACATTCGTATCGTTGCTCTGTTCAGCGTCATTGCAGCCTTGCCCTCGATCCTGCTGGCGGTCGGAGCCACGACCACGTTCTCGCGCACCTTGGACAGCGTCTCGACACGGACGCGGCTGATCGTTGAGAACTCCCTCGATGTCGCCAAAGCCTACCTGGAGGAGCACGGGCAGGTGATCCGCACCGATATCGTCAACATGGCCAGGGATATCGATGACGCCGCCAGTCTGGTCGGTGGCAATGATGCCCAGCTGCGCCAGCTCGTCATTGCCCAGGCTGGCTTGCGCGAACTGCCCGTAGCCTTGTTGATCGATGCCGCCGGTAAGCCCGTGATCATTGGTCTCGACAATCAGAAGTTGCCGTACAAGACCGTTCCACCCGACATAATCCGGTTGGCCGACGCCGGCCAGGTGCCACTGTCGACGCCGGTCGACGACTACCGGGTCAACGCGCTAGTCAAATTGCAGAGCTACCCCGGCCGCTATCTCTATGTGTCGCGCGGCGTGAGCCACAAGGTGATCGGCCATCTGCGGGCCACTCAGGACGCCTACCACGAGTACCAGGAGACGCGGCGCCGGCGCGGCGAACTCAAGTTCGCACACGGCCTGATCTACGCCACGCTGTCACTGACCGGCGTGCTGGCGGCAATCTGGTCTGGCTTCTGGTTTGCGGGCCGGTTCGTGTCGCCGATCAGGCGCCTGATCGATGCCGCTCAGCAGGTGTCGCGCGGCAATCTCCAAGTCAGCCTGCCGATCCGCCGTGGCGAGGGCGATCTGCGGCGCCTGTCGATGACGTTCAACACCATGACGTCGGAGATCAAGAGCCAGCGTGATGCCCTCGTCACCGCCAACGTACAGCTGACGGAGCGCCGGGTCTTCACGGAGGCAGTTCTGTCGGGCGTGTCGGCCGGCGTGCTCGGCGTCGACCACCAGGGCCGCATCACACTCGCCAACCGCTCGGCCGAACAGTTGCTGGCCCTCGATCTGCCGGGCCTCGTCGACCGCTCGATCGGCGATGTGGTGCCGACCTTCGCCGGCTTGATGGCGAAGGCGACCGACCAGCAGCATCGTTCCCGCACGCCGCAGGAAGTGACCGTGAGCGTCAAGGGCGAAGAGCGGACGTTCGCGGTCCGCGTGACCCGCGAGCAGCCGGGCGAGGACGCCAAGGGGGCCCACCAGGGCGCCGTCGTCACGTTCGATGATATTACCGACCTCGTGTCTGCCCAGCGCACCAGCGCCTGGGCCGATGTCGCCCGTCGCATCGCGCACGAAATCAAGAACCCGCTGACGCCGATCATTCTGTCTGCCGAACGTCTGCGTCGCAAGTATGGCCGGGTGATCGTCGATGACCGCGAGACGTTCGAGAAACTGACGGCAACAATCGAGCGGCAGGCCGGCGACATCAAGACCATGGTCGACGAGTTCGCGGCGTTCGCCCGCGTGCCCAAGCCAGTGGTGGAGCCGAACGACCTCAACGAGGCGGTCCTCGAACCGGTGATCCTGTTCCGCGAGGCGCACGCGGCTGTCGAGTATCGTCTCGATCTGCCGCCGGCACGGGTGAAGGCGCTGTTCGACCGGCGCCTCGTCAGCCAGGCGGTCACGAACCTCGTCAAGAACGCCACTGAAGCGGTCGAGAGTGCCGCCGAAGGTGCGGCGAGCGACTGGAAGGGATGTGTCGAGGTTCGCCTTGCCATGAAGGACGGCGTTGCCACCATCGAAGTGATCGACAACGGCATCGGGCTGCCGAAGCAGAACCGGGCGCGGTTGCTCGAGCCCTACGTCACCAACAAAGGACACAAAGGCACCGGCCTCGGCCTTGCCATTGTGCAAAAGATCGTCGAGCAGCACGGCGGCACACTGACGCTGGAAGATGCGCCGCCGGCACCTGGCCGGACGCGCGGCGCGCTCGTGCGCATTTCATTGCCGTTGCAGGACGTGGGCACCCTGAAGGTGGCCGCCGAGTGAGCCGACACGACTATTTTCGGGCGCCACCGGCCCCGATCGCAATCGCAAATGGCCTGCCGGTGCATTTCGCCGGCGCAGAATGGGAGAATGGGTGATGGCAGCTGACATCCTCGTCGTCGACGACGAAGCAGACATCCGCGAACTGGTCTCAGGCATCCTCGAAGACGAGGGGCACCGCTGCCGCCTCGCCCGCGACAGCGACGAGGCCTTGCGCGCGATCGAGGAGCGGCGCCCGCAACTCGTCATCCTCGACATCTGGCTGCAGGGCAGCCGGCTGGACGGGCTCGAAGTGCTCTCGATCATCAAGAAAGTGCACCCCGATCTTCCCGTCGTCATCATCTCGGGCCACGGCAACATCGAAACGGCCGTGACTGCCATTCGCCGCGGCGCCTACGACTATATCGAGAAACCGTTCAAGTCGGACCGCATGCTGCTCGTCACCATGCGGGCGCTGGAAGCCTCCCAGCTGCGCCGCGAGGTCAAACAGTTGAAGGAGCGCTCGTCGCAAAGCTCGGACATGATCGGCAAGTCGACGGCGATCAACCAGCTCAAGGTGCAGATCGACCGGGTGGCACCGACCAACAGCCGCGTGCTGATCCGCGGCTCGTCGGGCGCCGGCAAGGAACTGGCAGCGCGCGTCATGCACCAGAAGTCGGCGCGATCCGACGCGCCCTTCGTCGTGCTGAATGCCGCCGCCATGGCGCCCGACCGGGTCGAGGAGGAGCTGTTTGGCACTGAGGATCGCAGCGGCGGTCCGCGCAAGGTCGGCGCTCTCGAAGAAGCGCACGGCGGCACGCTCTACATCGACGAAGTCGCCGACATGCCGATCGAGACCCAGGGCAAGATATTGCGCGTGCTGGTCGAGCAGAAGTTCCTGCGGCTGGGCGGCAGCCAGAAGGTTTCGGTCGACGTGCGCATTATTTCTTCGACCAGCCGCGACCTCGAGCGCGATATGGCCGAGGGCCGTTTCCGCGAGGATCTCTACCACCGCCTGAACGTGGTGCCGCTGCGGGTGCCGGGGCTGTCCGAGCGGCGCGAAGATATCCCCGATCTCGTGCAGTATTTCAGCCAGCAGGTGGCGCAGACGTCGGGGTTGGCCGCCCGCCGCATCGGCGAAGATGCGATCGCAGTGCTGCAGGCGCACGACTGGCCGGGCAACGTGCGTGAGCTGCGCAACAACATCGAGCGCGTGATGATCCTGACCGGGGGCGACAACGACGCGGTCATCACCGCCGACATGCTGCCGCAGGAGATCGGGTCCAACGTACCCCTCCCGATCAACGGCAAGTCCGAGCACCTGATGTCGCTGCCGCTGCGGGAAGCGCGCGAGATTTTCGAGCGTGACTACCTGCTGGCGCAGATCAACCGGTTCGGTGGCAACATTTCGCGCACGGCCGAGTTCGTCGGCATGGAACGCTCGGCGCTGCACCGCAAGCTACGTGCGCTCGGTGTGTCGTCCGATCAGCGCGCCGGCGCCGGGCCGGTGTAAGGGCGAAGGTCGGGGGAAGCGGGCGCATGAGCCGGTATGTCTATGTCAACGGCCGCCACGTGCCCTATGGGCAGGCGCACGTTCACGCCGAGGATCGCGGTTATCAGTTCGGCGATGCGGTCTATGAAGTGTGCGAGGTGAAGGTCACCCGCCTCGTCGATGAGACCCGCCACCTTGATCGCCTCGACCGCTCGCTCGGCGAACTTTCGATTGCCGCACCGATGTCGCGGGCCTCGTGGCAGCGGGTCCTGCGCGAGGTCATCCGCCGCAACCGGGTGCGTGACGGATCGCTCTATATACAAGTCTCGCGCGGTGCGCGGCCCCGCGAGTTCCTGTTCGCCCCTGCCGGGACGTTGACGCCGACCGTGGTGGTGATTGCCCGCGCGCATAATCCGGCTGCCCTCGACGCCCGCGCCGAGCAAGGCATCGCGATCAAGACCGTGCCGGACACCCGCTGGGAGCGTTGCGACATCAAGACGGTGATGCTGCTGCCCTCGAGCCTCGCCAAGGAGGCCGCCAAGGCCGAAGGCGCCAAGGAAGCCTGGTTCGTCGATACAACCGGACACGTCACCGAGGGTGCGTCGAGCAACGCCTGGATCGTCACCGCCAACGGCCGTCTCGTCACCCGACCGGCCGGCCACGAGATCCTGCGCGGCGTCACGCGCATGACGCTGATCGATCTGCTGCGACGCGAGGGGCTGGAACTCGAAGAACGCGCGTTCACGGTTGCCGAGGCCAAGGCCGCCCGCGAAGCCTTCATCACGTCGGCTGGCAATATTGTGATGCCGGTCGTGCGCATTGATGGCGTACCTATCGGCAACGGTGCGCCGGGGCTGCTTTCGCTGCGTCTGCGCGCCGCCTTCCACGATGTGGCGGAGCACGCGCTGTCATAGCCGTGCCAATTTTGGGTTGGCAGACCCGTGTGCGACAGACTGGCGCGCCGGCGATGCTAAATCACAAATTCGCAGATAGCCGCTATAGTGGGTGCAGCGAGACTTCGCTGCGCCACCACTTGAGTAATTCGCTTCGGACACCAATGTTCCGGGGACGATAACAACAAGACCTGCCAGCAGGATAAAAAACATGGCAACCGAACGCCAGCCTAGTCTACAAGATACCTTCCTGAACCATGTGCGTAAAGCCAAGACACCGCTCACTATTTTTCTCGTGAACGGCGTTAAACTTCAGGGCATCGTCACCTGGTTCGACAATTTCTGCGTTCTGCTCCGGCGTGACGGGCACTCGCAACTGGTCTACAAGCATGCCATCTCGACGATCATGCCGGGAGCCCCGGTGCACCTGATGGATCAGGACCCGGCGGAAGGCAGCCAGGGGTAATCTCGCATTACCGAAGATACCGAGCGTTTCGAAGTTCAGCCCGACGACGATGGTCAGCCGGTTGCGGAGCGACGGCTGGGGGCGACTGCGCGTGCGCTCGTGCTGGTGCCGGTCCTCACGCGGTTGCGACGGCCAACGGTCACCATGGCAGCGGGCGAAACTGCCGAGCCGAGAAGCGTGCCGCCGCTGCACAGCCCGCAGGATCGTCTCGCCGAGGCGATCGGTCTCGCCCACGCCATCGATCTCGACGTGGCGGAGGGATTGACCGTTCCCGTACCGCATCCACGACCCTCGACGCTGTTCGGCAGCGGCAAGGTCGAGGAGGTGCGCCTGCGGGTCGAGCACGAAGCCATCGAATTGGTCGTCGTCGATCACACGGTCACGCCGATCCAGCAGCGTAACCTGGAGAAAGCCTGGAACGCCAAGGTGCTCGATCGCACGGGGCTGATCTTGGAAATCTTCGGCAGGCGGGCGCAGACCCGTGAGGGCCGCCTGCAGGTCGAACTCGCGCATCTGACCTACCAGAAGAGCCGGCTGGTGCGCAGCTGGACCCACTTGGAGCGCCAGCGCGGCGGCGCAGGCTTCCTCGGCGGCCCGGGTGAAAGCCAGCTTGAACTCGACCGCCGGCTGATCCAGGATCGCATCGACGGCATCCGCGAAGATCTGACGCAGGTCGTGAAGACGCGCGACCTGCATCGCAAGGGTCGGCGCAAGGTGCCCTACCCGATCGTCGCCATCGTCGGCTACACCAATGCCGGCAAGTCGACCCTGTTCAACCGGGTCACTGGCGCGGCCGTGCTCGCCAAGGACCAGGTGTTCGCGACGCTCGATCCGACCATGCGCGAGGTGCGTCTGCCGGGTGGCCGGCGCATCATCCTGTCCGATACCGTGGGCTTCATTTCCGACCTGCCGACCATGCTGGTGGCAGCCTTCCGCGCCACGCTGGAGGAAGTCATCGAGGCTGATCTCATCCTGCACGTGCGCGACATCGCGCATGCGGAAACCGATGCCCAGGCGGCCGACGTCGAGGGCGTGCTGCGCGACCTCGGCATCGATCCCTTTGCCACAACCACACGCTTGATCGAGGTGTGGAACAAGGTCGATCTGCTGGATGAAGCCGCGCGTGCCCTGGCGCTGGGCGCGGCCACGCGGGCGGCAAGGTCGCCGGCGCTGGTGTCGGCGGTGACGGGCGAGGGCGTCGGCGCGCTGCTGGCCCAGATCGACCAGCAGTTCAGCGCCCATGACGAGACGATCCACCTCGTGGTTCCCGCCGCCGACGGTGCGGTTCTCGCCTGGCTGCACGCGAACGCCGAAGTGACCACGCGCGACGCCGACGACGAGGGCGCGATGCACGCGATCGTGCGCATCGACAAGAGCCGCCACGGCCGCCTGCTCGGCCGCCTCAAGGGCACCGGCGTGAAGGTGGTGGGATAGGGAGTGTGGTGTTCGACATCTGCCAAGGGTTGGTAGTGGGTGCTGGTGCTGCAATTTCGATTAGAGCGTTTCTGCTCTTTTTTGAACCAGCCGCACACCCCGTGCCGTGCCTCCAAAGCCTCCAGCGGCCCTTCGTTGTTTGACGTCAGACTTTTCCAGGGGAACTCCCAGAATGTCGAAGCACGACTATCCGCTTAATGATCATCAGCAAGCGATTTTTTTAATGAGGTAGATTGGCAGCGGATTGAGCCCATTAGGGTGAGTGCCAATACTGTGGTCAGAGGCGAAAGTGTGGTCGATCTCTGACCGGGAACAGTCGTGCCCGACCTCGCATGACGCCATACTTATTTTTGCGCGCCAGGATCGTGGCCCAGAAGGCTATTCGGGTACCGCACGCTATGCGACAAAACTCACAACGACCCTGGCGCAACCATGCTCGATCGGCCCTCACAGGCGGAAGTTGGCCAACGATCCGGCTGGCGCCTGGAAACGATGGCGGGCAGCGGTCGCCGATCACAGGACGCACCGTCGTCCTCGAGCCATGCTGCTTAGACCGTAGGTTGGGTTAGCGCGGGCATCAAACTCACCACTTGCTCCGCTGGTCGGCGCGCGTAACCCAACATTTTCGGGCCGGTGCGCGAGGCGTTGGGTTACGCGCGGGCCGACGGTGGAGCGCATTTTTCACCACCCGTGAAACGCACTCCCCCTCGATCGCTCGGGTTGACCGGCCGGCATGCCGGCCGCGTGCGGGCAGCGCACTTGCGCCGAGCACGAGGTTCGGTCGTAGGTTGGGTTAGCGCGGGCAGCGCACTTGCGCCGAGCACGAGGTTCGGTCGTAGGTTGGGTTAGCGCGGGCGGCGCACTTGCCGCTTGCTCCAAACGCCAACGCGCGTAACCCAACACCTACTCGCGGCCAGCCCAATCGGGCAACGGCGGCATGTCATCGCTGCCCCACCATGGATCGTACGATCCCTGTTCGACCCATTGCGCAAACGTCGAATGCGGCCAGTCACCAGGCCTTTCCACGTGCCCATGTTTGACGGGATTGATGTGGATGTAATCGACGTGGGCCTGAAAGTCTTTTTCGTCCCGGATCACGTGTTCCCAATAGCGGCGCTGCCAAACATCGCGTTCGCCTTTGCTGACGCGACTGTCATTCGCACTTGTGCCCTGCGACGGCGGTAGACTTTTTGTGAACATGGTCTTGATGAGACGAATGCGCGTTGTGTAGTCGGCGTCATATTCCGGCAGCGTCCAGATCATATGCACGTGGTCGGGCATGATGACCTCGGCTTCGATGGCGAATGGTCGCGCGCGCTGCACTTTTGAAACGGCGCCATGCCAGCGGGTGAGATTGGCCTGGTCCATGAAAAGCCGCTGCCGCCGATGAGTGATCAGCGTGAAGAAGTATGAGGCACCTGGAACAGAGGCGCGGCGGTAGCGCATGATTACGCCGAAGTGTTGGGTTACGCGCGAGGCGAGAGCGAGGATCATACCGCGACACCTGCGAACGCGCCAACCCAACCTACGATGTGCGCTCGCCGCGTCGACTGTTGCGGATCATCTTTGCGCGTTTCTTCCGGTAGACAATCGAATGAAGACAATCGATAGCCAACGGGCTGCCAACTTCTTCACGATCACCACCACCCGTGAAACGCACTCCCCCTCAGTCGCTTGGGTTGACCGACCGGCATGCCGGCCGCGTGCGGGCAGCGCACTTGCGCCGAGCACGAGGTTCGGTCGTAGGTTGGGTTAGCGCGGGCGGCGCACTTGCCGCTTGCTCCAAACGCCAACGCGCGTAACCCAACACCTACTCGCGGCCTCAGCGCAACAAGAAGCGTCGAAGGCGCAGAGCATGTCCCGCCCCTACTCGCCGCCGCGCGTGTTGACCTCGATGATGCCGAACTGCCGGCGCGCCTGATCGGCCGCGGCCTTGGGGCGGTCGACGCAGTAGAAGTCGCCCATTACCAGCACCTCGAGGTCGGTACGCAGGAAGCAGGAAATGGCCTCGGTCGGCGTCGTCACGATCGGCTCCTGCTTGTTGAAGCTCGTGTTCAGCAGGATCGGCACACCGGTGCGCGCCATGAAGGCCTTGATCAGCCCATGATAGCGCGGGTTGGCTGCGGCCGAGACGGTCTGCACGCGGGCGGTGCCGTCGACATGGACGGCGGCTGGGATCTGCGACCGCTTGCCCGCGTGCACCTTGCGGGCGATGGTCATGAACGGGTCGGGGCCGTCCATGTCGAACCAGTCGGCGGCATGCTCTTCGAGCACAGAGGGGGCAAAGGGGCGGAACGGCTCGCGGAACTTGACGCGGGCATTGAGGATGTCGCGGATGCCGGCGGTCATGGGGGACGCCAGGATCGAACGGTTGCCGAGCGCCCGCGGACCGATCTCATAGCGGCCCTGGAACCAGCCGACCGTCTTGTTGGCTGCAAGATCGCCCGCGACCCGGCCGAGCAGGTCCGTTTCGATCAGTCTTTCATAGCGCATGCCGGCCGCATCCAGTGCCGCTTGGATGGCGGTGTCGTCGTATCCCAGTCCGAAGTAGGCGTGATCGAGCGTGGTGCGCCGCGGCTGACCGAGTGTCTGATGGTAGTGCCAGAGCGCGCTGCCGAGCGGGGCTCCCGTGTCGGACGCACACGGCGGCACCCAGAGCCGCTCGAACCCGCTCTCCGACAACAGCCGGCCGTTGGCGACGCAGTTGAGCGCGACGCCGCCACTGATCACCAGGTTACGGGAGGGATGCTGTTTCGCTGCGGCCCGCACGACGTGCAGGATGACCTCCTCTGCCACCTTCTGCAGCGCGTAGGCCACATCCCGGTGGTGCTGCGTCAGCGGATCGTTGCGTCGCCGCGGCGGGCCGAACGCGTCGGTGAACTTGCGCTTGAACGGCCGCAGCATGCCGAAGGTGTCGTGGCTGAAGTAGTCCATGTTGATCGCGAAGCGGCCATTGTTCTGCAGGCGGACGATGTCGCGCATCTGGCTGACGAACCGCTCCTCGCCGCACGCGGCAAGCGCCATGACGGTGCCCTCTTCGAAGGTCGCATAGCCCAGGTGCATGGTCACCAGCGTGTAGACCATGCCGAGGCTGTCGAAGAAACGGCCGTGCCATTGCCGCTGCAGGCGGTTGCCGGCGCCCGTGTAGACGCTGGTTGCGGCATCGTCGCCGTAGCCGTCCATGACGACGACGGTTGCGTCCTCGAAGGGCGAAACGAAAAACACCGCGGCGTGGCAATTGTGGTGCCCGACGTTGACGATGGGCGGGATGCGGCGCCCCGGGAACTGGCGCTTCAAGCCCCGCCGCAACAGGAAATTCAGCGCAATGATGTTGCCGTCCTGGGTCGGTTGGGCGGCCGGCCACACCAGCGACAGGCTGCCGGGCAGATGTCCGAACACCGCGCCGAACAGGGAGCGGCGCAGCGTCACTACATCCCACGGCGTGGTGATGACGTCGATGTCGGCGAATGCGACGCCGCCCTCGCCGAAGGCGGCCGCCAGCGAGCGGGCGGGAAAGGCCAATGTATGCTTGGTGCGGTTGAGGCGCTCTTCCTCGAGGATCAAGTGCGGGATGCCGTGCTGCAGCACGGCGAGGCCGGTGTCGTGCGATTCACTCGTCAATCCAAGGATATTCATCGGCCGGTTCATGCCCCTCTGACGCTGCCGGGCGGCAGGTCACTCGTCCAGGGTCAGAACAATTTCCTCGCACCCTTGTGCCGTGTTCCTTAAGGCTGAAAGTTGGTGTTGGGGGCGAGGGTCACTCCGTCGTGAGGAAGTGTGATCGCGAACTCGAAAGCGATGGGCGGCAAACCCGGACGGTTAACCGCCGCGCTCTTCGCGCTTGGCCTGGTCCCACAGCCGATCCATCTCGGCCAGATCGGAGTGGGCGGGGCCCCGGCCGCGCTCCTTCAAGAGTGCCTCCACCCGTTGAAACCGCCGCGTGAACTTGTGGTTGGCCGATCGCAAGGCGTCTTCGGGATCGATATCCATGTGGCGCGCCACGTTCGCCATCACGAACAGCAGATCGCCGAATTCCTCCGCCGTGTGCGTGGCATCGCCCGAGGCAGCAGCGGCTTCCAGCTCGGCCAACTCCTCGCGCATCTTGGCCAGCACGGGGGTAAGGGAGGGCCAGTCGAAGCCGACTTTCGCAGCTTTGCTCTGCAACTTGACCGCCCGCGTGAGGGCTGGAAGGGGCAACGGCACATCGTCGAGGATGCTGGCCGGTGCGGTCGACCGTGCGGCCTTTTCCTCGGCCTTGATCTTCTCCCAGAAACCTGGGGTCGCGCCCATCGAGCGGGCCGCCTCATCGCCGAACACGTGCGGGTGGCGGCGGATCATCTTGGTGGTGATGGCGTGGGCCACGTCGGTGAAGTCGAAGGCCTGCTCTTCCTGCGCCAGCTGTGCGTGGTAGACCACCTGCAGGAGCAGATCGCCGAGTTCCTCCCTCAAGTCTGTGAGATTGCCGCGCGCAATGGCATCGGCCACCTCATAGGCTTCCTCGATCGTGTAGGGGGCGATTGTTGCGAACGTCTGCTCCAGATCCCAGGGGCAGCCGGTGCCCGGCGTGCGCAAGGCGGCCATCACGGCGATCAGGTCATCGATCGTCTTCTTCGGTTCGGCTGACATGCGGCGTCCTTAAACATGGGTCGCGGCAATGCTATCATGTCAGCGTGATTCAGCGAGGAGCCGATGATGATCCGCGTGACCCCGAGCATCAGCCTCGATCCGAGTGAACTCGACGAGGAGTTCATTCGCGCGTCGGGACCGGGCGGTCAAAATGTCAACAAGGTGTCGACCGCAGTGCAGCTGCGGTTCAACGCGCGGCTGTCGCCCAATCTGCCGTTCGCAGTCAAGGTACGCCTCGAGGCGCTCGCCGGGCATCGGCTGACCAAGGAGGGCGTGATCATCATTGAGGCGAGCCGCTTTCGCAGCCAGACCCGCAACCGGGCCGATGCGCTGGAACGGCTGATCGAGCTGATCAAAGAGGCAGCAATTCAACCGATCAAGCGCCGGGCGACCAAGCCAACTTTCGGCTCAAAACAGCGCCGCCTCGAAGGCAAGAAGAAGCGCTCCGGCACCAAGGCGCTGCGCAACGGCAAGCCGGATCTGGAGTGAGGTCACAGCCCTTTTTCGTCGACCAGGGCGGCGAGCGTCGCGAATTCGGCGACGGTGAGGCGCTCTGCACGCAGCTCCGGATCGAGGTCGGCTGCGCGTAGCAACAACTCGGGCAGCGGGGTCAGGGACTTCAGGCTCTGGCGCAACATCTTGCGGCGCTGGCCGAAAGCTGCGGCCGTCACCCGGCCCAGCGCCTTGACGGAGCACGCGGGCAGGGGGGAGATGCGCGGTCGAAATACCACGACGGCGGACGAAACCTTTGGCGCCGGCGTGAACGCCTCGGGCGGCAAGTGCAGGCCGATGTGGGCGTCGCACCGCCATTGCGAAATGACGGCGAGGCGGCCATAGGACTTGGAGCCGGGTTCGGCGGTGATGCGCTCCGCCACCTCGCGCTGGAACATCAGCACCATCAGATCAAACCAGGGCGGCCAGGGCTCGGTTTCGAGCCAGCCGATGAGCAGGCGCGAGGCGATGCCATAGGGCAGGTTGGCAGCGATGACCGCCTTGCCAGGAGCATCGGCCAGCAGCTTCGGCCAGTCGGTGTGCAACGCATCGCCCGCATGCACCGCGAGGCGGCCTGGATGGTGGGCCGCGATCTCGGCCAACGCCGCGAGGCAGCGGTCGTCGCGCTCGACGGCTAAGACGCGGCCCGCGCCCTCGGCCAGGAGCGCACGCGTCAAGCCACCTGGGCCCGGGCCGATCTCGACCACCGTTCGGCCGGCGAGCGGGGCCGCTTCGCGGGCGATCCGGCCGGTCAGCGTAAGATCGAGGATGAAGTTCTGCCCCAGGCTCTTCTTGGCCGCGATCCCGTGCCGGCGGATGACGTCGGCGAGGCGTGGCATGCCATCGACGGCGAGGGTACTCATGGTGCTGGCTTGGCCGCGGCCAGGGCACGGCGGCGGCTGGTGGTGCGGGCGAGCTTCAGGGCTGCGATGAAGCTGTCGGGCCGGGCCACGCCGAGGGCTGCGATATCAAACGCGGTGCCGTGGTCGGGCGAGGTGCGCACGAAGGGCAGGCCGAGCGTCACGTTGACGCCGGTGTCGAAGGCCAGCGTCTTAATCGGGATCAGCGCCTGGTCGTGATACATGGCGACCACGGCGTCATAGGTCGCGCGGGCTGCCGCATGAAACAGCGTGTCGGCCGAGTGCGGCCCGGTCACCGCAAAGCCGTCGTGCCGCAAGGCCTCGACCGCCGGCCGCACGATCGTCTCATCCTCCATGCCGATGGTGCCGCCTTCGCCCGCGTGCGGGTTGAGGCCGGCGACCGCAATGCGGGGCTGAGACACTGCGAAATCCTCGATCAGGGCCCGCTGCGTGATGCGCACCGTCTCGATGATCAGGGCTTGGCTCAGCAGCCCTGGCACGGCTGCGAGCGCCACGTGGATCGTCAGCGGCACGACGCGGAGTTCGTCGCAGGCGAGCATCATGACAGGCTTGAAGGCGCGGCCAGGCCATGCGCGGCCGGCAAGTTCGGCCAGAAATTCGGTATGTCCTGGATGCGCAAAGCCAGCCGCATACAACACGTTCTTGGCGATCGGATTGGTCACTACGGCGCCCGCCTCGCCAGCCAGTACGCCAGCAACCGCCCTTTCGATTGATCCCATTACGGCCGCGCCATTGCGGGCATCTGGCACGCCGGGTGTGGCGGGCTGCGCCTGCGGAACGTCGATGATGGGCAGAGCCGTTGCAAACAGGTGCCCGGCAGCAGAAAGGCTTGGAACTGAACGACACGGCACATCAAGGCCCAGATGTCGCGCCCGCTGCTGTGTCGCCGTCGCATCGGCGAAGAGCGCGAAGGGGGGGATGTCGGTCATCTGCCGCAGTTGCCACGCCCGAAGCGCCAGCTCGAATCCGATGCCGGCCGGGTCACCTGACGTGACCGCCAGCGGCGGCGGCGACGCGGTCATTTCTTGCATTCGGGCGCACGACACTCGAGCTGAGCGTCTTGTTTCAGATTGCGCAGATGGCCCCTGGCGAAGATCTCGAATTCTTTCTGCTTCAGATCCGCTTCCACGTCCGTGCGACGCTTGTCATCGGCCTTGACGACGCGGCGGCTGCACAGGGCATACAACTCGATCGTGCCCTGGCCGATGCTGGGTGGCACCATTTCGTCGTCCTTGGCACCGAGCAGTTGGCTGCGCAGCGGTTCAACCAGCGTCGACGGCTTGCGCACGCCCAGATCCTCGAACTTCGCGCCGGGTAGTTTGGCGGCGGTCGCAGCGCCAGCCTTGCATCCCGTGAATGACTGGCGGACCCGGTCGGCATCGCGGAAGCGCTCGGTCAGTGCCTTCTGATCGAGTTTGCCGGTGACCGGCAGCGTGATGCGCTGGAGTTGCAACTCGATGTCATCCTCGGCGACGGCAACGGAGGCCGCGATCTTATCGATCTCTTTCGGGCTGATACTCACCTGATGCGAGAAGCGCCGCCGGATGACCTCGTTCCACGACAACGTCGCCTTGAACCTGGCCTTCATGGCGGCCACATCGGCCCCGACGCTCTTCAGCTGATCGGCAAACTGGTTCGGCGTCATGTTGTTGCGCTCTGCCAGACCCTTCAGGATGTCGTCGATCTGTGATTCCTCGATGTTGACACCCAGGCGCTTGGCTTCCTGCAGCTTCACCCTCTCATCGATCAGTTCTTCGAGTGTGCCCTTCTTGATGCCCGGCAGCAGGCTGGCGCGTGCGCTGGTGATGGCTTCCTGCTGCAACTGCTTAGCAAACAGTGACTTGCGCTGGTCGATCAGTGCCAGGATTTGCTCCCTGGTCTTTGACCCCTGGTTCTCCTTGACGATCTGGTCGACGATGGCCCGGAAGCGTGTCTGCGTGCTTTCCGCCGTCACCAGCGCCTTCATGTTGGCCTGGACGCGCTCGCCGATGTTGGCGCTGAGTGCATTGAGACGGGAGCGGTGTTCAACGTCGAGCGCGGTGATCGGCTCGTCGTTGACCAGCATAATGATGGACTGCGCGCCCCCACCGCCTGTCACCGCACCATCGGCGGGCGCAACGGCAGGCACTCTCGCTTTGGGTTTGGCCACGGCTTTTGGTGCCGGCGGGGCTGGAGCTGGAGCCACCGCCTGCGGCGTTGGAATAGCCTGCGGCACAGGTCGGCCGAATGGCGGCAGGATCGGCGCTGCGTCGGGCTGCGGTGTCGAGATGATGATACCCGGCAACGAGGTCTGCGCGACTGCAGTCGTTGCGCAGGAGATTGCCGCTGCGCCGACGGTTGCTGCGGCTGTGATGGCAACGAAACGGCTGCGTGACGTGGTGCGCGGGTGGCACATGGCAGGTACTCGGCGATGGCGGGGGGCTGGCACCCCAGAAATCACAGGGCTCGGTGAGGCTCGACCGTAACGCGACTCGGGTACAGCCTGGCGTGGTTTTCCACAACAAACGTGGCACAGGCAAGGCAAGGACGAATTCAAAGATAACCGTCGCCCAGCCCCTGCCTTCAACCAACCCATCTTAGCGGCGAGTGCTACTTCGCCGGCTGGTTGGGAGCAAACACCGTCGTGAGCGCACTGCTCTGGTACCGGAAGTCGCCGAGGTGCTTGAACTCAACCCGCAACGTAAACGCACGGTCGGGGACAATATCGCGGCCCGGGTTATCGATGAGGGTCTCGGTGTAGGTTCCGGTCAGCACGAAGCAATCGTCGGCATAGCGCAACTGCACGGCGTCCTGCAGCAGCTTGTTGGCGTCGATATCGAAGCGCACAGAACCGAGCACCGACCACTGGTCCGTCAGCTTCAGACCGACAGTGGCGAATATTTCCTGCTGGTCTCGCAGTATGGTCTGCGTCGGATCAGCTCCAGAGAACGTGTATATGCCCTGGACCAGCAACGGCCCGTAGTTGACCTCGCCGAAGACATCGCTGCGACGCAAGGTGAGATCACCCTCGTCGAAGCGTGCCTGCGCCACCACGCGGAACGCCGATGAGGGTGAAAGATAGGCGCCCAGTACATAGTCGGAACTTCCGGTCTGCAACCCGGTACGCGGGTTGTAGATCGGCAGGTTGGGGGCCGCCGAATCAGGGCTGGTGCGATTGCCCGGGTTGCTGAAGATATTGTCGCCGGCTATCTGGTGGCTCTGACCGACGAGGAGGCGAGCAGTACCACCGCTCTTGGCCTGGAACGTATACTGCAGACCGACGTTGGCGCGCGTCCCGGTCTCGAGGCGATCATAGCCCGACGTTTTATCGAGTTCGAACAAGTTGGTGTCGTCAAATACCAGGCTCTTGGCATCCTCGTCTGGCAGGCGCCGCTGATCGACTCGCGCCGTGCGACCGATAATCTGCCCGAGCGGCTCGATCACGTGGCTGGCCGCCTCGGTTGCCGCGATCCAGGGGTAGGCCGCGAGCACACCTGCCGAAGCCACTCCCCGAACTCCCGTCTCGCTCTCGATCCGCGCTCCGCTCTCCGGGTTGAGCGCGTCGGTGAGGTTGAACACGTCGCCGCGCAAATTGGCGAACGGCGTGTAGGTGATGCCCAGTGTGTCGGTCAGACGCCGGCGCCAATTGACATCGGCGGACGCGCGCTGCGTGTTGGTCGTGCGGTTGCCAAGCACGTTGGTGAGGGTCGCAGCACCGTTGCTGCGTGCAAACGCCACCGCGTTGACATTGAAGCTCAGCTCGCCACCGAGCACGGGCTGGCCAACGACATAGTTCCAATCGACGACCGGGAAGACGCGGCTTTCCGACTGGGTCGTGTCGCTCAGCAACAGGCCACCGAACTGATAGGCCGTGATTGCGAAATAGTTGCGCTCGCTCTGACCACGCAGGAAGGCGCTGTTGACGCGATCGGTCTGCAGGATGTTGTCGAGTTTATAGAAGCGACGGAACGTATCGTCGCTCTCTATCGTCACATCCCAGCCGAAGCTCCACCAGGAGGACAGTGAGAATTTTCCTTTGGATTGTAAACTGCCGCGCCAGTTGTCGGGCAGCTGACTGCCCAGGCGGCTGCCCAGGATATCGTTCTGGTCGATAGCGGAAATGTTGATCGAGTATTCACCCTTGATGTCGCCGAATGACACTTTGTGGCGCCAGTCGCCCTGCCACAACACGCCCTGCCGGAAAGAATAGAGGGGATGGAACGTGAAGTCATAGTTTGGCGCAAGCGCGAAGAAGTAGGGAACTTCAACCGTGTAGCCGAGCGTTGTCGAACTGCTGATCTCCGGAATCAGGAAGCCGGATTTACGTTTGACGCTCGGATCGGCGTGCTGGAAATAGGGCAGGTACAACACGGGCTGGCCGTAAAGCTCGAACCACGCGTCCTGGTAGGTGATCGTTGCATTTGCCTGATCATGGATCAGCTTGCTGGCGCTCAGGCACCACAGTGGCGGCATGCCGGGCGTGTTCTTGCAGGGTGTGAACTTGCCCTTCTCGAACTCGGTGATGTTACCGTCGCGTCGGGTCGCACGATCGCCCACGATGCGCGTATCGTCCTTCGACACGGCACTGAGCGACTGAATGAAGGCGTCGCGGAAATCGTCGCTCATGTCGAGGCGTTCGGCGCGCACGATGTTGCCGTTGGGCTCGCGCAACTCGACATTGCCGATCGCGGTCAGCTTGCCGCCGCCCTGGTCGTACTCGACTTCATCGGCTTTGAGGACGAAGTTGTTGTAGAAAATCTCGACACTGCCGCGAGCGCGGACCTTGCTGCTCTTGGTGTCGTAGATCAGCTCATCGCCCTGCAGATAGAGCGGTTTCGAACGATCAACCGTCTGCCGGGGCCCCCCCAGGATGCCGCCGGCCGGCTTGGCGAACGACGACTGCTGTCGCGCCGGACTGAACACGCTGGGGTCCTGAGCGAAGGCAACGGGGGCAGCCAGGCACAATAACAGCGTGGCCAACACCGCCCCCGCCAGCCCGCGGTTGCGCGAGCGGTGCCGGTGGGCGCGTTGGTCGCCGCAGTATTCGTGCGGTGGCTCCGCGTCACGCATCACTCAACCGTCCTCCTGGTGCAGCAGCACCGTTAGCGACATGCATGAAGCGGAGGCAACCGGCACCCAGACCGCCGTCCATGGCGGTATCAGACCGGCAACCCCCACCTGTCGGGACACTTCCGCGAGCAGAAAGAAACTTAATCCCCCGAGCATTCCGGTGACGACCATAGTCTGGATGCCCCCCGACCGGAATGACCTTAACGACACAGTCGCCCCTAAAAGCACCATCGCCATCAACAGCAGCGGACGGGCCAGCAGAAGCTGGAACTGGATCTTGTAATTCGACGAAGAAATCCCAGCTTTTTCCGCCACTTCGATCAATCCCGGCAACTCGAAGATCGAGATCGAGAGCACCGTTCCCAGTGCATCTTGTACACGTTCTGGAGTGAGGTAAGAGCTGATGATGTAGGTCGTGAATTTTTCCGGTGGACGGCCGACCCTTGTCACCCAGGCATCTTCGATCAGCCAGTAGCCATCGCGCAGGACTGCCTTGGTTCCATCGACGCGCTCGACGAACCGGTCGGCGCGATCGTACTGAATGGCCGTGAAGGCGGTCAGCGTCCGCCCCTTGTTGGAAACGGCCCCGGCGTTGAATACCGATGGGCCGTCGGGACCATCCTGGCGCAGCCAGTTGCCGATACTCTGGCTGCGCAGAAAATTCGACTCGCGCCTGAACACTTCGGCATGCAATCGTTCGGCTTCCGTTCTTGCTGCCGCCGCGAGAGGATTGAACGCAAGTATCGCGAACAAGCCCAGAACAAGGGCCACGGCCAAGCCGGGTTTCAAAAACTGCCAGACCGACATGCCGGAGCCGCGCATCACTGCCAGTTCACTCTTGCGGTTCAGCAGCAGCAGGCTGCCGATGGTGCCGACCAGGACTGCGAACGAGAGCAGGATTTCAGTATAGGCCGGCAGGCGCAGGAACGTGATCCACACCAGCGTGCGGGCTGGCACGCTGCCGTACTTGCCGGCCTGCCGCAGCAGCTCGACGAAATCGATCATGAAGATTAGCACCGAGCACAGCAGGTAGGTTGCCAGGATCGAGGTGACGAAGCTGCGGGCGATGTAGCGCTGCAGCGTGGCGCGTCGGATCATGGCGTGCTCCGCAGCCGTGGGCGCGCGGCAGACGCAGCCGATTGCGAACTGACCGCGACCTTGCGTGGCCGCAAGCGAAGCCACGCGTCCTCGATGGCGAACCTGAGTCGCTCGGTCGGTCTCGGCCCGCGCTTGGGTCGCGAATTCAACAGGATGAAGCACAGCGACAATACCATGGCGCCAATCGGCCAGCCATAAAGCAAGGGAACCCACTTCGCGTGCACGACCACGAGATTGTTGATGCCGAGGCCGGCCACCCGCAGGCCGAACCCGCTGAGTACGGCGGTTGCCACGCCCTGCCAGCGCTTCTGCCGCGTTGACTGGGCTTGACCCACGCAGGCGAGTGCAATCAAGACAAAGGCCAGTGGATACAGCGGACTGGCAAGGCGCTCATGCAACTCAGCGCGAAAGAAGCCGGGCTGGCGCTTAAATTCGGCATCGTCAGGGGCTGGGTAGGCCAGTTCGTTGAAATAGCGCTCCCGTGGCCGCAACGCCGGTGCGCTCGTTGGTCTTTCGAACCGGTCGAGATCGATGGCGTAGGTCTCGAACGCGATGATTTGCGGCGCTTCCTTGGGGTTGGTGCTGCGGATGATGTGACCCTTGGTCATGAACAGGAACGACGATGCGTCCTGCTTCTGCACCACGCCCTTCTCGGCGACGATCGTGACCGCCTCGGCGGTGTTGCGCGTATCATGCAGCAACAGTCCGATCAGTTCGCCGTTCAAGGCCCGGTCACGGATGTGGAAGGTGAGATTGGCTTCCGGACTGGAAAACAAGCCCGGCTGAATGACTTGGCCGAGCAGATCGGTGCGCACCTGGGCGAGGGTCCGGCTCAGCTCCCGCAGGCTCCAGGGCATCACGACGTGATTGATCCCGCTCACCGCAAGGCTGACCAGCAAGCCCAGCACCAGCAGCGGACGGGTCACGGTCCACATGGTGGCGCCCGACGCCGTCAGCACGATGAGTTCGCTGTCGCCGTTGAGGCGCGTGAGGATGTGAATGAGTGCAACCAGCAGCGCAATCGGTGCGATCAAGGCCATCAGATTCGGCAAGGCGAGGGTGGTCAGCAGCAGGAATGTCGCGGTGCTCTGCCCTTCGCTGGTCACGACGTTGAGTTGCTTCAGGGCGAGCGCGATCCACACCACTCCCGACAACGAGAGCAGAATCAAGATCATGGTTCCAGCCGCCTGCCGGAAGATGTAGCGGTCGAAGATCGACGTCATCAGGTGGTGCGCGGGCTCCGTTGCCGTGCAGTGCAGAAGTTGGCTCAGGCCGCGCTCCCATAGCACGATGGCGGAAGTTTGGTCCGGGGTTTTGCTGATCCCAACCGCAAGCATGCTGGTGGTGTCGTTTCACGGCGACAGGGCTGTCGGTGGCGCGAACCGGCGGCCGCCCCTTGCGCTGTCGCGCCGCCGGGTCCATTTTGTTCGCCGCATTATTCCGCCGCCGCCCCTCGAGGAACTCCTTGATATGCCGATCGCCCTGGATATTTCGTTTGCTGCCCTGACCGCGTCGACCGAGAGCGTGACCGCACTTCTCACCGGCACCGATGCGGCGTTGGGCACGATCGGCACAGCGCTCGACAAGGCGTCGAAGGGCGCATTGACGGCGGCCAGCCGTGCCGCCGACTTCAAAGGCAAGAGCAAGGCGGCAATCGAGCTGCTGGCGCCCGCCGGCCTCGATCTGCAGCGGCTGATCCTGATCGGCGCCGGGAGTACCGACGACGAAGGTGGCCAGGACTGGGTGGCGCTGGGTGGCGTTGCCCACGCACAGATCATGGCGCGCAAGACCAAAGTCGCGTCCCTCGTCTGCGACGTGCCCGGTGCGACTGCCGCCGGCGCCATGGCGGCCGATCTGGCGCTAGGCGCCCTGCTGCGCAGCTACTCGTTCAAGAAATACCTGACCAAGGCCGGCGATACCAACGGCAACGGCGCTGGCGATGGGCATCTGGAAAAGCTCGTCGTCCTGACCGCCGACCCGGCCGGCGCACGGCAGGCGTTTATCCACGCCAAGGCGCTGGCCGAGGGCATCGCGCTCGCCCGCGACCTCGTCAATGAGCCGGCCAACGTCCTCGATCCCGTCGAGTTCGCCGCCCGCGCCCGGAAACTGACCAAGGTCGGCATCGAGGTGGACATCCTCGATGTCGAGGCGATGGAGGGGCTGAAAATGGGCGCGCTGCTCGGCGTCGGGCAAGGCAGTGCGAAGCCGTCCCGCCTCGTCGTCATGCAGTGGCACGGCGCCAAGTCGAAGAAGGCGAAGCCACTGTGCTTCGTCGGCAAGGGCGTCACGTTCGACACCGGCGGCATCTCGATCAAGCCGGCTGCCGGCATGGAGGACATGAAGGGCGACATGGGGGGGGCTGCCTGCGTGACCGGCCTGATGCATGCGCTGGCCGCCCGCAAGGCGCCGGTCAATGCCGTCGGCCTCATCGGCCTCGTCGAGAACATGCCGTCCGCCACCGCCCAGCGCCCGGGCGACATCGTCACGTCGATGTCCGGCCAGACGATCGAAGTCCTGAATACGGACGCGGAAGGCCGTCTCGTGCTGGCCGACGTGCTGTGGTACGCGCAGGATCGCTTCAAGCCGAAGCTGATCGTCGATCTGGCGACCTTGACGGGGGCGATCATGGTTGCGCTGGGCAAGGAATACGCCGGTATGTTTTCGAACGACGATAAGCTGGCGGCTGAACTCTCGGCGGCAGGCGAGGCGACCGGCGACAAGGTCTGGCGCATGCCGCTGGCCAAGGCCTACGACAAGCTGATCGACAGCAAGAATGCCGACATGAAGAACATCGGCGGCCGCTTCGGCGGGGCGATCACGGCGGCGCAATTCCTGCAGCGGTTCATCCACAAGGGCACACCGTGGGCGCACCTCGACGTCGCCGGCGTCGCCATGGACAGCAACAAGACGGATATCAGCCAGGGCTGGGCATCGGGCTGGGGCGTGCGCCTGCTCGACCGGCTGGTGAGCGATCATGAGCGGAATGACAAGTGACGGTCGCCGCGGCGCGCTGCCGGACGGCGCGCCGTTTGAACTGGTGACGCCAGGTGGACCGAATGATTTCGCGTCGCTGGGCCGCGGAATCTCACGGCGTCACATTAAGGCGAGCGAGACTCCATGTCTCTGATATCGGTATAAAGGGCGGTATAATTTTCCATAATATGCATTCGGCGAATGAGGAGGTGTACTCCCACAAGCCTCGAGCGCAGCCAGATGCGCCCCCTCACTCGATGTTCTGCACCTGCTCGCGGAACTGCTCGATGATGGCCTTCAGCGACAGGCCGAGCGTGGTCAGGCTCGAATCGTTGGCCTTGGAGCAGATGGTGTTGGCCTCGCGGTTGAACTCCTGGGCGAGGAAGTCGAGCTTGCGACCAACCGCCTCGGGGCTGCGCAGAAACTCTCGGGCCGCCGCCACATGAACCTGCAGGCGCTTCAGCTCCTCCTCCACGTCGGCCTTGGTCGCGAGCAAGATGGCCTCCTGATGTAGCCGCACGGGATCGAGCACCGATGCCGCTTCCGTCAGTCGCGCCACTTGTTCGCCAAGCCGCTTCTGGATCGCCTCTGCACTCCGGCTCGGGTTCGTCTCGATCGCCCGTGTTAGGCGCTCGATCTCGTCGATCTGATCAAGCAGAACGCGGCTGAGGCGCGTGCCCTCGGCTGCTCTTGACAGCACGACGCCATCGACGGCCGCCTGGAACGAGACGATCATGTGCGCTGCCTTGACCTGCGCCTCGGCTTCGGTTTCGCTTGCCTCGACGGTTTCGAGCACACCCTTCAGGCCGAGGATCGCCTCGGCGGACACCGGGCCCGCGCCGGTCATCGCCCGCACGCGCGCAGCTGCAGCGATTGCCTGTGCTAAGACCTCCTCGTTGAGGCGGAGCGCGGTGACGCCGTCCTCGCGCTTGACGTTGAGGTGCACCTGAACGCTGCCGCGCACGAACTTCGCCGCCAGGGCGTCCCGCAATCGCGGTTCCAGACTGTCGAACCCGGGGGGCAGTCGCAAACGCAAATCCAGATTGCGGCCGTTCACGCTACGCACTTCGAACACCCAGCGCGTCGGCCCGTAGGCGCCCTCGGTGCGGGCGAACCCGGTCATGCTCTTGACGGTCATGGGCGCACGAGGTCCTGCCTGTAAGGGTATGGCCGGGACCATAGAGCGCACAGGTGCTGCCGCCAAGGCGGTGGATGCCGGCGGATCCAGCTGTGCAAAACCCACTATTGCCGTTTCGGTTTGCGGACCGGCAGGGGCACGCTGCCGGTATCGGCCGAGGCAGTGGTGGCCGATGCGGGGCTCGTTGCAGCGACCTCCTGCACCGCCTGGACCTCGACCGCAGGTGGGCCTGCCGGCGCTGGAGCAACAGCGGATGCGGATACAGGCACTGGCACGGGTGCCGCCGGTTGCGCTGGCGCCACAGGCTGCGGTTTCGGCGTGACCTTCAGTCCAGCCGCTGCCGCCTGGCGCGCGCGCAAGTCCTGCTCATACTTGCGGTACTGCGCCACGGCCGCGTTGTGGTCTCTCAGATTGGTCGTGAATACATGGCCGCCCTGGCCGTTGGCAACGAAGTACAGATCACTGGTCTTGGCCGGGTTCAGCGTGGCTTCCAGCGCAGACTTGCCGGGGTTACAGATCGGGGTCGGCGGCAGGCCGTCGATCTGGTAGGTGTTGTGGGCAGTCTTCTGCTGGATCTCCGACTTGTAGATCGGACGCCCCCACGACACGTCACCGAGGAACAGGCCGTAAAGGATGGTCGGATCGGACTGCAGCCGAATGTTCTGGCGCAGCCGATTGACGAACACGGCAGACACCTTTTCGCGCTCGTCGTTGCGGCCGGTTTCCTTCTCGACGATCGAGGCCAGGATGATCGCATCCTCGATGCTCTTCAATGGTAGATCGGGCTGGCGGGCCGCCCACAGGCGCTCCACGAGCTTTCTCTGCTCGGCCTGCATCAGATCGAGCACCTGCTGCTTGGTCATGCCGCGCGAATACTTATAGGTGTCCGGCAGCAATGTTCCTTCGGGCGGGACTGTGGTGATCTCGCCCAGCAGGTTCGCGTCGTTGCGCAGACGGGTGACGATCTGCGCGCTGGTCAGACCTTCCGGGATGGTCACGCGCTGCAGGGTAGATTTGCCCTCGCCCAGGATCTCCGACACCATCCGCAGACTGGCGCCGGCTGGGATCTCGTATTCGCCAGCCTTGAGTTGCAGCGACTGCCCGCCGAACCAGCTGCTCATGTAGCGCGCGATGTAATTGCCGACGAACATCTGCTGGCTGGCGATGATGCCATCCGACTCCAGCCGCTTGGCAATATCGTGGGCGCCTTCGCCCCGGGGCACGATGACGTTGCGGGCTTCCCGCAGTGGCCCCTCCCGGTTGAGCTCCGTCGACAGCCAATAGGCGCCGCCGCCGAACAGCGTAAGTCCGATCGCTGTAAGCGTCAGCAGGGTGTTGATGAACCGCAGCCACGGGTTCAGCTTGCGCGCGCGCCGTTTGCGGCGTGGACCCACAGGCCGCACGGGTCCGCGCGTCGGCTCCAGCGCCTCGGCCGGGGATTTCGGCTGGAAATTCGCGGTGTTGCGTCGCTCAGTACTGTCGTCCGGCCGTTGGTCTGTGCTCATCGCTGCGTCCCATCACTCGGCTCGAATGCTACCGGTGTGATGCCCCATCGGCGGGCGGAAATTAAGGCGCACCCACTCACGCGACGCGCCGCATGATCAGCGACGCGTTGGTGCCGCCAAATCCGAAGGAATTCGACAGGACGGTATCGATCTTCATCTTGCGCGGCTTGTTTGGCACAAGATCGATCGTCGTTGCGACCGAGGGATTGTCGAGATTGATCGTCGGCGGGGCCACGCCGTCCCGGATCGCCAGAACGGAAAAGATCGCTTCCACCGCGCCGGCAGCACCGAGCAGGTGACCGGTCGCCGACTTGGTCGACGACATGGCGAGCTTGGTGCCGCTGGCGCCGAACAGGCGCTCGACCGCGCCCAGTTCGATTTCATCGCCGAGCGGCGTCGAAGTACCGTGCGCATTGATGTAGTCGACGTCGCCGGTCGATATGCCGGCGCGCTTGACGGCGGCACGCATGCAGCGGAAGGCACCATCGCCGCTTTCGGCCGGTGCCGTGATGTGGAACGCATCGCCCGACATGCCGTAACCGATCACTTCGGCGTAGATGCGGGCGCCGCGCGCCTTGGCATGCTCGTAGGATTCAAGCACGACGACGCCTGCCCCCTCGCCCATCACGAAGCCGTCGCGATCGCGGTCGTAGGGGCGCGACGCTTTTGTCGGCGTGTCGTTGAAGCCCGTCGACAGGGCCTTGCAGGCGGCGAAACCGGCCAGCGCGATGCGGCAGATCGGGCTCTCGGCGCCGCCCGCCACCATCACATCGGCATCGCCGAGTGCGACGATGCGCGACGCATCGCCGATCGCGTGCGCGCCAGTCGAGCAGGCCGTGACGACCGAGTGGTTCGGTCCCTTCAGCTTGTGCTTGATCGACACATAGCCAGAGGTGAGATTGATCAAGCGTCCCGGGATGAAGAACGGACTGACCCGGCGAGGCCCTTTCTCGGCCAGCAGCAGCGACGTGTCGGCAATGCCACTCAGGCCGCCGATGCCCGAGCCGATCAGGACGCCGGTCCGCTCCTGGTCCTCATCCGTCTTCGGCGCCCAGTTCGCGTCGGCCAATGCCTGATCAGCCGCCGACATGGCATAGATGATGAAGTCGTCGACCTTGCGCTGGTCCTTCGGCTCCATCCACTGGTCGGGATTGAACGTGCCATTGCTGCCGTCGCCGCGCGGGACGTAGCACGCGATCCGGCAGCTGATGTCGTCGACCTTGAAAGTGTCGACGGGGCGCGCACCGCTCCGGCCCTCGAGGATCCGACCCCAGCTTGCCTCGACGCCGCATCCCAGCGGCGTTACGAGACCCAAACCTGTGATGACGACACGGCGCATGGTAACATCCCGGCTCAGTACCATAGTACCTTGGCCGCGCCGCAACGGTGTCCGGCGCCGCGGCCCACGGCCACCGCTCAGGCGGCGCTGGCGTTCTTTTCGAGGAACTTGACCGCGTCTCCGACGGTCAGGATATGCTCGGCGGCATCATCGGGGATCTCGCAGCCGAACTCCTCCTCGAACGCCATTACAAGTTCGACGGTATCGAGGCTGTCGGCGCCGAGATCGTCGATGAACGACGCGTTTTCCTTCACCTTCTCGGCTTCGACGCCCAGGTGCTCGACCACAATCTTCTTCACGCGTTCTGCCACATCGCTCATGGATATCTTCCTCGTCTCGTCAGAAGTCTACTGTTTATTGCATTCGAACACGTGACCGGCACTGGCACCTCGCGACCCAACGTGCGGGCTAGCGTGAGTCCCTCTTTCGGAACACAGCGATCCCAGGAGAAAACGGGTTTTTCCCCAACATCAACCCCAGGGCCGCGGGGTCGGTAACATACTTGCCACGCTTTGGCCATAGTCGGAAAGGCACTTCGAAACTCGCGATTTCGGATGATATTTTATGCGTAGAATGAACGACAAGCGACGGTCTATTGATAAATTAGATCATCACCATGCCGCCGTTCACATGCAGCGTCTGGCCCGTAACATAGGCCGCTTCGGTGCTCGCGAGATAGACCGCGGCGGCGGCAATGTCATCAGGCGTGCCAAACTTCTGTGCAGGAATTGCGTTCATGACGGTTGTCACCTGCTGCTCGGTCAGCACGTCTGTCATCGGCGTCGAGATGAAGCCTGGCGCAATGCAGTTGGCTGTGATCCCGCGCGAGGCAACTTCGCGGGCGAGCGATTTCGTCATGCCGATCATGCCGGCCTTGGAGGCCGCATAGTTGCCTTGGCCCGGATTGCCGACGATGCCTGAGACGGACGAGATGTTGATGATGCGGCCATAGCCGGTCTTGCCGCGCATCATGGCGCGTGTGGCGGCCCGCATCAGCATGAAGGTCGACGTGAGGTTGACCGCGATCACGTCGTCCCATTGCTCGTCCTTCATCACCATGAACAGGTTGTCCTTGGTGAGACCGGCATTGTTGACCAGGATGTCGAGGCGGCCGAGTTTCTTGATCGCGACGTCGACGAGGCCGGCAACCTGCGCTTTATCGGCCAGATCGCACGGCACGACGTGCACGCGCTCCTTCAGCTCGGCGGCAAGAGCTTCGAGCTTGTCGACCTGGCGGCCGGAAATGGCGACGGTGGCGCCGCGCCCATGCAGCGCACGGGCGATCGCCCCGCCAATGCCGCCGGTGGCGCCGGTGACAAGCGCGTTTTTGCCGGTGAGTGAGAACATGGATGGTTCCTTACGCTTACGAAGTTCGTCGGTCAGTTCATGGCGTTCGCTGTGCTGCCTGCCGCGCACTTAGAGCGCAATGCGACACGGTGGGCGTCATGAAGAGGGTGAGCGAGGCAGCGTCGCACTGCATCGTCGAGCCCACGGGGGTCCTCATTTAAGCTGTGGCAGAACCGTCTCGATGTCGGCGGCAGTGCCCACCGAAACCGCGTTCGAGTTTTTGTTGATACGCTTGATGAGCCCGGCAAGCACCTTACCGGCGCCGATCTCACAGAAATTTGTAATTCCCGCGCTCGACATGGCCTCGACGCACTCGCGCCAGCGCACGGTGCCCGTCACCTGCTCAACGAGGCGCTGGCGGATCTCGGCCGGCTCGCTGATAGCCTGGGCGAGGACGTTCGCGACAACGGGAACCGACGGGCGATTGATCGTGACGGCTGCCAGCGCGTGCGCCATCGCATCGGCGGCAGGTCGCATCAGCGCGCAGTGAAAGGGCGCACTGACGGGCAGCGGAATGGCGCGACGGAGACCGTGGGCCTTGCCGACCTCGGCCACGCGATCGATCGCGACCTTTGATCCAGACAGCACGATTTGCGTCGGATCGTTATCGTTTGCGACATCGCAGACGTCGCCCTGGGCTGCTTCAGCGGCAATTTTGCGGGCAACATCGAGGCCGACCCCAAGCAGTGCGACCATGGCGCCCTGGCCAACGGGCACTGCCGACTGCATCGCCTTGCCGCGCAGCTTCAACAGGCGCGCCGCATCCGACAGCGAGAACGCTCCAGTGGCGGCCAGCGCCGCATACTCGCCAAGTGAATGGCCCGCCACGAGGCGCACACGCGCCGGCAGATCGAGGCCCTTTTCCCGCTCGAGCACGCGAATGACGGCCATCGATACCGCCATCAGGGCCGGTTGCGCATTTTCCGTCAAGGTCAGTGCTTCCTTCGGGCCCTCCCACATGAGGTGCGAGAGGTTCTGGCCCAGTGCCGCATCGACTTCATCGAAGACGGCACGGGCGGCGGCAAACGTCTGCGCCAGGTCACGCCCCATGCCGACCTCCTGGCTACCCTGACCGGGAAAAATGAAGGCTATGGCCATTCGCGCGTGCGCTCCGAAGCTGTGAACCGTGTTCCGGCGGTTTTGAGCACCCCGGTCACAGCGGAGTCAAGGCGGGCGGCCACGTCGTCGGGGCGCGGGACCAGATTGCGATGCTTGACTTTGGCAACTAACTTCTGTGTCATGACGGCTCCGCCCCCGACCCCCGTGACGCCGTTGCCTGACACAATGCCAGCGCCAAGTGCCCAAACCATCGCCGCGATCCGCCACTTTTCGCGGTTCTATACGCGTGCCATCGGCGCCTTGCACGAAGGTCTCCTCGGCAGCCCGCTGTCGCTGACCGAAGGCCGCATCGTCTATGAAATCGCGACCTGCCCGCAGATTACCGCGACTGATCTCGGCCGCGATCTGCGCCTCGATGCGGGATATCTCAGTCGCACGTTGAAGGCGCTGGAAACGCGGCACGTGATTACCCGCACCACGAGTGCGGACGACGCGCGGCAGTCGCTCTTGAACCTGACGCCACTCGGCCGACAGTTGTATGTCGCGATCGATGCAGCCTCGCAGCGCGAAGTCGGGGCGCTGGTCGCCGGTCTCACCCTGACCCAGCAGATGACCCTGGTAGAGGCGACGGCCGAGGTCGAACGTCTGCTGGGCGGATCGCTGCAAGGCTCGAAAACCGGCACCGCCGACGTCACGCTGCGTGCACCGCGATCAGGTGACTACGGCTGGGTCATCCATCGCCACGCAGCGCTCTATGCCACGGAGTACGGCTGGGATCAGTCCTTCGAAGCGCTTGTGGCGAAGGTCGTGGCCGACTACATCGAAAAATTCGATGCACACTCCGACTGCGGTTTCATCGCCGATCGTGGTGGCGACATCCTTGGCTCGGCCTTCGTCGTGCGAAAAGATGACACGACGGCCAAGCTCCGCCTCGTCTATGTCGAGCAGAGCGCGCGCGGCATTGGGCTCGGTCGGCGGCTGGTCGAGGCCTGCATGCAGTTCGCGCAGACCGCGGGCTATGCCCGCATGAGCCTATGGACCAACGATATCCTGGTGCCGGCACGACGGCTGTACGAGCAGCTCGGCTTCGTCATGACGGCGGCTGAACCACACCACTCGTTCGGGCACGACCTCATCGGGGAAACCTGGGAACGGGACTTGTGAAGGGGTCAAGCTTGCCCCCTGAACCGCTTCAGAACACGAATTCTTCACGCTTCTCGAACCCGGCGAGCATCGGCGCGCCGGCGTCCGACAGCACGCGACTGTCGAATGTTCCCCCTAGTCGGCGCCATTGCGTCAGGCGACCGAAGCCGCGCTCGGCGACGATCACGGCCAATCTGCCGCCATCCTTCAACTGATCGAGGATGGCGCGCGGCACGACGCCGACGCAGGCGCCGATCAGGATCGCGTCGTAGGGCGCGCCCTGGGCATGGCCGGCGACCAGATCGCCTTCGATGATCGTCGTGTTGCTTGCGCCCAGCGCGGCGAGGTTCGCGCGTGCGGTGGCGGCGAGTGCTGCGTCGGACTCGAGCGCGATCAGGCGTGCCGCCATCCGTGCGATCACCGCTGCGCCGTAGCCCGTGCCCGCGCCGATTTCGAGAACAGCATCGCCGTCGCCGAGGTCGAGGGCCTGGATCAGCCGCGCCAGTGTGCGCGGCGCCGGAGTGAAGCGGGCGCGCGGGCCCTTCGCCTCGTTCACCTGCAGCACTTCGTCACGGTAGGCCGTGGATTTCAATCCCTCGGGACAGAACAGCTCCCGCGGAATGTCCAGCATGGCGCGCGTGATGCGGCGATCGGTGATGTCGCTTGGGCGAACCTGGCTCTCGACCATATTCTTCCGCTGTAGTGCAAAGTTGGCCATGTTCTTCCCCGAGACGTCAGTCGT
Source organism: Hyphomicrobiaceae bacterium (assembly GCA_021730785.1). Lineage (GTDB taxonomy): Bacteria > Pseudomonadota > Alphaproteobacteria > Rhizobiales > Hyphomicrobiaceae > JAKFWF01. Next base: position 165,079 of record JAKFWF010000067.1, read on the forward strand.
GCGCGGGGACCATAGCCAAAGGTGGCAACGCCTGCTACTGCCGATCGCGCACGGTTCAGCACTGCAAATCGCTCGTCTGCGCGTTGCATCCCCGCGGCAGTGTGTGATACCAGCGGCTTGACCGCACCGTTTTGTTGCGTATCTGTCAGCCGCCCGCTGCTAGGCGCCGGCAAGTGAGGCCACGTGGCGGAGTGGTGACGTAGAGGACTGCAAATCCTCG
>JAKFWF010000002.1 GCA_021730785.1 Hyphomicrobiaceae bacterium
AGCCGATCTATCGCAACGTCTGGGGACTGCTGCGCGACTTCGGCGATGCCGAGCTCGCGGCGCTGATCGCCCCGCGCGGACTGTATGTCGTGACGGCGGGACATCCGCGCGTGGAGGGGCCCGCCGCAGCGAAGGCGGGTCGCGGGGGTGCGGCGCCGGGGCGGACGGTGGCACGCAAACGCAGTATCGCTACTATGCGAATTTCGCCGTCGCCGTCGCCGAAGGCGCGATCACGGGCATCGGACGCATCTGGGCCGACGGACGGGAACTCGATCTGTCGGGCATTACCTATCGCCTGCACGAGGGCAGCGAAACGCAGACTGCGGACAGCCTGATCGTGGCACGCGAAGGCGCTGATGCGCCGGCCTATCGCGGTATCGCCTACCTGGTGTTTGAGCGCTTGGCCCTGGCGCCGTTCGGCAATCGTCTGCCGCAGCTCTCTTTCGAGGTGTTTCGCGGCGGCGACGGGTTCACGGCCTTGGTCAAGGGCGTCGTCCTCATTCCAGGTTCCGGCGAGTTCTTCGCCGCGGCCGAACCCGTCACCCGCATCGGCTTCGCCGGCGAGCGCGTGTCGGAGAACGCGCACACGAGCAGCGGTGCCGCCGACGCCGATGTGTCGCTCGACCAGTTGAAGATGCAGTTGCCGAACGTCGGCGCCGTATCGCTGGTCGCAAGCTGGTTCGGCAGCGATCTGCGCTGCGGAACATGCCTGATCGAGCCGAAGGTCGACCGGTCGCAGAAGGATACGCAGCCGGTCGAATGGTTCGTCGCCGGATTGACGCGAGAGACGGCGGCGCTGGTCAGCCACGTCGACGGCAAGGCCGCCTATGGTGGCACGCCGTCCGACCAGTCGATCGTGGACCGCATCCGCAACCTCGCCACCCGCGGCCTGAGCGTGACGCTCAACCCGTTCGTGCTGATGGACATCTCTGCCGACAATCGTTTGCCCAATCCCCATGATGGGTCAGCTTCGCAGCCGGCCTACCCCTGGCGCGGGCGCATCACCTGCGATCCAGCACCCGGCCGTCCCGGCACGGTCGACAAGACCGCCACGGCGGCAACGCAACTGGCAGCTTTCATCGGCCAGGCCAAGCCCACGGACTTTGCGTTGAGTGGCGATGCGGTGATCTACACTGGACCTGCCGAATGGTCCTACCGCCGCTTCATCCTGCACTACGCGTTGCTCGCAAAGGCTGCCGGCAGCGTATCCACCTTCATGATCGGCAGCGAACTGCGCGGGCTCACAACCGTGCGCTCGGGCGCGTCCGATTACCCCTTTGTCGCCGCCCTGCAGCAACTGGCCGCCGACGTGAAAGCGATCCTCGGGCCGACGGTGAAGGTGGTCTATGCCGCTGACTGGTCGGAATATTTCGGCCATCAGCCAGCGGACGGCACCGGCGACGTTTACTTCCACCTGGACCCGTTGTGGGCGTCTCCCAGCATCGATGCGATCGGCATCGATTTGTACTGGCCGCTCGCCGACTGGCGCGACAGCGCGACCCACCTCGACCGTTTGGCCGGCGCGCGATCGATCTACGAACTGAACTACCTCAAGGGCAACCTCACCGCCGGCGAAGGCTACGACTGGTACTATGCCAGCGATGCCGCACGCCGGTCGCAGAGCCGCACGCCGATCACCGATGGCCAGGGCAAGCCCTGGGTGTTTCGTTACAAGGACCTGAAGTCGTGGTGGCTCAATAGCCACCGCAACCGGCCGGGCGGCATCGAGAGTGGAACCGCGACCGCGTGGGTGCCGCAATCGAAGCCGGTGTGGCTGATGGAAGTTGGCTGCGGCGCGGTCGATCGCGGTGCCAACCAGCCCAACGTGTTCATCGACCCCAAGAGTGCTGAATCAGGGCTGCCGTACTTCTCGTCGGGCCGGCGCGATGACCTCATGCAGCGGCGCTATCTGCAGGCACTGCTGGAAGCCTTCGATCCGGCGAGTTCGGGTGCCGTTGCCGGGCTCAATCCGATTTCGATCGTGTACGGCGGCCGCATGGTCGATGTTTCCCGCACCCACATCTACGCCTGGGATCTGCGGCCCTATCCGGCGTTTCCCGCCGACACCGAAACCTGGGGTGACGGCAGCAGCTGGCGCCTCGGGCATTGGCTGAACGGGCGCATCGCAGCACTGCCTCTATCCGATCTGGTCGCACGCCTCATGGCCGACTACGGGTTCTCGCGCTTCGATGCGTCCACACTCGACGGATTGGTGCCGGGCTACGTGATCGACCGCATCATGGCGCCGCGCGATGCCTTGCAGCCGCTGGAACTCGCCTTCTTCTTCGACAGCCTGGAAAGCGGCGGAGAGATCAAGCTGCGCCATCGCGGTGCGGAGGCGGCAGTGGCGCTGATTTCCGAGGATGTCACGGTCGAGGAGAAGGCCGGCCGCGGAACGGTGACGCTGACCCGCGGGCAGGAAACCGATCTGCCGGCATCGGCCAAGATCAGCTTCGTCTCGAGCGAGGGCGACTACCGGCAAGCCGTGGCGGAAGCTCGCCGTCTGACCGGCGCCAGCGGCCGCGTCGCGCAGGCGGATCTCGCCATCATCCTCGATCCCGACGCTGCAGCCGAACTCGCCGAGAGCTGGCTGTTCGAAGCCTGGGCATCGCGCGAGCGGGCCGACTTCGTGCTGCCACCGAGCCGGCTCGCGGTCGAGCCCGGCGATGCGATCACACTCGATGTCGGCGGACGTCGTCGCCTGGTGCGGGTGACCGAGGTCGGCGATCACGGGGCACGCGCAATCGAAGCGCGCGGCCTCGACCCGGAAGTCTATGCGCGAGCGATCCAGCCCGAGCGCCCGCCGACGCCTGTGGTCGTGCCGGTGCCCGGTAAGCCGGAAGTGCGGTTCCTCGACCTGCCGCTGCTGACCGGCGACGAGCCCGCGACTGCCGGCTACATCGCGGCGGCGCAGTCACCCTGGCCCGGTCCGCTCGCCATCTACCGTTCGCCGGAGGCGACCGGGTTCACGCTACAGGGTTTTGTCGATGCATCGAGTGCGCTGGGCGTGACGCTGACACCGTTGCCGCCGGGTCCGCAGGGGCGCCTCGATCGGGCGACGAAACTCCGCGTGATGTTGACCAGCGGCGCGACGTTGACCTCGGTGTCGCGGTTGAAACTGCTGTCGGGGTCCAACATTGCCGTGGTGCAATCACCCGACGGCGCATGGGAGGTTCTCCAATTCGAAATGGCGACATTGGTCGCCGCCAACACCTATGAACTGTCTGGTCTGTTGCGCGGGCAGGCGGGAACGGAAGGCGCGATGGCGGCGACGGCGCTTGCTGCTGGCGCCCCGTTCGTGAGCCTCGGCAGCGGCCTGACGCGACTCGATCTTGGTGCCGGCGACATCGGGCTGCCCTATCGCTGGCGGATCGGCCCCTCATCGCGCGATCTGGGCCATCCCTCTTATCTGGAACTGGCCCACGCCTTCCTCGGCGTCGGCGCGCGGCCGCTCAGCCCTGTGCATGTGCGCGGCCAGCGCACCAGTGGCGACCTCACGGTGTCGTGGATCAGGCGCACGCGCAGCGGTGGTGACAGCTGGACGGCAGCCGAAGTGCCGCTGGCCGAAACTGCGGAAGCCTACGAGGTCGATATCGTGGCGGGCAGCCAAGTGAGGCGGACGCTGACGACCACCACGCCGCGGGTCGTGTATGGCGCCGCCCAGCAGACCGCCGACTTCGGTGCGCCGCAAGCGGCCGTCTCGGTGCGCGTCTACCAGATGAGCAACGTATGGGGCCGCGGCGCGCCGCGCCAGGCCACCATCTGATCTCGCAACGTGTCAGGGAGGATACCATGGCCGAGCCGGCCTGGATGGCGCACGCGTGGGCTGAGATTGGCCAACGCGAAGGGGGCGGGGCTGTCGATAACCCGCGCATCGCCGCGTTCTACCGCGACGTCGGGCACGGCGAGATCACCCACGACGAGGTCGCCTGGTGTGCAGCCTTCGTCGGGGCGGTGTTCGAACGGTCGGGGATTGCGAGCACCCGCTCGCTGCTGGCGCGCTCCTATCTCCGTTGGGGCGAGGGGATCGCCGACGGGCGCCTCGGCGCGGTCGCGGTGTTCACCCGCGGCGCCGACCCGGCCAGCGGCCATGTCGCGTTCTACCTCGATGCGGACGACACGCACCTGTTCGTGCTGGGCGGCAACCAGGGCGATGCGGTGAGCGTCAGAGCCATACCGCGCAGCCGACTGCTCGGACTGCGCTGGCCGCACGGCACGGGCGCTGTGCCAGAGCAAGGGGGCGAAAATCCCTCCGCCAAAGCTGATTTCGACATGGCCCTCGCCCACGTCCTCGAAATGGAAGGCGGGTGGACCGAGGATCCCCATGACCCGGGTGGGCCGACCAATTTCGGCGTGACGCTGGCCGTGCTGGCGGCCTATCGCGGAATCGCGGTCGATGCCACCTCGTTTCCGCTGCTGCGGCAAGCATTGCGCGACATCGGCCGTGACGAGGTGCGCGCCATCTACCTTCGGCGCTACTGGCAGCCCTGCCGTGCCGAGGCGATGCCGCCGGCCTTTGCGCTCATGCACTTTGACGCGAGCGTCAACCACGGCCTCGGCGCATCGTCGCGCCTGCTGCAGCAGGCGGTGGGCGTCGACATCGACGGTGAGATCGGCCCGGCGACGCTCGCTGCCTGTGCCGCCCAGCCGGTCAGCCGGCTGCTGCAACGCTACGCCGACTTGCGCCGTGCCCGGTACCGGTCGCTGCCGCACTTCTGGCGCTTCGGCCGCGGCTGGCTCGCACGGGTCGATGCGACGCTGGCCACCGCACTCAAATTAGCAACCCGCAACCCTGGAGGAGATACTCCCATGACCGAAGGCAGAGAAACACCGCGCTTGCCCATGCCCGCATCCGAGGGCGAAGCGCCCTCGAAGTGGTGGGGGCAGTCGCTCACCGTCTGGGGTGCGCTCATCACCGCCGCTTCCACTGTCGTGCCGGCGGTGGGACCGCTGATTGGCATCGAGATCACTGGCGAAGCCGTGAAGCAGCTTGGCGGCCAGGCCGTCCAGGTCGCACAGGCGTTGGGCGGCCTCGCTGGTACATTCCTGACGATCTACGGGCGCATCCGGGCGACCACCCGCCTGGAGCGTCGCAGCATGACGGTGCATCTGTAGCTGCAACAAAATGGTTTTGTTGCGCTGCAGCATTCATGCTGCGTTCAGCCAGCACCGCGCATGGTGCGTTCTGGATACGAAAGCCTCAAGCCCATGCGCACCGCAATTCTAGGCACAATCTTGGCCCTGGCCACCAGTCTTGGCGCCAGCGGTGCCGTCCGCGCCGACGCCGCCAAGTGCTTCGCCACCTGGTCCGAGGCCGAAGTCGTCGCACGTAAGAACGCGCTTGTTGCCGTCGAGCAGGTCAGCACGCTTGCGCGTTCGTCGATGAGCGGCGCCGAAGTGGTCAAGACCACGTTGTGCGAGGAGGACGGCCGGTTCGTTTACCGGCTCGTCCTGCGTGAGGCACGTGGCCATCTGAGAACGATGAGCGTGGATGCCAAGATGCCGTTCGGTAAATAATCCGATCAACGACACTCTTTCGGGTGCGATTACTGCGGCCGGCTCGCAACGGGCGCGGGTTGCGGGTCCGCCGGGTCGGGACCCTGGCCGAAGCCGTGCATGCGCAAGCCCCACTGCAGGCCGACGAACAGCCCCTTCACGATCGGCAGCAGCACCAGGCATAGCCCGATCGTGATCGGGAACCAGATCGCCAGCGTCACCCAAAGGTCCGGCGCCCAGGCCTGCTCCATTGCGAGCACGCCGCCCACCACGATGTGGCAGACGATCAGCATGACACCCCAGGGCGCCGCATCGTCGGTGCGCTGGTAGTGCAGCGCCTCGCCGCACGAAGGACAGGTGTCGGCGACCTTCAGGTAGGCGCGGTAGAGCGACCCGGTGCCGCACTTTGGGCACTTGCACCGCATGCCGTTGCGCACCGCGGCCAAGGTGTCGCGTGGCAGCTCCACCTTGGGGCGCAGGGGCGTTGGATGCGTTTGCTGCTGCATGATCTCGGTGTGGCACTCTCCCTGGCAAGGGGTCAAGCGGCGCGCCTGCGGGACGAAGTCGCAGGGGCAGCCATCGGCATCGGTGCTTCGACGGTTGAAAGCCACTCGGTGGTCCGGGCGAAATTCGGGTCGGCCTGGAAGGCAGCACTCGGACGGAAACCGTCGGTGCGGCTGATCGCTTGAGCCACGAGCTTGCGGAATTCCGCCACGTCGAAGTACGACGAATGCACGAGCTCCTTCCAGGTGAAGTAAGTCATGATGGCTGTATCGGCGGTGTGTTTCGGCTCGACGGACGCGAGCGTGCCAATGGCGCGCCTGAACTTCGCCAGCGAGTTCGAAGCGATGCTGTTACTATAGTTCGTGACCAGGTCGCCGACGGCGACCGGCAGCCGCGGCTTCGACTGGTCGAGCCAGGATGGCCGATCGGCGGCGCCGACCGCGATTTCCCCCTCCGTGTCGTTGCCAAAGGCTGCCCGTTTTACTTCCGTGTTGGTCAAGTCGTTCAGCATGCTGCTGGTGGCGCGGCTGAACAGGATTGCAGCAGTGCGGATCAGCAGCATCAGCACCAGCGCGAACAGGCAGGCCAGCACCGGCACCAGGAACGCCGGCAGCAACAGGGAAGCAAGCAGCCGGTCGCGCCAGTTGCCAAGTTCATCGGTGCCGAAGGCCGACGCCAGTTCGTCGGTCACCACATGCAAGAGCAAGGCGCTGTTGATGCGCAGATCGTGGCCCCCGCCGCACAGCTTGCCGCCCGCGCAAGGCTTGTTGTTGATCTCGAAAAAGCGATCGACGAAGCGGGATTCACGCTCGGCAATGGCGACGGCACCGGGGAAACGACGCTCGATCTCCTGACGCTTCTCGCGATAGTCGCGGCGGGTTGCGTTGCGTGCCACGGGCGCGCCGGAGGCGTCGGTGCGTGGACCAAGTGACGGGTTCAGGCCCTTGATGTTCTTGATCTCGGCCGCAGCCTCCGCCGGCAGGCGCTTTGAGTAGAATGCCTCCTTCACCCAGTCGCCGATGCGCACCATCGCGGCGGGCGAGGTGATCACCCACAGATAGACGAGCGGCAGGGCGATGACGGATGCGAGCGTCAAGGTCGACACGGCAAACGACCGGTCGAAGAATGAAAGTTTTGCGCCCGGCAGGAAGCCAAGGCCCTGGATCGCCTCATCGTCCCTGTGCGCAAGCGACAGCCAGCGCGCACCGAAGGCGTTGCGCGCTCGCTCGACTGCCACTTTGCGGTGGGTCAACATGCTGCGGCTGTCGAGGTAGCCCAGCACGAAGTACGAGGTGACGATTGGCATGCTCATCATCAGTCCGGTGAAGATGAGGACGCCCGGCGCGGCATCGCCCAGCACCATGTGTTTTTGGCGGCTGAATATCTCTGCCACCAGATAGAACAGGAACATCAGGAACAGCATCATCGAAGCGACGAAGATCACTTTGCGCAGCAGATCGAGCCGCGAGAACAGCCAGCGCTCTTTTTCCATCTTGACGAACGGCGTGCCGACCGTGATCCAGCGCTTGAGATTGCCGAGCGTCAGCTTGCGCGAGCCGCCTTCCAGCAGCGCTGCCGAAATGACCGAGCCGCCGTGGCTGTGCCCGATCACGCAATAGGGCTCGCCCCGCGCCTCTAGGCCGCGCATCTGCTCCAGCAGTTTCGATCCCGCTGCCCGTCGGCCCAGTTCGCTGTTGTCGCCGCTCCACTTGAACGGCACCACATCGAGCTGGCCGTTGGCTGCTTCGACGTTAGTGCGGATGTCGTGGTCAAAGGCGCTGCCCGTCTCCCACCATTGCAAGCCTTGCGGCTCGCCTTCCGGCTGCTCGGCCGTGCCGCCGGCATGGGCAAAGGTGCCGTGAACGGTAATGATCGTCGCCATAAGTGCGCTGCCTTTCCAAGAGTGTGACGCAGGAAAGTCCGAGCCCACGATCCAACCGTCCGACGTTGGTCGGAGGCAGCCGTTAGCAGGCGCTTCCAGCAAAGACTACGGCGGGCGGCACACAATGATGTGACGCCTTATATCTGCTGCGACCTGGCACCTGGGACTCGCGTGCAGTCCCCTCAAGCATCATTTCTCCAGCCACACGTCGCTCAAATCCTGGCCCAGGTAGTGGCTCGGCATGGCATACCAGCCCTTGACCTTCTTTGGCATCACGACGATGCGCTGGAACCACAGCAGCGACACCACGTTGGCAGCCGTAATCGTATAGCGGTCGAACTCATTGACGATGCGCTTGCGCTCCACCGGATCGATCGCACGCCTTTGCGCTTCGTACATGGCGTCGATCTTGTAGTCCTCGTGGTTCGAGTGCCCGACGGCAGACCCCTTCTTTGACAGCAGCTTGGTGAACTGGGCGGTTGGATCATCGGTGTAGTCGGAGATGAACTCGATCGCGACGTCGAAGTTGCCGCTGGACAGGGCGGCTTGGTAGGGCGTGGTCTCGAGCTGTTCATGGGTTGCGGTCACGCCCACCCGGCGCCACTGGTCGATCGCATAGATGCCAGCGGTGGTGTAGGGGTCGGTGCCGGATCGGTTCAGTAGCTTGAAGGACAGTTGGTCGACGCCGGCCTCCTTGAGCAGTTTGGTTGCTTGGGCGCGGGACGCGGCTGCGTCTTTCCAGTAGCCCGGCAGCTTGACGAGTTCGCTCTCGGGCAAGGCCATTTCGAACCCGGGCCGCATGCCGCCGCCGACATACTTGATCGCCGAGATTTTTCCGAGTTGCTCGCCGCCGGCCCAGCGGTCAATGGCAAACGACAGTGCCTGGCGCACGCGAACATCGTCAAACGGCTTCTTCTTGGTGTTGAAGATCACCACCAGGGTCGCAACCAGTGGCTGCTCCTTGACCCAGACCTGGTCGCCCATGCCAGCCACCAGCTGGTCCCGTTCGCTTGGCGAGCGGAAGCGGAACTCCGCATCGAACTGGCCCCCCAGCATTCCCGGCAGCACATTCGGCGACTTGACGAAAAACGCCTTGTAGCCGTCGAGGTAGGGGAGGTCCTTCTTGAAGTAGCCGTCGAAGCGCTTGGCGGTCCACGATGACCCGCGGCTGTGCTCGACGAAGGTGAAGGGACCCGATCCCATAATCTCGGTCTCGGGGTAGCGCTGGTTCACAGCGAGCTTGGCCGCGCTGTAGATGCAGTTGAACGGCGACGCCAGAAGCGACAGGACTCCGGCGACGGGGGACTTCAGCTTGAATACCACGGTTTGTGGATCGGGCGTCTCGATCTCGCCGAAGTCACCGTAATAGGCCGACCGCACCGAGACGATGCCGGCGGGTGGACGAATAATGCGCTCATAGCTCGCCTTCACGTCGGCCGAGGTCAAAGCCGATCCATCGTGAAACTTTATATTGTCGTGCAACTTGAAAGTGTAGCTCAGCCCGTCGGCGCTTGACGTCCAGGACTTGGCGAGATCGCCGCTGACGTCCGGATAGGTGGCGCCGTGGAATTTCAGCAGCATCGAGTAATGCGGCGCGATCGGGTGCGTAACGCCGAACGTGACGTTCGCATGGCAGTCGTAGTTCGGCGGTTCGGCGACGACGGCGAAGTTCAGCGTGCCGCCACGTGCCGGCGCCTGAGCCAAGGCCGCACCCGACCAGACGACCGCTGCCAACGCAGCGAGCGCTGCCATCTTCGCTCTCACCATAACGTTCACTCCCCGATGCAATATTTTTTTGTGGAACTACCTTAGCGTCTTTGCCAGATCACGCAGCACGAATTTCTGGATCTTGCCCGTCGAGGTCTTGGGCAGCGGGCCAAACACGACCGTGCGCGGGATCTTGTAGGGAGCCATGCGCGCCCGGCAGAACGCGATGATGTCGTCAGCAGTCACGGCGCCGGCGCCGGGCTTCAGGGTGACAAACGCACACGGCGTTTCGCCCCATTTCGCATCCGCGCGCGCGACGACGGCCGCCTCCATGACGTCGGGGTGCTGATAGAGTGCATCCTCGACCTCCAGCGACGATATGTTCTCGCCGCCCGAGATTATGATGTCTTTGGAGCGGTCCTTCACTTCGATGTAGGCGTCGTCCTGCCAGACAGCGAGGTCGCCCGAATGATAGTAGCCGCCCGCGAACGCCTCGGCCGTGGCCTGCTCATTTTTGAGGTAGCCCTTCATGATGGTATTGCCGCGCTGCATGATCTCGCCGATCACGGCGCCATCGCGGGCGACCGGCTGCATCGTTGCCGGGTCAGCCACCATGATGTCCTCGACGACGGGCGTCGTAACCCCCTGCCGCGCCATCAGCCCATAGCGCTGCTCGGTTTCGATGCCCGCCCACGCCTCGCCTGGTGCACAAAACAGCGATGGACCGTAGCTCTCGGTCGTGCCGTAGGCATGAATGACGTCAAAGCCCATGGCCTCCATGTCGCGCAGCACGGCGGACGGGGGGGCGGCCCCGCCGGTCATGAAGCGCGGACGTAACGGCAGCGGGCGCTTGTGCGCGGCGGGGGCATGAATGAGCATGGTGAGTACCACCGGCGCGCCGCACATGTGGGTGACATGGTGCTCGGCGATCAACTCAAAAATGCGCTTGGGATCGACCTTTCGCAGACACACCTGGGTGCCGCCGACCGCGGTCACGGCCCAGATGTAGGTCCAGCCAGAGCAATGGAACATCGGCAGCGTCCACAAGTAGCGCGCCGTGTGATCGAGCTTGAAGGTCAGCGCATTCGATAGCGCCGCCAAATGTCCGCCGCGATGGCTGAACACGACACCCTTGGGGTTGCCGGTCGTGCCCGATGTGTAGAGCAGGCAGATGCTTTCCCACTCGTCGGTGATGCCTGGATAGACGAACCCCGGATCGCCGGTCGCGATGAATTCCTCGTAGTCAGTGCCGGCGATCCTGGGTGCGCCCACCGTCTCGGCATCGGCGATGTCGATGACCTGCAACGGCTGCTTCATGAGGGCCAGCGCCGGCACGATCTGGCCATGGAATTCCCGGTCGGCGAGCAATACCTTGGCCTCGCCATGCGCCAGGCAGAAGGCGATCGCGGCGGGGTCGAGCCGGATGTTGATCGGGTTCAACACCGCGCCCAGCATCGGCACGGCGAAGTGCGCTTCCATCATCGCCGGCGTATTGGGACTGAGGATCGCCACCGTATCGCCGCGCTTGATGCCGGCCTTGGTGAGCGCGTGCGCGAGTTGCCGGCAACGGGCGTAGAACTGCGCATACGTGAAGCGCAGCGCGCCGTGAATGATCGCCGTGCGCTCGGGAAAGAAACGCGCCGCACGCGCCAGAAAACTTACCGGCGTCAGTGACGCATAGTTGGCCTGGGTCTTGGCCAGCTCCGGCCGGTCGACTGCGAATGCCATTGGTGTTTCCCCGGTGCAATGTTTGCCGCGCAGGCGTCAAGCGCATACTTTGGCAGGAAGACAGGGAGTGGGACAAGGCGGGTCTCGAGGCCTCTCAAGCGCAGCCGTGCAGACAGCCCGGTCCCTTAGATCTTTAAGCCCCGTGAGCGCAGAAACCGCGGGTTGCGGACCTTCAACTCCGCCACCACGATGGCACGCAACTTGGCGCCGAGGCCCGGATGCGTCGCCTCGGAGACTGCGCCGGCCCGAATGTCGGTTGCAAGCTGTTGCGGTGTGCCGTCGCCATCATCGTAGGTCGTGTCCAAGAGCGCCCATAGCGGACTATCGTCCGTCGTCGTGATCTCGCGCCGGGCAATGTCGAGCGCGTTGGCGACCATCGCGGCCGCATAGCGTTTGTCCGCCGGCAGATGCGGCACGATCTCGGCCTTCAAGGTCTCGACCGCCAGTGCGACCAGCGTCTCGGCGCTTAGCCTCTTCGCCTTGGGATTGCCCGCCTTGTCCTTCTTGCTCATCGGCCGGCCCTCGTGGCTTCCAGCGCTGCGATCCCTTCCAGTGCTTCGAACTCCATCTCGGGAGCCATAAGGCCGGTCAAGGCCAGCTCGATCGCGGTCTCCCCGCCCGTCAGGAACCGGTCGCCCTGGAGCACGGCAATCACTCCCCACTTCACCGCCGCCATGATTTCCCAGTAGGGGATCGTGGTTGGGTCGACCTTTGTCGCCGCAACGGCATTGTAGCCGTCGTATAGCGCCTTGCGACTGCCCACGCCGCCCGCTTCGTGCGTAACATCGTCGTTGCCGAAGCGCCAGCAGCGGGCGCACAGCCAACCGATGTCCTCCATGGGGTCGCCCCAGTGGGCGAACTCCCAATCCAGGATCGCCGTCAGTCGTGTGCCGTCGAGCATGTAGTTGCCGGTGCGATAGTCGCCGTGCACCAGCGTCAGGTTTCGTGTCGTGGGGGCATTGGCTTCAAGCCAGGCGAGGCAGTAGTCGAGCGCGGGCCGGGCCTGCGACGCTGCAGCCAACGCCGCCCGCAGCCGTGCCACCTCGACCTTGGCCGGCTGAGCCATCGGCACGGGCAAGGTGCTGAGCGTTCCATTGGCCGGCGTCAGGGCGTGGATCGTGGCCAACGCCCGCCCAAGGTCGCCGGCCAGCCGTTCCCCGAAGCTCGCGAGGTCCGGATGGCGGGTGGCGTGGCGGGCCTGGGCCTGGCCTTCGACGAAGGCCTGGATAAAGAACGGCCGGCCAATGACGCTCGCATCCGTGCAGCGCAGAATGGGCTCGGCAACCGGCACGCCGGCCTTGAACGCTGCTTCGAGCGCCGCGTATTCCGCCTCCCGGTCGAGGCTCACGGCCAGGCGCTGGGCCGCATCGGTACGCAGCAGCCAGCTGTGCCGGCCAGCGCGCGTGCCCCCCTTCACGTCGGCCTCGATGCGCCAGTTCTCCTGGACCGCACCGCCGCCGAGCAGTCTGACGTTGGTGAGGCGCACGGGCGACTCAATTGCAGCCGACAGCCACGCGCCCAGCACGTCCGACTTCGAGGCGTCGAACGTGCGGGGGCGGACAGCCTTCGGGTCGAGCAGGTCAGCTGCCATGTTCAGCGGCCGAGCGACAGCCCCAGGAAATCGCCCTTGCCCAGGTCCACACCATTGTGGCGCAGGATCGCGTAAGCGGACGTGAGGTGGAAATAGAAGTTCGGCATGGCGAAGTTCACGAGGTAGAACTGACCCTTGAACGTCACCGGGTTGCCGGCGATCTTGAGCGTGATGTCGCGCTCCTCGGTGCCATCGATCTGGGCTGCCTTGAAGCCCTGGATATAGTCCAGGGTGCGGGTGATGCGCGCCTTCAGGTCGGACAAGGTTGCCTCCTTGTCTTCCCAGGATGGCACTTCCATGCCGGCGAGGCGGGACGTCGATCCCTTGGCGAAGTCGCAGGCGATCTGCACTTGGCGGACCAGAGGAAACATGTCGGGCGCGAGGCGGGAATTGATCAGCACGGTCGGGTCGACCTTTTTTGCGGCGCAGAATGCTTCCGCCTTGTCGAGAACCTTCGACAGACCGGTCAGGGTCTGGACGAACGCCGGGATGCTCGCCTGATACATGGATAAGGACATGGAGGTACCTTCGTGGGTGTGAGGAGATTTCGCGCTCGTGCTTCTATGGCATCGCGAATGTATTGACCATCCACCTTAGCGGTGGCGCAGAGATCCCGCACCCTGGCCCTTGATTTCGCTCCTATGCCAGCGAGCGGCGCATGGCGCCACCAATTACGATCATCTGTGGAATGACGACCGTGGTGAAATGCAGCAGGGTCGCTGTCACGTCGGTGAGTGCCGCAAGCCGGGGCATCGGTGGCAACAACGGGGCAATCTGCGCAGCCTCGCTGGCCATTGCGAGCCGCACGGCCTCCGTCTTGCGGGCGATGGTGCCGTCGCGGAAATGCGGCACCAGCATCACATGGAGACAGGCGAGGTATGCCGGCCAGTCGGTCAGATGGCGATAGAGGCTCGGCACCACCGGATCGAGGGCGGTGCGGTCGCCGACCCCCAGATCGTTGATCAGCCGGCGCATGTGCGGCGCCATGACGTCGAGCCGCGCCATCTTTGGCATGCCAGGCGGGATCGCTGGTGGAGGAGTCCAGGCCACGGGCGCCATCGGTCGGGCAGCCGCTGTCATCTGCAATCGTTCGAGCAGGCCGAGCATGGTCAACAGGTTCACCGGGTTGGCCCGGTTGTAGGCATCGAGCGTGATGTGGATCTGCGCGAGGGCTTCGGGCGTCAGTCCCATCAGGGCGCGGGCGTTCGGTTCGATCGGCGGCAGCAGCCCCTGCGCCGTCGCCGATTGCGCGATGGCCCAGGCCGGCTCCTGCAGCCGGCCGCTGCGCATCAGCGGCGCGATGCCCTCCCACACCTCTTCGAGCACGCCCGGGTGCGTCGCGAGATTGCGGAAGATCAATGCTGCCATGGGGACTGCCGACCAGTGGCAGATCTCGTCGTAGATGGCGCGAATGTGCGGGGGGGCAGCATCGGGCTGCAGTTCGGGGAACGTCACGCCGGCGGGGGTAGGCATGGCTGTAAAGGCTCCGCAGTTTGAAGGCGGTTCGATAAACGATCCAACGTTAGCGCCACCACGCGCCGGCGCCGGCAAGCGCCAGTCCGCCGAGGATCGCAGCATAGCTGACGAGCCCGACCACCTGTGCCAGAAAATGGCGGATCGTCAGGCCGGCCACCTGCTTGGTGCGGCCGACCGTCGATGCATCCGCGTTGAAAGCATCGAGCTTGGCCTGCAGTTCCGGCGTGATCGCGGTTTTGCCGCGGCTTGACGCCGCCTTCCAGGCGGCATCCACCGCGAGACCGTTCAAGTCGTGGCGCGCCGACCAGCGATACAGCATGATGCCGATCACGAAAATCCCGACACCGGCGGCGAACAGCAGGGGGTGATGAATGGCCGTCATCGTTCAAGGCTCCGCAGAGTTGTTCTGTGCCACGTCCTTGGTGCCAGCCTATCGGGGTTGAGGCAAGCCGCGATCCGCGACATGCGGCATTCCCCACGTACACTGACAGGCGGCTGGCGTCCTCTCGAAGCTGTGGGCCGTGGTATGTGGCACACACCAGCCACTCGACAATCGCTGCTACCGTTGGCGCAACGTCGAGTCGCGTCAGTTGAGCCATTTAAACCTCGAGGGCAACACAGTGAAATCGATCACACGCGCCCGCGCTGCTGGAGAAATGACGACCATGGGTCTATCGGCACCGGGTATTCTGACGTTCATGTTCGCGGTCATTCTCACCGTGTGCGCCTTGGTTGCCAAGTTCTTCGGCGCCCAGATCCCATTGATTCAGGGCCACGAGTTCTGGGCGCTGCTGGTCGCGCAAATGATCCTGACGACGGGCTGTCTTGTGCGCTCGATTTGACGACGTCGACGGCGTCATGATCCGGCATCTGCGTGCGGCCGACATCTGTGATAAAGCGACAGCGTCGTTGTGATCTGGAGTGACGCCCCCGTGACCATTCGCCAGCTTTCGCCGGAGACGATCAACCGCATCGCTGCCGGCGAAGTGGTCGAGCGGCCGGCGAGCGTGGTGAAGGAACTCGTCGAAAACGCCATTGATGCGGGGGCGCGCGACATCGATGTGGTGACGGCGGGCGGCGGGCTGTCGCTGATTCGCGTCGCCGACGACGGCCATGGCATGGGGCCGACCGATCTTGCCCTCGCCGTTGAACGCCACGCCACGTCGAAGCTGACCGACGACGATCTGTTCGACATCCGCACGCTTGGGTTCCGCGGCGAGGCGCTCCCCTCGATCGGGTCGATCGCGCTGCTGACCATCCAGTCCCGCGCACACGGGACGCCAGAGGCCCACGAGATTACGGTCGCGCGTGGCGCCAAGAGTGCGCTGAAGCCAACAGCACTCAATCGCGGCACCTGCATCGAAGTCCGCGAATTGTTCTCGGCGACGCCGGCCCGCCTCAAGTTCATGAAGTCCGAGCGCGCTGAGAACCAGGCGACCACCGAGGTCGTCCGCCGGCTGGCGATGGCGAATCCGCAGGTCGGCTTTTCTCTGACGACCGGCGAGCGCGCGAGCCTGCGGCTGCCCCAGGCCCCGCCCGGCACCGATGGCCATCTTGCCCGCCTCGGTCGCATCATGGGCGCTGACTTCATGGCCGACGCACTCCATTTGAGTGGCGAGCGCGAGGGCGTGCGCGTTACAGGGTTTGCCGGCCTGCCGACCCTCAATCGTCCCGATACCGCGATGCAGTTCCTGTTCGTCAACGGCCGGCCCGTGCGCGACAAGCTTCTGGTCGGTGCCGTGAGGGCCGCCTACGGCGACTTGATCCCCAAGGGGCGCCACCCGTTGCTCGCGCTGTTCGTCGACGTTGATCCGCCCGAGGTCGATGTCAACGTGCATCCGGCCAAGGTCGAGGTGCGGTTTCGCGATGCTGCCCGCGTGCGCAGCTTGATCATCGGCGGCTTGCGCGGCGCGCTCGATCAGGCCGGCCATCGCGCCAGCGCGAGCGGCGGCGCTGCGACTTTGGCAGCATTTGCAGCGGTCACTGGCGTCCAAGGCGCCAGTGGTAGCGCTTCTTCAGCCCAGGCGTGGTCCCACTCCAACTCCCAATCCTGGCGGCCCTCGCGGCCGGTCCACGCGCCCACCGGCTTTGCCGAGGCCATGCAGGCGCCGCTCACCGGCAGCTTTGCCGGCTTCGATGCGACCAGCGCCGACACGTCTCCCATCGCGCATGCCCCGGCTCCGGACCTGCTCGACCGCCCGCTCGGCGCGGCACGCGCCCAGGTGCATGCGACCTACATCGTCGCCCAGACTCAAAACTCGGTCGTCATCGTCGACCAGCACGCGGCACACGAGCGGCTCGTCTACGAGCGCTTCAAGGCCATGCTCGCCACCGGCAGCGTGACGCGCCAGGGTCTGCTGATTCCGGAGATTGTCGAAGTGGGCGAGGCCGAAGCCGAGGTTCTGGCCGACCATTCGATGGACTTGGCCGAGCTTGGCCTCGCCCTCGAACCCTTCGGTACAGGTGCCGTCGCCGTGCGCGAGGTGCCGGCCCTGCTCGGCGATACCGACATCCAGGGGCTGGTGCACGATCTGGCAGCCGATCTGCTGCATGAAGGTGCATCGAAGCGCCTGCGCGACCGTCTCGAGGCGGTGTGCTCGACCATGGCCTGTCATGGCAGTGTGCGGGCCGGCCGTCGCCTCACGGGGCCCGAGATGAACGCGCTGCTGCGGGAGATGGAGGCGACCCCCAATTCCGGCCAGTGCAATCACGGCCGCCCGACGTGGGTCGAGCTGAAGCTCACTGATATCGAGCGGCTGTTCGGGCGTCGCTGAAGGGAGGTGCTGCCATTTTCTGAAAACGGATCGGCGACGAACTGGATTGCCGTCTGTTCGCCCCTCCATTAGCTTCGGGTGATCAGCATTATGATCGAACCGGGGTATCCCAAGATGTCGACGAACCCCTTCAACCAGCACCTCGACAAGACACCGGCCAACCATCAGCCGCTGTCGCCGTTGCCGTTCCTCGAGCGGGCGGCACGCGTCTATCCAACGCGGACGGCGTTGATCCACGGGGCTGCCCGCACCTCCTATGCGGCGCTGTATGAGCGCTGTCGGCGGCTCGCCTCGTCCCTGGCGCAGGCCTATATCGGGCCCGGCGATACGGTCGCCGTGATGCTCGCCAACACCCCGCCCATGATCGAGGCGCATTACGCGGTGCCGATGACTGGTGGCGTGCTGCTGTCGCTCAACACCCGGCTCGATGCGGGCATCCTCGCGTTCCAGCTCGACCACGGCAATGCCAAGGTACTGATCACCGATCGGGAATTCGCCCCCGTCGTCAAGGCCGCGCTCGCCCAGGCCAAGGTGAAACCGCTCGTCATCGACTACGACGACCGGGAATTTCCGCAAATGGGCGAGCGATTGAGTTTCGTCGAGTACGAGGAGTTCCTGGCCAAGGGCGATCCCAACTTCCGCTGGCGCATGCCCGACGACGAGTGGGACGCCATTGCGCTCAACTATACGTCCGGCACCACGGGCAACCCGAAGGGCGTGGTCTACCACCATCGGGGCGCGGCACTGATGTGCTACAGCAACATCGTTGCGTCCGGCATGGGGCGGTTTCCCGTGTACCTGTGGACCCTGCCGATGTTTCACTGCAACGGCTGGTGCTTCCCGTGGACCTTGTCGGTCGTCGCCGGTACGCACGTGTGCCTGCGCTGGGTGCGCGCCAAGGCGATGTATGACTCGCTCGCCGACCATAAGGTGACGCACCTGTGCGGTGCGCCGATCGTCATGTCGACGTTGCTCGCCGCCAAGCCGGACGAGAAGCGCGCCATCGGCGCGCGCGTGCAGTTCATCACCGCTGCCGCGCCGCCGCCCGAGGTCGTGCTCGCCCAGATGGCGGACGCCGGCTTCGACGTCACCCATGTCTACGGCCTGACCGAGACCTATGGGCCAGCCGTCGTCAACGATTGGCAGGAGCCATGGAACGAGCTTTCCGCCGACGAGCGGGCAGCCAAGAAGGCACGCCAGGGCGTGCGCTACATGGGGCTCGAGGGCCTGAGCGTGATGGACCCTGAAACCATGCGGCCGGTACCCGAGGATGGCCAAACGATCGGCGAAGTCATGATGCGCGGCAACATCGTGATGAAGGGCTATCTGAAGAACCCGGTCGCAACGGAGGAGGCGCTCGCCGGCGGCTGGTTCCACACCGGCGATCTCGGCGTTGTCTACCCGGATGGCTACATCCAGTTGAAGGACCGCTCCAAGGACATCATCATCTCTGGCGGCGAGAACATATCATCGATCGAAGTCGAGGATCAGCTCTACAAACACCCGGCGGTCGCCTACGTGGCGGTGGTCGCGAAGCCGGACCCGAAGTGGGGGGAAACGCCCTGCGCCTTCGTCGAGCTGAAGCCCGGCGCGAGCGTCACGGCCGACGCCTTGATTGCCTGGTGCCGCGAGGGGCTCGCCGCGTATAAATGTCCGCGCACCATCGTGTTTCAGGACATCCCCAAGACGTCGACCGGCAAGATCCAGAAGTTCAAGCTGCGCGAGATGGCGAAGGGCATCTGAACGAAATTGCGCCCATCGGTAACGTCCGGGTCGGCCAGAACTTGCGGGGACCTTAAAGTGCGCGCGCTGGCAGGCTCGAAGCGGTCGCCGTCCCGACATCGATGACGAATTTGACGAGGCGGGCGGGCTGACGGGTGGTTGCCGCAAGGCGCGCGGTGACCAGCAGTGATCGGCCGACCGCCGACGGCGAGCTTACGCTTGCGCGCGCGACCGATTGCACATCGACGATTTCAAGTGCGTTCGCCTCGTAGGCGCCAGCCGTGACGATCGCCTGTTTGAGATCAGCCATCGGTATCGCGTTCGTGTCCGGTGCGAGCGCCGGCTTCACATGTGCGTCAGTCTGGGAGAGCCAGAAATGTTCGCTGTCGGGACCATGCACCGCCACCGCCGTACGGCTGATGGCCTGCTGCCCGGCAAGGGCCCGATCAAATGCCAGGCCCACGAGCCCGTCGGTAGCGCCAGTGAGCGCGGCGATTCCGCCGAAAGTCGCCGCGGTTGCGGCAATGGCCGTGCAGGCGATGTGAATGCTCTTCATGTTGCGCTTTCCTCGCTCGCGGGTCCGTGTTCGATGCACCCACCCTGCTACTTAAGTGTGGAGGAGAAACTTTGCGAGCCCCGGACGGCAATTTTGCGGCCGGCGTTCGGCGCCTCTCCTCCACGCACCGTCACCGCGGGGAGGCGTACACGCGGCGCAGGTGTCTCAGAACGGCGAGGTTGAAGGCGGTGAGGGTGGCGAAGGTGATGCCGAGAATGAGGGTCGCCTGACGGGTGTCGGCGGCCCGGAGTGCCGCCGACGCATGCTCGCCTGGCAGGGCCGCGAACGTGACGTGGTGGGAGATCGCGCGTGTCGTCGAAGTGAAGTCGCGCGTCGAGCCTGCGGCCCGGGCATCGGGAAGGTAGATCGCCCCTGTCAGCAGGATCGCATAAAGCGCAAGGCCCAGGCCAAAGTCGCGGCAGAAGGTGATCGAACGAGTGCGCGTACGGGGGGCGCCTGCGGTCTCTGACATGGTGTTAGTTCCCTCACGTATTTGGATCGGCTTGCGAAAACGCGATACGCTGTGACGGCTTGCAAACTCGCCTCACAACTTGGCCGCGTTGGGCCGGGAATGTGACCGCGTGCGTGGTTTGTTGTGACCAAACGATGGGACCGGAACCGTGTGGCACGCAGGGCACGCGCTTGAATGTCGCGCAGGCGAGGCGTAGGGTCCGCCCCGGTCGCACGAGCGCGTGCGGGCCGTTCAACCCCTGTTCACAGAAGGGCAAGCCGCCATGGGCTTTTTCGCCGACAGTCTCAGCCGCATCCAGCCGTCAGCGACGATCGCCGTCTCGACGAAAGCGCGCGAGCTGAAAGCCAAAGGCCGCGACATCATTACGCTCAGCCAGGGCGAGCCTGACTTCGATACGCCGCCAAACATCATCGAGGCCGCGGTCAAGGCCATGCGCGATGGCAAGACGCGCTATACCGACGTCGACGGCATCCCGGAGCTGAAGGCCGCGATCTGCAAGAAGTTCGCCCGTGAGAACGGGCTCGACTACCGGCCGTCACAAGTGTCGGTCGGCACCGGCGGCAAGCAAGTGCTGTTCAACGCCCTGATGTGCACGATCAACCCGGGCGACGAGGTGGTGATCCCGGCGCCGTGCTGGGTGTCCTATGCCGAGATCGTGCAGTACGGCGGCGGCAAGGCGATCTTCGCCGAGACGCGGCTGGAGGACGGCTACAAGCTGAAACCCGATGTGCTGGCCAAGGCGATCACGCCGAAGACCAAGTGGTTCTTGTTCAACGCGCCGTCGAACCCGTCGGGGGCGGCCTACACCAAAGCCGAGCTGAAGGGGCTGACAGATGTGCTGGCCGCCAACCCACACGTGTGGATCCTGACCGACGACATGTACGAGCACCTGCTCTACGACGGCCACAAATTCTATACGCCGGCGCAGCTGGAGCCGAAGCTGTACGAGCGCACGCTGACCATGAACGGGCTGTCAAAAGCCTATTGCATGACAGGCTGGCGGCTCGGCTATGCGGCTGGCCCCGAGCCGCTGATCAAGGCCATGTGCAAGCTGCAGGGACAGTCGACGTCGAACCCGTCGTCGATCACGCAGTGGGCGGCGGTGGAAGCGTTGAACGGTCCGCAGGACTTCATACCGCGCAACAACAAGGTGTTCGTCGAGCGCCGCGACCTCGTGGTGTCGATGCTCAATCAGGCCAAGGGCTTGAAGTGCCCGAAGCCGGAGGGCGCGTTCTACGTGTACCCGTCGGCAGCTGGCTGCATCGGCAAGACCACGGCGAAGGGCGTGATGATAAAGACCGACGAAGATTTCGTTACCGCGCTGCTCGATGAAGAGGGCGTGGCGGCGGTGCATGGCGCGGCGTTCGCGATGAGCCCTGCATTCCGCATCTCCTATGCCACCGGCACGGACGTGCTGGAGGAAGCGTGCAAGCGTATCCAGCGCTTCTGCGGCAGCTTGCGTTGAAGCCCGCTCGTGATCACGGGTCCAGGGCCTGAGGCCCTGGCCGGAGCGCGCGAGAGGCGGGTCGCCTCTCGCAGCCAGCGTCATGCGCCGCCCGACGCCGACAATTCCAACCGCCGCTCGATCCTGTCGACGCGCAGCTTCAAGCGGTCGAGTTCGACGTTCTGCCCGGCTTCGGTCAGTTGGTGACCGGCGAGGATACGCTCGATCGAGCCCACCCGCAGGGTGAGCAGGTGAATGTCTTCTTTCGTCGAGTCCACCTATGCCCGAATGTGCCGCAGATGCTCAAGCACGTGGTTGTCTGAAGTGTTTGCCATCGCCAATTCCTTCGATGGCAGAACGCTACTATAGGCAACTCAAAGCGTCAAGAACAAAATAGCAACCTAAGCGCCCATCAGCCCTGGCAACCACGCCTCGTGGACGGCGCGCAGTACGGCCAGCGACAGTGCGGCCTCGCCCTTCAAGGTCAACCCATTCCCGCCGCTCTTGCCGATGATGCGCGCGGGCAGCCCCAGCAGTCGCGCCCGCTCGGCGATCTGCTCGGCGACGCCAGGCTTTGCCGCCACCACATAGCGGCCCTGGTCCTCGCCGAACCAGGCGGCATGCGCTGGCAGTTTGCCCTCGTACGGGTAGAGCTCAACGCCGATGCCACCTGCCAAAGCCATCTCGGCGATGGCGACCAGCAGCCCGCCGTCGCTGCAGTCGTGCACAGCGCTCACCCGCTCCTCGCGGATCAGCGCGCGCACCAGATTGCCGGCTTTGATTTCGTCATTGAGGTCGACCGGGGGCGGTGCGCCCTCGGCCTTGTCGGCGATGATCAGCTGGTACAGCGACTGGCCCAGATGCCCCTCCTCGCGACCGATCAGGATCAGCAGCTCGCCGGCTGCTGTGAGCGCAATCGTTGCGCTCTTTGAATAATCCGGAATCAGCCCGACGCCGCCGATGGCCGGAGTGGGCGGAATGCCGACGCCGTTGGTCTCGTTGTAGAGCGACACGTTGCCGGAGACGACGGGAAAGTCGAGGGCGCGGCAGGCTTCCCCCATGCCCTGTACGCTGCCTACGAACTGACCCATGATCTCCGGTCGCTCGGGGTTGGCAAAGTTCATATTGTCGGTGATGGCGAGCGGATTGGCGCCAACGCAGATCAGGTTGCGCCAGGTCTCGACCACCGCCTGCTTGGTGCCCATGACCGGATCGGCCAGCACATAGCGCGGGGTGACGTCGCAGCAGGCGGCGATCGCCTTCATCGTTCCGTGAACCCGCACCACCGCCGCGTCGCCCCCGGGCCGCTGCAGGGTGTCGCCGCGCACCATCGAATCGTACTGCTCCCAGATCCAGCGGCGTGAGGCCAACTGGGGCTGTCCCATCATGGTCTTCAACGCGCCGAGGTTGGAAGCTGGCGCCTTCACCCATTCCGGCAGGATGCGGGCGGCTGGCGGCGTCGCCACCCACGGGCGCTGATACTGCGGCGCGGAATTCGCAAGCTTGTCGACCGGCAGATCGGCTTCGATCTGGCCCTTGTGCTTGACGATCATGCGCCCCGTATCGGTCGTGTGGCCGATCACCGCGAAGTCCAGTTCCCACTTTTTGAAGATCGCCTCGGCCTGCGGCTCGGAGCCGGGTTTCAGGATCATCAACATGCGCTCCTGGCTTTCGGAGAGCATCATCTCGTAGGCCGTCATATGGGGCTCGCGCTGCGGCACCAGATCGAGGTTCAGCTCGATGCCGACGCCACCCTTGTCGGCCATTTCCGACGTCGACGAGGTCAGGCCGGCCGCCCCCATGTCCTGAATGGCGATGATCACGTCGCTCGCCATCAGCTCGAGGCAGGCTTCGATCAACAACTTCTCGGTGAAAGGATCGCCGACTTGCACGGTCGGACGTTTCTCGGCGCTCTTCTCGTCGAACTCGGCCGACGCCATGGTGGCGCCGTGGATGCCGTCGCGCCCGGTCTTGGAACCAACATAGACCACTGGCAGGCCAACGCCCTTGGCGGCTGAGTAGAAGATCTTGTCGGTCTTCGCGAGGCCGATGCACATGGCATTGACCAGGATATTGTTGTTGTAGGCCTTGTCGAAGTTGGTTTCGCCGCCGACGGTCGGCACGCCGGTCGCGTTGCCGTAGTGACCGATGCCGGCGACCACGCCCGCCACGAGATGCTTCGTCTTCGGGTGATCGGGCGCGCCAAAGCGCAGCGCGTTGAGGTTGGCGACAGGCCTGGCGCCCATGGTGAACACGTCGCGCATGATGCCGCCGACGCCGGTCGCAGCCCCCTGATACGGCTCGATGTAGGAGGGGTGGTTGTGGCTCTCCATCTTGAAAATGCAGGCGTCACCATCGCCGATGTCGATGACGCCGGCGTTCTCGCCCGGTCCCTGGATCACGCACGTGCCTGTCGTTGGCAGCGTCTTTAGCCAGAAGCGCGAGGATTTGTAGGAGCAGTGCTCGCTCCACATCACCGAGAAGATGCCCAGTTCGGTCATCGACGGCGTGCGGCCGAGGATCTCCAGCAGTCGCGGATACTCGTCGCCCTTGAAGCCATGGGCTTTGATGACGTCGGCGGTGATTTTAACGGAGGCGGGCATGGGCAGCTAATCCCGGCGATCGAGGGGTTCAGAGCCGTGGCTTATAGCGGCTCACGTCTGACGTGTCGCGCGGCATGGGCAATTGCAAGCTTTGCTGCGTGTGCGATACTCACGGCATGAACGACCTGCTCACCCGGATCAGCGCGAACCAGGCCACGCTCGACCGCATGCGACCGCTGCCATTGCGCAGTTGCAACTCCACTATGACGTCGAGCTGACTTACACGTCGAATGCGATCGAAGGCAACACTCTCACCCACCGCGAGACGGCGGAAGTAATCGAGCATGGCATCGCGGTCGGCGGCAAGCCGCTCAAGGATCACCTGGAGGCCGTCGATCATTATGCGGCGGTGCAATGGATGCGTGCGCTCGCGTCGTCGGCCGGCTCGATCGATGAGAACGTGGTCTGCCAACTGCATGCCCGCATCGTCGCGCGCAGCCGCCCCGAAATCGCGGGTCTCTACAGTCCCTATGCCCGGCGCATCGCCGGATCGTCGGTGGTATTCCCCAATCCGGCAAAGACACCGGACCTGATGCGGCAATTCGGGCGCGAGCTGCAACATTTCCCGGGCGAACCGGCTGCAGCCTTCGATGCCCACTTCAAGTTGACCGCAATTCATCCGTTCAGCGATGGCAATGGGCGCACGGCGCGGCTGCTCATGAACCTGATGCTGATCCGCTTTGGCTATCCGCCGGTGGCAGTGCGGCCTGAAGACCGCAAGCAGTACCTCGATGCCCTGGAGCAGGGTTCGCTCAGCAGCGATCTCGCGCCATTCCAGCGCCTGCTGCACGAGCGGCTCGATGCGACGCTCGACGCCTACGTGGCTGCAGTGCGGCAGGCGGCGATCGCTCCCTGACAGGCGTCACGCCGCCGCCATCCCCGCCACGATGCTCTCGAACAGCGGGCGGCCCTGCGTCGACCCTAGCGTCGTTTCGCACGCATTTTCCGGATGCGGCATCATGCCGAGGATGCGCCCCCGTTTGTCGATGATGCCGGCGATGTTGCGCTGGGAGCCGTTGGGGTTGGCGGCTTGGGTCACTTCGCCGGCGGGCGTGGCATAGCGGAATACGACGCGATTCTCGGCTTCGAGTTCATCGAGCGCCGCGGCATCGGCGAAGTAGTTGCCATCGCCGTGTGCGACGATTACCTGGGCGACGTCACCCGTCCTGTAACGGTTTGTGTATAGGGTCGCGGCGTTGTCGACGCGTAAGTGCACGTCCTTGCAGACGAATTTGAGCGACGCGTTGCGCAACAGGATGCCCGGCAGCAATCCCGCCTCGCACAGGGTCTGGAAGCCGTTACAGACGCCGAGCACAGGGGTGCCCGCCTTCGCCTTTGCCACCACGTCGCGCATGATCGGCGAGTGGGCCGCCATGGCGCCGGTTCGCAGGTAGTCGCCGTAGGAGAAGCCGCCTGGCAGCACGATCAGGTCGCACTTTGGCACCTCGGTGTCGCCGTGCCAGATCATGCGCGACGGTTGGCCCGAGACGCCCTCGATCGCCTCGGCGATGTCGCGCTCGCGGTTGGTGCCGGGGAAGACGATGACACAGGCGCGCATTCAGGCCTCCAGTCGCTAGGGCGAGCGGACGTAACCGTTATTGGCACGTGGCCCACACTGGGACGTTCGATAGCGAAATCGTCGTCACAATGCAAAGTGCCCAAGGCGTAAACCGCACTGCAATCAGTTGGGCTTAGCCTGGGGGAGTGACCTGGAACGTCGTACCCATGACCACTCTTCCCCATATCATCGTCGGCCGTTTCCTGGTGGTGGCAGCGGTCATTTTTGCCGCCACGAACACCTATTGGTATCTAGGCCTCGAGACCACCACAGCCGCCGTGCTGCAGGCCGAGGGGCCGTGCTACAGGCGTGGCAAATCCAACAGGTGTGACTTCAAGGTTCGATACAACACGACGGCCAGCGGCCAGATCACCACGACGTATTCGGCGCCGGCCAAGCTCACCGTCGGCAAGCCGTTGGCGGGCTTCTACCATCCGGATAAGCCGGCGGATTTCTATCCCCACGACATGCAAGATTGGAAATTTCAGCCATTTTTAATGTTCGTGCTCGGGCTGTACTTGTGGGGAACCGGAGAATTCGAGCGGCGCACCAAGATCGCCGCGCGCGGCCCCAGCGGCATCGAACGCGCCGATCCTCCCGACTGGGTCAGCCGGGCCAATCGGCGCATCGCCGAAGCAGGGCCGCCGGGTGATCGCGGTCTTGGATATCGAACGAGGCCGTAGGCTCGATTGGCGCGGTCGTCAGGTTTGGTGAACTGGTGTGGTCACGCCTGATACGTCATGCGTGCGGATTGCAAGGGAATGCCAGCCTGCCCACAGCCCTGCCTGCAGGGGCAATGTCGCGAAAAACTGCGAAGTTCAACGGGTTTGCTCACGTGCATTCGACGCGGCGGTTCGTGCACGCGGTTGCCCTGGCACCCTTGGCGCTATTGACAGCCGCACGCAGGCACTTGCGCCCTCCGCGCTTGACCTGCAGGCTGCGGCACCGTTCCATTGCGTTGGGGACTTTCGATACACAGGCGGAGGCGCGCGACATGACCGGTACGATGCTCGATCCCAAAACTCATGATCCCCGCTATGTTCATCTGCCATCCAAGCTCGTCAACGTGAACAAGCTGGAGTGGCAGCCAACCAAGTACTCGGGGATCGATTGCAAGGTGCTGTTCGACGATCCCACGAGCGGATTGTTGACCGCCCTGTTCCGCTGGGCGCCCGGCTCCGTCTTGCCGCTGCACGAGCATACCGGGATCGAGCAGACCTATGTGCTGGAGGGCAGCTTCGAGGACGACGACGGCGAAGTGACAGCCGGCAATTACGTCAGCCGGCCGACGGGCAGCCGCCATGTCGCGCGCTCGCCGAAAGGCGCCGTGATGCTGTCGATGTTCCAGGCACGCAACATCTTCTTCGGCGCCAATGGCGAGAAGGAAGTGTTCGACGCCAATCGCAAATAGATCGGCGTGCGGCCCATGAATCCTGAGAGAAAGTTGCGTGTTGGTCTCATCGGTGCCGGCTTCATCGGTCGCACACACGTTCGCATCGCCAAGTCCGTGCCGACCATCGAGATGGTGGGTTTCCTAGACCCGATGGCCGAAGCCGATCATGCCGATCTGGCAGGGTTGCGCCGCCACGGCACGCTCGACGGCTTGCTTGCCGACAAGCTCGACGGCGTCATCGTCGCCGTGCCCGACGACCTGCACGTCGTCACCGCGACACACTGCCTGGAACGAGGAATTGCCGTCTTTCTGGAGAAGCCGGCGGCTCGCACACTCGATGAGTGCATCGCGCTGTCGCGGGCGCCCATGGTTGGATCGCGCCTGTTGGTCGGCCATCAGCGCCGACATCACCCGGCGACCCGCTTGGCGAAGTCGCTCATCGAACAGGGGCAACTTGGCCGCTTGATCGGCATCGGCGGCGTCTTTGCGGTGAAAAAGGACGACAAGTATTTTGTCCAGCGGCCGCGCGGCGTCGGCCTCGTCAACCTGATCCACGACCTCGATCTCGTGCAGCACTTGTGCGGCCGGCTCGACCACGTCAGTGCCGCAGTGTCGCATCGGGGGCGTGGCGCGCGCGAAGAGGATACGATCGCGCTCACCATGGAGTTCGAGACAGGTGTGATCGGCAGCTTCATCGCGACCGACAGCTCGCCCTCGCCCTGGGGCTGGGATCAGGCGACAACGGAGCTGCCGTCGATCCCCTATGACGCGGCGGGCACGACCTACTCGCTGCTCGGCACCACGGCGTCACTGTCGATCCCCGACCTTAAGTTGTCCCGGCATCGCGCGGGCGAGGCCTGGCACCACCCGCTGCAGCATGAGACACTCAAGGCGGCCGGTGCCGATGCCTACGCTAACCAGTTGCACCACTTCGCCGACGTCATGGCCGGTCGGGCGAGCCCGTTGGTCGGCATCACTGAGGCGCTCGCGACGCAAGCCGCGCTGGAAGCCGTGTTCGTATCGGCGCGCGAGGGGCGTCGCGTCTCGACGCAAGCGCTGATCGACGCTGCCCGTCGCAGTGCCTCGCACATTCACTGAACAACCGCGCGCAGTTCAGAGGAAGCTGCACCCCGGCCGGTGGCACCGCGGCCGTGCCGGACGTGGTCGACGGGCGCAACGGCACACTGCTCATGCCCGCACACGCGCCCACGCAGTCCTCGCAAGAATGGCGATGGAACCAATCGACCAATGGCGGATCGTCGTTCCACGTCCTTCACATATTGGTTGAACTTGCCATGCCTTCGCCACAATTCTTATGTCCCTGCGCCAGCTGCGGCTGAACATTGCAAGTGCTGGGCGGGGTAGTTGTCGTGCAAGGATTGCGCCGTATTTGCCCTCAACCCCTACATATTTCTTTGCGCAGCCCCCCGTTCGTTAACCAAATCATTGGCTTGAGTTTCAGCTGTCGATAAATAAGATTAAGTTGCCTGCGCAAGCTGGTTCTGTCGGGCAAATCCGTTCTGTATCATAAGGTTGTCACTGCGTGCACAGTTCTCATGTCAATGCCCACGTGTTCATCGATTTCGATGGCACGCTGGCCCCGGGGGATCCAACCGATACCCTACTCGACCGGTTTGCCGATCGATCGTGGCTCGAGCTGGAGGCCGAGTTCAAGGCTGGCCGCATGACCTCGCGCGAGTGCATGTCCCGCCAGATCGGACTGCTGCGCGCCACCCCTGAGGACTATGACGCCCTCGTCGGCAGCATGACCATCGATCCGCATTTCCCCGAGTTTGCGGCGCTGTGCGAGCAGGCTGGCATCGCCATGACGATCGTCTCGGATGGACCTGATCGCAGCATCGAGGTGCTGTTGCGCAAGTGCGGCCTGGATCTGCCGTACTACGCCAACCGACTCGAGTGGCAGGGCGGCAATCGCTGGCAGTTGAAGTTCCCCCACGCCCGCACCGACTGCGCCGTGGTGGCGGGCAACTGCAAATGCCAGTTCGCCGAGGCATTCCCGGCGGCAACCCAGATCATGATCGGAGATGGCCGCTCGGATTTCTGCATCGCCCGGCGGGTCGATGTGGTGCTGGCAAAGGGCATGCTCGCCCGGCACTTCGATGCGAACGGTCTGGCGCACCATGTGATCCGCGACTTCCGCGATGCGACGCGCCTGCTCAAGCGTTGGCTGACCGGCGCGGTGGTGCTGAGTGACGGGCGGTTCATCGATCGTCGCACCGCAGCAGCATGAGTGTGCAATTCGACAAGCCGTAATCCTGCTCCCCACCCAGGGCCATTGTGTAGTGCACATGAAGTATGGCTCGGGCGATACCACACTGCTCGGTCCAGGAAAGAATGCGCAAATAATGTCGACAGCAGATCGCAGTTACAGGTTCGACGGCGGGCGCACGGGCGTGCTGCTGGTGCACGGCTTGGGTGGCACGCCGATCGAGATGCGCTACGTGGCACTCGCCCTGGCACGAGCTGGACATACCGTCAGCGTGCCGCAGCTGGCCGGCCATTGCGCGACCGACGCGGAATTGCGCTACTCGCACTGGCAGGAGTGGTATGCGTCGGTCGAAAGCGCGCTCGACGTCTTGCGCAAGAGCTGTGACACCGTGGTCGTCGGCGGCCTGTCGGCAGGCGCGATCCTGGCATTGCATCTGGCCGCCAGACGACCGCAGCACGTGCAAGGTGTCGCCTGCCTGGCGCCCACCCTGTGGCTCAACGGCTGGGGCGTTCCCTGGTATGCGCGACTGTTCCGTCTGGTGCACGACAAGTTCGTGGCCAACATGATCAACTTCACCGAATGCGAGCCCTATGGCATCAAGGACAAGCGCATGCGCGAAATGGTGGTCGCGGCGCTGCATTCGGGCGATGCATCGCAGGCCGGTGTGTTCAGCACGCCGGGCGGCCCTATGTTGGAATTCCGCTGGCTTGTTGGGATCGTCAAACGGGAACTGGCCGCGATCAGGCAGCCGGCGCTGATCCTGCATCCGCGCGAAGATGATCGGGCGGATCTCAACAACGCGTTCTATCTGCAGCGCCACCTCGGTGGGCCCGTCGACATGACCGTGCTGGACGATTGCTACCATATCATCACGATCGACCGGCAGCGCGATGTGGTTGCCGATCGCATGGTCAGCTTCGTTGACAGGATGCATGCGAGGGCGGGCCAGACGGCCATGCGGCCGGCCGAAGATTTACGAGCCGCGGACCGAAACACCTCGGCCGCGTGATATCACGACCGCACGTCACCGAACCGGCACCGGCACGGGTGCCGATGACGCGCTGGACGTCGTGCAGCGGGGCAAGGTCGCCGGGGCGCGGGTCCAGATGAACGTCTCGCTGAGAAACTTGGTTCCGAGATAGCCGGTGACCTTCAAGCGGTCGAGACCAGCGGTCCGCAGTTCGACGTCGTAGGATTTGCCTTCCTTCGGATCGTAGATCCAGCCGTCATCCCAGGTGCCGTTCGATTGGCGCCTGAGGTCGCCGATCACGGGCAGCCCGCAGATCGGCCTGCTGCGCTGGGTCGACTCGGGATTGTAGCCGTCCGTCAATGGGCGCCCCCCCTTGTCGGTCGGCTGTTTCAGCCAGACGATCCAACCACAAAGGCGATCGCCACAGCTGGCAATCTCGACCGCCCCGTCGCCGGTATCGTCCAGCCAAACGCCAGCGAACCCTTCGGGTTCGATGATCGCCGGCGGCGGTTGAACGGCAGCTTGTGGTGCCTTTGGTGCGGCCGGCTGCGGCTGCCGGACCGTCTGCGCAGCGGCCGCCCCCCCCCATCCGATCATGAGCGCCGCAACAAGAATTGTGCATCTGCGCAATTTGGTCGCGGTATTGGGAAAGGTAACGACAGAACTTTGCAACATTGCTACACCCATCCAAACCTGACGTGCTGGGCGCGGCGGCCAACGTACCTGTGGCCACCGCACTTGATGATCCCGTTGCTTCGCGCATGTCGCCCCGGGGCGCCACCAATTGGCGAAGTCGCGATAACGTGTTCCCGAAGATCGGGGCAAGATCATGGTGCCGAGCCTAAGCTCGGCTTCTCTCCTTGCGACTTCTTAACGCCAACAAGATCGTGCCATGGTTTCTGCACCCTCGGGCGCCTATATGAAGGTCTGGGCTGTTGGCGCAATCATTTGTCCGTATCGCGACACGTCGGACAATGCGCTTGATGTCAGGCATGTTACGCCGTAGTGCGAGATGCTTACATTAAGAGGACTGGCGCTTGAATTGAACGACTGCTTGTGATCGGCGTAATCGATGGTTCTGACCCTAGCCCTGCGTAACCTGTTCCACGATCGCATCCGGCTGATCGTGACGCTGGTTGGCATCCTGTTCTCGATCGTGCTGGTGGCGGTTCAGCTGGGACTTTATCTCGGCGCCAAACGCATGATCGTCGACATGATCGACAACGCGAAAGGCGATATCTGGATCACCGCGTTCGGCGCCAAGAGTTTCGAGGAGGGGGGGGTCATCCTCACCCCCCGCGAACGTCATGCCGCGCTGGCGACGCCGGGCGTGAAGGCTGTGGTGCCGCTGGTCGTTTCGTTCGCTGAATGGCGCAAGCCCGGCGGCGGCAGCACCAACTCGGTCCTGGTTGGAACGGATCCCGAAGATGGCGGCCTGAAGCCCTGGGGCGTCGTCGAAGGGGAAGCGGCCTCAATGGCGGCGCCCGACGCGGTGCTGGTCGACAGGAGTTATCTGACCGATCTTGGCATAACGGGGATGGGCGCAACGGCACAAATCGAGCAGGGACGCGTGCGCGTTCGTGCGCTAACCGATGGCATCCGCTCATTCACCCAGGCGCCCTATGTCTTCACCACCGCGAACCGGGCCCGCGCCTTGCTCGGCATTCCTCGCGAAAACAGCACGTTCTTTCTGGTTCAGCTGCAGCCACGCGCCAACATCGAGGCCGTGCGTGCCGATCTGAAAAGCCGCCTCAGCGGTACCGAGGTCCTGACCAAGACGGAGTTCCGCAATCGTAGTCTTGACCAATGGTTGTTCTCGACCGGTGCCGGTGTGGCGCTGATCGGCGGTGCGATCTTGGGCTTGATCGTCGGCATCGTGATCGTCGCCCAGACCCTGTACTCGAGTACTAAGGACCATCTCAACGAGTTTGCGACGCTGCGTGCGCTCGGTTCGTCCTCGGGCTACATCATCAAGGTCATCCTGGCGCAGGCGGCTTTCAGTGCGATCCTCGGCTACATTCTGGGCATGTCGATCGCGATGGTGGTGGTCGCATTCAGCGTGCAGACCGCGCTGCCGATCCTGATGACGCCGGCCCTCGCCGTGTTTCTGTTCGCGATCACGTTCGGCATGTGCGCGATTTCGGCCGTCTCCGCGATCGTCAAGGTGACCAAGATCGATCCAGCCATGGTGTTCAGCCGATGACCGCGCAAATCATCCTGTCTGCAAAAGGGGTCGTGAAGGACCTTGGCCATGGCGCGGGCATGGTGCGGGCCCTGAAAGGTGTGTCGCTGACGCTCAATGCCGGCGAGCTTACCTTGCTGATGGGGCCATCCGGCAGCGGCAAGACCACGCTGCTGTCGATCCTGGGCTGTATCCTGACACCCACGCTTGGCAACGTCACGGTCGGCGGGGAAAGCGTGAAGGGGCTCGGCCCCGAAGGTCTCGCCGATCTTCGGCGGCGCCACATCGGCTTCGTGTTCCAATCCTACAATCTGTTCCCAACCTTGAACGCGCTCGAGAACGTACGTTTAGCGCTCGATGTTCGTGGCATGCACCGGCAAGAGGCGCACGTGCGCGCCGAGAAAGCACTGCGCGATGTCGGCCTCAGCCATCGCCTGCGCAACTATCCGCGCAATCTGAGTGGCGGCGAGCAACAGCGCGTCGCCGTGGCCCGGGCGCTCGCCGGAACGCCGTCCGTCATCCTGGCGGACGAACC
Organism: Hyphomicrobiaceae bacterium; assembly: GCA_021730785.1. Classification (GTDB taxonomy): domain Bacteria; phylum Pseudomonadota; class Alphaproteobacteria; order Rhizobiales; family Hyphomicrobiaceae; genus JAKFWF01. The sequence goes on from JAKFWF010000002.1 coordinate 32,824, forward strand.
CACCGCGGCCCTCGACAGCGAGAACGGCCAGGCCGTCATGGCTCTGCTGTCGCAGCTCGCCAAGGACAAGAGCCGCGCGGTGCTCGCGGTGACCCACGACAGCCGCACCATCCCCTTTGCAGATCGCATCGTTCGTATCGAAGATGGCTTGATCGTCGGCGAAGAGCGCCGCACCGAATCTCGCGAGAACATCTCCAAGATCGATGTCACCAGAAAGCGCAAGGCCCATGTCTAGAGTTCATTCAACGACCACCGCCGTGCTCACGGCCATCCTGCTCGCACTGTCGATCGGCCTGATCGTGCAGTATGCTTCAGTGAAACCGGACCTGGCCCGCGTCGCCACGGCGACAGCTGCGGAAACGGCGACCGGCACTTCGGCCGCGGCAACCCCGCCAGCGGCCAATGCTTCGGCCAAATCGACACTGTGGGCTGCGTCCGCACCGGGCCGCATCGAGCCGCGCGGCGGGGAAATCCGGATCGGCGCGCTGGTGTCCGGCCGGATCGCCGAAGTGATCGTGCAGATGAATGATCGCGTGGTCGCCGGCGATCTGCTGGTGCGAATCGACGATGACGAAGCCCAGGCCAAGCTGGCGGCCGCCGAGTCCGAGGCTGGCGTGCGCAAACGCGAGCGTGATGCCGAGACGGTCGGGCGCCTGGCACAGGATCGTCGCGCCGCCGAAGACGCGGTTGCCGCAGCCGACCGCAGCCTCTATCAGGCGCGCCGGGACCTTGATCGGGCCCTCGTCGGCCGCCGCGCCGGCACCGCGGCAGATGACGAAGTTGCACGGACACGGGCGGCCGTCGCTGCTGCGAGGGAAAAAACCGACCAGGAGCGCCTGGGCCTGCGCCGGACCCAGGCCACATCGGGCATGCCACTGCCAACGCGGCTCGAATCCTCCCTCGCAACGGCGCGCGCCGAACTGCTGCAGATCGAAACAGCAATCGAGCGGTCCCGCCTGCGTGCGGCCGCGGACGGCACCATTCTGCAGGTAGCGGCACGACTCGGCGAGACGGCGGTACCGAGCCCCGAGCAGCCGCTCATCATCATGGGCGATCTGTCGGGCTTGCGCGTGCGTGCCGAGGTCGAGGAGCGCGACGTCAATAAGGTTCGGCTGGGCCAGAAGGCCGTGCTGCGTTCGGATGCCTATCCCGGCCGGGACTTCGCCGGCACCGTCACTACAATCGGCCAGTCGCTCGCCCCGCCGCGCCTGCCGAGCCGTGGGCCGCGCCGGCCGACCGACGTCGACGCACTCGAGGTGCTGATCGACGTCGAGGCAGCCGCATCGCTGCTGCCCGGCATGCGCACCGACGTATTTTTCGTTCCCGATACGACCGTGCAGGCGGCACCGACACCGCCAGTAAAGGCGAACTGAGCACGCACTTCCTCACGAGCGCGCCACATTCATCCCCGATTGATCCTTGGCGCCGGTTGGCACATAAGCTCCAACTGGTGACTTCGCCCTCAGGGATCCATGCCTGCGTGATCAGATTGCAGAACATCGGCCTAAAGTATGGCCATGGACCCGACATCCTGCGCGAGGTGAGCTTTCACCTGCGGCCGGGTTCGTTCCACTTTCTCACGGGCCCCTCGGGCGCGGGCAAGACGTCGTTGCTGCGGCTCCTGTTCATGTCGCTGCATCCCACCAGCGGCCAGCTGCAGCTGTTCGGTCAAGACGTGAGCCGGGCCGATGCCAAGCGGCGCGCCCAGTTCCGCCGTCGCATCGGCTTCGTGTTCCAGGAGTATCGGTTGCTCGACCATCTCACGACCTGGGAGAACGTGGCCTTGCCATTGCGGGTTTCCGGCAAGCAGATCGCCGACTACAAGGAGGATGTGACCGACCTGCTGCAGTGGGTCGGCCTCGGCGATCGCATGCACGGCTTCCCCTCGGTGCTGTCGGGCGGTGAGAAACAGCGGGCGGCGATCGCGCGAGCAGTCATCGGCAAGCCCGAACTGCTGCTGGCGGACGAGCCGACCGGTAACGTCGACCCGCAGATGGGCCGCCGCCTGTTGCGGCTGTTCATCGAGTTGAACCGGCTCGGCACATCGGTCATCATCGCCACCCACGATCATCAACTCATGCGGCAGTTCAAGGCGCCGCGGCTGGAGCTGCACGACGGCCATGTCAAGATCCTATGACAGGTCGCCGCCGCTGCCACCCGGTAGCGGCGGCGGCAACCCGAACGCGCCCTATGACGCCCCCTACGATGGTCCATTTGAGACCTACGACGAGCCGACGGCGCGGCCCGGTTCGCCGCCGCCGTATATGCGCGATGGCCGGAACGCCCAGTCGGCCCGCGTGCCCTCCTCGGTTGGCGACAGCCCCTACGAGCCCACTGGACCGATTAACCCGCGCGAGCTGACGCGCCCGCCACGGCCGCGCGGTCCCGAGCCGCTCGCCCCCGAATTGTCGGCACCGCCGCCCATTTCGGCGCGCGAGATGTATGCCCCGGCGCGCGCCGGGCGTGCCGAGAAGGCGCAGGCCCATGCCCCCATCGTACCCGCCGGCTCCGTCACCGGCCGCTCGCTGACGCTGGTGATCTCGATCATGTGCTTTCTCGCCTGCCTGACGGCCGGCGCTGTCTACATGATCAATCAATCGGCTTCGGCCTGGTTGCGCGACATCGCCAGCGAAGTGACCGTGCAGGTCGAGCCGCGCGACAAGGCCGATACGGAAAAGACCCTGCGTGAAGTGGTACAGTTTTTGGGCCGGCACCCCGGCATCCGCAGCGCACGCCCGCTGCCGGCCGAGGAAAGTGGCGCACTGCTCGAGCCTTGGCTCGGCACGTCGGACGCGCTGAAGGCGTTGCCCGTGCCACGCCTCATCTCGATCGAACTCGACCGCAACGCGCCGCCCGACTTCGACGCCTTGCGCGGCAGTCTCGGTAAGCAGTTCAAGGGCGTGAGCCTGGACGATCATCGCCAGTGGCAGCAGCAGATCCGCACGGTCACGCGCTCGTTTGCACTCGGCGGCATCGCGATTTTGCTGCTGGTTGCGGCCGCCACGACGGCAATCATCATTTCGGCCACCCGTGCCGCCATGGCCTCCAACCGCGACATCGTCGAGGTGTTGCATTTTGTCGGCGCGACGGACCGCTTCATCGCGCGGGAATTCGAGCGCAACTTCATGCGGCTCGGCATTCGCGCAGGGCTCGTCGGTGCGATCGCGGCGATGGCGGTGTTCGCGCTGATGCCGACGGCGATGGACCTGATCGGCGGCGGCTCGGTCAGCCTCGCCGAAGTGCAGCGACTGGTCGGGACCGGATCGCTCGACTGGCTCGGCTACTGCGTGCTGGCGGCGCTCGTCGCAGTGGTCGCGATCCTGTGCCGCTTCACCTCGCGCTTCAGCGTCAATCGCATCCTGCACAGCCGCAATTGACTATTGTTTACATTTCCGCAACGTTGTTGTCGTCCAATTGTCACGACGTTGGCCAAATCATCTGATTTGGTTGTGCAAATTGGTGAAACGTTGCGGCGCGTTCGTCGGGGCTCACGATCTGGCCCAACGGCAGGACCATGGGATCGAGACGCATCAAGTCGGTGTTGATCTGCACCACGGCGACGGGGACTGCCGCCCTGCTGCTCGGCTTCTTCGCCTTCGCCGCCGTCGCCACCAGGACCGAAGGCGCACAACCGCTTGCAGCCGATGGCATTGTCGTGTTGACCGGTGGCGAAGCCCGGATCGCCGAAGCCGGGCGTCTGCTGGGGAGCGGCAAAGCCCGGCGTCTTCTCGTATCCGGCGTCAATCGGCGCACCAGCCGGGATGATTTGCGCCGGCTCATGAATGTCGAGACGCGTCTGTTCGACTGCTGCGTCGACGTCGGCTACGAAGCCCTCGACACGTTCGGCAACGCGGACGAAGCGCGGTTGTGGGCCAGTCAGTGGCAGTTCTCCCGGCTGATCGTCGTCACCGCAAGTTACCATATGCCCCGCTCCCTGGCCGAAATGGCCCTCGCACTGCCTGGTGCCAAGCTCCAGGGCTATTCCGTCGTGCCGCGCAAATTGCAGCTGGAAGGCTCGCCCTGGTGGTTGCGTTCGACCGCCGCGCGGGCGCTGCTCTGGGAGTTTGTCAAGTTCGTGCCCGTTGCGACCCGGCTGGCGATCGCCCGTGTCGCAGGCTTGTTCGAGGTTGAGGCACTAGACGGCACCGCACGCGGCATTAACGGGCATCCACACTCGCCCACACGCACCACCCGCCTGTGATGACCCTCCCGCTGGTGCTGCGCTCACTCCTGTTCTCCCTGGCATTCTATGCCGGAACGATGACCCTCCTGGTCATCGGCAGCCCCCTGTTGCTCGCGCCCAGGGCCTGGGCCATGGCAGGTCTGCGTGCGCATGCGCGGTTGAGCTTGTGGGCCTTGCGCGGAATCGTCGGCACTAGCATCGAGGTGCGCGGCCGGCACCACCTGCCGCCAGGCCCCTGCCTGATCGCCGCCAAGCACCAGTCCGCCTGGGATACGTTCGCCCTGGTACCTCTGTTGCGCGATCCAGCGCTGGTGATGAAGGCCGAACTCGGCTGGATACCGTTCTACGGCTGGTTTTCCTTGAAATTCGAACACATCTTGGTCAAGCGCGCGCGGGCGGGAGCTGCGTTGCGCGCGCTGATCCGCGAGGCACGGGAGCGCGCCGGCCAGGGTCGGGAAATCTTGATTTTTCCAGAAGGGACACGGCGTGCGCCCGGAGCGTTACCGGACTACAAACCCGGTGTCGTCGCGCTGTACGAGGGACTTGGCCTGCCCTGTGTGCCGATCGCCTTGAATTCCGGCGTGTATTGGCCGCGCCGCCACTTCCTGCGTTATCCCGGAACGATCGTGGTCGAGATCCTGGCCCCGCTGCCGCCCGGCATGCCGCGCGGCACGTTCAAGCGCGAACTCCAGGAACGCATCGAAGAGGCGTCGAACCGTTTGCTCGCCGAGGCCCGGGACAACACGGTTGCAGGGTCCATCGAACCGGCCACGGTCTCAGGCTCTCGATTTCAGACAAAATAGGAACTTAAAGCGAACAAATATTGACGCGAGTTGAGGAATGCAGTATGGTTGCGGGACCGTGTCTCTGTGAGTTGACCAAATGTCTGCCCATCCCCACCCCTTTGAAGTCGCCCCGATTGCGAAACAGATTTGGCGCGACAAGTATCGTTTCAGTCCGGCCGAAGGCGGGCAGGGCGATGCTACGGTCGATGACACCTGGATGCGGCTCGCGCGTGCGGCAGCCGTGGCCGAAGGTGGCGCCGAGCAGGATCAGGCCCGCTGGACGCGCACCTTTTTCGACGCGCTCGCCGATTTCGGCTTTCTGCCCGCCGGCCGCATCATCGCAGGCGCCGGCACGGGCCGCAGCGTGACGCTGTTCAACTGCTTCGTCATGGGGCGCATCGACGATGATTTGACGGCAATATTCGAGGCGGTGAAGGAGTCTGCGCTCACCATGCAGGCGGGCGGCGGCATCGGCCACGACTTCTCGACGCTGCGGCCGAAGGGGGCGCTGGTGCGCAGCATCGGCGCCGACGCCTCGGGCCCGGTCAGTTTCATGGATTTGTGGGACGCGATGTGCCGCACCATCGTCTCGGCCGGGGCGCGGCGCGGGGCGATGATGGCGACCATGCGCTGCGATCACCCGGACATCGAGGCGTTCATCGCCGCCAAAGCCGATGCGGCGCGCCTGCGCCATTTCAACCTGTCGGTACTGGTGACGGACGCGTTCATCGCGGCCGTGCGCGCGGACCAGCCCTGGGATCTGGTGTTCGACGGACGCGTCCATCGACAAGTGCAGGCACGCGCCCTGTGGGACCGCATGATGCGGGCGACCTACGACTACGCGGAGCCGGGCGTGATCTTCATCGACCGCATCAACGCGGCGAACAATCTCGGCTACTGCGAGGAGATCTGGGCAACCAACCCGTGCGGGGAACAGCCGCTGCCGGCCTATGGTGCCTGCCTGCTCGGCTCGATCAATCTCGCGCGCTTCGTGACCAACCCCTTCGCGCCCAATGCCGGCATCGATCTCGCACGCATCGAGGAGCGCGTGCGCGTGGCCGTCCGCTTCCTCGACAACGTCGTCGACGTGTCGCGCTACCCCCTCCCCGCCCAGGCCGCGGAAGCGCGCGCCAAGCGGCGGATCGGCCTTGGCATCACCGGACTGGCCGACGCTTTGATCATGTGCGGATTGCCCTATGGCGCGGCGCAGGCGCGCGAGACCGCCAGTCACTGGATGAGCGCGATCCAGAACGCTGCCTATGCGGCAAGCGCGGAACTGGCGGCAGAGAAGGGCGCCTTTCCGCTCTATGTTGCTGCAAAGTTCGCCGCCTCCCCCAACGTCGCAGCCCTGGCGCCCGCAACCCGCGCGCTGATCGCCCGGCACGGCGTGCGCAACGGCTGCCTGACCTCGATCGCGCCGACCGGTACCATCTCGTTGCTCGCCGGCAATGTGTCGAGTGGCATCGAACCGGTGTTCGATTTCGCCTTTCGGCGCCGTATTCTATCGCCCGATGGCAGCGCGCGGGAGGAACTGGTCGAGGATTACGCGGCAGTGCTCCATCGGCGCGTGTGCGGGGCGCAGGCGGTGCCCGGTCCAGCCTTCGTCAGCGCTGCCGATCTGAAGCCGGCCGACCACCTCGCCATGCAGGCGAGCTTGCAGCGGCATGTCGACAGTTCGATTTCCAAGACCATCAATTGTCCGGTCGAGCTGCCGTTTGCGGACTTCCAGAACATCTATCTTGACGCCTACGACAGCGGCCTGAAAGGCTGCACCACGTTCCGCCCAAACGCGGTCACGGGCAGCATTCTGTCGAGTTCGGCTGCGGCCCCGACTGCGGCCAAAGCTGCGGCGCTGACCGGTTCCGCCGCCGCGACCAGCGACACGGCAGCGGTCGTCTACATGGCAAAGCCGCTCGAGCGTTCGCCCGTCCTCGCCGGCTTCACGTACAAGTTGTCGTGGCCCGGACAGGATAACGCGCTCTACATCACCATCAACGACATCGAGCGCGTCGGGCGCCTGTGCCCGTTCGAAATCTTCATCAACACGAAGAACCTCGAGCACTACGCCTGGACGGTTGCTTTGACCCGCATGATCAGCGCTATTTTCCGCCGCGGCGGCGACGTCGCCTTCGTCGTCGATGAGTTGAAGGCGATTTTCGATCCCCAGGGCGGGCGGTGGATCGAGGGCCGGTATGTGCCGAGCCTGCTGGCGGCGATCGGCGCGGTGATCGAGCAGCATATGGTCCGCATCGGTTTCCTGCGCCGGGTCGAGGAGGCGAGCGGTGACGGCAAACCGGCCGCGGCCCGCAAATCAGCGCTCGCAGCTGGCCCCGTGCAGCAAGGGGGCGACGCGATGATGGCCAAGGGTACGGTCATGATCGAGCTCATGGCGGATGCGCGTGGGCCCGTCGGCGGCAGACCTTGGGCTGAGCCGGCGATGCCAGGCCTGCAGACGCCGCCGGAGTATTTGGGTCACAGTTCGTCCAGTGGCGCAGGTGCCGGCGCGCCGTGCCCGCGCTGTGCCAACCTGTCGCTCGTCAGCCTGGAGGGGTGCTGGTCGTGCCGCACCTGCGGCTATGCGCGCTGTGAGTAGACCATGTGGCAGGGCGCAGCCCGACGAAGGGCCAAGGTTCGGTTGCGGACGTACAGCGAAAGGGCATAGATGGGTTGAAAATGAAATTGTTCGCTCCACCGTTGCCAGCCGGCGAGCCGCAGGCCGCTTCCGATTTCAGGAACCAAGCTCCATGAACACCCGTCCAACCGGCCGTCCGTTCTTCTTTGCGCCGGGCCCAACCAACATTCCCGATCGCGTCTTGAACGCCATGAACAAGCCGACCGCGGATTTCCTGTCGCCGGAATTCCTGGCCGTGCATGCGCGCGTACACGAAGGCGTCAAGCGCATCCTGAAGACCCGGCAGCATCTGTTCATGTATGCCGCCAATGGCCATGGCGCCTGGGAGGCAGCGCTCGCCAACACGCTGACGCCGGGCGACAAGGTGCTGTCGCTCGAAAGCGGGTACTTTTCGGCAAACTGGGCGCAGATGGCGACCGAACTCGGGCTTGAAGTCGAAACGCTGCCGGCCGACTGGCGTCAGGGGGTTGCCATGGACGCCGTGGTGCGGCGGCTGAAAGCCGATACCGCCGGCGAGATCAAGGCCATCCTCGTCGCCCACAACGAGACGGCGACGGGCGTGATGATGCCGTTGCCCGACGTGCGCCGGGCCCTCGATGAAGCCAAGCACAAGGCCATGCTGTTCGCCGATACCATTTCATCGCTCGGCTCGTTCGATTTCCAGATGGATGCCTGGGGCGTCGACATCGTGGTCGGCGGCAGCCAGAAGGGCCTGATGATGACGACCGGCCTGTCGTTCACGGGTGTCAGCGAACGGGCGTTGGAACTCTCGAAGCGCGTCGAGACCCGGCGCAGCTATTGGAACTGGGCAGATATGCTGACCCGCAGTCCGCAGAAGTTCCCCGGCACGACACCGGTTCACATGTTCTATGGCCTCGACGAATCGATCGCCATGCTCGAGACGGAGGGGCTCGACGGCGTCTTTCGCCGCCACCGCCGGTTTGCCAATTCTGTTCGCGCCGCAATCGCCCACTGGGGAGGTGGCACGAAGAGTTCTGCCACCATTTCGCAGGCGGGCATCAAGGGACCGATCGGCGCCCTCGAACTGGTGTGCGCCGCTCCCAAACGCGCGTCCGATTCGGTGTCCGCCGTGCTGGTCCCCGACGGTTTTGATGCCAATGAACTGCGCACACTTGCGCACAATCGGTTCAATCTGGCGCTCGGCAGCGGGCTCGGCCCCCTCAACGGCCGTGTGTTTCGCATCGGACACCTCGGCGATCTCAACGAACCGATGACGCTCGGCGCCCTGGCTACCGTGGAGCTTGCGCTCGGTGCAGCAAAGATCCCGCATCATCGCGGCGGCGTGGACGCAGCAATGAACGTGATGGCGGACGCGTGATTTCCTTATCGGCTTGCATGCGGGATATGGTGCGCGCAATCCAGATCAACTGCAGGAGAGGTACTGCACTGTGTTTGCAAATGAGGACTTAGACCCTGCGACGAAGTGGTCTAAGACCATCGCGAACTTGGATCGGCGCATCGAAATGGTTGCGCCGCCGGAGGCTCGGATGCCGCAGGTGGGCGGGCCTCGCCGGACTGGTTCTTGCCAGGATGACCGTTGCCAGGATGACTGAGGAATTTTCATCACATGTCACGAGACGCGCAGAACGACGCCTTTGCACGCACCTCCTTTCTGAGTGGCACCAATGCCGCCTATGTGGAGGAAATGCAGGCGCTGTACGAGCAAAACCCCGATGCCGTGAACGAGGAATGGCGCTCGTTCTTCCAATCCCTGCAGGACGAAAGACCGAACGGGGCCGCCGCCAGCAACGAAGGGCCGTCGTGGGCGCGTCCGCTCAATGAACTGACAGCCACGCGCAACCCGGACCTATTGGCCGCGCTCACTGGCGACTACGGCACCGCCGAGCGCACGATCGCAGCCAAGATCCAGACGCGCACGGCAGCCGCTGGCAGCGACCTCTCAGCCGAGGGTTCCCGGCGCGCAACCCAGGATTCGATCCGCGCCTTGATGCTGATCCGCGCCTATCGCGTCATGGGCCATCTCGTCGCCGACCTGGACCCGCTCGGGCTGACTGAGCGCAAGACGCACAAGGAGTTGCGGCCTGAAACCTACGGCTTCACGGAAGCCGACCTGGACCGCCCCGTATTCATCGACAACGTGCTCGGCCTGGAGACGGCGACGGTGCGCCAGATCCTGAAGATCCTGCGCCGCACCTATTGTCGCAAGATCGGCGTCGAGTTCATGCACATCACTTCGCCGGTCCAGAAATCCTGGATCCAGGAGCGCATCGAGGGCGAAGAAAAAGACATCCGCTTCACCGCCGAAGGCAAGAAAGCAATTTTGAACAAGCTGATCGAAGCGGAGAGCTTCGAGAAGTTTGCCGAGGTCAAGTATACCGGCACCAAGCGGTTCGGCCTTGAAGGCGGCGAATCGATGGCGCCCGCGCTGGAACAGATCATCAAGCGCGGCGGCCAGCTCGGCATCCGCGAGATCGTGATCGGCATGGCCCATCGCGGCCGCCTCAATGTGCTCGGCAATGTGATGGCAAAGCCGTTACGGGCAATTTTCAACGAATTCAAGGGTGGTTCCTTCAAGCCGGACGACGTCGAAGGCTCCGGCGACGTGAAATATCACCTCGGTGCGTCGTCCGATCGTGCCTTCGACGGCAACACAGTCCATCTATCGCTGACCGCCAACCCGAGCCATCTCGAAATCGTCGATCCGGTGGTACTCGGCAAGGTGCGCGCGAAGCAGGATCAGTTGGGCGACAGCGAGCGCACCTACGTATTGCCGCTGCTCATCCACGGCGACGCGGCGTTCGCCGGTCAAGGCGTCGTGGCCGAATGTTTCGGCCTGTCGGGGCTGAAGGGCCATCGCACCGGCGGCTCGATCCACTTCATCATCAACAACCAGATCGGTTTCACGACGAACCCGCGGCTGTCGCGCTCGTCGCCCTACTGCTCTGACGTGGCGCGCATGGTGGAAGCGCCGATTTTCCACGTCAACGCCGACGATCCCGAATCCGTGACGCACGTGGCCAAGATCGCGATCGAGTTCCGGCAGAAGTTCAAGAAGCCGGTCGTCATCGACATGATCTGCTACCGCCGCCACGGCCACAACGAAAGCGACGAGCCGCTGTTCACGCAGCCGCGCATGTATCAGAAGATCAAGAGCCACCCGACGACGGTGACGCTCTACGCCGAGAAGTTGATCGCCGAAGGCACACTGAGCGCGGCCGAGGTCGACGAGATGAAGGCGCGCTTCCGCTCGCATCTCGATGGCGAACTGGCCGCCGCCGACGGCTACAAGCCGAACAAGGCCGACTGGCTCGATGGCCGCTGGTCGGGCCTTGGCGCCGAGGACGACGAGGCGCGGCGCGGCAATACCGGCGTGGCGCCCGACGTGCTGAGAGAGGTCGGCCGCCGGTTGACCATGATCCCCAACGACTTTGTCGCCCACAAAACCGTGCAGCGGCTGCTCGATCGCCGGCGCGAAACGGTCGAGAGCGGCGAGGGCATCGACTGGTCAATGGCCGAGCATCTGGCCTTCGGCACACTGCTGCGCGAACGCGTCGCCGTGCGGCTGTCGGGGCAGGATGTCGAGCGCGGCACGTTCTCGCAACGGCATGCGGTGCTGATCGACCAGACCAGCGAACGCCGCTACACGCCGCTGAAATATGTGTCGCCCGACCAGGGCCGCTTCGAAGTCATCAACTCGATGTTGTCCGAGGAGGCCGTCCTCGGGTTCGAATACGGCTACTCACTGGCCGAGCCCATGACCTTGACGCTCTGGGAAGCACAGTTCGGCGATTTTGCCAACGGCGCCCAGGTCATCTTCGACCAGTTTTTGAGTTCGGGCGAGCGCAAGTGGCTGCGCATGTCGGGCCTCGTCTGCCTGCTGCCGCACGGTTACGAGGGGCAGGGACCGGAACATTCCTCGGCCCGCATGGAACGCTACCTCCAGCTGTCGGCCGAGGACAACTGGCAGGTCGCCAATTGCACCACGCCGGCGAACTATTTCCATATCCTGCGCCGCCAGATCCGCCGCAAGGTGCGCAAGCCGCTGATCCTGATGACGCCGAAGTCGCTTCTGCGGCACAAGCGCGTCGTTTCCCGCATCGAGGAATTCGGGCCCGACACGTCGTTCCACCGCGTGCTGTGGGACCATGCCGACACCAAGCGCAACTCGGCGACGGCCGACCGCATCAAGCTCCGGCCCGACGGCGAAATCCGCCGGGTCGTGATGTGCACTGGCAAGGTCTACTACGACCTCTACGAAGCGCGCGAAGCGGGCGGCATGGAGGACGTTTATCTGCTGCGGGTCGAGCAGCTCTATCCCTATCCGGCCCGCTCGATCTTGGCCGAACTCGCGCGCTTCCCGAATGCCGATATCGTGTGGTGCCAGGAAGAGCCGCGCAACATGGGCGCCTGGTCGTTCATCGAGCCCAACATCGAGTGGACCCTGGGGCAGATTCAGGTCCGCGCCAAGCGCGCGCGCTACATCGGCCGCCAGGCCGCCGCCTCGACCGCGACCGGACAGCTGTCCCGGCATTTGGCCGAGCAAAAAGCGCTGGTCGCGGAAAGCTTGACGATCTGAGGGCAGTCGTGTGGGCGTCATAATGGATTGAGAAACGGCCGGCGGGACCAGGTGCTGGGACAGGCACCGAACCTCGCGGCGGCAAACATGACGAGGATGGAATATTCATGGCGGTTGAGATCCGGGTACCGACGCTGGGTGAAAGCGTTACCGAAGCGACGGTCGGCAAGTGGTTCAAGAAGGCCGGCGATGCCGTGCGGATCGACGAGCCGCTGTGCGAGCTTGAAACCGACAAGGTGACGGTCGAGGTGCCAGCGCCTGCTGCCGGCGTGCTCGCGGATATCGCGGTGGCCCAAGGCACGACGATCGCGGTTGGCGGACTGTTGGGCTCGATCAGGGAAGGCGCAGGTGCCGCGCCGGTGGCGGCCGCTGCGCCGGTCAAATCCCCCGCCGCTGCTGCGCCGTCCATGGCGGCCACCGTCAACGGCGGTATGCCACCGGCGCCGTCGGCGGCCAAAATCCTTTTCGAGAAGGGAATTTCGCCAGCCGATGTGGCGGGCACCGGCAGGCGCGGCCAAATCCTGAAGGAAGACGCGGTGGCGGCTGCTGCGAAGCCGGCCGCGGCGATGACAGCGCAGGCGCCGGTGCCCTATGTGCCGATGGCGCCTATGCCGATGCCAGCCGCGCAATTGCGCACGCCCGCGCCGCCCAACGACGCGGCCCGCGAGGAACGGGTCAAGATGACCCGGCTGCGCCAGACCATCGCGCGGCGGCTGAAAGATGCGCAGAACACCGCCGCGATGCTGACGACGTTCAACGATGTCGACATGAGCGCGGTCATGGCCATGCGCACGCAGTACAAGGAGCTGTTCGAGAAGCGCCACGGCATCAAGCTCGGCTTCATGGGCTTCTTCGTCAAAGCGTGCCTGCAGGCGCTGAAGGAGGTGCCGGCGGTCAACGCCGAGTTGGACGGCACCGACATCGTGTACAAGAACTATTACCACATCGGCGTCGCCGTCGGCACCGACAAGGGCCTGGTGGTGCCGGTGGTGCGCGAAGCCGACCGGCTCAGTCTGTCCGAAATCGAGGGCGCGATCGCGGGATTCGGCAAGCGGGCGCGCGACGGCAAGCTCGGCATCGAGGACATGCAAGGCGGCACGTTCACGATCTCGAACGGCGGTGTCTACGGCTCGATGATGTCGATGCCGATCCTCAACGCGCCGCAGTCGGGCATCCTTGGCATGCACCGCATCGAGGAGCGCCCCGTGGTCCGCAACGGCCAGATCGTCGCCCGGCCCATGATGTATCTCGCCCTCAGCTACGACCACCGCATCGTCGACGGCAAGGAGGCGGTCACGTTCCTGGTGCGCGTGAAGGAATACCTCGAGGATCCGCAGCGCTTCATGCTGGAGATCTGAGGCGGACGGCCAGATGAGCGAATGGGTAGCAATCTCGGAAATCGTACGGAATTTGGCTATCGCTATTGCAGCGACCATCGGCGCCATTCTCGCTTGGCGTCAATTGTCACCTGCATCTTTGCAGGCCAAATCGGCGAGCACGCAAGCGGACTTGGCTCGGCTAGTCACGTAACCGAGCTATTCAATCGTGCAGCCGGTCAACTTCGAGACCCAAACCTCGAGATCCGACTCGCTGCAATCTAAGTCCGTAGAGAGACTGCCAATGACTTTCCTGATCTGTCGAACCCTGTTTTTGAGCTGCTTCAAGCCTATTTGAGACAAAGTAAGATAGACTACGGTGACGATGAGCCGCCCATCGATATCGCTGAAGCGATGAAGGTGCTGAGAGGCAGATTAGGAGGTTCGTGATGCTCAAGCTGAACGATCGCAAAATCGCATGGAAGCTCGATATTCATGGCGCCTTTGTGCGGCGTACCGACCTGAGTGGTACCTCGCTGCGAGACGCCAACTTGTCTGGAGCAGTTTCAACAAACGCGATTTTCCGCGGCGCTGATTTCGCCGGGGCAAATTTGTCGGGACCGATTCTGCGTGGTGCAGACATGAGTGAGGCCCAGAACCTTTCGGTAGAGCAGCTCCTGTTGGCGATCATCGACGATCGGACCGTTCTGCCCGACTACATCGACCGAACACGCCTGAAGTTGACACGTTAAACTCGAGAAAGTTCACATGACCTACGACCTCATCGTGATCGGCGCCGGACCCGGCGGCTATGTGTGCGCCATCCGCGCGGCGCAGCTCGGCCTCAAGACCGCAATTGTCGAAAAGCGCAAGACGCTCGGCGGCACCTGCGCCAACGTCGGCTGCATCCCGTCGAAGGCGCTGTTGCACGCGACCGAGCTGTTCGAGGAGGCGGGCCACGGCTTTGCCGCCTTCGGCATCGAAATTCCGGCGCCGAAGCTCAATCTGCCTGCCATGATGAAGCACAAGGCGGACACGGTCGCGTCCAACGTCGGCGGCGTTGCCATGCTGATGAAGAAAAACAAGGTCGACACGCATTATGGCCTCGGCACCATTACCGCGCCCGGTAAGGTCGAGGTCACCGCCGACGGCGGCACCAAGACCACGCTCGAAACAAAGGCCATCGTCATTGCCACCGGCTCCGACGTCGCCTCCCTGCGTGGCGGCGACGGGCAGATGGTCGCGATCGACGAGAAGGTCATCGTATCGTCGACCGGCGCGCTCGAGCTCGATCATGTGCCTGGCCATCTCGTGATCGTCGGCGCCGGCGTCATCGGCCTCGAACTCGGCTCGGTGTGGAAGCGGCTCGGCGCCAAAGTGACGGCCGTCGAATACACCGACAAGTGTCTCGGCGGCATGGACGCGGAACTGGGCAAACAGTTCCAGCGCCTCATGGAAAAGCAGGGCATGATCTTCCACATGTCCTCGAAAGTCACCAAGGTCGAGACAACCGGCGCTGGTGCACGCGTCACATTCGAACCGGTCGCCGGGGGCGCTGCCACCGGTCTCGACTGTGACGTGGTGCTGATCGCCACAGGGCGCGTGCCGTACACGACCGGCCTCGGCCTCGAAGCAGTTGGCGTTGCGCTGGAGCGCGGCCGCGTCATCATCGACGACCACTTCCAGACCAACATCCCCGGTATTTACGCGATCGGCGACGTGGTGCGCGGCGCCATGCTCGCCCACAAGGCGGAGGAAGAGGGCGTGGCGCTGGCCGAGCAGTTGGCCGGTCAGGCCGGCCACGTGAACTACAATGTCATCCCGGGCGTCGTGTACACCTTTCCCGAGGTCGCCTCGATCGGCCGGACCGAGGAGGAACTGAAGGCCGCCGGCATCGCCTACAAGGTCGGCAAGTTCCCATTCGCCGCCAACGGTCGCGCGCGCGCCAATCGCACCACTGAAGGCTTCGCCAAGGTCCTGGCCGATGCAACGACCGATCGCGTCCTCGGCGTCCACATTCTGGGCGCGGGCGCGGGCGACCTGATCCACGAGGCAGCCGTGCTCATGGAATTCGGCGGCTCGGCCGAAGACCTCGCCCGTACCTGCCACGCCCATCCGACCATGAGCGAAGCGGTCAAGGAGGCGGCGCTTGCCGTGGAAAAGCGCGCGATCCACATGTGACGATCGCATGCGCACCACGCGCACGGCACCGGCACCGCCGACACCACTGGCGCTGCGACCGTGCAAATCCAGGGGACCACAATTTGCGTTATGGTGTTGTCGCCCCGTGGGGTGCGGAGACCTGCCGATGCCCTATCTCACCGCTTACCTGGCAACCCTGGTGACCTTTGTCGCAATCGATCTGGTCTGGCTCGGTGTCGTCGCGAAGGAGTTCTATCGTCGGGAAATGGGCGACCTTATGGCGCAGTCCTTCAACCTCGCCGCGGCCGGCGCATTCTATCTCCTGTATCCGGCCGCAGTTGTGCTGTTTGCCGTTCAACCTGCGGCCGCCAGCGCTTGGAGCACCGCCATGTTCATGGGGGCGCTGCTCGGCCTGTTCGCCTACGGCACCTATGACTTGACCAACCTCGCGACCCTGCGCGGCTGGTCGTTGACCCTGTCGGTGGTCGACATGGTCTGGGGCGCACTGCTCACGGGCGTGGCAGCAACGGCTGGCTATTGGGGGCTGCGAGCATGGTGAAGGGGCGCGGCTTCCTGATCGGGATGCTGGCCTGGCTGCTGCTTGCCGGCATAGCCATGGCGCAGGCCCCCGCCCCGAACAAAAGTGAGCGTGCAGCGCGTCTCGAAACACTGTTTGCCGAACTGCACACCACCAAGAACGCGGATCGTGGTACCGAATTGACCGGCGAAATCTGGCAGCACTGGAGGAACTCGGGACGCAGGGATGTTGATGCCTTGACGAGCGACGCCACCCGGCTGATGGCGATTGGCCAGCTGGAGGCTGCGCGCACTGTCCTCGATCGCGTCGTCGCCCTGGCGCCGGACCATAGCGAAGGCTGGAACATGCGGGCAACCGTGCTCTATCTGATCGGCGAGCATGCCCTGTCGCTGATCGACATCGATCAAGTATTGAAGCTGGAGCCACGCCATTTCGGGGCGCTGTCCGGCCAGGGGCTGATCCATCTGGCCGCCCGTCGCTGGGCTTTGGCGCTGATTTCTTTTCGCCGTGCCGTGGCTGTCAATCCCTTCCTCGCGGAACGCACGACCGTGATACCCGACCTCGAGCGCAAGGTCGAAGGCCAGCCCCTTTAGTGGAAGGCACAACTAGCCAAATTGGTGCATACGTGCGCTGCGCGATCACCTCGCCGTGAGGTTACTCAAACGTGTCTTGCGCAACCCACCCCTAATCCGGCACAACCCGGTACGTCTCTGACCGAGACTGAGTGAGTGGAAACGCAGGAGGAGATTGCTCGATGAAGAAGATCATTGCGGTCATCGCCATGGCTGGCTTTGCGGTGACAATGGCACCTGTGAGTTATGTGTATGCTTTTGACTCGGGCACGGTGTCGTCGAGTTCGGGGTCCGGCTCAGGCAGCGATACCAAGAAGCCGGCACCCAAGAAGACGAAGAAGAAGAAGCCGGAGTAAGGCCATTCTGCTACCGTCTGAGACCGATTTCAGCAGGGTGCCGCAGTTGCGAGCACCCTGCACTTTTTTATGGAACACGAACGGGCAAGGTCGTCCGATTCCAGCGATCGTAAGCCAGCACGCCCCAGATCGGAATCCAGATCAGCCACACGACGATATCGCGGTAAACCCAGTAGCTGTCGATCGCACGGAAATAAAACAGGCTGTAGTATAGGGCGACGAGTGGCGTCGCGATCAGCCAGCCGCGAACCGGCAGCAAGACGAGGAACGGCAGCAGCCAGGTCAGATACCACGGGAACTGCGCCGGGCTGAGCAGGTACAAGCTGGCAGTGGCAAGCAACATCCGCCTGATGAGATCTTGATCATCTGAGATCGGCTTGCGCAAAAGCATAAGGATGATGGCGGCAAGGGTCAGACCCAGCAGCGCGCGCACGATGCGGTTCGCCAACACTTGTTCGCCGCCGGCCCTTACGACCACGGCCTCGATGATGCGCTCCAACAGCGGCGTGATGGCGCTGTTGGTCTTCCAGACCGTCACATAGGCGACCAATCCGGAACTCTCGCCCAAGGTTGCCTGCAGCGACAACAGCGCCCAAATGAGACAGCCGACCCCCAGGATCGCCATGGCGGCCGCCAACTGCAAGGGGTTCGCCACCAACCGCCGCCAGATCAGCGGAGCGAGAATGATCGGCCAGATCTTGGCGCCGATCGCCACTGTCAGCGCGGCCGTCGCCGCCAACGGCCGCTGGCGCAGGCTCAACAACACGGCCGCCAGTACAAGAGGCATCAAAATCGCCTCCATGTGGGCCGAGTTGATCAGTTCCTTGATCACCAGCGGGTTCCACCAGTACAGCGCAACCCATAGAGGCGAACGTCCCAAGGCCTGCAATAGGGCGAGCAGCAGCGCCGCAGTTGCCAGTTCGCCACCCAGGCAGATCAGGCGCCAGCTGAGCAAACTCCACGGCTCGGCGAGATACGCCAGAGCAAACGCTGCCTGTGCCACCGGCGGATATATTGTATGCAACTCTGGGTAGTTGATTCGCGCATGGACGTCACCGGCCGCTTCCGCCAGATCCTTGATGGCCTTCGGCGCGTGGCCGGTGTCTGCTGCCGCGTTCGGGGCGAACGCAAACGGGTCGTAACCGTTGACCAGAACGGCCCCATCCCACAGGTAGCGATAGAAATCGTCTTCGTGCGCCGGCGTGGTCCAGAACATGGCGATCCGCAACCCGAGGCCCACCAGCAGGATGAAAGACAACAGGCGGCGCAGCGCACGTCCGCGCAGGTGTTCGGCACGCTCGATGAGGGGGATGACGCACAGAAAGACCGCGCCGGCCGCCATCAGCCCGAAGGCCAGCGAAAGTGATGGCATGTCGGCCAGGTCGCGGTCGTGATCGAACGTGCTGCGGAAGGGGATGAACAGCAGCGCCGCGAGCGCCAGAGCGGCGGCAATGGCGATCCAGGCGCTGCCATCCTTGCCAAGCCCGCGCCAGCGCCGTTCCAAGCCTTTTTCCTCTGAAAATTACCGCTGTGAACGGCGACCGAGCCCTTATGTTCGCCGCGGGCCGGCACAAACGCAAGCACGCCGTTCGCGCGCGGCGTCAAGTTTTCGTCAGCGGCTTGCCCGGTCGGCAAGCCCGCCCCCTGGACGAGGCCGAGAGGTTCGCCTAAAGCCCCACGCATGGCTGTGAAGCTGCTGTCGATCATCCTGCCTGTGCTCAACGAAGCCGGCAACGTAGATGCGCTGATTGCGCGCGTCACGGCCGTGCTCGGCCAGTTGCCGGAGAGCTGGGAAATCGTGTTCGTCGACGATGGTTCGAGCGACGATACCTTGGCGCGCCTGCGCGCCCACAACGCCCGTGAGCCGCGCATCAAGGCGATCTCGTTCAGTCGCAATTTCGGCAAGGAACTGGCGATTGCGGCTGGCCTGACCTACGTGCGCGGCGACGCGGCGATCATCATGGATGCCGACCTGCAGCACCCCCCCGAGGTTGCTCTGAAGTTTGTCGAGAAGTGGCGCGAGGGCTACGACATCGTCTACGGCGACCGGGTTGATCGCCATACCGACGGGCCGTTCCGCAAGCTCTATGCCCAAGCGTTCTATCGCTTGTTCAATTTCCTGTCCCGCAGCGACATCCCGAGCGGGGCCGGCGACTTCCGGCTGCTCGACCGCAAGGCGATCGACGCCATGAACCGCTTCAAGGAGAACTCGCGCTTCAACAAGGGACTGTATTCCTGGATCGGCTTCAAGTCGGTCGGCGTACCCTATCAGGTGGCAGACCGGGCCGGCGGCTACACCAAGTGGAGTTTCCGCAAGCTGATCCGCTTCGCGCTCGACGGCCTCACCTCGTTTTCGACCCTGCCGCTCAGAGTATGGTCGCTGCTGGGGCTGACGATTTCGCTCATGGCGATCGCCTATGCCACCGTCATCTTGGTGCGCACGCTCGCCTTTGGTGCCGATACGCCTGGCTTCCCATCGATCATCATCTCGGTGATGCTGCTCGCCGGCGTGCAGCTGATCTCGCTTGGCGTCATCGGCGAGTACCTCGGCCGCGTCTACGAGGAGGTCAAGGCACGACCGCTGTTCCTCGTTGCCGAGGAAATCGGCGCAAGCCAGCCCCAGCACAAGCCTTCAGCGCCGTCGAGTGGCAAGGTCACCGAGGCGGCCGGCGCGCGGTCATGACGGCGAACATCATCTTGTGCGCCGACGACTATGCCCTCACCCCTGGGGTCAGCGCCGGCATCCAGCAGTTGGCCGAGACCCACCGCCTGTCGGCGACAAGCGCGCTGGTGACGACCCGCCATTGGCACGACCACGCAAACGCCTTGCGCGAGCTGCGCCAAGGGCTGGCGGTTGGCCTGCACTTCAATCTCACGCTTGGCGCGCCGCTCGGGCCCATGCCGTGGCTGTGTCCGACGGGAACCTTTCCAGCCCTGTCGGCGGTCGTGCGCGCTTCGCTGGCCCGCCACATCGACGGCACCGAAGTGGCCGCCGAGTTCACGCGCCAGCTCGATGCGTTCGAGATGGCCCTGACCGCACCCCCTGATTTCGTCGACGGGCACCAACATGTGCACGCCCTGCCGGTCGTCCGCACGGCACTTCTTGGTGTCTTGAAGGCGCGCTACAGCGGCCGCGCCCTGCTGGTTCGCGACCCCGCCGACAGTGCCATGACGATCATGGCCCGGGGCGGGGCTGCGAAAAAGGCACTGCTGCTGGCGACCTTGGCACGCGGCTTCGGCGACGCGGTGCGCGCAGCCGGCTTCTCAGCCAATACCAGCTTTGCCGGCGTTTCCGCCTTCGATCGCAGCAAGTCCTACCGCGCCGAGCTGGAGCGATTCTTTACCCGTGCCAGCGCCTGCCATCTCGTCATGTGCCATCCGGGCCACGTCGACGACGAGTTGCCGACCCTCGATCCCGTGGTCGAGCGACGTGCCGACGAACTGGCGGCACTGGCGATGTTGCCGGACCTGCCCGGGCGCCTGTGGCATGCGGTGCGTGCGGCGGATGGCAGTGTCCGGTGGCCGGGCACGGAGGCCACACATGACTGAGGGCATCTCGCCGTTGCGCCATTTCGGTGGCTTTGTTATTGCCGGTCTGCTGGCGCTGGCGACCGACGTCGGCGTGCTCGATCTGCTGAACCGCGGGCTCGGGATCAGTCCCTATCTGGCCCGCCCCCTCAGCATTTTCTCGGCCATGGTAGTGTCCTGGGCGATGAACCGCTGGATCGCATTTGCCGTCGCTGCGCCGCCAAGCTGGCGCGAGTTTGGCCGGTTCGCGCTTGCCGCATCGCTGTCGATCCTGGTGAACTACCTCGTGTTCGCCGCAATTCTGTGGGCTTTCCCGCTGCTGCGCCCGTCGCTGGCGATCATACCAGCGAGCCTGGTGTCGATGTTCGTGTCCTACGCCGGTTTCCGCTTCGGTGCCTTCCGCACGTCTCCTCCCAAGTCCTGACATTTGAAAGTTGCCGCCGTGACCCACCCTGCCGATCCCGCCTCCGTGTCGTCCGGCATTGCCGCCGTCGATGCCTATCTTGCCAACGGCTTTGCCACCGTTCCCGGCATGTCGTCGCGCTTTGCCGCAACAATCACAGCCGGCCTCATGCGTATCCAGACCGGGCTCGGCGTCACTGGCCCGATCGCGGAGATCGGCACTTTCGAAGGCCGCTTTTTCATCGCCCTCGCCAAGGCATTGCAACCGGGCGAAGTGGCGCTCGGTATGGACATTTTCGACTGGCCGAACCCGGCCGTGATCGACCGGTTCGAAGCCAATTGCGTGAAGCACGGCGTGGCTGCGGGCGTGCGTGAGACCTGGAAGTGCGACAGCCGCACCGTCACGCCGGCCGAACTGCTCGAACGCACCGGGGGCCGGCGCCTGCGCCTGTTCCACGTCGATGGCGAGCACAGCCGCGCGTCGCTTGCGAAGGATCTGGCGCTGGCCACGGCCGTGCTGGCGGACGATGGCGTCATCATCCTCGACGACATGCTGCATCCCGGCTACCCGACGCTGATGGTGACCGTGCACGAGTATCTGACGCAGCATCCCGAGATGGTCGTGCTGTGCATCATCGACCGCGAGACGATCGTCGGCGCCACCAAGTTCGTGCTGTGCCGCGCCGGTTGGTTCAAACGCTACGAAACCGAACTGCTCGCCGTGTTCGAACAGTGCGTATGGCCGCTCGGCGCCGACTTCGAGCCGCACTGGTGCCTCGTGCTCTCGCTCGATACACGGCTCGCCGCGATTACTTGACCGGCGATCTACACTCCGGCCTCGAGCAGCACGCAGCGGGCGGGGTCGGCGCTCAGCCAGGCGGTGGCGCCATCGGCAATAAGATCGGTGCCAAGGCGGCTCTGCAGCTCGCGCAACTCGATGCGCATGTCAGCCCGCCGTTTCGCATCGAGGTTCGACAGCGGCTCGTCGAACAGCAGCACTTCCGGCTGGAACACGAAGACGCGAGCGCGGGCGACGCGCTGCTGCTGGCCACCCGACAGCGCCGACGCGCATCAGTCGAACCGCTCGACGATGGCCGCTGCATCACCGCAATGACAGGTCCCTGACCGAGCTGGCCGCGATGTACAACCCGTCCATCCGTGGTTGGATCACCTACTACAGTCACTTCTATTCGACGCAGTTGCGTCCGACCCTGAGGCGGATCGATGCCTATGTCATTCGATGGGCACGCCGCAAATTTGAGCGGATGGTCCATCAGACCAAGGGCGCGAGAGACTGGTTCGATCGGTTCCTTCGAGCGCGCCCAAACCTCTTCGTGCACTGGTCACGATGCCATGGCAAAGGCCGGACATCGGCAGCCGTGTGACTCGAGAGGTTAACACACGGTTCTAGGAGCGCCTGGGGGTGAAAGTCCTCTGGGCGACGCGACAGGGCCGCGCGCTCGGCGCGAACATGCGCCTCACTTGGCCGGGATGACGACTACTTTTTGGTTATCTTAGCGCGTAGGGGTCGATAGCCCCGCCTGGGCCGAAACGTTGCAGGGGTGTCAATCCGCAGTTGGCGCAAGGCTGGCTGCCAGATGCCTGCAGATGCCCGTCGACGAGCCAAAAAAAAGCGGCGGGCCCGAAGGTCCGCCGCTCGATATCCTGGGCGTCCGCTGCGCGGTTCAGGTCTTCTGCGCGTTGCGATAGCGGATCATGTAGCTGTCCATGGTGTAGTCGGCGATCTGATGCCACAGGTAAGCATCGTCCTGGAACGCCTTATGACTGTCGTAGAGCTTCTTGAACGCCGGGTTCTTGGCGCTGATTTCAGCATATAGCTCGTAGGCTGCCTTATAGCAGGTATCCATGACCTCCGGCGTGAACGGGGTCAGCTGCGTGCCGGCGCCAACCAGCCGCTTCAAGGCCGATGCGTTGACCGCGTCGTACTTCGACATCTCCCACACGGTCGCTTCCATGGTCGCTGCCTGGATCGCGGCCTTATAGTGCGCCGGCAGTTCATTGTACTTGGCGAGGTTGGTGATGAAGCCCGACACGGAGTTCGGCTCCCACCAGCCTGGATAGTGATAGAACTTGGCGACCTTGGCGAAGCCGAGCTTCTCGTCGTCGTAAGGGCCGACCCACTCGGCGCCGTCGATGGTGCCCTTTTCGAGCGCCGGATAGATGTCACCGGCTGCGATCTGCTGCGGCACCATGCCGACCCTCGAGCAGACCTTGCCGGCGAATCCGCCGAGCCGCATCTTGATGCCCTTGAGGTCTTCCGCGGTCTGCAGCGGCTTGCGGAACCAGCCGCCCATCTGGCAGTTGGTGTTGCCGGCCATGAACATGTTGACGTTGTAGGTTTTCAGGAAGTCATTGTACATATCGAGACCGCCGCCGTGGATCATCCAGGCGTGGTGCTGCCGCGAGTTCAGGCCGAACGGCAGGCAGGTGCCGAACACGAATGCGTCGTCCTTGCCGAAGTAGTAGTACATCGCAGTATGGCCGCACTCGACGGTGCCGTTCTGCACCGCGTCGAGAACCTGCAGGCCACCGACGATTTCACCTGCGGCGAAGGTCTGGATGGTGAAGTTGCCGTCGGTCAACTCGCTGACCCGTTTGCCGACCAACTCGGCCGCGCCGTAGCGCGTGTCGAGCGACTTCGGCCAGCTCGCCTGCTGCCGCCACGTGATTTTCGGGTTGGCCTGGGCAATGGCTGGCGCTGCGAGCGTGGTCGCAGCAGCGGCCGCTGCGGCGCCACCGGCACCCGCGGTCTTGAGAAACTTACGTCTGTTGACGGTCGACATACTGTAGCATCCTCCCAAAGTGACCAGTTGACTATGCTAAAGCTCACGCGTGTGGCGTCGTTCTCCCGATGATCCGAGGTCAGCCACTTATACTTGTCTGCTATGCTAATACGTCGCACGAGCCCGCGCCAGTGCAATTATTTCATGTTTCGCGGCGCAGCGCTCGGCCCGCCCGGACAATGGCATCCACATTCAATCCATAGTGCGCGTAGAGCTCGGGGATCGAACCCGACTGGCCGAAATGTTCCGGCCCGAGCGCGCGCACCCGATGGCCCTTCACCGCCCCGATCCAGGACAGTGTCTCGGGGTGCGCATCGCAGATCGTGACGATGGCCGCATCGCGCGGCAGGGCACCGAGCAAGGCCTCGACATGGGAGGTAGCTTCGCTGAGCCCCTGCTCCCGGGCCCGCTGGGCGCCGTGCCAGCCGGCCGACAAGCGGTCGGCACTGGTGATGCTGAGCACGCCGATGCCCGAGCGCTCCTGGCCGAGATAGGCCGCCGCCTCGATGGCCTCAGGCATCACGGCACCCATGGCGACGATGCACAGGCTGGTGGCGGGATTGGGCCGCCGCAGCCAATAGCCGCCGTCGATGATGTCCCGCCTCTGGGCGACATCGAGCTGCCGGTTGATCTGCTCGATGGGCCGTGTCGTCAGCCGCAGGTAGACCGAGCCGCCCTTGTTGTCCTTGGACCAGCCCACGCCGTCATCGGCTGTGCCGGTACGCTGCAGGTAGTCGAATGCCCAGTGCAGGATGACGCCCAACTCGTCGACATAGGCCGGCTCGAACGAGGCAAGCCCGTCCTGGGCAAGGCCGATCAGCGGGGTGCTGAGAGACTGGTGCGCGCCGCCCTCCGGCGCGAGCGTCAGCCCGGACGGCGTCGCCACCACGATGAAGCGCGCATCCTGGTAGCAGGCGTAGTTCAGCGCATCGAGGCCACGCATGATGAAGGGATCATACAGCGTGCCGATCGGGATCAGCCGCTCGCCGAACAGGGAGTGCGACAGGCCCGCCGCACCGAGCGTGAGGAACAGGTTCATCTCGGCGATGCCGAGTTCGATGTGCTGGCCCTTCGGGCTCATCTCCCACTTCTGCGGGCTCATGAGGCCGCGGGTCTTGAACACGTCTTCCTTTGACGCCATCGAGAACAACCCACGCCGGTTGACCCAGGGACCGAGGTTGGTCGAGACCGTCACGTCGGGCGAGGTGGTCACGATGCGGTCGGCGAGCGGGCTGCCGGCCTTGGCGATCTCATCGAGAATCTTGCCGAAGCCGTTCTGGGTCGAGATCGCGCCCTTGGCCTCGACCACCACCTGGTCGCCCACAGGGATGCGCGGAGCCTCGAACTGGCGACGGCCTTTCGCGTTGAACGGCACGCGGGCGAGATAAGCCTTCACCTCGTGCGCGGGGCGGCCCAGACCGGCGAACGGCTCCCACTCCTCGCCCTGGTTGATGCCCTGCTGCGAGCGGAACGCCTGCATCTGGGCCTTGGTCATCAGGCCGGCGTGATTGTCCTTGTGGCCGGCGAACGGCAGGCCGAAGCCCTTGATCGTGTAGGCGATGAAACACACGGGCCGGTCCGTTGGCGCCGCAGCGAACGTATCGAGGATGGTTTCCAGGTCGTGGCCGCCGAGGTTGGTCAGCAGATGGCCGAGTTCGGCGTCGTTGTGGCGGCCGACGATCGCCAGGGCCGCGGCGTTACCGGCGAGGTCGATCTCGATCTGGCGGCGGAAGGCTGCGCCCCCCTGGAACACCAGCGCCGAATAGAGCTGGTTCGGGCAGTCGTCGATCCACCTGCGCAGCGCGTCTCCGCCGGGCTCCTGGAACACGGCTTCAAGCAGCCGGCCATACTTGATCAGCATGACCTTCCAGCCGAGGTTCTCAAACAGGCCGGCGACCTTCATGAACAGCTGGTCCGACACCACGCTGTCGAGGCTCTGGCGGTTGTAGTCGACAACCCACCAGGTGTTGGTGAGTCCATGCTTCCAGTATTCCAGCAGCGCTTCGTGGATGTTGCCTTCGTCGATCTCGGCATCTCCCATCAGCGACACCATCCGCCCCTTGGGCCAATTGGGCGACCAGCCCTTGGCGTGCACATAGTCCTGGATCAGGCTCTGGAAGCCGGTCTGTGCGACGCCCAGGCCGACCGACCCCGTCGAGAAGTCGACGTCATCCTTGTCCTTGGTGCGCGAGGGGTAGCTTTGCGCGCCACCGAACCCGCGGAAGTTCTTCAGTTTGTCGAGGCTCTGGTTGCCGAGCAGATATTGGATGGCGTGGAACACCGGGCTCGCGTGCGGCTTGACTGCGACGCGGTCTTCAGGCCGCAGGATGTGGAAATAGAGCGCGGTCATCAAGGTCGCCATCGACGCGGATGACGCCTGATGCCCGCCGACCTTCAGGCCGTCGGTGCTCACCCGCTCGTGGTTGGCGTTGTGGATCATGTACGACGACAGCCACAACACCTTGCGCTCCAACTCGCGCAACATGGCGATGGTGTCGTGCCGGTCGGTGACCACCTGTGAGCCGTCCATCACCTCGATCCTCCGGGGTTGGTGACGATGTCGACTTCGAAGCCTTGCGTGCGCAGGCGGTCGACGACGTCGTTCAGGTGCGTGCGGTCGCGCGTCTCGATTACGACTTCCAGCAGCGTGCCTTTGGCGGGCAAGTCCGAGAACGTGCGCTGATGCGATACTTCGATGATGTTGGCGCCGGCCTCGCCCAGCAATGTCGCAACGCGGGCGAGTTGGCCCGGACGGTCAACGATGTCGATCGAAAGTTGCGACAGGCGGCCCTCACGGGCGAGTTCGCGGGTCAGCACCGACGCCAGGATCCGCGTGTCGATGTTGCCGCCGCACAGAACGAGCCCGACAGTGCGGCCGGCGAACCGCACCTTATTGGCGAGCACAGCGGCGAGGCCAGCGGCACCGGCGCCCTCGACCACCGTTTTCTCAATCGCGATCAGCAGCGAGACGGCGTGCTCGATCTGCGCTTCGGTAACCAGAAGGATATCGTCGACCGACTGGCGGATCAGCCGCTCGGTCAGCGCACTCGCGCCCTTGACCGCGATGCCCTCGGCCAGCGTATCGCCGCGCGAGGGCAGATCGGTACCCTTGATGCGGTTGTACATGGCCGGCACCAAAGCCGCCTGCACGCCGATCACCTCGATGCCGGGCTTGAGCGCCTTGGCCGCCACGGCAATGCCCGAGATCAGTCCGCCGCCGCCAATCGGCACCACCAGCGTGTCGAGGTCGGGCACGGCGCCGAGCATTTCCAGCGCAATCGTGCCCTGGCCGGCGATGATGAGCGGATCGTCGTAGGGGTGGACGAACACCAGCCCTTTCGCGGCTGCCCGCTTGTGCGCAAAGGCGGCCGCCTCTTCGAGGTTGCCGCCAGTCACGATCACCTCGGCGCCGTGCCCCTTTGTGTTCTCGACCTTCACCGACGGCGTGCCGATCGGCATAACGATGGTTGCTGAGATGCCGAGGCGCTTCGCGTGGTAGGCGACGCCTTGCGCATGATTGCCGGCCGACATGGCGATGACGCCCGCCGCCCGTTGTTTCGGATCGAGACTGACGAGCTTGTTCAGCGCGCCGCGGTCCTTGAAGGACGCTGTGAACTGCAGGTTCTCGAACTTGAGCCAGATGTCGGCGCCGGTGAGGTCGGAAAGCGTGCGGCTGTGATCGCAGTCGGTCTCAACGACGGCTCCCTTGATCACACCGGCCGCGCGCTCGATGTCGGCCAGGGTGACGTTGGTGGTGGCCGCGCCTTGCTTTGCAGTCTGAGCCATCTGTTGATCCCTTGTCGATATTGGAATTAGCGTAGGTGTCGCGGCAAAATTTTGCGATTTTTGCCAAGCTACATGCTATTTTTGGCACTATCTGCCAATAATGGTCTGTTCACAGCCTGGATCCCCTAACATGAGCCTCGACGCGATCGATCGCCGGATTCTCGCAGCCCTGCAGGAGAACGGGCGCCTCACCGCAACCGAACTCAGCGAGCGGGTGGGGTTGACCACCAGCCCCTGCCTGCGCCGCATCCGCCAGCTCGAAGACGCCGCCGTGATCACCGGCTATTCGGCCGTCGTCGACCAGACCAAGGTCGGCCTGCCGGTCTCGGTGTTCGTCTCGATCAAGCTCGAACGCCAGCGCGAGGACGCCATGCTGCGGTTCGAAACGGCGGTCAGGCGCTGGCCGGAAGTGGTCGAGTGCTATCTGATGACCGGCACCCGCGACTACCTGTTGCGGGTGGTGGCGCGGGATCTGAGCGACTACGAGCGTTTCATCAAGCAGACGCTGACCCGGCTCGACGGAGTTCTGAGCATCGAATCGAGCTTCGCACTGGCCCAAGTCAAGCATTCGAGCGCCTTGCCGATTGTCGGCGATTGACCGCCCGCCGGCTGAACGGCGGATAAACGGCGCGTTCAGGCTCGGCTCAAGCGCCAGCGGTTATGATCGCCTCAAAGAAGCTGGAACCCAGCAATCCGGCATCGCGTAGCACGGGGACGAGGACCATGACCAATTACAGCGACGTGAAAACGGCGCTTCTGGCGGTGATTGCCGCCGCAGCATTTCTGGCGGCAGCTTTCGTGTCGGTCGCCCCGGCCGCATCGGCCCCGTCACCCGTTTTCCAGGCAACCCCGAACGGGACGCCGGGCCCCTGATCCGAAGCTGTTGCAGCGATCGGAAAAACCAAGAAATGCGTCTATCAACCTCGCAGGGGGCCCGCACCGGGCTCCCTGTTTTCGTTGGGGAGCGCAACAGGGCATGACCGGCTTGTCACCATGGCCGTGGTGGCCGAGGATGCGCTCATCGACCGCGCCCAGCCAGGACCAATCAGCCGTGAGCAAAACCATCTTCGATCTGACCGGCCGCACCGCGCTCGTCACCGGTTCATCGCGCGGCCTCGGCGCCGCCATGGCCCTTGGCCTTGCCCAAGCGGGTGCCCGCATCATCGTCAACGGCACCAACGCGGCGAGTTGCGACACAGCCGCCACTGCCCTGCGTGCCGGCGGACACCGGGCCGAAGTTTCGGTGTTCGACGTGACGTCGGAGGCGGCGATCACGGCAGCCTTCGCCGGCTTCGACAAGGCCGGGATCGAGATCGACATCCTGCTCAACAATGCCGGCATCCAGTTCCGCAAGCCCCTCGTCGAACTCGAGACCAAGGACTGGCAGCGCGTGATCGACACCAATTTGACAAGTGCGTTCGTCATCGGTCGCGAAGCGGCAAAGCGCATGATCCCGCGCGGACGCGGCAAGATCATCAACATCGGCTCGCTGCTGAGTTCCTTCGGCCGGGCCACGGTCGCGCCCTACGCGGTGTCGAAGGGCGGCATCAAGATGCTGACGCAAGCCATGACGGCCGAGTGGGCGGGCTTCGGCATCCAGGCCAACGCGATCGGCCCGGGCTACATGATCACCGACATGAACGAGGCACTGATCAACAACCCGACCTTCGATGGCTGGGTGAAGGGTCGCACGCCGTCCAAGCGCTGGGGCCGCCCCGAAGAACTGGTCGGCGCCGCTGTGTTTCTCGCCTCGTCCGCGTCCGACTACGTCAACGGCCAGATCATCTATGTCGACGGCGGCCTCGTCGCCGTGCTGTGAACCAAGACTGGCGGCACGACAGTCGACGCAATAGCCAGCACGGCGATCGCATGAACGAGCCACCGCGTCGGCTGCATCTGCGCAAACCCGTTGAACTTCCGCAGTTTTCGCCTCCTCCCCCTTGAGGGGGAGGACAACGCGGCTCGATTTTTGTTCTTCACAAAAATCGATTTTGCCGCGTGAGGTGGGGGGTGCTTTCTTGCAACGAATCCAGCAGCTTGATACCCCCCACCCCGGCCCTCCCCCTCAAGGGGGGAGGGAGGGAAGACCGAGAGAGCGTTGCCAATTTATTCGTTCATGCAATCGCCCTGCAATAGCCAGCCAGCGGCATTGCCATGGGCGCTTCCCCGCATTATAGAGCCCCATCTCATGCACAACGACTATGAGACTGCGCTGCGGCACCCTTGGAGGCCGGGCGGACGAAGTGCGGGCCGGCTTTGCGGCCTTTTTTCTGTTGGAGACACACCATGGCAGACATGATCGAATTGAAAGCCACGGCGCGTCCCCGAGCCGGCAAGGGGGCCGCTCGGGCAGTGCGTCGTGAGGGCAAGATTCCAGCCGTGATCTACGGCGATAAAAAAGATCCAGAGACGATCGCAATCGACGAGAACGAGCTTTGGAAGACGGTGACGAAGGGCAAGTTCCTGTCGTCCGTGTTCCAGATCGACATCGGCGGGCGCAAGCTGCGCGTGCTGCCGCGCGACGTGCAGCTCGATCCGGTCAAGGATCGTCCGGTGCACGTCGATTTCCAGCGCGTGGCGGCCGATGGCATGATCCGCGTCAAGGTGCCGGTCAAGTTCATCAATGAACTGCTGTCGCCGGGCCTGAAGCGCGGCGGCGTGCTCAACGTCGTGCGCCACGACGTGGAGGTGATCTGCCCGGCGGAGGCGATCCCGCCAGCGTTCGAGTTCAACCTCGAAGGCCTCGAGATCGGCAAGTCGATCCACATCTCGGCAGTGACGATGCCGCCGAACGTGCGTCCGACCATCATCAACCGCGACTTCACGGTCGCGACGATTGCCGGTGCCTCGGCCAAGGGCGAAGTGGAAGCAACGCCGGCTGCGGGTGCGGCACCGGCCGCGGCGGCTGCGGGCGATGCGAAGGCTGCAGCGGCAGCTCCCGCTGCCAAGGGTGGGGCTGCGGCAGCTCCAGCCAAGGGTGGGGCGGCTCCGGCCAAGGGCGCGGCTCCAGCCGCCAAGCCGGCTGCGAAGAAGTAAGAGCGAGGCCACCGAAGCTCTCGTAGGTTGGGTTAGCGCCGCCACTTCGGCGCGCAACCCAACAGTCCACGGGAGGTGGAAGTTGTTGGGTTACGGCGCCAACAGGCGCCTAACCCAACCTACGGACTGTGGGTGTCGCCCATGAAACTGTTCGTCGGGCTCGGCAATCCCGGGCCGAAGTATTCAGGCAACCGTCACAACATCGGCTTCATGGCGCTCGAGCGCATTGCCGCTCAACTCCGGTTCACCGCCTGGCGCCGCAAGTTCGACGGACTTGTCGCGGAGGGCGACATCGGCGGCGAACGCGTGCTGCTGCTGAAGCCGGAAACCTACATGAACGACAGCGGCCGTGCTGTCGGCGAGGCGGCCCGCTTCCACAAAATCGATCTTGCCGACATCGTGCTGTTCCACGATGAACTCGATCTCGATCCTGCCCGCGTCAAGGTGAAGGTTGGCGGCGGCAATGCCGGCCACAAGGGCTTGCGCTCGACCTCGGCGCATGTCGGCAACGAGTATGTGCGGGTGCGCATCGGCATCGGCCATCCGGGCCACAAGGATGCTGTCACACATTACGTGCTCGGCGACTTCGCCAAGGCGGAGGCTGCCTGGATCGAGCCGTTGCTCGACGCCATCGCCACGAGTGCCGGTTGGCTCGCCAAGGGCGACACCGCACGCTTCCAATCAGACGTCGCCCGGCTGACCGCGCCTACCAGCGAGCCCGCGCCGGCGAAAGCTGCACCCGCCAAGCCCGTGCCGGCCGCCAAGCCCGCCCGCCATCCGGCCGGCGAACGCGCCTCGAAATCGCAGAACGCCATCGCCGAAAACCTGAAGAAGTGGCTGGCCAGCAAGACCGGGAAAAGCGATTGATCCGAAAGCCGCGACCTATGATGTTCCGGCCGTGAGGATCGTCAACATCAAGGTGGGCCAGGACATCGCAGATTGGCAGCGAGCCGAGGCTGCTGGGGTCAAAATTGCACGCTGGCATTACACCCGACCGACCGACCGATGGCCGTGGTGCCTGATCCGGGTTTGGCACGGCGTTGACGATGGAACCGACAAGACGTCCCTTGCCGTCTCCACGAACGCCGGCACGCTCGGCCGTCGGGTTTGCGTAAACATGAGGCAGCTAGATTGTCGTGCTCTAAAATCAGGCGATGCGGCGCAGCATTTGATCGATCAACGTGCAGCATCGTAATATTCCTGCCACCGAAATTGCTTGTAAAGCATTGAAATAATTATATAAACGCAATATTTTTACTCTGGCACGCATCTTGCCATGAGTTAACCATTCGATCCCGCTGCGGATCCGGTTAACTTCAAGAGGTTGCTATGCCAAAGACCAATTGCGATCGGAACTTTGACGCGCGCCTTTTGTCGCGACGATCAGCGCTCAAGCTGTCGTCGACTGCGCTGCTTCTGTCCGCCGCAAAGGCTGCGCTGCCAGGTGGCGCGTTCGCACAAGGAGCGGGTCCTGAAGTTAAGGGCACGAAGCTTGGCTATATTGCATTGACCGACGCAGCCCCGCTGATCATCGCGAAAGAGAAGGGCCACTACGCCAAATATGGCTTGCCTGACATGGACATCGCCAAACAAGCCTCCTGGGGTGCCACGCGCGATAACATCGCACTTGGTACGAAGGCCAACGGCATTGATGGTGGCCATATCCTGAGCCCTAAGGTGCATCTCTACGCGACCGGCAAGGTCATGCAGAACAACCAGCCGCTGCCGATGTACACGCTGATGCGACTGAACGAGGACTGCCAAGGCCTCTCCGTTTCCAACGAATACAAGCACCTCGCGGTCGGCACTGACAGCTCGGCGCTGAAGGAGGCCTTCGCGAAAAAGGCGGCATCCGGGAAAGAAGTGAAAGTCGCCATGACGTTCCCTGGCGGCACGCACGATTTGTGGATCCGCTATTGGCTCGCGGCTGGCGGCATCGATCCCGACAAGGACGTTGCCACCATCGTGGTGCCGCCGCCGCAGATGGTTGCGAACATGAAGGTCGGCACGATGGACGCATTCTGCGTCGGCGAGCCCTGGAACGAACAGCTGGTCAATCAGGATATCGGCTTCACCGCGGCCACGACCGGCGAGATTTGGTTCAAGCACCCGGAAAAAGTGCTCGGCATGCGCGCCGATTGGGTCGATGCCAATCCCAAAGCCACGCAAGCCATCCTGATGGCGACCATGGAAGCGCAGCAGTGGTGCGAAAAACCTGAAAACAAGAACGAAATGGCCGAAATCATCGGTCGCCGCCAATGGTTCAACGTGCCGGTGCCCGACATCATCGGGCGCATTAAAGGGGACATCAACTACGGCCGTGGCCGCGTCGAGAAAGGCACCAAGCTCGGCATGAAGTTCTGGGGTGAGGGCGGCGCAGTCTCTTATCCCTGGAAAAGCCTCGACACGTGGTTCGTCACCGAGAACATCCGCTGGGGCAAGTTCGCGCCCGACACCGACATCAAGGCGTTGGTGGCCAAAACCAACCGGTCGGACCTGTGGCTCGAAGCGGCCAAGGCGCTCGGCGTTGCGGGCGCGCCGACGGGCGACAGTCGAGGCGTGGAAAAATTCTTCGACGGTAAAGTGTTCGATGCCGCCGATCCCGCAGCCTATCTGAAATCGCTCAGCATAAAGCGCGCAACAGTTTGAACCGGAGTCGCCAGCAACTGGCACTTCTAGGGAGACCCCCATGCCCACAGCGATCCGAAAATTGAGAGTGGCTAGTCACGATATGCCGGTTGGCGCCGGCGGCGTTGTGGCACTGACCGCTGCGGCGGGGACTCAGGCACCGGTTGTGCCGCGCCCGGTCGCGCCGCAGATGCCGGCAAAGCGACCGCAAGCGAATGCTGCTGTCCGGCATGGGCGCACATTTCTGGCAGCTACGGTGCCGCCGCTCATCGTGCTTCTACTGCTGATGGCGCTGTGGGAACTGGCCGCTTCAGGTGCCAAGTCGGCTCTGCCGCCACCGTCACGCATCTGGAATGAAGCCAAGGACCTGATCATCGATCCGTTCTTTATCAATGGTACCCAGGATATCGGTCTTGGCTGGCGGGTGATGACGTCATTGCAGCGCGTTCTGGTTGGCTTCAGTCTCGCGGCGTTCGTCGGTATTTTGATGGGCGCACTGGTGGGGCAAAGCGACTGGGCCATGCGTGGCCTTGATCCGATCTTCCAGGTCTTGCGCACGGTGCCACCACTGGCATGGTTGCCTATTTCGTTGGCCGCTTTCCGCGACAGCGCACCATCCGCCATTTTTGTGATCTTTATCACCGCCATCTGGCCGGTGATCATCAACACCGCTGTTGGAATACGGAATATTCCGCAGGACTACAGGAACGTCGCCGCCGTGCTGCGGCTCAATCATATAGAATTTATGTTCAAAGTGATGCTGCCGGCGGCGGCTCCCTACATCTTTACCGGCCTGCGCATTGGGATCGGCCTGGCATGGCTCGCCATCGTGGCGGCTGAAATGCTGACGGGCGGGGTCGGTATCGGGTTCTTCATCTGGGATGCGTGGAACTCATCGCGGCTGTCCGACATCGTCGTGGCCCTCGTCTACATCGGGGTGATCGGCTTTGTGCTGGACCGCCTGGTCGCGGCTATAGGCACATATGTGTCGCGCGGCACGGCAACGGCCTGAGGGAGGGACACCATGATTGCGCCTGTCGAACCAAAATCCCATACCAACTTCCAGCCCATGCTGGCTGGCCGAACCTTTCTCAAAATCGATCACGTTGGCAAGACCTTCTATCGCAACGGCATCGAGAGCGAGGTGCTGCGCGACGTGTCACTCTCCATCGACCGGGGCGCCTACATTTCGATCATCGGGCATTCCGGGTGCGGCAAGTCGACATTGCTGAACCTGATTGCCGGACTGACCGGCGTCACCAGCGGCGCCATTCTCCTGGAGGATCGCGAGGTCAACGCGCCGGGGCCGGAACGGGCCGTGGTATTCCAAAACCACTCGCTGCTGCCGTGGCTCACCGTCTACGACAACGTCCGCATTGCAGTCGACAAGGTGTTTGGCGCGCTTCGATCCAAGTCCGAGCGCAACGACTGGACCATGCACAATCTCGGACTCGTGCAGATGACGCACGCAAAGGACAAGCGACCCGCCGAAATATCAGGCGGCATGAAGCAACGCGTCGGGATCGCCCGCGGTCTCGCCATGGAGCCGAAGGTATTGCTGATGGATGAGCCGTTTGGCGCGCTCGACGCGCTGACACGCGCGCACCTGCAGGACCAGGTGATGGAAATCCATGCGCGCCTCGGTAACACCATGATCATGATCACGCACGATGTCGACGAGGCGGTGCTGTTGTCCGACAAGATCGTGATGATGACCAATGGACCATCGGCACGCATCGGCGAGGTTCTTGCCGTCGATTTGCCGCGTCCACGCCACCGCCTCGAATTGGTCAGCGATCCAACCTACATCGCTGCCCGCGAGGCCGTCATGAAATTTCTCTACGAGCGCCACAGCTATGTTGAGGCGGCGGCGTGAGCGGAAAGCCAACGCAAAGGCATGCGGCGCGGCGCAGGCTTGTCGTGGTCGGCAACGGCATGGCGCCGGGACGCGTTCTGGAACGACTGCTCGAAGCGGCACCGGATGCGTGGGACATCACAATCTTCAATGCTGAATCGCGGGTCAACTACGACCGCATCATGTTATCGCCCGTGCTGGCTGGCGAAAAAACGTTCGACCAAATCGTCATCCATGGCGACAGCTGGTACGAGCGCCACGGCATCACGTTGCACAAGGGGACGACCGTCACGGCGATCGATCGGGCAGCCAAGACGGTGACAGCCGCGCGCGGGCATACCGTTCGCTACGACCAGTTGCTCATCGCCACCGGCTCCCTGCCGATCATCATTCCCGTGCCCGGGCACACCTTGGCCGGCGTACTCAGCTACCGCGACCTTGACGACGTGCACGCGATGCTGCTGGCGGCACAGTCGCGCGGCAAAGCAGTGGTCATCGGTGGCGGGTTGTTGGGGCTGGAAGCCGCCGCGGGGCTGCGCGAACGCGGCATGGACGTGACCGTGCTGCACCTGTTGCCCACCTTGATGGAGCGGCAGCTGGATCCGGAAGCTGGAATGCTACTACAGCGTACCATCGAGGCGCGCGGGATCAAGGTCATCACGCAAGCCAATACCAAAGCCATTCTGGGGGAGAAAAAAGTCGAAGCCGTAGAACTCGCAGACGGTACGCGGCTGCCGGCCGACCTGGTGATCATGGCCGTCGGCATCAGGCCGAATGCGGGCCTGGGGCGCACAGCCGGTCTCGATGTGGGGCGCGGGATCAAGGTCGACGCAGCGATGCAAACCAGCGATCCCGACATCTTTGCAGTCGGCGAATGTGTGGAAGTTGCCGGCGACGTGTTCGGCCTCGTGGCGCCACTATACGAGATGGCGCACGTGATCGCGGCGCGCTTATCCGGTGACACGGCGACCACGTTTCAACGCAAGGCGCTTGCGACGCGACTGAAGGTCAGCGGCATCGATCTGTTTTCAGCCGGCGACTTTGTCGCTGGCAGCGACCGTGACGATGCCGTGCTGCGCGACCCGGCCCGCCGCGTCTACAAGCGCCTGGTCTTCAAAGACGGCCGCCTGATCGGCGCCGTGCTGTTTGGCGACACCGGCGATGGTGCACGCATCTTCAGCATCATTCAATCCGGCGGCACGTTCGTTGGCAGCCGCGAAGCGCTGATGTTCGGCTTTGCGCCCGCCATGGCCGCCTGATGTCACACGTCACACGCACGACGTGCCCATACTGCGGCGTCGGTTGTGGCGTGCTCGCATCCGTGCGTGCCGATGGCAGCACAGACATTGCCGGCGACGTGAAGCACCCGGCAAATTTCGGCCGTCTGTGCTCGAAGGGTTCAGCGCTCGGCGAGACGTTGTCGCTGGACGATCGGCTATTGTTTCCCGAAATCAACGGCCGCCGTTCCGCATGGGACGCCGCACTCGATCTTGTCGCGCAGCGCTTCAGCGCCGCAATGGCCGATCATGGACCCGAAAGCGTCGCATTCTACGTCTCTGGCCAAATCCTAACTGAAGACTACTACGCCGCCAACAAGCTGATGAAGGGCTTTATAGGCACAGCCAACATCGACACCAACTCGCGGCTCTGCATGGCGTCCTCCGTGGCTGGCCACAAGCGCGCGTTCGGCTCGGACACCGTTCCAGGGACGTACGACGATCTCGAGCAAGCCGATCTCGTTGTGCTGGTCGGCTCGAACCTCGCATGGTGCCATCCGGTTCTCTACCAACGCCTCGCGGCCGCAAGAGAGGCGCGCGGCACGAAGGTCGTTGTGGTCGATCCAAGGCGCACTGCGACCTGCGAAATCGCCGACCTGCATCTTGCCATTGCACCCGGCGCGGATGTTGCGCTTTTCAACGGCCTGCTGGCGCATCTGGCAGATCACGATGGGCTTGATCGGGCCTACATCGCGCGGCACACCAATGGCGTCGAGGCGGCACTCGCGGCCGCAGCAGCGTGCACACCCTCCCGGACGGCCGCATTGACTGGCTTATCCAGCAGCGACATCGCCACATTCTATGATCTCTTCGCGCGAACGCCGCGAGTCGTCACAGTCTACAGCCAGGGCGTCAATCAATCCTCGGCCGGCACCGACAAGGTCAACGCCATCATCAACTGCCATCTGGCCACGGGTCGCATTGGCACGGAAGGCTGCGGGCCGTTCTCCGTCACCGGCCAGCCGAACGCCATGGGCGGACGCGAGACTGGGGGGCTCGCGACGATGCTCGCTGCCCACATGGATCTCGACAAAGCCGACCACCGCCGTATCGTCCAAACGTTCTGGCAATCGCCGACGATCGCGACGAAACCCGGCTTGAAAGCCGTCGACATGTTCCGCGCTGTCGAAGACGGACGGATCAAGGCGCTGTGGATCATGGCGACCAATCCCGTCGATAGCCTGCCAGACGCAGACCGTGCTCGCGCTGCGCTGGCCACCTGTCCGTTCGTCGTGGTTTCCGATGTTGTGCGGCACACCGACACGACAGCGCACGCGCATGTGCTGCTGCCGTCGGCTGCCTGGGGCGAGAAAGACGGCACCGTCACCAACTCCGAGCGGCGAATCTCGCGCCAGCGCGCGTTCCTACCGTTGCCGGGCGACGTCGAGCCCGACTGGTGGCAGGTTGCCGAAGTTGGGCGCCGCATGGGCTTTGCCGAAGCTTTTGCCTGGTCGCACCCGCGCGACATCTTTGCCGAGTATGCAGCGCTCACCGCCACCGAAAATGCCGGCACGCGCGATCTCGATATCGGTGCACACGCTGAAATCAGCCGCGCCGCCTATGACAAGCTCACGCCGTTCCAATGGCCGCAGCCCGCAGGCAAGCCGGCGCAGGTGACGCGCTTCTTCGCCGACGGCGACTACTTTACGACCGGCGGCCGCGCGAACTTCGTGGCTACACTCTGGCGCGCACCTGCATCCAGCGTCAGCACCACGTATCCGCTGATCCTCAATACTGGCCGCATGCGCGACCAGTGGCACACGATGACACGCACGGCAAAGACCGCGCGCCTGATGAGCCATGCGCCCGAACCGTTCGTGCAAATTCACCCCGACGACGCCGCACACGCCGGCTGCGCCGATGGATCGTTGGCCGTGATTGCAAGCCCGCAAGGCCGCGCTGTTTTGCGTGTGACGATCGATGCGGACCAGCGCCGCGGCTCGGTGTTCGTGCCGCTACACTGGACAGATCAATATGCCAGTAGTGCGCGCATTGATGCCGTGATCGCAGCCAATACAGACCCCGTCTCCGGTCAGCCAGAGTTCAAATACACACCGGTATCGGTCACTCCGTTCAACGCCACATGGCACGGCTTTGCCGCGGTGCGCGAACGTCCGTATGCACTCACGTCAGACTTTTGGGCCATTGCCCCGGTCAAGAACGGATGGCGGGTCGACCTCGCCGGACTTCAGGCGAGCAATGCCGACGCTCTTGCGCCGTCCCTATTGTGGCCTACTGCCGAGGATAGCACTCCGGACGTCGCCAGCTATCGGGATGCAAGCGCTGGCGAGTGCCGCCTTGTGGCCTTCAGGGCCGGCATGCTCGCTGGCGCGATCTACGTCTCAGCAAAGCCCGTAACCATTGCCAAGACGTGGCTTGCCGAACAATTGGACGTCACCGAGGTGGACGCTCCCCTGCGCACGCAGTTGCTTGCGGGTCGGCCTCTGCAGCCGGGACTGGACCGTGGCCCCATTGTCTGCGCGTGCTTCAATGTCGGTGCGAGCGAGATCACCGCAGCGATCCGCGAAGGCGGCTGCCGCACCGTTGCCGACATCGGGGCAGCGCTCAAAGCCGGCACAAACTGCGGCTCCTGCCGAAGCGACGTTGCGCGTGTGATTGCCGCCACCGACATGCGGCATACTGACTGATGCATCGGAGCGAACCAAGTGCCAAGAACTTGTAATCGGGACTTTGCCAAAAACGGAACCGCGGCGCCACTCCACTGGACCAGACCTTCCTGCGTCGATGTGCTGCCACCGCACGTCGGAAGATTTGGTTGCCGCACAAAGTGCCCCCGTCGAGCGAGAGATTTGAGCCCATGGTCGACGTCCTGTTGAGGGGACCGAACGCGAGTTGGTCCGTGACCCCTTCAGGGTCCATCGGAACGAACCGGCCAGACACAGGCCGCTGACGGCCGCATTCGCTATCCTCGGAAGGACGGTGCATTTGCCCAGATGGAGCCGACGCACGGCTCGTACATGCGACTGCCTGTCTCCGACAGTGTTCGCGTTGTTGTTCCACGTCCTGCCGACGCCCGAGTTCCGTCCCACCCAGCCCTTGCCGCCGGCACCTGCCCGGTGTAGGCCCTCAGCACCTCCTCGAACACCACACCGGACCACCTCCCATGGGCTTCAAATGCGGCATCGTTGGTTTGCCAAATGTCGGCAAGTCGACGCTCTTTAATGCATTGACGCAGACGGCGCAGGCGGAGGCCGCGAACTATCCGTTCTGCACCATCGAGCCCAACGTCGGCGAAGTCGGTGTGCCCGATCCACGCCTCGATAAGCTCGCCGCCATCGCTGGCAGCGCGCAGATCATTCCAACCCGGCTCACCTTCGTCGACATTGCCGGCCTGGTGCGCGGCGCTTCGACCGGCGAAGGGCTCGGCAACAAATTCCTCGCCCACATCCGCGAGGTGGACGCCGTCGCCTATGTGCTGCGCTGCTTCGTCGACGACGATGTCACGCACGTGGAAGGCAAGATCGATCCGCTGGCCGATGCCGAGATCGTCGAAACCGAACTGATGCTTGCCGATCTCGACAGCTGCGAGAAGCGGCGCACGGCCGCCGAAAAGAAGGCCAAGGGTGGCGACAAGGAAGCGATCGCCCTCATCAAGCTGTTCGACAAGGCGCTCGAACTGCTGCGCGAGGGCAAGCCGGCGCGGGCTGCCAAGCTGACGCCCGAGGAGGAAGCGCCCTATCAGGCGCTGCAGTTGTTGACGTCGAAGCCCGTGCTTTACGTGTGCAACGTCGATGAGGCGTCTGCCGCCACCGGCAATGAGTATTCAAAGAAGGTCGAGGCGGCGGCGCAGAAGGAAGGCGCCGGCATGGTCGTGATTTCGGCCAAGATCGAGGCCGAGTTCGCCGGGCTGTCGCTCGACGAGCGGGCCGAGTTTCTCAAGGACCTGGGTCTCGAGGAAGCCGGCCTGAACAAGCTGATCCAGGCCGGTTATCAGTTGCTCGGCTTGCGCACCTATTTCACCGTCGGGCCCAAGGAAGCCCGCGCCTGGACGATTACCGCCGGCACCAAGGGTCCAAAGGCGGCGGGCGTGATTCACACGGATTTCGAAAAGGGCTTCATTCGCGCCGAAACCATCGCCTATGACGATTATATCGCTCATAATGGCGAGGTCGGTTGCAAGGACGCCGGCAAGATGCGTCTCGAAGGCAAGGAATATGTCGTGAAGGATGGCGATGTCATGCACTTCCGGTTCGCAAACTGAGCGTGCAGACTGGCTTCAACAGGCATGTTTCTTGCGGATGAACCCTGAACGGGCGACAGGCGGCCAATTTGGCACAGCCCGGACAATGGACCATAAGCCGGAACTGGTCGCGCTGCAGCACGGCTGCCGCCAATTCTTATCCAATTGACAGCGTCGGCGCATTATTACTCGATGGTAAAAATACTCAATCGCATTTTATTTAATTTCAAATAAAAACAACCACCTCACCTATACGTGACATTGAAACGTCTCTGTCATCGTGCGGAGTTGAGGGCTAAGTGCGTCCAAGCACCGCCCGCTGTATTAGTTGGGAGCAAGCCCAACGAAATGGCTTGCAAGAGGTAGGGACGGTCAAATGAGCGACGACAAACAAGTGGCATCGAGTTCGGGCAATCCCGATCTCGCGGTCGTAAAGGACTACAAGGGCCAAGTGGTGTTCGCCGGCGAGTCGGCGGGCTACCAGAACTCCATCGGCACCTACACGTACGATTCGAAGGGCGTCATCAGCAACGTCAAGATCCTGTTTGCCAACGCTTCGGCCGAGGGCGCAGGCGGCAATCTCGTGGCCGGCAAGAGCGCGGTCGACGTCGCCTTTAACGCCGGCGACAAGGTTGGCTTCTTCATCATCCCGAACGGGTTCGGGGCGAACGGCAACGCGCTCAACGACAAGGCCGGCAGCTTCCAGTTCGTTGACGCGAAGGGCAATCCGGGCAACGTCAACGGCGGCGTCGAACTGAAGCTCGTCCATGTCGACGGCAAGGGCCAGTCCGTCGACGTGAAGTCGGCGTTCGGCACCTCGGTGTT
Organism: Hyphomicrobiaceae bacterium; assembly: GCA_021730785.1. Lineage (GTDB taxonomy): Bacteria > Pseudomonadota > Alphaproteobacteria > Rhizobiales > Hyphomicrobiaceae > JAKFWF01. Next base: position 74,248 of record JAKFWF010000002.1, read on the forward strand.
CCACACCATCGATGACGGCACCAAGGGCCTGAACGGGGACAAAACCAACCACGTCGTGACGAAGATCGACGTGGAAAAGGGCACGGTCAGCTTCGGCTTCGAGGACTTGAAGGGCGGCGGCGACAAGGACTTCAACGACCTTGGCATCACCGTCAAGCTCGGCCAGGACAACGTGAAGAGCATCGCTTCGCCCGCGCCGGAAGCGACCAGGGCGATCGGTAGCGAACTGCTCGTTGACGGCAGCTTCGAGTCGGCCGTGGTCGGCGCCAACACCTGGACCCACCAAGGTGTGGTCGGCGGCTGGCGCTCCGACACGGAAGTGGAAGTCTGGGGCAAGGATTTCTACGGCCTGAAGGCGACCGATGGCAACAAGATCGCCGAGCTCGACTATGACGCCGGCGGCAAGCTGTCGAACATCTACCAGGATGTGAAAACGGAGGCCGGCGCGCAGTACACGTTCGAGTTTGACTTCGCCAAGCGTCCCGACAGCAAGGCCGGTTCCGACACCATCAACGTGTTCTGGAACGGCCAATTGATCGGCACCGTGGATCCGGCGAATTCCACATGGGCGCACGCCGCGTTCAACGTCTCGGGGACGGGCGGAACCGACCGTATCGAATTCCGCGAATCGGCCGGCGATAATGACGGCTACGGCGGTTTGCTCGACAACGCATCGCTGAAGAAGTCCGGCCCATCGACGGTCGAAAGGGCTGCTGCTGAGAAGGCTGCTGCCGAGAAGGTCGCTGCTGAAAAGGCTGCCGCTGAGAAGGCTGCTGCTGAAAAGGCTGCTGCTGAAAAGGCTGCTGCCGAGAAGGCTGCTGCTGAGAAGGCTGCTGCTGAGCAAGCCGCTGCTGAAAAGGTTGCCGCTGAGCAGGCCGCTGCCGAAAAGGCTGCCGCTGAGCAGGCTGCTGCCGAAAAGGCTGCCGCTGAGCAGGCCGCTGCCGAAAAGGCTGCCGCTGAGCAGGCCGCTGCCGAAAAGGCTGCCGCTGAGCAGGCCGCTGCCGAAAAGGCTGCCGCTGAGCAGGCCGCTGCCGAGAAGGCCGCCGCTGAGCAGGCCGCTGCCGAGAAGGCCGCCGCTGAGCAGGCCGCTGCCGAAAAGGCTGCCGCTGAGCAGGCCGCTGCCGAGAAGGCCGCCGCTGAGCAGGCTGCTGCCGAAAAGGCTGCCGCTGAGCAGGCTGCTGCCGAAAAGGCTGCCGCTGAGCAGGCCGCTGCCGAAAAGGCTGCCGCTGAGCAAGCCGCTGCCGAGAAGGCTGCCGCTGAGCAGGCCGCTGCCGAAAAGGCTGCCGCTGACGCACTCGCGAACCAGGATCACCTGGGCCTGCGCACCATCGACGTCGTCAAGATCGTAACGTCAGATGTGCTGGTGGGCACTAAGACAGGCGAAGGCCTCACCGGCGGCGAAGGCAACGATCACATCACTGGCAAGAGTGGCAACGATACCCTCGTCGGCGACGTCGGCGGTAAGGTAACTGCGGCGCTCGACATTGCCGTGTCGCTGGTCGACCTCGACAACTCGCGCACCGTCGCGCTGACGGTCAGCAATGTGCCGCTAGGCGCGGCACTGTCTGCCGGCACGCAGAACAGCGACGGCACCTGGACCCTGTCATTGACTGACCTGCAAGGCCTGACGATTACTGCCAATGACAGCACGAACTTCAGCTTGCACGTGGTTGCCACCGCGACAGATGCCAGCGGGAATGTGCTGACCGAGGCCGGTGATATCAACGTCGTACTCGACAATGGCAACCAGGATCTCATTGAGGGCGGTCGCGGCAACGACAACATTGCGGGCGGTGCCGGCAACGACGTGATCTATGGCGGCAGTGCGCCGGTTGCCGGTGCAGTGCCCCACGTGGCCACCTATGCCGACAATGACGTGCTGTTTGGCAACGACGGCAACGACGTGATCTATGGCAACAGCGGTGACGACAGACTGTCCGGCGACGCTGGTAACGACACTTTGCTCGGCGGCAAGGGTAACGACCAGGTGTCGGGCGGCGACGGCAACGACGTGGTCAACGGCAACTCCGGCAACGACGTCATCACCGGCGATGCCGGCAACGACACGATCAACGGCGGCTCGGGCTTCGATACGCTCGACTACTCGGGCGCAAGCCAGGGTCTCGCCGTCGATCTGACGGCGCACACGGCGACCGGCCAGGGCAACGACACGCTCAGCAGCATCGAAAAGGTTATCGGCTCTTCATTCGACGACGCTTTCATCGGCGACAGCCATGACAACGAGTTCGAAGGCGGCGCCGGCAATGACCGGATCAGCGGCAGCAAGGGCAATGACGTCCTAACCGGCGGTGCCGGCAACGACGTGTTCTCGTTCACGAAGTCGGACGTATTCAACTTCAAGGAGCAGAAAGGTTGGGTCGACCACGTCACCGACTTCCAGGTCGGCGACAAGCTCGATCTATCCGGCTTCTTCAAGGCTGGCACCAACATCGACGGCCTGGTCAAGGCGACCGACGATGCGAACGGCACGACGATCTCGGTCAAGTTCGGCGGCGAATTCCACGATGTCGTGGTGCTCGACGGCGTCCATGGCCACACGGCGAACGACCTGCTGAAGGACGGCTCGCTGTTCGTCGCCTGATGAACGTTTCGGTGAGTGGCGGCCGGTGCTTGATGCGCCGCGTCGCACCCTCTGGATGGAATACGCTGACGTGAGTGCTACTCCCCCGACTTCCAAGGCGCGGCGAATACGCCGCGCCTTTTTTTGATTATTACACATTCAATAAATATCACACTGTTTTGCATTTGAAGCATATTATAGATTCGAATTGAACTTCATTTTCATACGCTGTTGCTAAGGTCATAACATCGAAAGTACTGTTCTAATAGAAACCAGTCGAATTTTCCATATTTACATTCAAGCGTGTGGCCTTTTGCGGTTCGAACGATGACAAAGCGCACTCAATGATCAGCTGAATGGGGGGACTAAATGGCACTGAATACACAGGCAACGCTGCAGGAAGCGTTCTTGCTGGATACTACGGCTACGACAGTTGCAGGCGATGCTTCCGCCAATGTGGTGGAAGCCAATTCCGGCCCGACCGCCCTCTACGGCTTCGGCGGCGACGATCTGCTGATCGGCGGCAGCGGCAATGATCTGCTGTACGGGAGCACCGGCAATGACACGCTCGATGGCAGCGACGGCAACGATTTCCTCAGCGGCGGCATCGGCAACGATCTGCTCTATGGCGGCGAAGGTGGCGATGTTCTCAACGGCGACTCGGGCGACGACGACCTGATCGGCAACGGCGGCGACGACCAGCTGGCCGGTGGTGACGGCAACGACACGCTCGAGGGCAGCGAGGGCAACGACGGACTTGCCGGTGGCAAGGGTGACGACAATTTGTCCGGCGGCATCGGCGACGACATCCTGGACGGCAATAGCGGCCATGATCAGCTCAACGGCGGCGATGGCGCTGATCTGCTGATCGGCGCCATCGGCAATGACATCCTGGTGGGCGGCGACGGCAACGACATCGAGCTCGGCGGCACCGGCGATGATGTGCTGCGCGGAAGTGCCGGCGACGACACGCTAGTCGGGGGCGCAGGCTTCGACACGTTCAGATTCGAACTTCAGGATGTCGCCATCGAAGGTCAACTGTACGGCGTCGACACCATCGAAGATTTCCGGCCTGGCGATAAACTCGACCTGCGCGGCCTCCAGCTCGGCCGTTTCGACGGCGGCGCTGAAGGCGCTATCCAGCTCGAATATCACGCCGGGGATACGGCGACCTCCGTCTACGTCCACATCTCCGACGACTACACTGACAGCTTCGTCAAGATCGCGTCCCTCGCGGGCGTCCACGGTGGCGATGTCAGCGCCTGGATCGCCGACGGCAGTCTGCTGGTATAATCGGACGAACTCGATCCGCCGCACTCTGGAACTGAAATCCGGTTTGTCGGCGGATCGGGCGACGCCGCGCTCGCGCGACGGGCGGTGGCATCAGTGCGGCAGGCCGGCGTAGTTCTCGGCGAGCGACGTCATCGCAGCCGTCGAGGACATGAGATAGGCGAGGTCGGCATCCTGGATCTTCTGCTCGAAGGGCGTCGATTGCGGAAAACGGTGCAGCAAGGTCGTCATCCACCAGGAGAACCGAACGGCTTTCCAGATGCGGGCCAACGCGCGCGGCGAATAGGTGTCGAGCGCCGCCAGCGATCCTTCGTTGAAGTAGGCGATCAGCGCTTCGGACAGATAACGCACGTCGGAGGTCGCGAGGTTCAGGCCCTTGGCTCCGGTTGGGGGCACGATGTGGGCTGCGTCGCCGACCAGGAACAGGCGGCCAAAGCGCAGCGGCTCGGCAACGAACGAGCGTAGCGGCGCGATTGACTTTTCAATCGAGGCGCCGGTCGTCACGTGAGCTGCGACCTTGGGATCGAGACGCAGGCGCAACTCATCCCAGAAGCGGTCGTCGGACCAGTGATCGACCGTGTCCTCGGTTGAACATTGCACATAGTAGCGGCTGCGGCTCGCCGACCGCATGGAGCACAGCGCAAAACCGCGCTCACTGTTGGCATAGATCAACTCGTGGCTGCAGGGCGGCACGTCGGCGAGAACGCCGAGCCAGCCGAAGGGATAGACGCGCTCGAACGTCGTGATGGCGCCGGATGGTACGCTCGCGCGCGACGCGCCGTGGAAACCGTCACAGCCGGCGATGACGCTGCAGGCGACTTCATGCGTCACGCCATCCTGACGAAAAGTGACGCGTGGTGCCGCGCCATCGAAGCCCTGTAGCGTGACGTCCTTCGCTTCATAGATCGTTCGCAGACCGGCGGCCGCGCGCGCGTCCATCAGATCGCGTGTGACTTCGGTCTGACCGTACACCCGCACCGTCCGGCCACCGGTCAACCCCTTGACGTCGATCCGGTTATGACTGCGGGCAAAATCGATCGCAAAGCCATCGTGGACCAGTCCTTCGCGATGCATGCGCGCACCGACGCCGGCCTGGTCGAGCAGATCCTGCGTCCCCTGCTCCAGCACGCCGGCTCTGATCCTCGACAGCACGTGGGCGCGCGACTGACGTTCGAGAATGAGCGCGTCGATGCCGGCCTGATGCAGTAATTGCCCGAGCAGCAGACCCGAAGGCCCCGAGCCGATGATGACGACCTGACTGCGCATGTTTCAGCTGCCTTGCTCGACGTGCAAAAACTTGGACGGCCAGCGCCACAGCCGCTCAGGCCGTGCCGGATCAGTCCAGCACTTGCGGGTTGATGACGTTGTCGCGGATCGGCGCGCCGTCGAAGACCGACAGAACGTTGCGCGCGGCCTGCTGGCCCATGCGCTCGACCGACTCCCGGGTGACGCCGGCCACGTGCGGCGCCGTGATCACCGAGGCGAGCTTGAACAGCGGATGGTCGGCGGGTGGCGGCTCGCGCTCGAACACGTCGAGACCGGCGCCGGCGAGTTTGCCCGCAACGAGCGCCGCATGCAGCGCCGCCTCGTCCACGATGCCGCCGCGTGCGGTGTTCACGAGAAACGCCGTCGGCTTCATGCGAGCGAGGCGCTTGGTTCCGATCATGCCGACCGTCTCGGGCGTCCTTGGGCAATGCAAGGTGAGGATATCGGCACGGGCGATGGCGGCATCGAGATCGTCGGTCGGCTCGCAGCCGGCCTCTCGGATCGCTTGCGCCTTCACATAGGGATCATAGACGACGACATTCATTTCCATGGCCAGGCAGCGCTTGGCGGTCCGGGTGCCGATGCGGCCGAAGCCGACGATCAGCACGGTCTTGCCGAGTAGATCAATTGGCAGCGCCTGCATGCGCTGTGCCCAGCGCCCTTCCTTGACCAGGGCATCCAGTTCGGCGGCGCGCTTCGACAGCTGCATCATGAAGAACACCGCCTGTTCGGCGACCGACGGCGAATTGGCGATGCCGGTCGTCATCAGCGGCACCTTGATCCTGGTCAGCGCCGGAACATCAACCGCGTCATAGCCGACGCCGACGCGCGCGACCACTTGCAACCCCTTGGCGCTGGCAATTTCGGCAACTCCGAACGGCGTCGCCCCCAGGATCGCGGCGTTGACCTGCGGTGCGGCCGCCAAGGCTCGGTTGAAATCGGACGGCGTGACGAAGTTCGAAAAGCGATGGACGACGACATCGCCCTTCGCCTCCAGCATCGCCGCCACCGACGGCGACGTGGTGTCCACCACGAACACGTGCTTCATATTGGTGCTGTTGGTCGCCATGGCCTGTCGCGTCCCCGGTGTCTACAGTATTGGCATCGACTATGGCCCAGGCGCGGCTCAAGCAAAAGTGCGCGAGGCGGGAGGCAGGTCTGATGCTACCGGCGCACCCAATGCAGCAACCGGGGTTGGACGAAGTCAAGCCAACATGCCGACCAACCGTCAGTTCGATTCTTTATACGATCCGCTATCCTTGCACTTGCAGCTGGATCAGGCGGCCGCCGCGATTGACGCTGATCGCCCACACGCGCTGACGCTGCGCCACCGCGCGTTCCAGGTCGAGCACGGTGGCGATGGGCTCGTTGCCGACCTGGACGATCACGTCGCCGGCCTGGAAGCTCAGGCGCTGCGAGGTTGAACCGGCCCGCACGGCGACGATGACGACGCCGTCCTGGTCGTCGAGCCCGAGTTCGTCTGCCAGCGCATTCGACAGATTGGATACCCGCGCGCCGTCGAATGGGTTAGGCCCCTTGAGGTCGCGCACATCATCCTTGGCCGGCGCCGGAGCCGCACGCAGGCTGATGGTGATGGTCACAGCCTTGGTCTTGCGCAGCAGATCGAGCCGCACGCGGTTGCCGACACCCCGCGTCTGCAGGCGATAGAGCACGCTTCTCGCGTCCGCCACTTCGACGCCATCGACCGCGATGATCACATCGCCGGGCTGCAACCCGGCATCGACCGCCGGCCCCTTGTCCCACACCCGCGTCACGAGCGCGCCGGACGCGCGGTCAAGGCCCAGGCCGTCGGCCATTTCCCGCGTCAGCGCCTCGATCCGCGCGCCGAGCCACGGCCGCTCGACCTTGCGCCCCGAAAGCGCGCTGTCGACATAGACCCGCACGATGTTCGCCGGGATTGCAAAGCCGATACCGTGCGAGCCCCCCGATCTGGAGAAAATCGCCGTGTTGATGCCGACGAGTCGGCCCGCCAGGTCGACCAGCGCGCCCCCCGAATTGCCGGGGTTGATCGCCGCATCGGTCTGGATGAACACCTGCGCATCCGACTGGCTGATCTCGGAGCGGGCAAGCGCCGAGACGATGCCGTGCGTTACGGTCTGGCCGACGCCGAACGGATTGCCAATGGCGAGCACCATGTCGCCCACTTCGAGGTTGTCGGAATCCTCGAACTCGAGGGAGGGGAAGCGGCCATCGCCGCCCTCGATGCGCAGCACGGCGATGTCGGTCTTTTCGTCCTGCAAAATCACCTTGGCATCGAACTCGCGCTTGTCGGCGAGGACGACCTTGATCTCGGTCTGCCCTCCGCCCTTGATCACGTGCGTGTTCGTCACGATGATGCCGGACGGCGACACGATGACGCCGGACCCGAGCGAGTTCTGCTGGCGCTCGCTCGGCTGTCCGAAGCGATCACCGAAGAAGCGGCGAAAGAATGGGTCATCGGCAAACGGCGAGGTGAAGGCCTGCACGCGGCTGCGCACATAGACGTTGACGACCGCGGGCGCGGTTTGCCTGACGATCGGGGCGAACGAGAACTGCACGGCCTCGCGCGAGGGCGGCGGTATTTTGCGCTGCGCCAGGCTCGGCAGTGTCGCGCCGACCAGGAGGGCCAGCGCCAGGGCCAACACGGCGATGTGGGCAGGCGCCAGACGTCCGGCAGCCTTCGATGTATGCGTTGCGTCCTGCATGTTTCGACCTCGACTGGTCCAAGCGGTACCTCGACGCCCCAGTGTATAGGTGCGCTGCCACGCAAATCCAAGGCATCGAGGATCAGGCGCGGTCGCCGAAACACAAAAGGCAAGGGATGTGATCCCCTGCCCCTTGTGGCTCTATCATCTTGCCCGCGATCTGCGCCGCATGGTGCAGCGGCACGTCGCTTTGATCTGTTGGCCGGCTCGTTCAGCCGGCAGTTACGATTTCAGCCTGCATCTCGCAGGCTGCACCGCTTTATCGTTTCTCCCCAGACCCGGGCCCGAGGTCTCGGTCGCAGGCGCGGCCGGATCCCCTCTCCCAACGGACAGACGTATACATTAACGTCATCTAGCTGTCACGCGCAGACTGCGACAAAACGTCAACGATTTTTGAGCCACCCCGAAAGCCGCGTCATGGCCTCTTCGAGCGGGGGCGCCGAGCGCAGGAAGCAAATGCGGAAATGGCCCTCGGCCGCCGGTCCAAAGGCGATGCCCGGCGCGAGGCCGATCGCGGCTTCATCGACGAGGCGGAGCGCCGCCGACATGGAGTCATCCAGCCCGTCGATGGCAAAGAACGCGTAGAACGCGCCGGCCGGTGGCACACTGCGGACGGAGTTGAAGGCGCCCAGTGCCTTGGCGACGATGTCACGACCTCGCGCTGCGCGCTCCAGCTGCAGGTTGATGAAGGGTTCACCCTCTTCGAGGGCTGCGATCGCGCCACGCTGCATGAAGGTCGCCACGCCGGACGTGTTGTACTGGATCAGGCTCTCGACGATCTGGCCGATCGCGGGCGGCGCCTGCATCCAGCCGATGCGCCAGCCCGTCATTGCCCAGTTCTTGGAAAACGTGTTGACGAGGATCAGCCGGTCATCGGGGCGGCGAAACTCCAGGAACGAGGGGGCGAGCGGCCCGTTGAAATAGAAGCGGCCATAGATTTCATCGGCGATGATCCAAAGGCCGCGCGCACGGGCGAAGTCGAGGATCGCCTTCAATTCCTCGCGGCTCGCGGTCCAGCCCGTCGGGTTGGCCGGCGAGTTGATGATGATCGCGCGCGTCTTTGCTGTCACCGCCGCGAACAGCCGATCGAGCGACAGGGTCCAGCCGTCATGCCCGAGCGTCATGGCCACTGTCACGACCTTGGCGCCGTGGATCGCGAGTGCACCTTCGAAATTCGGCCATGCGGGCGCTGGAACGATGACTTCGTCGCCAGGTCCGCAGGTCGCCTGCACGGCGAGTTGCACCGCCTGCATACCGCCGCCGGTGACGAAGAACTCGTCCATGGCGAACGGCTGGCCGTAGAGTTTCGTGAAGTAGCGGGCGAGCGCGGTGCGCAGATCGGGAATGCCGCGGTTGGCCGTGTAGTATGTCTCGCCGGCCGCCATCGATTTCGCCGCGGCTTCGCAGATGAACTGCGGCGTTGGAGAATCGCCCTCGCCGGCCCACATCGGGATCATGCCCTGCTTGTTGCGGCCATGGTTGAACACCTTGACGATGCCACTCTCAGGCAGCGTCCGCGCGGTCGGCCGCAAGGCAGACGTCAGGCTTTCAGCGGTGGTGCTCATGCGGTGGGTTCCTTCAGGGCGAACCCGCGCAAGTTATCACAAGCCTTGCTGCCTCGGCACGCGCAGAAGGTTTATCGGTGCCATCAGCAGTGGTGATGGCGGCGCTTTCCCGAATGGGCCGCCCGGTCGGTGACAGTTACCGATCGAGCTGGGCAACGTGTTCGTTAAGCGCAGTAACCCGCTTGTCTAGTGCGGCCTGCTGCCTGTTCAGTGGTTGCATCGGCGGAATACGCAAACGGGCTATTCCGCCCTACGGACCGGTGCTACTCCCTATTCGCTACTCCCCACTCCCCAAACTTATCCACGCTTGCGCACCCCGTGCGACACTGCCCCTCGACACTTGCGCATGAGGGGACGTCAACCGGTGGCGACCTGTGATGGTGCAAGCGTTACAGGTCCGGGGGTCAAACCCGCGTGGCGCCTGTTCGAGGACGTGCGATTTGTGGGCGGAGCATGAAGCTTGTCGTGTGGAATACCACGCAGGCGGACGGCTCCCGAAACGGTTAAGCGCCCGAGACCAAGCGCCGAAGGCTGCGGTTCGCAAGAACCAACGCCACCGCACGCGGTGCCGATCGGAGGCTCGCCACACTGGCGCCGTGGAACCCGGCGTGGGACGCAATCCCTTAAACATTGTGGGAAGGCCTAAAATCCTGTGCGAGGCGGCCCGAAGTCGCCCTCGTTATCCTCAGCGGCAAGCCCGCTGCGGCTTCCGGCCGCCTCGCCTCCCCTCGTTTTCGGATGGCGAAAACGAACACGGAGCTGAGCGCAGCTGATATAGGTCGTTCAATACAATGTATGTACATGTTTATAGCACATGGATCGAACCCCGGACCCAGCTGGCGAGACACCCGCCCTTTTGTTCGTCAAAAAGGAAGGGGGTTCAGGCCCCTACTCCAGATCCTCGACGCCCTGCGGGCCGCCGCCTTTGATGCGTTGGGCGAGCGCTGCCTCGATGAACGGGTCGATGGCGCCGTCGAGCACGGCATCGGGGTTGCCGCTTTCGACGCCGGTGCGCACGTCCTTCACCATCTGGTAGGGCTGCAGCACGTAGGAGCGCAGTTGATGCCCCCAGCCGATCTCGGTCTTGGCGGCGGCCTCGGCATTGGCCTTCTGCTCTCGCCGCTTCAATTCGGCTTCGTACATGCGGGCGCGCAGCATGCCCCACGCGGTCGCCCGGTTCTTGTGCTGCGAGCGCTCCTGCTGGCACGACACCACGATGCCGCTCGGCACGTGCGTAATGCGCACCGCCGAGTCGGTGGTGTTGACGTGCTGTCCGCCGGCGCCCGATGCGCGGTAGGTGTCGATGCGGCAGTCGCTCTCGTTCACCTGGATGTCGATCGAGTCGTCGATCACCGGATATACCCAGGCACTGGCGAAGCTCGTGTGGCGGCGCGCGTTCGAGTCATAGGGCGAGATGCGCACCAGGCGGTGCACGCCCGACTCGGTCTTGAGCCAGCCGTAGGCGTTCTCGCCCTTGATCTCGATGGTGGCACTCTTGATGCCAGCGACTTCGCCCGAACTCTGCTCCAACAGCGAGACCTTATAGCCGCGCTTTTCCGCCCAACGCATGTACATGCGCAGCAGCATCTCGGCCCAGTCCTGGCTTTCCGTGCCGCCCGCGCCTGCGTTGATTTCGACGTAGGTATCAAAGCCATCGGCTTCGCCCGACAGCAGCGCTTCGACTTCGCGCTTCTGGCCAATGTCTTTCAGCTTGCGCAGCGCCGTCTCGCCTTCGAGAACGGTCGGCTCGTCGCCTTCCATCTCGCCAAGCTCAATCAGCGTAACGGCGTCGTCGAGGTCGCGCTCGAGGCCGCGGTAACCGTTGACGGCCTTTTCCAGCGCGGTGCGCTCACGCATCAGTTTTTGTGCGCGCGCCGGGTCGTTCCACAGCGTCGGGTCTTCGGCGCGGTTGTTCAACTCGGACAGCCGGCTCTCGGCAGTATCCCAGTCAAAGATGCCTCCGTAGCAAGGAGAGCGACTCGCGGATGGCAAGCACCAGCTTTTCGTGTTCGGCGCGCATGGGCAGCCCCTGTGGTTCGAGTGACGGATAGGTCCGGGCCAGCCTATAGGCGGCAAGCACAGATCGAGGCAAGATGGTGTCGTTGGGTCCGTTCGAAATCAGAACTGCCCGCCGCGCCCTGTCGCCAAGGCTCGCGGGCTCGGCGAACTCGCATCCGACGACTGCAGGCCCGCGCCTTCGTAGCCGAGGAACGAGTTCGGATCGTCCGGCTCTTCGCTCGGCTTGAAGATCTCGTCGATCGTGTCGCGGCCACCGGGCAAGGCGCGCAGTCCGGACTTGTGACTGACCCGCACGATCTTGATGCCGGGCGGCTGGCGGAAGATCGCCGGCTTCTTGTCGGCGAGCGCGAGCTTCATGAAATCGCCAAAGATCGGCGCCGTCACCTGGCCGCCAGTGGCGGTCTTGCCCATGGGCTTCGGGTTGTCATAACCGACGAACACGCCGACCACGAGGTCCGGCGAATAGCCCAGGAACCAAACGTCCTTGCTGTCGTTCGTGGTGCCGGTCTTGCCGGCCAGCGGCACGCCGGGCAGGATCTGCTTGATCACGGTTGCCGTGCCGCGCTGCACCACGCCTTCCAGGATCGAGGTCATCTGGTAGGCGGTGTGCGGGTCCATCATCGGCTTGCGATCGTCGGGGATATCGGGCTCCGCCTGGTTCTGCCAGCTGTCCGCCTTGCAGCCCGTACAATTGCGCTCGTCGTGGCGCCACACGGTGCGGCCCCAGCGATCCTGGATGCGGTCGATCATCGTGGCGCGCACCTGCCGGCCGCCGTTGGCCAGCATGGCGTAGGATGTGGTCATGCGGAGCAGCGTCGTTTCGCCGGCGCCGAGCACCATGGCCGGCAAGGGAGCGAGATCGTCATAGGCGCCGAACCGGCGGGCATATTCGATGATCAGCGGCATGCCCATGTCCTGGCCCAGGCGCGCCGTCATCAAATTGCGCGACAGCTCTATGCCCATGCGCAGAGTCTGAGGGCCATAGGTCTTGCCTTGATCGCCATAGTTCTTCGGCGTCCATGCGTCCTTGCCGGGGCCCTGCTCGATCTCGATCGGCGCATCGAGCACGATCGAGGTCGGTTTGTAGCCGTTGTCGAGGGCGGCAGCATAGACCAGCGGCTTGAACGCGGAGCCGGGCTGGCGGCGCGCTTGCACCGCGCGGTCGAATTGACTCATGGCGTAGGAGAAGCCACCGGCCACCGCCAGCACGCGACCCGTATGCGGGTCCATGGCGACCAGACCCCCGCTCACTTCAGGAATCTGCATCAGGGTCCAGGCGCCGTCGAGCTTGGCCGGGTCCTTCGGTGCAATGTAGATAACATCGCCCAGTGCGACGATGTCGGAGGGCTGGCGCGGCGGCGGGCCCTTTTCGCGGTCAGTTGCGAGGAACTTGCCGGCCCATTTCATCTCCTCGAAGGGAATTTCGACGCCCTCGCGGGCGACCGCCAGCGAGCCGTCCTGCTCCCGGCGCGGCCGGAAGCCCACCACGATCTTCGTCTTTTGCACGTCGAGCACGGCGCCGAGGCGCCATGGCGCAATGTCGCTCGGCACGTCGATGGCGCCAAGGGCCGTGCCCCAGTCGCCGGCAATGTCGATGCGGCTCACCGCGCCCCGCCAGCCGCGGCTGCGGTCGAAGCGCACGAGACCATCGGTCAGCGCTTTGCGGGCGTAGCGCTGCATCTGCGGGTCGAGCGTGGTGCGGATCGACAGGCCGCCGCCATAGAGCTTTTCTTCGCCATACTGGCCAAGGATGCCACGCCGCACTTCCTCGGCGAAGTATTCGGCAGCAAAGATATGCGCCCCAAACGGGCGCAGGTTCACTTGCAGAGGCTTCTTGCGGGCCGCATCCGCATCCTCGCGCTTGATGTAGCTGTTTTCCGCCATCTGCCCGAGGATCCAGTTCCGCCGCTCGGTGGCCTTCTGGGTGTGCTTGAACGGATGATAGTTGTTGGGCGCCTTCGGCAGGGCAGCCAGATAGGCCGCCTCTTCCGCCGTCAGGTCGGCCAATTCCTTGTTGAAGTAGTTCAGCGAAGCAGCTGCGACGCCGTAGGAGCCGAGCCCCAGGAAAATCTCGTTCAAGTAGAGCTCGAGGATCTTGTCCTTGGAATAGGCGCGCTCGATGCGCACCGCCAGGATCGCTTCCTTGATCTTGCGTTCGAGCTTGCGTTCGTTGGTCAGCAGGAAGTTCTTGGCAACCTGCTGTGTGATCGTCGACGCACCTTCGGCGCGGGCACCGGGATTGTTGATCAGCTTCCAGCCGACGCGGCCGATCCCGACGAAATCCAACCCGCCATGCTCGTAGAACCGCCGGTCCTCGGCCGAGAGGAACGCGCCCAGCACCATTTTCGGAATTGTATTGATCGGCACGAAGATGCGCCGTTCGCGGGCGTATTCGGCAATCAGCGCGCCGTCGTGTGCGTGGATGCGCGTCATCACGGGCGGTTCGTAGTTGGCGAGGCTCTCATAGGAGGGCAGATCCTTCGACGCCTTCCACAGCAGATAGCCGACCACGGACGACACGCCGATGAAGGCGACCACGCCGAAGGCGAACATGAAGCCAAGGAAGCTCAGCAACGCGCTCTTGCGGCGGCGTCGCTTGCGTGGCCTGGGCTCGGCCGGTGGCGGTAGCACTGGCGCGCGCATCATTCTTCGTTCCGAGCTTTGCAATCTGTCAGCAGGTTGATTAGTCGCCACGCCCGGCGACATCAAGGACCGATCCCATCCCCGACCGCAGATTACTGCGGATTGTGGCTAGAACCAGTCGCCAGCGCCTACACCTATGTCCTTAGCATGCTTCGTCAATCGCGTACCGCCAAAGTGTTGTTCTTTCCACGCTCCTGTCGCGAGGTTCACCTACCGCGATGCGGTCGCTGGTCGCTTGGCGAAAAATGCTTCGATTGCGGTCGCGATCGAGGTGCCGGCCTGCTTTTGCCATTCCGCCGACTGCAGCAGCTTCTGATCCTGGCTGTTGCTCATGTAACCGAGTTCGATCAACACCGACGGTGTCTGCGTCTGCTTCAACACCTTGAACGCCGCGGAGCGCTGCGGATCGCGCGACAGCCCCACGTGCTGGCGCAGCGCGCCGACCAGCAAGCTGCGGAAATCATGCGAGAAATTGGCCGTCTCACGCTTGATGAGGTCGACCAGGATGTTGCGCACCTGATCCTGCGCCTGTCCACTGCCGCGCTCGACACCGGCGAGCAGATCGACCGCGTTCTCTTTTTCGGCAAGCAGGCGGGCCTGTTCGTCGGACGCCTGCTCGGACAGTGTGTAAACCGTGGCGCCGCGCACGTTTTGCGCAAGATTGGATTCAGCCACGGCATCGGCGTGCAGAGATATGAAAAGGTCCGCACGCAAGCGCTCCGAGGCACGCAATCGTTGGTCGAGCGAGACAAACACGTCTGTAGAGCGCGTCATCGCCACGTCGAACCGGCCAGTCGCGAGCAGGCTCGCACGGAGTTGTCGGGCAACCGCCAGCACGACGTTCTTCTCGTGAACGCCGCCGGCCACCGCGCCTGGATCGAGCCCGCCATGGCCCGGATCGATCAGGATGACGGGCTTGACGTTGGCCGTGCCGGTGTCGGCCGGCAGGCCTTCGCCAACGCTCGACTTGAGCAACGGTCGGGTCGTCTGCGGCTGGGTCTTCAAAAGAGCATCAAAAGTGGCCTGATCGGATGCCGCCAGATCGATCACCAATTGCCATGGCTGGCCATTCTGTCCGCCGGTCACACGCGCCTGCTCGATGCGCACCGGCCCCGTCATGTCGAGCACAATGCGTGACTTGCGCGTTGCAAACAGGCCATAGCGCCAGCCGCTGACCAAGCCATACGCTGTCGGCACCGTCTCTGTCGGGAACTTGAACTGCAGATCGGGCACATCGATAATCAGGCGGGGCGGATCGCCCAGCGCATAGACGACCGGCTTGACCGTACCGCTCAAGCCGAAGACAATGCGGGTCTTGGACCGGTCGCCAGTAAAAGCAACCGAACTTACCCGGACGGCAACCGGTGCAGGCGCAGAGGCAGCAGCAGGTGCGGAGGGGACCGTTGGAGCCTGCGCCCTGACATCGGGCAGCAGCAGCACCCAACAGATGGCGGCTGCGGCCAGTCCAGCATACACTGGCAATCCGACCCCGTGCCAACTGTTCAAGTGCGCCTCCGTTCACCCTGGGTCGCCACCAGCCGACCGCTCGATGCACGTGGTAGTTTGCGCTGCTTTGCGCTGGCGCTGCAACTGCCCGATCACAGCACTTAAGTGTTTTGTAACCATATTCACACAAGACTGGAGTGGCACAAGCGAATACGTGCGTCGCTCAGTCCGGAAACAACTTGCTTGCCTCCGGTCGGTCGACCACGTATGATCGACAGTGCGTCGTACGCCGCGATTTCCCATCCGGTGTGATGAATTGGTGAGCCTGTCAGCTGACAGGCTATCGGCGGATGCGCGTTCGCGCACCGCGGAATATGCCAATATCGTCCACCGACCAGAGGATGATCTCGCGCATGGCGTGGGTCTTCAGACCCGAAACGATGCTGTTGCACAGGCCCCTGCCGCCGACGCTCAAGCGTGCCGGCCTTAAGGTATGTGCCCCCGCCATCGCCCACGGTCTGGCCCGTCACGATCCATTCAGTTTGCCCGTGTCGACCGTGAAAGGCAGCGCGGCCGGGCGCTCGTCAAGGAACTTCAGTCACCGAATTCATGGTTGCCTGGCAATCCAGGACTATGCCTCAAATCCACTCTCTTTCACGTTCGAAATACCAAACCACGTTCAAACAATACAAGGCCAGCAATGCCGGTCACAGGCTGCAGACAGGACGATCGAAGGGGCACCCACCGCAGTCGCGGTGCACTTGATTCCCCGTCGGTCGTGTCTCGTGCCCCAGCTTGGCGCTGGCTGGCCGCACCTGACCCGACAAGAACCCGCAACCAAAAATGTGCGCCCGTATTGGGCTGCCTGCCGGTGTCCCGCAACTCCGTCGTTCCGGAAACAGCCTGCGGAGGTGCGCTCCTGCGCGGCTCCGCGCTCGCTGGGTCCGTGGCCGCCCCGGAGCTCGCGACCGTGGACCCGTGCGAGGCCCGGCGGCCCAGCCGGCGCACGAAGGACAAAGATCCATGCCACACAACAAGATGCTTATCGATGCCACCCACCCGGAGGAAACCCGAGTCGTCGTCCTGCGCAATGGTCGCGTAGAGGAATTCGACTTCGAATCGGCCGCCCGCAAGTTGCTGCGCGGCAACATCTATCTCGCCAAGGTCACCCGCGTGGAGCCGTCGCTCCAGGCCGCGTTCATCGACTACGGCGGCAATCGCCACGGCTTCCTCGCGTTCAACGAGATCCATCCCGACTACTACACGATCCCGGTCGCCGACCGGCAGGCGCTGCTCGATGAAGAAGCTGCAGCCGACGCCGCCGAGGAAGCGGAAGCCGACCGCCGGGCCGAGGCACGCGCTGCTCGAGGCGGTGACCAGGAGGCGGACGACGCCGAGGAACAGGCGATCGACGTCGTCGATCTGCTGCCGCCCGAGACGATCGAGCCGATGGGTGCTGGCAATATGCCGGCCGAGGCGGCCGATACCAGCGACAAGATCCACATGGACCCGGCCGACCACCAGGACCGCCTGGCCAGCGCACAGTACCCGCACGAATCGGCCACGCCGCCGCAGGGCCATCCCGATCAGGACGACCGCGCCGGGCAATCGCACGACGAAATGACCGCGCAGCCGACCGGCGACGCGGCGCAGAAGCTCGCGCCCGATGCTGTTGAACGGGTCGGCGCCGAAGATGCGCTAGAGGAATTGCCGGCCCGCCCACGCCGCCGGCCGCGGTCTTACAAGATCCAAGAAGTCATCAAGCGTCGCCAGATCATCCTCGTCCAGGTCGTCAAGGAAGAGCGTGGCACCAAGGGCGCGGCACTCACCACATACCTCTCACTCGCCGGCCGCTACACGGTGCTGATGCCCAACACGGCGCGCGGCGGCGGCATCAGCCGCAAGATCACCAACGCCCAGGACCGCAAGCGCCTGAAGGCGATCGCCCACGAACTCGACGTGCCGGAAGGCATGGGGCTGATCATCCGCACGGCAGGCGCCGCCCGCACCGCGCAGGAGATCAAGCGCGACTTCGAGTACCTGCTGCGGCTGTGGGAAAACGTCCGCGACATGACCCTGCAGTCGACGGCGCCGAGCCTCGTCTACGAAGAAGGCGACCTGATCAAGCGCTCGATCCGCGATCTCTACACCAAGGAGGTCGACGAGATCCTCGTCGCCGGCAACGCCGCGCACGGCGAAGCCCGTGCGTTCATGGGCATGCTGATGCCGAGCCACGCCAAGAACGTGATCGACTATCGCGAACCGGAGCCACTGTTCAACAAGTACCAGATCGAGAAGCAGCTGAACGCCATGTTCAGCCCCTATGTCAACCTGAAGTCGGGCGGCTACCTCGTCATCAACCAGACCGAGGCACTGGTTGCGATCGACATCAACTCGGGCAAGTCGACGCGCGAATTCTCGATCGAGGAGACGGCGCTCGCGACCAACCTCGAAGCGGCCGACGAAATCGCCCGGCAACTGAAGCTGCGCGACCTCGCCGGCCTCATCGTCATCGATTTCATCGACATGGAGGAGAAGCGCAACAACCGTGCGGTCGAGCGCCGCATCAAGGACGCGCTTCGCTTTGACCGGGCCCGCATCCAGGTTGGCCGCATCAGCCACTTCGGGCTGCTTGAAATGTCGCGCCAGCGCATGCGCACGGGCGTTCTCGAAGGCTCCACCACCCAGTGCCCCCATTGCCAGGGTACCGGCTCCATCCGCTCCACCGAATCGGTGGCACTCGCCGTGATCCGCGCCCTGGAAGACGGGCTGATCGCCAACGGCCGCTCGTCGCTGGTGGCAACCACGTCGGCCGGCGTGGCGCTGTACATCCTGAACCACAAGCGGACGTTCATCGTCGACATGGAGCACCGCTACGGCGTGTCGGTGACCGTACAGGCGAGCGACAAGGTGCACGGCGCAAACTTCACCATCGAGAAATCCAATCTGCCGCTGATCGCCGCCCGCCGGCCCGACAAGGCCGCCGTCAACATGGACTGGGGTTTCAGCGGCGATGGCGATCCCGCTGCCGATGAATTCGTCGAAGAGGCGGCGCCCTCGGCGGCAGAGGATGTGGTCGAGGCGGTTGCACCCGACGAAGGCGGCACCGGCGATGCATCGCGCGGTCGCAAGCGCCGCCGTCGCCGTGGCGGACGCCGCGACGACAACGGCGAAGGCCGCAGCCGTGACGAGCGCAGCGCCCAGCCGGGTGGCCAGCGTCAGGGGGGCGGCGACGATGACGAGCGTCCTGCCCGCCTGCCGGTCGGCGACATCGAGGAGGTGGGCGAAACGGACGACTTCCGCGCCGAAGGACGGCAGCGTCCGGTGGAGGTCAATGAGGGTGATGACGATGCTGACGAGTCGGGGGCCCCGCGCGCTGCAGATGAAGGCGAACGTGCTGGCGGCGAGGGCGCGCGTGGCCGTCGTGGCCGCAGGCGCGGTCGTCGCGGAGGTCGCCGCCGCGAAGGTGGCCGCCCCGGCGAAGGAGATGGCAACACTGCAACGATGGCCGATGGTGCATCCGGCGCCGCCGAGAGGGGCGATGAGCATCCGCGCCTCGATCGCGGACCTTTCGACCCTGCCGATCACCGGCACGAGAGCACCGAACAGGCAGCGCCGGAGCGCATCGTGGCGCACGATGCGGAAGTCGGTCACGAAGATCGCGCGGCCCTGGCGCAGCGGCCGGACCCACGCAGTTCACCCGCAGCTGTGACTGCGAATGGCCATGCGGCCGTGGCGGCCATAGCTCAACCGACACCTCAGCCCCAGGTGGAGCCAGCGCATGCCGCCGACCCGCCACCTCCGCCGGTACCAATGCCGATCGTCCATCCCGCCGAGCGGCCGACCACGCCGATCGATCAGATCGCGGCGGTGTCTAGCGTGCCGGACGACAACAAGCCGACCCGCAAGGGCTGGTGGCAGCGCAAGCTGTCGGGCGAATAGCCTACCAGACGAGCGCCGGTGCGGCGGCTACAGCCGTCGCACCGTGCGATGCGAAGAGCTTGGCGAGTGCGGTTGGGTTGATCGTGCCCGCCGACATCGATGCCGCGCGGTGTATGCCGCCGGCAATGAACAGCGCCGCAATACCGTAAGCGGCAGCGCCGGCAAGATCGGTTGCAACCGCATCGCCGATCGCCAGCACGTCGCGCAATTGGATCTGCCGGCCGGCGATCTTCGCGGCAGTGGCAAACGCCATCGCGTAGGCCGGCGCATGGGGCTTGCCGGCCCAATAGACATCGCCGCCGATCTCGGCATAGACCGCGCCGACGACGCCCGCGCAAGGCAGCAGCGCGCCTCCGACCTCGACCACGAGATCGGGGTTGGCGCACACCAGCGGCAAGCGACGGACGCGCGCACGCTGCAGCAGCGGGCGGTACGTGTCGCCGGTTTCGGTGGCATCGTGGAACAGCCCCGTGCACACGATCGCCTCGGCCCCTTCGAGAGGTGCAAGCTTTGCGTCGAGGTCATCGAACAGCACCAGCGACCGATCAGGTCCGATGTGATGGATGTTGCGGTATCCGCGCTCCTCGATGTGCACCCGCGTCACATCGCCGGAAGATACGATCGCGTCCCAGGCGCTGGCCCGCACGCCCTTTTCGGCCAGCACCCGTTCGACCGTCGCCGCCGGCACCGGGGCATTCGACAGCAGGACGACAACACCTCCACCAGCCCGGTAGCGCGCGAGCGCATCGCCGGCCGCCGCATACTCGCGCACGCCGTCGTGCAGCACGCCCCACACGTCGCAGAACACGATGGGGTAGCGGGCCAGCAGGTCGCAGGTGGAGGTTAGGATCGCGGTTGCCATGCCGGCCTGCTAGACGAGATGGCGCAATAGCGATAGCCGTCTGCGCGCATCTGCGCCCGTCTTCGAGGTCGACATCCGATGAAACTTTCCTATGCCCAGAACCTCGAAGATTACCATCTGTCGCTGCTGTTCGCCGGTGAGCCGCCGGGCACCTACGTCGACGTCGGCGGAGGGCATCCGGTGGCGGACAACGTGTCGTTCTACTTCTATCTCAAGGGCTGGCGCGGGCTCGTCGTCGAACCGCAGTCGAAATTGGCCAGCATCTATGCCCATGTTCGCCCTCGCGACCACACGGTTTCGATGCTGGCCGGCGCCACGGACGGCGAGATGGAGTTTCACACGGTCGACAAACTGCACGGTTTCTCGACCACGATTAAGTCGCATGCGGCGGGCGCGGAGGCCTTCGGCGTCGGCTACAGCACGACGCGGCTGCCAGTGCGCCGCCTGTCGACGCTGCTCGATGAAGCCCAGATCACACAAATCGACTTCCTGAAGATCGACGTAGAAGGCGCCGAGGCCGACGTTCTTGCCGGCATCGACTGGCGTCGGCACCGGCCGCGCGTCATTGTCATCGAGGCGGTCGATCCGGGCTCCATGACCGACGCTGCGGAAAAGTGGGAGCACTTGATCCTGGCCCAGGGCTATAAGAGCGCATTCTTCGACAACCTCAACCGCTTCTATGTGGCGGATGAGGCAGCCACGCTGACCGCGAGGCTGCCGGCGAAACCTGCCGCCTGGGATCACGTGGCACACTTGTGGGACTGCGGGCTGGCGGCGACCGCCGTGGCGCACCCCGATCATGCGCTCGCCCGCACGCTGGTCGCAGGCTTCCTCGCCTGCCTGCCGGCACTCGATCCGAGCCTCTTGCATTGCCTGATCGAGCGGGGTGCCACCGAAACGAAACAGCCGATAGACGGCGCCCGTTTGCGCGAACTACTGATCGGCAGCTGTGAATATCCGGGCACGGCCGAGTTGGACAGCCAGCTGCCGAGCGACATGGCAGGACTACTGGCCTCGGATCGGTTCCGCGCCGCCCTTGGCCGCATCGCCTGCACCTACGACGGCGGGCACATCATGGAGTGAGCGCGGCCGACGGTTGTCAGCCGAAAAAGTCCCGACCGTTCAGGTCGAGACCTTTGCTCGCGGCTTACTTCAAGCTGTCAGCCACTTTTGCGATGCCGGCAAGGGCGCAAACTTCATCCTTCTCGCCCCCCGCAGCCGCCAGCCTTCAGCGAGCCTGCCGCACAGAGTACCAGCGCTCCATCCGACCCGGATGCGGCAATCCACGTGCGTGCCATGCCATGCCGTTCGCCAGATAGATGGCCGCCGCCCGGCGCAATCACACCACCAGCACAATCTTACCGATGTGCTGGCCGCCGTCCATGCGCGCGTGGGCGTCGGCTGCCCTGGTCAGGGGATACGTCGAGTCCATGATGATCTTGACGCGACCTTGCGCGACCAGCGGCACCACGTTGGCTTCGAGTGCACGGGCGATGCCGGCCTTCACCGCGGTCGTACGCGGACGCATGGTCGAGCCGGTGATCGTCAGCCGCTTCAACATCATGCGCTGCAGATCGGCGGTGACAACGCCGCCCTTCTGGAAGGCGATGCAGACGATCCGGCCATCCTCCGCCGCGCACTTGATATCGCGGTCGATGTAGTCGGCACCGACCATGTCGAGGATGAGATCGACGCCGCGGCCGCCGGTCAGCTGCCCGACCACCTCGACGAAGTCTTGCGTGTGGTAGTCGATCGCGTGGTCGGCACCGAGATCGAGACAGGCTTTGCACTTCTCAGCCGAGCCGGCGGTGGCTATCACGCGTGCGCCGAACGCTTTGGCCAGCTGGATTGCGGTGACGCCGATGCCGCTGGAACCGCCATGGACAAGAAACCACTCGCCTGCGACCAGGCGTCCACGCTCGAATACGTTGTGCCACACCGTGAAGAAGGTCTCCGGCAGCCCCGACGCCTGGATCATGTCGAGGCCTGGCGGCACCGCCATGCACGCGCCCTCCTCGGCGATTGTGTGGGTGGCATAACCGCCACCGTTGACCAGCGCCATCACGGCATCGCCGATCCTATGCCGGGTGACGCCGTCGCCCATCGCCGCCACGTGGCCCGCGACCTCAAGGCCCGGGATCGGCGAATGGCCCTTGGGCGCTGGATACAGCCCCTTGCGCTGGATCACGTCGGGCCGGTTGACGCCGGCTGCCACGGTGCGCACGAGAACCTGGCCAGGGCCCGGCACCGGCATCGCGACCTCACGCGGCACGAGTACCTCGGGCCCGCCCTTGCCCTCGATCAGGATCGCCGTCATGGTTTGGGGCAAAGGGGACATGGGCGGACTCCTGGAACGATTGCGTTTGCGCTCCCATGCCCGAGGATCAAGCCAAGGGCAACAGCATCTGGCCCACAAGGAGGCAGCCATGGACTGGGATGACGTGCGGCCGAAGCCGAAGGCGGCAATCGTGATCGGCGAAGAGTTGAAGACGCTGTCGGTCGCCGACCTCAAGGCGCGCGTGGCCGCCTGCGAAGCGGAGATCGTGCGCCTGACCGCGGAAATCGCCGGCCGCCAAGCACACGAGCAGGCCGCGAGCCGTCTGTTCAAGTCTTAACAGGGCAGCGTCGAATGCGTGGCACGCCCAGCAACAATTCGTTGTTCATTTACCGTTCATTAAGCACGAGGCGCTAATGTGGATGTCATCCAGTGACCTGGATCGCGAGTGACACCCCTGTCACTCGGTTTGACGCCTCCCTGTTGCCTTCCGAGCCGCTCTCAGGAGCGGCTCTTTTTTTTCGGGTACAGCCTTTGCATGTGCCCTCAAATGTTCCTATTCTGGGACGAGTTGTTAACCGTCAGATGCGATGATCGCGTCGGACGGGGCGTCCCGTGGTGTGTCGACTGAGTTGGTATTCGTCATGAGCAGTGGTTCAGGCTTCTTTGATCGCCGGACAACGGATGCTGTCACCGTATCCTTCGGCGAGCGGTTTGCGACTTCGGAACAATTCGACGGCGTGTTCAAGGAAGGCATGGCGCTGGTCGAGCGCACGGCAGCCTACCTCGACGGTGACGGACGTCGCGATGCCAAGGGCCTGAAGGCCCCTGTTTCCGTGGTCTATGCGACCGAAAGCATGCGGCTCACCACGCGGCTGCTGGAGCTCGCATCATGGCTGCTGGTCCGCCGCGGCCTCAAGGAAGGCGAGTTGTCCGCCGCCGAGGCTGCCAAGAAGCGCGAACGCATCAAGCTGCGCGCGTTCGGCCGTCCATCCCACATCCAGCATTTCGCCGAACTGCCGGTCGGTCTGCGCGCGCTGATTGACGAGAGCTTCGCCCTCAACGACCGCATCATTCAGCTTGATCGCGCAATCGAGCAACCGGCCGAACTGCCGGTGCCCAATCCGGTTGCCGCGCAGATGGCGGAACTCAGCCGCGCCTTCGGCACCGCCAGCCGCCGCTGAACCCTCGTTCGATCGTGATAGACAAACACAAAAACCCCGGCGCAGGGTCGTGCGCCGGGGTTTTTGTTTGTCGAACGACAGCGGGCGCCGCTCAGAACAGGCCTTCGAACTTCTTCTTGAAGCGCGACAGACGGCCGCCACGGTCCATCAGGCGCTGGTCGCCGCCGGTCCAGGCGGGATGGGTCGTTGGATCGATATCGAGCGACAGTGTGTCCCCCTCCTTGCCATAGGTGGAGTAGGTGACGAACTGCGTGCCATCGGTCATCACCACCTTGATCTGGTGGTAGTCCGGGTGAAGATCGGCGTCTTTTTTCATGGGATGTCTCGGCGATAATGCCACAAATGGACGAGCGTTTTCGCGCCGCCCAGATATGGCCGGACTACAGGTGATTTCGGCTCAGGCCAGGGTCTTAGTGGAAAGGCCAGGCCCGCACAAGAGGCCATGCCTTGGGCCGTCCAAGACCGGTCCGCGAGCCGTCACGTGTCGCCGGTCGGCGCCAACATACTGCACGCACTTACTTGCTGCAGATCAGTCGGCAATAGGTCACACCGTTAGCCGTGCCGCCGTGCAGCTGCAGACAGTGGTTTACCGACGTGTAGTAGCGTCGACGCGCGAAGCAGCCGACGGGCTGGACCTGAGTGCTGATCTGCGGCTGTAGCAGCGGCGGCGACAGGACCGCCTGCGCGGTGCCGGAGCAGGCGAGTATTGTGCTGCTGCATAGGATAGCAGTGATGATCGATCGCATGGTAGCATCCCTATTTGTTGCCCTGCCCCAGGATCATCGTTCGGCCCTTAAGAATTCCTTACAATGACGTTTCGTCTAGTAATGCGATCCATCAACATTCCGAGATGCGCGGGAGCCAAAACATGACCAGATCGATCGCCTTCGTCGGCCTTGGCGCCATGGGCTCGGCGATGGCCGAGACCCTGATCAAGAAACAATTCCGCGTGACCGGCTTCGACATGCGGCCGGAAGCGGTCGCCAAACTGTGCGCAGCTGGCGGGCACGGTGCAACGTCGGTGGCGGACGCAGCCAAAGGGGCCGATGCGCTGGTCCTCATGGTCGTCAATGCCGACCAGGCCGAAGCCGTGCTGTTCGGCGGCGGCGCGCTCGCCGCGCTCAAGCCCGATGCCACCGTGATCGTGATGGCGACCTGCGCGCCCGGCCGCATTGTGGCGATCGCCGAGCGGGTGACAGCGACCGGCCGCAGCTTCATCGATGCGCCAGTCTCGGGCGGCGTGGCCGGCGCAACAGGTGGCACGCTGACGATCATGGCAGCGGCCCCGGCCGCTGTCTTCGAGCACAACAAGCCGCTGCTCTCGGCGATGGGCTCCAATCTGTTTCACCTGGGCGAACAGCCCGGCCAGGGCGCCGCTATGAAGACCGTGAACCAGCTGCTGGCCGGCGTCCACATCGCGGCAGCAGCCGAAGGCCTGGCGCTCGCCGAACAGGCCGGCATCGACGCGGCGCTGGCGCTTGAAATCCTGTCAGGCTCGGCCGCCTCGTCGTGGATGTTGAAGCACCGCGGGCCCCGCATGGTTGCCGACGACGGGCAGGTGACGAGTGCCGTCGACATTTTCGTCAAGGACCTGGGCCTCGTCCTCGATGCCGGGCGCGCCGCCAAGATGGGACTGCCGCTCGCCGCCGCCGCCCACCAGCAGTTCATCGCCGCCTCCGGCCTCGGCATCGGCGGACGCGACGACAGCCAGGTGATCGAGACCTACCGCGCCCTGCGCGAACGCAAGCGCTGACGAGGTGCGACAGGGCGCCGCGAACGCCTGGTTTCAAGTTGAACGCAATTAACCATGATCGTTTCCCAGGCTTGCAGCCCGCCCCCATGCGCCGGCATGGGTCCACCATGCTGCCCGTGTCTCGACATCAGCTGTTTGCGTTGATCTGGCTTGTGACCTTTCTCGCCGTGTCACTGGCGCATGCCCATCCCCACGTTCGAATCAACGTCGACGCCGCGATCGTCATCGAGGCCGACACCGTGCGGGGGGTGCGGTATGCATGGCATTTCGACCAGGCCTACCTCGAAGGACTGAAAGAGGAATACGACACCGATCGGGACGGCACGCTGTCCGATGCCGAATTGCAGGTGTGGCTCGCGCTGGCCATCAAGAACCTCGCGCACTTCAAGGCATTCACCCATCTGAAGCACGGCGCGGGCGCAGTGCTGCTCGAACCGGCCAGCGACATCCGCATGCAGCGCACAGCCGGCGGCCTCACGCTGCAGTTCTTCGTCAAGCCGACGAAGCCCGTAAACGTGAAGACGGCGGCCCTGCAGATCGACATCTATGACGCGACGTTCTTCACCGAGTTCGTGCTCGGCACTGGCCGCGGCGTTGTGATCGAGGGCGCCGGCAAGGAGGCGTGCTTGGCCGAGGTCGCCTTGGCGCCGGGCGGGCAGCAGCAGAAAGCGATCAGCGCCTTCATGAAGGTGTTCGGCAAGCTCGACGCCAAACTGGCGCCGGCCAAGGCGATCACGGTAACCTGCGGCGGCTGAAGCGCCACGTCACGGCGGTTTAGGCGCAGTTCCTCGCACTCGCGCCGCTGCATGATCGAGCCCGAGCACCAGCAATCCAGCGACCAGCCCCCAGAACGCGGCACCGACGCCGATAAGGGTGATGCCCGACGCAGTGACGGCGAAGGTCAGCACAGCGGCAAACCGGTTGCGGTCATCCTGCATGGCTTGCGCCAGGGCGCCGGTCAGCGAGCCCATCAGTCCGAGACCGGCAATCGCCTTGATGAGGACAGGCGGGAAGCCCAGGAACAGGGCAACGATCGAGGCACCCACAGCCGCGATCGCGAGGTAGATCACGCCGTAGGCAATGCCGGTCGTCCAACGCCGTTTCGGATCGGGATGGGCATCGGGTCCGGTGCAGATGGCAGCCGTGATGGCGGATAGGTTCACCGTGTGGGCGCCGGCGAACGCGACGACGACCGAGGCCACGCCTGTTACCGCCAGGCTCGACGCCATCGGCACGGCATAACCGGCCGCCCGCAGCACAGCGGCGCCCGGCAGATTTTGTGAGGCCATGGTCACCAGGTAGAGCGGGATGCCAACGCCGATCAGCACCGCAGGATCGAAGTCGGGCACCACGAGGTTCAAGCTCGAAAGCTCGAGGCCAAGGCCGCCGGCGAACGCGCCCTGGCGAGCGGCAATGGCGATGCCGCTCGCCAGCACGGCCAGCATCGCGGCCGGCGGGCTCCACAGCCGCACCACCAGGAACAGTGCAATCAGTGGCAGCACGAGTTGCGGATCGCTCTTCACGCCGTCGAACAGGGCGATCACGAAGCGCACCAGCACGCCAGCCAGCATGGCGGAGGCCACCGCCACCGGAATGCGCTCGATCAGCCGGCCGAGCGGCGCGATCAAGGCCGTCAGGATCAGCAGTACGCCGGCCAGCAGGAAGGCGCCGACCGCCGCCCGCAAGTTGATCCCGCTGGTCACTGCGATCACGGCCGCACCCGGGGTCGACCAGGCGGTGATGATCGGGATGCGGTGCCAGGCGCTTAGCCCCATGCTGGTGATGGCCATGGCGATCCACAGGCCGATCACCCACGACGTGGTCTCGGCTTTGGAGGCGCCCACAGCAGCCGCGGCGGCCAGCACGACGGCCAGCGCGCCGGCAATTCCAACGAGAGCGGCAACGAGTGCCGCGATGATGGCGGAGAAGCGCATGGGGGGAAGCATAGGAAGTAAGGGGTTGGGAGTAGAGCGTGCAGCGTGCTGATCCCTCGCATTTAGCCTCATTTCACTTGCCGCCGCCACTTCGGCCGAGCAGGCAGCCCGCGTTCAACCTACTGCCAAGCCATCCAGCGATGATCTGAGCTCAACAGAGCAGGAGGTGAGCGACCCGGACCATCCCAGGCACTGTAAACCGACAGCTTCCCTGACACCCTTTGCATTCGATGCCATGTGCCGCTTCGCCAGGTTGGCAGGCCAACCGCAACGCAATTTCCGCCCTCTGTTTCAACAGCCAGCCAGAGGGCGCGATCACTTGTTGCGCCGGCACGTTCGCAGCCCGTGCTGATCGATCGCTGGAAGTTCTTGCACTTCGTGCCCTCACCTACTAGGAGAGGGCGTCCGGTCTCGTCGTGCGGCATAGACATGCCCACAACACCGGCGGCGCCCGTAGCTCAGCTGGATAGAGCACCAGACTACGAATCTGGGGGTCAGAGGTTCGAATCCTTTCGGGCGCGCCACTCCGGTACAAATGTGCGAACCCCAGGGGTCGCAGATGTACCGGCCATAACACACTGTTCCAAAACGTCTTTCCGGCCATGCAGGCGTATGACGCCCTCATCCACCTCAATGCGGTCGACGATGGAATTTAGCCATGCCTTGCGAGCAGGTGTCTCGCCTTCTTGAATGCGTTGGCGCATGAGGACGCTGAACTTGGCAACCGCGTCCTCTGTCACCTCGGCTTTGGCTTTGACGTTTCCGCGCGCTCGGGCCAGCGCCTCCTTCGAGCGGTCTCGGTCTGCCTTCAACACCGTGATCCGATCCTTGAGCAGGTCGTCCATTTCTGCGACGCCGTCCTCGATCAGTTTGTAGGAGGCCGCGACATGAGCAAACCATCCCAACCCACCCACGTCGTCATCTACTGCCGCGTCTCCAGCAAGAAGCAGGCAACGGACGGTCAACGACTGAACTCGCAGGAATCGCGCTGCCGTGACTACGCACGCGATAAGGGATATCGCGTCGCTGCCGTCTTTACCGATGATGTGAGCGGCGGCGGTGACTTCATCAAGCGCCCCGGCATGGTGCGACTGCTGAGCTACCTCGATGAGAACGCGGACCGCTCGCACGTCGTCATCTTCGATGATCTCAAGCGCTATGCGCGCGATACCGTCTTCCACCTCAAGCTCCGGCAGGAGATGGCACTCAGGAACGCCACGCGCGAGTGCCTGAACTTTCGCTTCGAGGATTCGCCGGAAGGTGAATTCATCGAGACGGTGATCGCCGCCCAGTCGCAGCTGGAGCGCCAGCAGAACAGCCGCCAAGTTCGCCAGAAGATGCGGGCGCGCGTGTTGGCCGGGTTCTGGGTGTTCCGCGCCCCTGTTGGCTACCGCTACGAAAAATCCAAAGCGGGCGGCAAGGTGCTGGTGCCTGACCCTGAAGCCGCGCCCATCGTCCGCGAGGCGCTCGAAGGCTTCGCCACGGGCCGGCTCGCCACTCAGAGCGAGGTCAAACGCTATCTCGACCTCTCCCCCGGCCTCCTCTACCGGGCCAACGAGGCTGTCTACAAGCAACGCATCCGGGAGATTCTGGAGTGTCCGATTTATGCCGGATACATCGAAGCCCCCGCCTGGGGCATCCCGTTGATGAAGGGCCAGCACGAGCCCCTTATCACGTATGAAACGCACCGCCGCGTATTGGAACGGCTCCATAGACCGGAGGGTACGTTCGTGCGGCAGGACATGCGCGATGATTTCCCGCTGCGGGGGCTCATCGTCTGCGCTTGCTGCGAGCGCGCCATGACCGCCGCTAGGTCAAAGGGCCGGAGCGGCAAGTATCCCTATTACTTCTGCCAGACCAAGGGCTGCACCCACAGCGGCAAGTCCACGCGCAAGGAAAAGATCGAGGGCGAGTTCGAGATGCTGCTGGATCACCTGCGCCCCTCAGCGCAGGTCATGGCCATGTTGCGCGTGATGGTCGCCGAGACGGGCGATGAGCGCCAGCGCACCCAGGCCCAGCAATCTGCCGCCCTCAAGACCGAGATGGCCGAGGTGGAGCGCAAGAAAGGGCTGATTCTGAACCGGCTGCTCGCCACCAGCGAGCCCGCGCTTGTTTCTATCTATGAAGATCAGATCCGGGGCATCCAGAAGAGTAAGATCGAGCTGGAGGAAAAGCTGGCAGTGGAACCGCGTCCCATCGTGGATATCGAGACTTGTTATCGAACCGCGCTCTCATTCGTCGCATACCCCCGGAAATACTGGGATTCTAGCGACCTCAAGCGCCGCAGACTGGTCCCCAAACTGCTGTTTGGTGGTCGCCTGCGATATGACCGAAATGAGGGATATCGAACCGGCGGAATCGCCCATCCCTTCAGGACTTTGCGCCTCATCGAGGAAGCAAAGTCCGATTTGGTGCCCAGAAGAGGACTCGAACCTCCACGCCTTGCGGCGCTGCTACCTGAAAGCAGTGCGTCTACCAATTCCGCCATCTGGGCTTAGCGACAGCGTGCATAGGGCGCCATGGTGGTGCTGTCAACCATCGCGTGCGCGCCGGTTCGAGGTCCCGCAGCATCGCGCCAAAAGCTGGGCTGGCAGACAACGAAGCTCCTGCTCCAATGTCCTTCAGTTCCACTGTGCTTCAGCAATAATTTTCCGTCCTGGCACCCTCAGATCAGAAATCCCGACAGCAGCAGAATGACGCCGATGCCGCCAAGACCACCCGCCATCCACAGCAGAGCTACCATGCTGGTGATGATCGAGGCCGAGGCCAGCACAATGGCGATTTGGAAGGCGCCGGTCGCGAATTCGAACCGCACGTGCTTGATGCCATACTTGTCGCGGGTCTTCTCGGCGTCCTTGGCGCGACTGATCAATTCCTTGCGGCCTTCGCCCGGCTCGAACTTGCCGGTCTCCTTTTTGGTCTTGGGATCGAGGATCGGCTTGCCTTGCTCGCTCTCGTAGCGGTCCGCCGCCGCACGCCACTTGGCGACGCGCTCCTGCATCGCCTTCTTCTGCGCCGGGTCGGTTGCCGCCAGCTGCAACAGGTCGACCTCGTCGGCAAAACTCTCGGTCACGGTCTTGCGGATGGTTTTCGCCTGGTAAAATGCCCACAGGTTCGACGCTTCGATGTTCGACTGCAGCGTGGCGGTCTGCGCCTTTTGCCCGAAGATCTCGGAAATCGCCAGCATTAGGGCGAGCACCGCGATGACGAGTGCTACAGCTTTGTTGTCGTGCTCATGGGGCGCGTGACCGCTCATTTGGTTCCACTTTCAAGTCGTTGCGAACGGGGGAGCCGACAACAGAACGGACGGTGCGCTGTTCGCTGCACCGTCCGCCATATCGGCTTGCGCCCGACCCATGCCAAGGGGACGGATCGAGCGCAAGTGCAATTCGGTTGCCACAGCAAAATGAAGCTGTGACGACGGTTGCGTGACAGAGGGGCGGGGGCTGGCGGTGCACGGACGGGCGTGCATGGGTAAGTCGCACGAAGCGGGGAGGATTTCTGCTTGTCGACGGCGGGCGGAGCGATCCGCTGGCATGGCGGACGGGTGGGGGTGAGCCGTTGCTGCCACAGGTGAGCAGGCAGCCACTACGCCGGGCACAACCCAGGTGTCATCCTCGAGCTTGCCCCAGGGCAGTACCTCGCCCATCGCCGCCAGTCGGCCCAACCTTGAAGCCCCGCGCGGTCAATTGAGGTGCGCAAGATTGGCGGCGAACAGTCGCAAATCTTCCGCTGCCGACAGGCGACCGACCGTCGGTAGGTTGGCGATCACAAAGAGGCCCGTGACCCGGAGCACGCATTGTGTACGCGCTCATCACTCGTGTGGCAAAAACGCCGGACGCTGACACGGTAGCCGTGAGCGTCGCACCAATATGGCCTTTGGCCGGCTTCGAGGCCGATGGCGGCCTGACACCCGCGCCCGAGGCGTATCAGCCCGTCAAGGCACCCTCACTCAGGCGTTCTTAAGATGGCTGTCGTTCTGCGGCTCGGGCGAGGGCAGGATACTTCCAGGCCAGCGTAAGGGCACGCACGATGAAGAATATGGCTTGTGCGAGCCATAGGCCGTCGTTGCCGAGCAGCGGCACAGCAACGGCCAGAGCGACGAGGTAGATCAGGAAGCTCAAGAGCATCATGTTGCGCATGTCGACGGTTCGGGTCGCGCCTATGAAAACCCCGTCGAGCAGGAAACAGCCGACTGCGATCAAGGGCAAAAGAGCGACCCAGGCAAAGTAGGCGCCAGCTTCAGCCCGAACTTCGGTGCTCGTGGTCATGAACGCGATCGTCGGGCCGACCATAAACCAGAGCACGACACCGATCAGCACGCCTGTGATCCCGGCGGCGACCGCTGCGAGGCGGACGGTCAGATCGAGCCGCGGTCGATCACGCGCACCGACGGCCTGGCCGACGAGGGTCTCGGTCGCCTGCGAATAGCCATCGAGCATGAAATACATGATCATTAATATGCTCGCGAGCAGAGCATTGGCCGCGAGAACGGTTTCCCCTTGCGTGGCCCCGAGCCGGATGAAAATCTGCCCGACAACCAGCACGCAGACCGTTCTTATCATGATGTCGCGATTGGCGGCGAAAAGGGCCTTGAGTTTCACGGGATCGAGCAGCGTTGCGCGTGTCACACCGGCGCTGTGGGTCGCCAGTTCACGCCGTGCGAGAACAAGCCCGCCGATGACGGCGGCCACTTCACCGAGCAGTGCTGCGAGCCCGACACCTGCAACGCCCCAGCCGAGCAGTGCGACGAACACGAGCGCGACGACGATATTGAGCACGTTGGCGACGAGCTGCAGCCAGAACGTGACCATGGTGCGGCCGAGGCCGATGAACCAGCCGAGCAGCGCGACGTTGGCAAGGCCCGCCGGCGCGGCCCAGATGCGCCAGTCGTAGTAGGCGGTCGTCGCCGCTTGCACGGCGGACGAACCGCCGAGAAACCAGAGGAAAGCGCGCTTGATTGGTGCCTGCAGCACGACGACCGCCACACCGATCGCAGCTGCAATGAGCAAGGCCCGCAGCAATGTCGCGGCGATCTCGGCGCTGTCGCGCGCGCCGTAGGCCTGCGCTGTGAACCCCGTGGTGCTCATGCGCAGGAACGCGACGCACCAGTAGATGGCATTGAAGATGGCCGCACCGACCGCGACGCCACCGATCAGCGCGGCATCGCCAAGTCGCCCGATCACCGCAATGTCGACGAAGCCGATCAGCGGCGTCGATGCGTTGGCAAGCATGATGGGCGCGGCAAGCGCGATGACACCCGACAGCGTCGGCGGCGGCGTCTCGGCGCGCGGAGGGGCTTCCTCCTTGGTCGTGCGCATCAGCGACCGCCGACCGTGGCGCCGAGCACCAGATACTCGACCACCCAGTAGATCGCCTCGAAACCGAGGTCCGGGATGCGGCGCACAATGAGGCCGAACTGTTGCATGCTGGCGCTCGGTATCATACCCAATGCGGAAAGCACAATACCGACGATGATCGGCCAGACTGCGAGCTGCGGGGTGAACATTAAAAACGATGTTTGATCATCCGTATTAGCTTTTCGTCGCTATTGGCCCGCTCCCTCTTCGTTCACTCCACCACTCTACGGCAGCCTATCGAGGTCTTGCTGCCGGTGCGGGTCCGTCGAGTGAGGCCGCCGGCCTGCACCTGCGCGCCACCCGCCCCCATCGCGAAGGCTCGAATGCCCGCACATCTGCTCGCACGTCGCGGACTGAACCATTGGTCCGCGACGTGCTCGGGCCCTTGGAGCAAAGCGGCCCCGCGCCCTGTCCCCCGCTCA
This sequence comes from Hyphomicrobiaceae bacterium, assembly GCA_021730785.1. Taxonomy (GTDB): domain Bacteria; phylum Pseudomonadota; class Alphaproteobacteria; order Rhizobiales; family Hyphomicrobiaceae; genus JAKFWF01. Next base: position 107,495 of record JAKFWF010000002.1, read on the forward strand.
GAACAGGCCTTCGATCTGACCGCCATCGTTGAGGCGGATCACGTCGGCGGACGGCACCTTCGGCAGGCCGGGCATGGTCATGATGTCGCCGGTGACGACGACGACGAACTCGGCGCCGGCCGACAACCTGAGCTCACGCACGGGCACGATGTGGCCGGTCGGTGCGCCGCGCTTGTTGGCGTCGGTCGAGAACGAGTACTGCGTTTTCGCCATGCAGACTGGCAGGTGGCCGTAGCCGGCCGCTTCCAGCTCCTTGAAGCGGGCTTCGACGGACGGGTCGCAGGCAATGTCGGCACCGCGGTAGATCTCGGTGACGATGGTCTTGACCTTGTCGCGCAGCGGCATGTTGTCGGGATAGAGCGGCTTGAACTTGGCTTCGCCCTTCTCGCAGACCTCGACCACGTGGCGAGCCAACTCCTCGATGCCGGCGCCGCCGTCGGCCCAGTGCGAGCACAGGAACGCTTTCGCACCCATGCGCTCGGCCGAGGCCTTCACGGCTGCGATCTCGGCATCGGTGTCGGTGATGAACTTGTTGATCGCGACGATCGGCTGCACGCCGAACTTGCGCACGTTCTCGATGTGACGCTCGAGGTTGACGCAGCCCTTGGCCACCGCCTCCACGTTCTCGCCCTTGAGGCCGTCCTTGGCGACGCCGCCGTGCATCTTGAGTGCGCGCACGGTCGCAACGATGACGGCTGCCGAGGGATTGAGGCCGGCCTTGCGGCACTTGATGTCGAAGAACTTCTCGGCGCCGAGGTCGGCACCGAAGCCGGCTTCGGTGACGACATAGTCGCATAGCTTCAGCGCGGTCTGGGTCGCCAGCACCGAGTTGCAGCCGTGCGCGATGTTGGCGAACGGGCCACCGTGGATGAACACGGGGTTGTTCTCGAGCGTCTGCACCAGGTTCGGCATCAGCGCATCCTTGAGCAGCACGGTCATCGCGCCGTCGCCCTTGAGGTCGCGGGCATACACGGGCTTCTTGTCGCGCGTGTAGGCGACGACGATGTTGCCGATGCGCTTTTCGAGGTCCTTGAGGTCGGTCGCCAGGCAGAAGATCGCCATGATCTCGGAGGCGACCGTGATGTCGAAGCCGTCTTCGCGCGGGAAGCCGTTGGCGGTGCCGCCGAGCGAGTTGACGATGGAGCGCAATGCCCGGTCGTTCATGTCCATGACGCGGCGCCAGGCGATGCGGCGCTGGTCGATGCCGAGGCTATTGCCCCAGTAGATGTGGTTGTCGAGCAGTGCGCTCAGCAGGTTGTGGGCGCTGGTGATGGCGTGGAAGTCGCCGGTGAAGTGGAGGTTGATATCTTCCATCGGCACGACTTGCGCATAACCGCCGCCGGCAGCTCCCCCTTTGACGCCGAAGCAGGGGCCGAGAGACGGCTCGCGCAGGCAGCTCATTGCGCGCTTGCCGATGCGGTTCAAGCCGTCGCCGAGGCCGACCGTGGTCGTCGTCTTGCCTTCGCCAGCCGGCGTCGGGTTGATCGCGGTGACCAGGATCAGCTTGCCGTCCTTTCGGCCCTTCACCGAGTTGATGAAGTCGAACGACACCTTGGCCTTGGTCGGGCCGTAGTTCAGCAACGCGTCGGCCGGAATGTCGATCTTCTTTGCCACTTCGGCGATCGGCTTCATCTTGGCGGCGCGGGCGATCTCGATGTCGCTGCCGACGGTCTTTGCTGCCACGGGTGTTTCTCCGGTCTTGGGTTTCTTGGGGGCTGCGGGCGCGGCTGGAACAAAGGCTGCGAACATATCGCCGACTTTCAGTCCGGCGGCGGTGGCGAATTCGATGGCCGGGATCTTCTTGGTGTCGGCCGACTTGACGCGCTTGGCGAGAATGGCGCCACCACGGGCGGCGATCGCCATGCCGTTGCCGGTGATCGAGATGATCTCGCCTGGCTTGCCGTCGCCCGGGATTTTCGCGGCATCGAAGATCTGCATCTCCGTGCCTTTGATCATGCCCCAGGCACCAGGTGCCGGATTGGCGGCGCGGATGATGTTATAGACCTCACCCACGGGCTTCGAAAAATCGAGCTGGGCGGCATCGCGCTTGAACCAGCTCTCATAGGTCTTCTTTGCGTGGTCCTGTGGGACCTTGGGTGCCTTGCCGGCCCGCACGAGGTCGATCGATTCCAGCATCGCGTCGACGCCGATCGGGAACAGCTTCTTGAAGTACACGTCGCCGAGCGTCTCGTCGGGACCGATGTCGACGATTTTCTGCAGCAGGATCGGGCCCTCGTCGAGCCCTTCGTCCGGCCAGAAGATGGTGAGGCCGGTGCGGGTCGAGCCCCAGGCGATCGGCCAGTTGATCGACGACGGCCCGCGGTGCAGCGGCAGCAGCGAGGGGTGATACTGGATCGTGCCATGGGTCGGCGCATCGACCACGGCCTGCGGCACGAACAAGGTCACATAGGCCATGACGCACAGATCGGGCTTGAACGACTGCATCAGGGTGAGGGCCTCGGGCGTCTTCCAGCTCTTGGGCTGGTGCACGGGCAGGCCCTTCTCGCGGGCGAACACCGCGCAGGGGTCCTGCGGGCGGCCTTCCTTGTCGGGGGCGCAGAACACGGCGACGACGTTTTCGCCCCGCTCCAGCAGCTTTTCCAGGACGGCCTTGCCGAAGGCTTCCTGACCATGAACGACGATACGCATTGGGGTGGTTCCTTGGTTCGTTGAGTGCAGGTGGGAGTAGGGAATGGGGAATGGGGAATGGGGAGCAGGTAGAGCAGCGCACGGCGGCTACGCCCTATTCCCTCACGCCCCCCTCCCTCACTTTTTCGGTGCTTCCGTCGCGCCGCTGGCCTTGATCGATGCGATTTCATCAGGCGTGTAGCGCAGGACATGGCTGAGGATCTCGTCCGTGTGCTCGCCCAGCAACGGCGAACGCACGACTTCCGTGGGCGAGGCCGACAGCTTGATCGGATTGCCGACCGAGAGATATTTGCCCCGCTTCGGGTGATCGACCTCGACCACCGTGCCGGTTGCGCGCAGCGACTTGTCCTCGGCCAGTTCCTTCATTGAAAGGATCGGGCCGCACGGGATGTCGAACTCATTGAGGATGTCCATCGCCTCGAACTTGGTCTTGGTCATCGTCCACTGTTCGATGCGCCCGAAGATCTCGTTCAGCCGCGGCAGGCGGGCCGGGGGCTTTGCATAGTTCGGGTCGGTCTTCCAGGTAGGCTCGCCGATCACGTCGCAGATCGCCTCCCAGACGGGGGCCTGCGTGATGAAGTAGATGTAGGCGTCGGGATCGGCCTCCCAACCCTTGCACTTCAAGATGCGGCCCGGCTGGCCACCTCCCGAGTCGTTGCCGGCGCGCGGCACGGCGTCACCGAACGCGATGCCTTCGCCGAACTGGGAGTATTCCTTGAGTGGGCCATGGGCGAGGCGCTGCTGGTCGCGCAGCTTGACGCGACACAAATTCAGCACACCGTCCTGCATGGCGCAGGTGACCTTTTGGCCTTCGCCGGTGACGGTGCGCTGATAGAGCGCGGTGACGATACCGAGCGCGAGGTGCAGGCCGGTCCCGCTGTCGCCGATCTGGGCGCCGGTGACGAGCGGCAGGCCGTCACGGAAGCCCGTCGTCGAAGCCGAGCCGCCGGTGCACTGGGCGACGTTCTCGTAGACCTTGCAGTCCTCGTAGGGGCCGGGACCGAAGCCCTTGATGGACGCGACGATCATGCGCGGGTTGAGGGCATGGATCGTCTCCCAGGGGAAGCCCATGCGGTCGAGCACGCCGGGGCCGAAGTTCTCGACCAGCACGTCGCAGGTCAGGATCAGCCGCTCCAGCACGGCCTTACCGGTCTTGTTCTTGGTGTCGAGCGTGATCGAGCGCTTGTTGTGGTTCAGCATGGTGAAATACAGCGCGTCGACATTGGGCACATCCATCAGCTGGCCGCGCGTGATGTCGCCGACGCCGGGCCGCTCGACCTTGATCACGTCGGCGCCGAACCAGGCCAGCAGCTGCGTGCAGGTCGGTCCCGATTGCACGTGCGTGAAATCGAGAATGCGGATGCCTTTCAGGGCTTGGGTCATGGGTGGTGGTTTCCTTGGGGATTTCGCGATTAAAACGTAATGGTCTGATATATCGCCGAGAGCGGGAGTTTTAGCCCCACGCTGTCGAGCTCAAGAACGTCGCCAGGATAGAGTTCACGCGTCACCCAGGCTTCGCTGCGGCACATGATCTCGACTTTCGGAATGTCCTGGGCCACGAGCACGTATTCCTGCAACGAGGGGATCTGCAGGTAGTTGAGACGCTTCTCGCCGCGATCGAGGCGAGCGGTCGATGGCGACGTCACTTCGATGAGAAGAACCGGCTCTTTGCGATAGAGGCGCTCACGATCCGTCTGCGCGCACGACACTAAGATGTCGGGATAATAGCCGTCACTATCGATACGAGGATCGACGCGGAGTTTCATGGCGGCCTGAAACACCTGGCACTTGCCAATGAGTGGACCAGCGATCAGGACGATCAGGTTCGTGCAAATCAGATTATGTACATCGGTCCCGCCGGACATCGCGAACAGCACGCCGTCGATCAACTCGTGGCGCGTCGTTGCTGCTTCCTCGAACGCCAGATAGTCGTCGAAAGACATCCGCGCCGATTTTTTGAGTGCGCCGTTCATGTGCGTCCTGTGGTCGGCTGTTCGACCTTGAACACGTCAGCGTCGAACCAGGCCGGCCCAGATTGCACGTGCGTCAAATCGAGAATGCGGATGCCTTTCAGGGCTTGGGTCATGGGTGGTGGGTTCCTTGGGGGGCTACTGTTATTCGTCGCTGTTGGTCCGTGTTTCCGGCCCTGCGATGTGTACTTATTGCCCGGTCACTTCTCAGCTGGGTTATCAGGGGGCGGCAGTTTCGAGACCAACCCTGCGGTAGAAAGTCTCGACATTTGTCGACATGCCGATACTTTCGAATGTCACGATGCTGTCTCGCAGGAAGAGTTCCCGCTGCCATGATGTGCGGCGGCGAAAAATCTCCAGTTCCATCGCGTCTTGTGACAGCAGGACATACTCCACCAAGGCCACTGACTTCTTGTAGGCCTCGAATTTTTCCGTTCGATCAAGTCGTTCGGTGCTCGGTGAGAGTATCTCGACGATCAGGACCGCACTGGTACGGAAGTAAGGATCGCGATCCGTCTCGTCGCAGCTGACAAAAACGTCTGGGTAGTAATATCTTTCCGTCTCGTTGGTTTTGACTTGCAACTTGAGTTCGGCTGTAAACACTTGGCAAGTGTCCGGTACCTTGGTCATCAAGAATGCAAACACATTGCCTCGAATGAGGCCATGTCGGGCGCTGGCGCCCGACATGGCGTAAACAGCTCCATCGATGAACTCATGCCGCATCTGGCCATCGTTGTCCGACGCCAGATATTCGGCAGCGGATATATGTGTGAATTTCCTGGCGGTTAGCGACATGGCAAATCCATCTCTCCGCTAGTGGCTTGTCGTACCTAGGTCTCAAGCCTTCTTCACCACGCTCTGCGGGTTGAGATTGCCGATGCGACCACTCTCGGTGCCGGCCTTCTCGTCGATCACGGCGTTGATCAGCGTTGGCTTGCCTGAATCCATCGCAGTGTTCACGGCGCGGTAGAGTTCTTCCGGCGAGGTCGCCTGCACGCCGACGCCGCCGAACGCTTGCATCATCATGTCGTAGCGGGCGTTCTTGACGAACACGGTGGTGGCCACATCGGCGCCGCCTGATGGGTTCGTGTCGGTGCCGCGGTAGATGCCGTTGTTGTTGAACACGACGACGCAGATGGGAAGATTGTACCGGCAGATGGTCTCGATTTCCATGCCGGAGAAGCCGAACGCGCTGTCGCCTTCGACCGCCAGCACCGGCTTGCCGGTCTCGATGGCCGCGCCGATGGCATAGCCCATGCCGATGCCCATCACGCCCCAGGTGCCGACGTCGAGGCGCTTTCTCGGCTGGTACATGTCGATGATACTGCGGGCGAAATCTAGGGTATTGGCGCCTTCGTTGACCAGAATCGCATCGGGACGTTCGCGCACGATCTTCTTCAGGGCACCGAGTGCCGAGTGGAAGTTCATCGGCAGCGAATTGCTGAGCAGCTGCGATGCCATCTTGGCGAGGTTGACTTCCTTGCGCTGGTGGATCGCGCCGGTCCAGGCGGAGGGCGGCGCCGGCCATTCACGTCCGAGGCCGGCGAGCAGTGCCGACACGCAGGAGCCGATGTCGCCCACGATCGGCGCGCCGATCGCAACGTTGCTGTCCATTTCGGTCGGCGCGATATCGACTTGGATGAACGTCTGTGTTCCGCGCTCACCCCAGGTCTTGCCTTTGCCGTGCGACAGCAGCCAGTTGAGCCGGGCGCCGATCAGCATCACGACGTCGGCTTCCTTCAGCACCGAAGATCGGGCGGCACTTGCGCACAGCGGATGCGTGTCGGGCAGTAGACCCTTGGCCATGCTCATGGGCAGATAGGGGATGCCGGTTTTCTCGATCAGCGTGCGGATATCGGCATCGGCTTGCGCATAGGCAGCACCCTTGCCGAGGATGATCAGCGGGCGCTTTGCGCCCTTCAGCAGGTCGAGCGCGCGCAACACCGCATCCGATGCCGGGATCTGGCGCGGGGCCGCGTCGACGACCTTGATCAGGGACTTGGCACCGGCCACCGCATCCATCGCCTGGCCGAGCAGTTTGGCTGGCAGGTCGAGATAGACGCCGCCGGGACGGCCCGACACGGCCGAGCGGATGGCGCGCGCGACGCCGACGCCGATGTCTTCGGCGTGCAGGACGCGATAGGCCGCCTTGCAGTGCGGTCGCGCCACTGCCAGCTGGTCCATTTCTTCGTAGTCGCCTTGCTGCAGATCGACGATCTCGCGTTCGGACGAGCCGCTGATCAGGATCATCGGGAAGCAGTTGGTGGTGGCGTTGGCGAGCGCGGTCACGCCGTTGAGAAAGCCTGGTGCCGACACGGTCAGGCAGACACCGGGCTTCTGCGTCAGGTAGCCGGCGATGGCAGCCGCGTGGCCCGCATGCTGTTCGTGCCGGAAGGAGATGACGCGCATGCCCTGGGCCTGGGCGAACCGGCCGAGATCGGTGATCGGGATGCCCGGCACGCCATAGATGGTGGTGATGCCGTTGAGCTTGAGCGCGTCGATGACGAGATGGAAGCCATCCGTCAGGTTCTGTGATTGCGTTTCGCTTGTCATGATTTGGCCCTCTCCCAGGTTCCCGATGATCGTGTCTTGAACTGTGGCCATGCGGGGCACCTGTTCGTTGCCCCGCCGGCTGCTCACTCGATGTCGACGAATTTGTCCACGTGCTGGCGCAGTTTCAGCGTGTGCTCGCGCACCAGCCGCTCGGCGCGGTCGGCGTCGCGTGCCTCGAGGGCTGCCACGATATCCTTGTGATCGGCGATCGAGCGCTGGGCGCGATCCTGTTCAACGATCGTGCGCTGGCGGATCGCCCGCACATGAAAGAACAGCTTGTCGGTCATTTCAGCCAGCAGAGCGCACTGCGACAAGGCGATGATCGCCTGATGAAAGCGAATGTTGGCGTCGGAATACTCGCCGAGCTTCTGGGCGATTTTATCCGAAGAGAACACGTCTACCAGCTCGTGCAGCCGAGCGATCTCGGCATCGGTTGCAACCATGGTCGCCAGCCGGGCCGCCATGCTTTCAAGGGCCGCCCACACCGTGATCATTTCCAGGATTTCGTTTTTTGTGCGTCGCACGATATAGATGCCGCGGCGCGGCACGATGCGAACAAGGCCTTCCTGATCGAGTTGGGCGAGTGCTTCCCGCAGCGGCGTGCGGCTGACGCCGAAATCCGCCGACAGCTGCCGCTCGTCGAGCCGCAACTCGGCGTCGGGCGCATAAATGTTCAGTTCCATGATGGCCGTGCGCAGCGCCTCGTAGGCGCGCACTTTCAAGCTCTGCGGCTCGGCCAGTGGAACAAGTTTGATCTGTGTCGACGTCATCGAAAACCAACCGCCATCGGCATGAGGTTTCGCCCGCTCCAGGACCAAAGTTCTATCCCTACGGGCGCTCTGGTTCTTGGCATACCATATGCCAACCAAACGAAAGTTGGCTAGAACTTTTTCAGAATTGCTGGTCGACTGGGTGGAACGGCGCAGTTTTTAGTCTGCATACAAATAAAAATTCCGACCTTGCTCGATCCTCGCAGAGCACTCCGCAAGCCGACAGCAGTGCAAGGTCGACCGCGGACTCGCGCCGTAGTCAGACTGGAGGGGTGGGGGACTAAAAATCGAGTTGTCGCAAAATAGTCAATTGACTCGCTCGCCGATCTGATTTCCTAATGGTATACTTTATACCAGACCTCGAAAATGTGCCGGGACGGACGGTCTGGAAGCGCGTAAGCTTGAGCGGTTATTTGTCTGCGTCTTCGTAAATCGGCAGCATAGCCGATGACGAACCAGGGGGAAATCGGTGGAAGAAATCAACTCGCTGTTGCAGGGCTTCGCTGTGGCCCTGACGCCCTATAATCTGGTACTGATGCTGGTCGGCATCGTTTTGGGCGTCATCATAGGAGTTCTGCCGGGGCTCGGGGGCGCCAATGGCGTGGCTATCCTCTTGCCGCTGACATTTTCGATGTCGCCGACGTCAGCGATTATCATGCTTTCGTGCATCTACTGGGGGGCCCTGTTCGGCGGCGCAATCACGTCGATATTATTCAATATACCAGGCGAACCTTGGTCGGTGGCCACCACCTTTGATGGCCACCCCATGGCCCAGAAGGGGCGGGCCGACGAGGCGCTCACGGCAGCTTTCACGTCCTCGTTCGTCGGCGCCCTGGTCGCTGTGCTGCTGATCACATTTCTCGCGCCGCTGGTGGCAAGGTTCGCCTTGAAATTCGGTCCGGCCGAATTCTTTGCCGTCTATTTCCTGACGTTCGCCAGCTTCATCGGCATGGGCAAGGGATCGCCCTTCAAAGTGATTGCTTCGATGTGCCTCGGCTTCGCTCTAGGGGCGGTTGGCCTTGATAAAGTGACAGGCACATTGCGCATGACCTTCGGGCACGAAGAGTTGCTGAACGGTTTCGACTTCCTGATTGCCGTGATCGGGCTGTTTGGCATCGGCGAAATTCTATCGTCCATGGAAAGCGGGCTGAAATTCTCGGGCAGCCATGCGACGATCCGCTTCGACGCGGTGCTGCGCACCTGGAAAACACTATTGACCTATTGGGCAACTTCGATCCGCAGCTGCATCATCGGCTGCTGGATGGGAATTACGCCGGGTGGTGCAACACCTGCCTCGTTCATGAGCTACGGACTGGCGAAGAAATTCTCCAAGAACGGCCACAACTTCGGCAAGGGTGAAATCGAGGGCGTGATCGCTCCCGAGACCGCTGCGCACGCGGCCGGTACCAGCGCCCTGTTGCCGATGCTTACGCTTGGTATTCCAGGCTCGCCAACGGCCGCCGTGCTGCTGGGCGGCCTCATGATCTGGGGATTGCAGCCAGGTCCGCTGCTGTTTGTCGAGCAAAAGGAGTTCGTGTGGGGCCTGATTGCCTCCATGTACCTCGGCAACGTGGTCGGCTTGATCGTGGTCTTGACCTGCGTTCCCCTGTTCTCCGCAATTTTGCGGGTGCCTTTTTCGATCATCGCGCCGGTCATCCTGGTGATCTGCGCAATTGGCGCCTTCACAGTGCATAATTCAATGTTCGACGTGTGGTTGATGCTCGGCTTCGGGGTCATGGGTTACGTTTTCCAGAAGCTCGATTACCCACTGCCGCCACTGGTGCTGGCGATCGTGCTTGGTGACAAGGCCGAGGAAGGTTTCCGGCAGGCATTACTCGGCAGCCAGGGCAGCCTGACGATCTTCTGGTCCAATCCACTGGTCGCCTCGATCATGGGGCTGGGTGCCATCCTGCTGTTCTGGCCACTGTTGAGCTGGATCAAGGAGCGGAAAGCCGTCCCGGCGATGCAAGCACACGGGGTCGTTGGCGGCGCCGGCAATAGCCAGGATCAAATCGGCCGGTTGGCGCAGTTGCGGCAGAGGAATGCGGAACTGAAGCAGAAACTTGCCGCTGCCATGATTGAGCACGATGGCCTGCAGGCGACTACCATCGATCAGCTCGAAGCCGATAATCGGACGCTTGAAGCGCGGCTTGAGCGCTACGAGATGGAAATCGCGAACTCTCGAAAAGATCGCGGCAACTGATCCACTGAACTCACAATGCAAACAAGTCCTGGGAGGAATAAGTCCATGATGAAACTGTGCAAACCAGCCGGCGCTGTTGCAGTTAAGCTCGGTCTTCTACTCATCGCAGCGGCAGTGGCGTCACCGGCCGTAGCGCAAACTTGGGAACCAACCAAGCCGGTAACTTTCGTGATCCCTGCTGGCTCCGGCGGCGGCGCCGACCAGATGGCCCGCTTTATCCAAGGGGTGGTTGCTAAGAACAATCTGATGAAGCAGCCCATGATCGCGATCAACAAGGGCGGTGGGGCGGGCGCTGAAGGCTTTCTGGACGTCAAGAAAAATAATGGCGATGCCCACACCATCGTGATCACCTTGTCGAACCTGTTCACCACCCCGCTCGCAACAGGCGTGCCCTTCAGTTGGAAGGACCTGACGCCGGTTTCGATGCTGGCGCTCGACCAGTTCGTCCTCTGGGTCAACAGCGAGGCACCTTACAAGTCGGCCAAGGAATATGTCGACGCAGTGAAGGCGGGCGACGACAAGAAGTTCAAGATGGGGGGCACCGGCTCGAAGCAGGAAGACCAGATCATCACGGTTGCCATTGAAAAAGTGACGGCGCCGAAGAAGATCACCTACATTCCGTATGCTGGCGGTGGCGCGGTTGCCACTCAGTTGGTCGGCAAACACGTGGACTCGACCGTGAATAATCCGATCGAGGCGGTTTCGCAGTGGAAAGCCGGGGCACTGCGCGCGTTGTGCATTTTCGACAGCAAGCGGAGCATTTACACTGCCAAAGTGACTCAGAATCAGGCCTGGTCGGATATCCCAACCTGCAAGGAATCCGGTCTCGACGTGCAATACCAGATGTTGCGCGGCATCTTCATGTCGCCCGGTGTGAAGCCGGAACAGGTCGCCTACTACGTCGAATTGTTCAAGAAGATCATGGCCACCGACGATTGGAAGAAATTCATGGAGGATGGTGCGTTCAATCAGACCACCATGTCGGGCGATGAATTCAAGACTTGGGTCGAAGCCAACGAGAAACTGCATTATGACCTGATGAAGGAAGCAGCATTTCTTGCCCCAGGCAAATAATGCAATCTTCCCTGACGGCGACTGACCGCGGCATTGCGAGAAACCAAAATGAGTAACAACAACGATACACAGGATGAGCCGGCTCTGGCGACTAACCGGACCGCGGACATTCTGGTCGCAATCTTTTTCTTGGTGGCGAGCGCGGTCGTCATCTACGACAGCAACAGGCTGGGATACGGGTGGCGCGACGGTGAAGGGCCAGCCCCGGGATACTTTCCCTTTTTCGTTGCCGTTGTCATGATGGGGGCGAGTCTGGTCAATCTCGCCCGGGCACTGCTTGGCACTGAAAAAGATGCTGGCGATTCGTTCGTCTCCAAAGTCGGGTTCGGGCGCGTCTTGCAAGTGCTGATCCCGACCATCGTCTATGTCGGGTTGATCCAGTTTCTCGGCATCTATGTCGCTTCGGCGATTTTCATTATCGGCTTCATGCTCGTGTTCGGTCGTGAAGGCGTGCTCACCACCTTTGCGGTTGGCCTCGGGGTGCCGATAGCGTTGTACTTCATGTTTGAGAAGTGGTTCCTGGTGCCGCTGCCGAAGGGGCCGCTCGAGGCCTTGCTGGGCCTGAGCTGAGCGTGTGGCTGGCGGCAGGGCGTGAGCACGACGGGATAGCGGGTTGACGTCCGAACTCGAAGCCGTGCCTTTGAGACATTTTGAACCGAGCGCCGCTATTGCTGTGACAGTGAGCGTCCCTCGGCATCGAACAAGTGGCATTTGTCTGCCGGCAGGCGTACGGCAACCTTGTCGCCGCGCGAGATGCGCGCCTGTCCACTCAACTGCACAACCAGCGCCTGGCCGTTCGCCAGTGTGCCGTAAATCACGGTATTGCCGCCCAATTGCTCGGTCAGGTTGACCGCCATGGGAAATCCACCGTCGGCAATGTCGATGTGCTCCGGCCGGATGCCGAGCGTGACAGGCGGGCTGGCGGTGGTTGCTGCGATGGGGCCCGCAATCGACACCTCCCCGCCGCCCTGAAGCTCTAGCCGGACCGTACTGTCGCTGACCGTCGATGCGGCAGCCTTCAGGAAATTCATCTTAGGGCTACCGATGAAACCGGCGACGAACTGGTTGGCGGGCCGGTTATAGAGTTCGAGCGGCGTGCCCGCCTGCTCGATGCGCCCCGCCCGCAGCACCACGATGCGGTCGGCCATGGTCATCGCCTCCACCTGGTCGTGGGTCACGTAGATCATGGTGGCGGCCAGATCGGCGTGCAGCTTTGACAGCTCGACCCGCATCTGCACGCGCAGTTCGGCGTCGAGGTTCGAAAGCGGCTCGTCGAACAGGAAGAGCTTCGGCTCGCGGACAATGGCACGGCCGATCGCCACCCGCTGGCGCTGGCCGCCGGACAATGCCTTGGGCTTGCGGTCGAGATAGTCGGTAATCTGCAGTTTGCGGGCGGCGCGCTGCACGCGCTCGTCGATCGCGGCTTTGTTGAAGCCGGCCGTCTCCAGCCCGAAGCTCAAATTCTTGTAGACGGTCATGTGCGGATAGAGCGCGTAGGACTGGAACACCATGGCGATCGCGCGCTTTGCAGGCGCCACCTCGTTCATGCGGACGCCGTCGATGCGCAGTTCGCCACTGCTGATCTCCTCGAGGCCGGCGATCATGCGCAACAGCGTGGACTTGCCGCAGCCCGATGGCCCGACGAACACGACGAACTCGCCATGTTTGATGTCGAGGTCGACGCCGTGGATGATACGGGTTGGCCCGTAGTTTTTGACGAGGCCGCGGAGCGTGAGTTCAGCCATTGTGCTGCTCATCCCGACCCCATCGCCGAGCCGCTGGAATCCAGCTGCCATATTTTGGATGATCCGCGCGCAACGGCAACGTTACCGTCGTTCCGCTTTCGGCCGAGTGATAGATCGCGGTGATCAGTTCGAGGGATGCGCGCGCATCGGCAATCGTCACCGGCAGCGGCGCGCCGCCCGTGATGCTGTCGTGGATGCGCGCGAACTGGCCGGCGAATGACTCGTCCGCCGGCTCGAACCCGGCGAGCGTGGCCGCAATCGCCGCGTCGATCGCGGGCGACTTGCCCTTGACGTGCCACGGGTCGTCGCCGACGCGGTAGGGGTGCATGCTGCGGCTTTCAACCGTCAGGTTCTGGAACATGAAGCGGATGCGCGACAGTTCCTCTGCCGCCCCCAGCGTGACGGCCAGCGTCGCCAGCGACCCGTTCGCCATCTCGATCGACACCGCGGCGCAGTCCTCGACCTCGACCGGGTTGACGCGCGTCGCGAGGCGGGCCGCGAGGTTCTTCACCGGCCCGTTGACGTAGGACAGGATGTCGTGGGCATGAATCGCTTGCGTCAGGCAGCAGCCGCCAAGCTCGGTCGCCCACTTGCCGCGCCATGCCACGTCGTAATAGTCGGCATCACGCCGCCACGAGGTCTCGATCGTCGACAGGTATGGCGTGCCGCAGATGCCCGTCGTTTGCAGCAGTTTCAACTTCTGCAGGCCGTTGCCGAAGCGATACTGGAAGATCGGCGACAGGGTGCCCTGGGCCTTGGCTGCTGCCGATTGAAGCGCGTCGCAGTCGGCGAGCGAGCCGGTCAGTGGCTTTTCGCAGATCACGTGGAAGCCTGCCGCGAGCGCTGCCTCAACAAGGGCACGATGCGTGTCGGGCGGTGTGCAGATGTCGATGACGTCGAGGCCGCCGGTGCGGAGCAGTTGGCCAAAGTCCGCAAGTGGTTTCGCGCCTGGATGGGCTGTGGCCACCGCCTCTGCCTTTATGGCATCGAGATCACAGACGGCAGCTACCGTGAAGCGATCGGGCAATGTGGCGTAGGCTTCCAGATGCTTCTGCCCGATGCCGAGCCCGACCACGGCGACGCTCAGTTTGCGGTTCATGCGGCGCCCCCGACACGCACGGCCTTGGCTTCGGCCTGTAGCGCGAGTTCGGTCGCGAGGAAACAGTGCGCCTGGGGCATTGCGGTTTCGGTACGGTCGAGGATGTCGGCCAGCAGGCGCGAACCATAGGGCAGCGGCTCATTGGCGCAATCGATGCGCTGGATGCCCTTGTTGTCGACTATGATCAGGTGATCACTACCCGGTTTGCCGCCGATATCGATGTACTTGCGCAGCTCGATGTAGCCGTCGGTGCCGAGGATGGTGAGCCGCCCGTCGCCCCACACGCCGAGGCCCTTCGGCGTATACCAGTCGACGCGGATGTAGCCCGTACCGCCGTTGCCGCGCAGCAGAATTTCGCCGAAGTCTTCGAGTTCGGGCTTGTCGGGGTTCGCGTGATTGGCGATGTGGGAGGCGACCACTTCGGCTCGGGTCGAGCCGGTGAAGTGGAGGAACTGGTCGCACTGGTGGGCCGCGATGTCGGTGAGGATGCCACCATACCGCGCGCGCTGATAGAACCAGTCGGGCCGCGGATTGTTGTTCAGCGCATGTGGGCCGAGGCCGACCGTCTGCACGACACGGCCAATGGCGCCGGCAGCGACCAGCAAACTTGCCTTCTCGGTCGCCCGGTTCTCGAAGCGCTCGGAATAGCACACCGAGAAGATGCGCCCGGTCGCAGCCTGGACGCGCCTGACTTCGGCCAGTTGTTCGAGCGTGATGACGCCCGGTTTGTCGACCATCACATCTTTACCGGCTCGCATCACCTCGACCGCCAGGGTGGCCCGGATGTCCGGCGTGATCGAACTGACGACCAGCTTGATTGTCGGATCATCGAGGATCACCCGCTTGTCGGCGACACGCTTCGCCTGCGGGAACACTTTCCTATAGGCCGCCGCAAGATCATCCTCGACAGCGTGCACGGCGACCAGTTCCGCCCCCGCATCGAGCATCGCTTTGGTCTGGCCGAAGATGTGGCTGTGGTTGAGTCCGATGGCCGCGAACTTCAAGCTGCGTTTAGCAGTGTTCATCGTTTCATCCCCGACATGGCAACGCCTTCGATGATAAGGCGCTGGAAGACTAGGAACACCAGGAAGATCGGCAAAATCGCCAAGGTCGACATGGCGAACAACTGGCCCCAGGCCGAGGTGCCGGTGGCATCGACGAACGAGCGGAGTGCGAGCGGCACGGTGTAGTTGGCGCTGTCGTTCAGGTAGATCAGCGGCCCAAAGAAGTCGTTCCAGGTCCACAGGAACGAGAAGATGCCGGCCGTCGCCATTACCGGCAGCGACAGCGGCATGATGATTTTCCAGTAGATGCGCCAGGGGCTGCAGCCGTCCATTTGGGCGGCTTCATCGAGTTCACGCGGGATGCCACGGAAGAACTGCACCATCAGGAAGATGAAGAACGCATCGGCCGCGAGGTACTTCGGCACGACGAGCGGCAGGATGGTGTCGATCCAGCCCAGCTGCAAAAACAGCACGTACTGCGGGATCAGCGTCACGTGATAGGGCAGCATCAGGGTGCCGAGCATCAGCGCGAACAGCGGCTGCTTCCAACGGAACTCGAGCCGGGCAAACGCATAGGCGGTGAGCGAACACGACATCAGGTTGCCGATCACAACCAGGATCGCGATGACGAACGAATTCCAGTAGAACGTCGTGAACGAGGATTGCAGCGCGAACCAGCCCTCGCGGAAGTTCTTCGGATCGAGCGACGGCGGGATGATCGACAGATCGGTGAAAATCGCGCTCTCGGGCTTGAACGCCGACGCCACCATCCACAGCAGCGGATACAGCATCACGAACGAGGCGGCGAGCAGCAGCCCGTGGCGCAGGAGTGTGCGGATAATCGCGTTGCCCTCATCGCCAGTGTTCATGGTCCCTCCTTACGTCGAGATCAGTCGCACGACGCTGCACCCTATTCTGTTCGTGGCACGCCTCGGAGACGACGGCCTTCCACCGACTCGATGAAAGCGGCACGCACGCGTCCGAATAGACCTGGCGGAAGGTACCCATAGGCTATTGAACCGTCGGCGTCGCTGGGAACACGGCGCAAATCGGGGCCCGGCCAAACGAATTCATTGGCCTCGACGGTCACAATCCACGACCGGTCCTCATCGAGGCCTAGACGGCGCTTTGCGGCAGCGGGAATTTCGATGGCCGTCGTCGGGTCGCTCGGTGGTGAGTGTGTGATGGGTAGTACCAGGACGCGCAAGCGCCCATCCACCTCGCCGACGACAGCAGCAACGATGGCCGCTGTCCGGTCCTTGATCCCGTCTTCTCGACCGGCAAGAAACTCCGATTGCCACAGACAGCTGTAGCGGATGACGAGGCTGGGTACCGGGCTCGGGATCACCACGACGAATTACTTCAATTCTTCGTCGAGATGTTCGAGCCCGGCGGGCGGCTTTGCGGCTTTGACCGCCTCCAGCCATTCGTCCGGCAGATCGCCCGCCGCATAGACCTTGCGGTCGCGGCGCGTGAGACGGGCATACTCCTCCGCCGACAGCACAACCAGATGGTCGCGCCCCTGCTTGGTGATCGCAACCGGCTCACGTAGCGCCTTGTCGCTGAGGGCACCGAATGACTTCTGGAATTCGCTGGCCGTTACACGTGTAATATTCATGGGAGTCTCCGCAATTATAGCGCCTGAGACCTATCATAAATCAAGAAAATACGCAAAATATCTATTTCATAGATTTCCTATTCACCGCTCGTCTTCATAGTGCACCCAGTATTTCGAGGTGAGAAAGCTCAAGGCAGTAAAGCCACCGATGATGAGCAGCAGGACCCAGGCGAGGGCGGCCGCGTAGCCCATGCGGAAATAGGCGAATGCCTCCTGGTAGAGGAACAGCGTGTAGAACAGCGTGCTGTCGACTGGTCCGCCGGTGCCGCCCGAGATGATGAAGGCCGGTGTGAATGCCTTGAAGCCCTCGATCACCTGCAGCACCATGTTGAAAAAGATCACCGGCGCCAGCAGCGGCAGGGTAATGCGCCGGAACTGCCGGAACTTCGACGCGCCGTCCATGGACGCCGCCTCATACAGGTCGGTTGGGATCTGCCGCAGCCCTGCGAGAAAAATGATCATCGGCGAGCCGAATTGCCAGATGGCGAGGATCACCAGCGTGTAGACGGCCGTGTTGGGGTTTGATATCCAGCTCGGCCCCTGGATGCCGAATAGTCCGTGCAAGATCTGGTTGACCGTGCCGTTGCCCTCGAACAGCTGGCGCCATAGCACCGCGATCGCCACCGACCCACCGAGCAGCGAGGGAATATAAAACAGCGCGCGATAGAACCCGCCGCCGCGCACCGCCTTGTCGAGCAGCGTCGCAATGAGCAAGGCGAATGCGAGCTTCAGCGGCACCTCGAACAGCAGATAGGTGAACGTCACTTTCAGCGCCTGCCAGAACCGGTAGTCGCCGGTGAACATGCGGACGTAGTTGTCGATCCCGATCCAGCGCGGGGCGGTCAACAGATCGAACCTCGTGAACGAGAGGTACAGCGAGGCCAGCACCGGGCCGAGCGTGAACACGATGAAGCCGATGAGCCAGGGGCCGAGGAACAGATAGCCGGTCAGATCGCGGCGCGAGAAGCCGAGGATTGTCGTCATGGGGAACCGCACATGTTCGCGCTCGCGCGCGAATTGGGGCCAGCCCCAAACCCCGCCGAGGGATGCATCCCTCGGACTCCCCCTATTTTTATTCCCAAAAAAGCGGGGAGTTCGAGGGGTGTCCCCTCGAGCGGGGCATGGGGCGGCAGCCCCGTTGGCGAAGCCACCGTCATGCCCGGGCCAGAATGCTCTCGACCTCGGTGAAGAACTGCGCAGCCCCGTCCTTAACGCTCGCTCTTCCGAAAGCGACCGAATCGGCGACGCGCTGCAGCAGTTTCTCGATCTCGCCGGCGCCCTTGGGCGGTGGCGGCGGCAAGGCAACCGCCACCTTGGTGACGGCCGACACATAGTTCAGTTGCAGTTTGCCGAGATCATCGAGATCCGCTGTCAGCAGCCCCTGCGCGATGGATGATGGCGGCACGCCGCGTTCGATGCCGAGCGCCTTCACGCCATCGGGCTCGTTGACCAGGAAGTTGATGATGCGGGCCGCTTCCTCCGGCGCCTTGCTCTTCGCCGACACGCTCATCATCATCGCCGGCTTGATGTAATGGCCTGACGCGGCGCCCTTCTCGTTCGGGAACACGCTGATGGCGAGCTTCGACTTCGAGATGCCCTGGAACGCAACGATCTGGTTCGAGTTGGCAAAGCTCATGGCGGCCGTGCCGCGGCTGATTTCGTATTGATCGATCGCCCCGGTATTGCTGGCGCCGATCTCGGCCGGTGCCACGGCGCCCGACTTGCGCAGCTTGTCCCACAGATCGAACCAGGCAGTGACGTCGTCGCGGGTGAAGGCGGCCTTGCCCTCCGGCGTATACAGCCATTTGCCGCGCTGGTTCAGATAGTGCTCGAAGCCCTGCTCCCAGCGCGAGTTGTCGCCCGAGCCCCAGTACTTGGCCGGTTTGATCTTGGAGATTTCGCCGGCGATGCGGGCGAAGTCGTCCCAGGTCCAGTTCGGATCGAGCGCCTTGACGCCGACTTTCTCGAACATCGCCGTATCGTAGACCATGGCCTTCGAGTTGGTGCCGAGCGTCACGCCGTAGAGCTTGCCGTCGACCTTGCCGCAGTCGCGGGCTGCGTCCGCGAAGGTGCCAAGATCGAGTGGCTTCGGCGACATTTTGTCGAGGGGCAGAAGGGTGTCGCGGCGCGCATATTCGAACAAATAGCGGTAGTCCATCTGGATCAGATCCGGCGCATTGCCGCCAGCGGTCTGGGTGCCGAGCTTGGTCCAGTAATCGCCCCAGCCCAAGGCTTCGGCCGAGATATCGGTGCCGGCCTTCGCCTTGTACGCATCAAGCGCTGCCCTGGTGCGCTTGTCGCGGTCGGGATTGCCCCACCAGAAGGCGCGCAACCGCGTGCCGGCCTGGGCATAGGCGCGGCGATCGACACCCAGTGCTGCAGCGATGGCGGCGACAGCACTGCCCGCCACAAGGGCGCGGCGTGTGGTGGATGACATGGGGCGCTCTCCCGTTCGTCGCTATTGTGTCAGGGGAAATATCTGTATCTGTATAAAGATTTTTATTGCAAAGTGTAATAGATAAGATTGGCCGCAGTCCATCGGTGTGTGCACGATGCGTGGTGCTGGTGGCCATCATGCTGTCAATAGTCGCACGGGCGGTGGTGCAACGGCCGAGATGGGTCGCGACCGGCGTGGCCGCGCACATGAGAAATGGCTCCGCGGGCTGGATTCGAACCAGCGACCAGTCGATTAACAGTCGACTGCTCTACCACTGAGCTACCGCGGATGACGGGCTCGAGAGAGCGGCTAGCTAGCAGAAAGGGGCAAGCGCCGCTAGCCCCCTTGCACACTTTGCCAGCTAACCGCTGACTGCGCCTCACTTGCGCGGCTGCCAGCGGCCGCTGCGGATGCGGGGCAGGCCGACGACCGGGCGCTGGAACACATACACCCAGGATGGGATCAGGCCGCCGGCGGCGAGCTTCGCGGCTGATTCGACACGCGCGTATTCGTCGACGTGCTGGGCACCGCGGCCGATGCCTTCGTAATGGTCGAGCCAGGGCAACGAAATCGCCGGATCGGTAAGCTCGAGCAGTTCGCCATGCACGATGTCGATTGCGTCGTCGCTCGCCACCATGACCGGATAGCGCCCGAGGTCATAGAGCCGGCCCTGAATGGTGGCCGCGCCCACCACGCGGGCTTCGCGCCGCAAGCGCAACCGCATGTCGCGGCCCAGATCGCTCGTGGCCGTCGACATCAGCGTGCCGTAGACGAAGAGGTGAATGGTCATCCCGCGATCTTTGAAAAATCTGCAACTTGCTCCGTCGTAGCACGGATTTCGGACAGAAGCTTGAGGCGGTTGATGCGAATGTTCAAGTCCTTATCATTGACCGTCACCTTCTCGAAAAATGCGTCGATCGGACCGCGCAATTCGGCGAGCGCGCGCATGGCGCCGGCGAAGTTTTCCACTTGAATCGCAGCCCTGGTATCGCCCCTCACCTTGGCGACGGCGAGGCCCAGTTGCTTTTCCTCGGGCGCGGTCAACAGTGCCGCATCGCTCGTGCCGGTGTAGCTTGCCTTGTCCTTCTTTTCTTCGAGCGCCAGGATGCTGGCTGACCGTTTGACGCCGGCCAGCAGGTTGGCGCCGTTGTCGGTCTTGAGAAATTCGCCGAGCGCCTGCACCCGCTTGACGACGAGGGCCAGGTCATCCTGCCCGCCGAGTGCGAAGATCGCATCGATGAGGTCGTGCCGTGCACCCTGGTCGCGCAGGTAGACCTTCAGGCGGTCGGCGAAAAAGCTGAGGAGGTCGAGGCCAAGCGTGTGGGCATCGACGCCATGCAGGAGCGCGTCCGGCGGCGTGAGCTGGGTCGACGGTTTGCTCAGGCGATCGCTGAAATGGCTCTTCATGAGCGCCAGCAACGGCACGCGCAGGTCATTCTCGATCAGGATGCGCACCACGCCGAGCGCTGCGCGCCGCAATTGATAGGGATCGCCGCTGCCGGTCGGCTTCTCGTCGATGGCCCAGAAGCCGACCAGCGTGTCGAGCTTGTCGGCGATCGCAACGGCGATCGCCACCGCATCGCCATCGGCCGCGAGCGGTACGGTGTCGCCGGCTCCCTTCGGTTTGTAATGCAACTCCATGGCGCGGGCGATGCGCGGCTCCATGTGCTCGGCTTCGGCCAGATAGCGGCCCATGAGCCCCTGCAACTCGGGGAACTCGCCGACCATGCCCGACACGAGGTCGGCCTTGCACAGCTGGGCGGCGCGTCCGGCGAGGTCGGGTTCGGCATCGACACTGCCGGCGATCTGGCGCGCGAGCTCCGTAATCCGCTCCATGCGGTCCCATTGCGAGCCGAGCTTCTCGTGGAAGGTGATGCCCTTGAGCTCGAAGTGCATGGGCTCGAGCTTGCGCTTCAGGTCCTGCTCCCAGAAGAACTTGGCGTCCGAGAGCCGGGCCGCGATCACCTTCTGGTTGCCGTGGATGATCGCCCGGCCGCCATCGGTGGCTGTGAGATTGGCGACCGCAAGGAACCGGTTGGCGAGGGTGCCGGTTGCGGGATCACTCAGCGAGAAGCACTTCTGGTGGCTGCGCATGGAGGTCGTCAGGCACTCGGGCGGCACATCGAGGAAGGCTTCGTCGAAGGTGCCGATCAGCACCGTTGGCCATTCGTTGAGGCCGGCGTTCTCGGTGAGCAACCCGTCGTCGGCGACGAGTTCGAGATTGTTGGCGCGCGCCATTTTTTCAGCTTGCTCGCCGATCATGCGGACCCGGTCAGCGGCGTCTAATATGACATGGGCTGAGTCGAGCTTCGCACGGTAGTCGGCGAAGTCCCGGACGGCTAACCGCCCGGGCGAAAGGAAGCGGTGGCCTTCGGTGGTGTTACTGCTTGCTATGCCGCCGACCGCGAATGGCACCACGGTGCCGCCGAGGATGCACAGGATGGACTGCAGCGGCCTAACCCACGTCAGGGTGCCGGCGCCCCACCGCATCGACTTCGGCCAGGGAAATTTCTCGATCGTCTCGGTCACCACCTGAGCGATGATGACAGGCGCCGGCCGCGCCGGCTTGTCGATGACGGCTGTATAAAAGTCGCCTTTCTTGGCGTCCTTGACGAGGGTTGCGTCATCGAGCGACTTCAGGCCGGCGCCCTTGAGGAACCCCTGGATGGCGGCATCCGGTGCGCCAACGCGGGGGCCTTTCCGCTCGTCACGCACGGCAGCCGAGCCCTCGGCCACGTCGGCGATCACGAGCGTGAGCCGGCGCGGCGTCGCAAAGCACCGGGCGATGCCGATTGCAAGCCCGGCCGCCTTCAGGCCATCGCTGACCAGCCGGCGCAAATCCTCCGCCGCGCGTGCCTGCATGCGGGCCGGGATCTCCTCGGAGAAAAGTTCGAGCAGCAGTTCGGCCATGGTGGCGCACCCATCAGGATCACTTTGCAACTGTGGCACACTTACGAGAGCCGGCCGGCCGGGGCAATCCACTGCCCGCCCGCGGCCCCTTATTCCGCTGCAACCTTGTTCTCACTCTCCTCTTTGGCGAGGAACCCGCCGCTCTGGCGCGCCCACAGGTCGGCATAGAGCCCGCCGCGGGCGATCAACTCGGCGTGGCTGCCATCTTCGATGACGCGCCCCTTTTCGAGGATGATCAGGCGGTCCATGGCCGCGATCGTCGACAGGCGGTGGGCAATCGCGATCACCGTCTTGCCGGCCATCAGGTTCTGGAACTGCTCCTGAATCGCGCTCTCGACTTCCGAGTCGAGCGCGCTCGTTGCTTCGTCCAGGATCAAGATCGGCGCGTCCTTCAGCAGCACGCGGGCGATGGCGATGCGCTGGCGCTGGCCGCCCGACAACTTCACGCCGCGCTCGCCGACGTGGGCGCCGTAGCCCTTGCGCCCGCGCATGTCTTCGAGCCCCGGGATGAAGTCGTGCGCCTGTGCGCGCTTGGCCGCGGCAATCGCAGCACCCTCGGCTGCCTCGGGGCGGCCATAGAGGATGTTGTCCAGCACGGAGCGGTGCAGCAGGGACGTGTCCTGCGTCACCATGCCGATGTGGGCACGAAGTGAGTCCTGCCGCACGGTCGCGATATCCTGGCCGTCGATCAGAATGCGCCCGCTTTCCAGATCGTAGAAGCGCAGCAGCAAGTTGACGAGCGTCGACTTGCCGGCGCCCGAGCGGCCGACCAGACCGACCTTCTCGCCAGGCTTGATCCGCAGTGACAAGTTCTCGATCACGCTGCCGCGTGCCTCGTCTGCCCGTGTGATCCGGCCATAGTGGAAACCGACGTTCTCGAACACGATCTCGCCCTTCGGTACGACAATCGCGGGTGCGGCCGGCCGATCGACCACCTCGTGTGGCTTCGAGATCGCCATCATGCTTTCCTGCACGACGCCGATGTTGTCGAAGATGCCGGCCAGCGTCCACATGAACCAGCCCGACATGTTCATCAGGCGGATGATGAGGCCCGTCACCAGTGCGATCGCACCGACCGTGACGATCCCCTTCGTCCACAGCCAGATGGCGAGCCCGGTCGTCGCCACCAGCACCACGCCGTTCAGCGTCCACAGCGACACTTCCATGATGCTGTTGAGACGCAGCTGCTGCTTGTAGCGGTCGAGGAACTCGCTGAAGGCGCCCTTCGCGTAGGCATCCTCGCGCTCGGTGTGGGCGAACAGTTTCACGGTCGCCATGTTGGTGTAGCTGTCGACGATGCGGCCCGTCAGCATCGAGCGTGCCTCCGACATTTCCGACGACAGCTTCTCGATGCGCGGCACGAAATAGATCAACGCCCAGATATACCCCGCCAGCCAGAACAGCAGCGGGATCGCGAGCCGCCAATCGGTGGCAAAGAACAGGAAGACCGCACCGATCCAGTGCACTACGACCCACACCACCACGTCGCAGGTGTTGCCGGCCACATCGCGCACGGCGGGGCCGACCTGGATCACGCGGGTGGCAACGCGGCCGGCGAAATCGTTCTGGAAGAAGCCCAGGCTCTGGCGCAGCACGTAGCGGTGCGCGAGCCAGCGCGTGCGGATGTTGACCGGCCCCTGGATCAGTTGCTGCTTGACGAGATCGGCCACCGCCGACATGGCCGGGCGCACGATCAGCGTCAGGACGGCCATGAACGTGAGCTCGCCGGCATGGTCGGCGAAGAATGTTGCCGGCGTCTTCGCGTCCTTCATCAGGTCGACCACGCGGGCGACGAACGCCAACACGGCGACTTCGAGGCTAGCGAGCGTCAGCGTCGCCAACGTCAGCGCCGCGAACGCCCACCACACGGGCTTGAGGTAGTGCCAGAAGAACGCCAACAGTTGGTCCGGCGGGCGCGTCACCGCCTCCCCGGCCGCAAACGGGTCGATGCGCGTTTCAAACCAGGTGAAGATGCGATCGAGCATGGGAATTACCGCAAGCTGAGTGTTGCGGGGGTGGGCCCAAGAAGGGCTGCCGCCCTCGACCCGCTCGAGGGGACGCGTCCCCTCGAACTCCCCTCTTCGTCGGTGTTGCGTCGCTGGGGGCCGGCTCTGCGTCAGCGGAGTGGCCAGCAACAATCAAAAAACTGCAAGTTGCAGGAGTTTCACCTGCAGAACATAGTGTCGTAGAAGCGAGCCACGACGAAACCATGACGCCGGTCCCCGGCGGCAAAACAACCCGATGCGATTCCCGACCGATGAAACCCGATCCCGCGCACTTCCAGACCGTCGATCCTGAAACAATCGAGCGCCACAAGAAGAAGGCGCGTGCCTGGTTCGAGCGGCTGCGCGACGACATCGTGGCGGCGCTGGAGAAAGTGGAAGACGATCTACCCGAGCGCGCCAAGCTCGGCAAGGAGCAAGCGGGCCGCTTCGTGCGCACGTCCTGGCAGCGCACGGACCATACGGGCGCCAAGGGCGGCGGCGGCGTCATGAGCATGATGAGCGGTCGCGTGTTCGAAAAGGTCGGCGTCCACACGTCGACCGTGCACGGCGAGTTCGCCCCTGAGTTCCGCAGTCAAATCCCCGGCGCCGAGGCCGATCCGAGGTTCTGGGCGAGCGGTATCTCTCTGATCGCGCATCCCCACAACCCGAATGTGCCGGCCGTGCACATGAACACGCGCATGGTGGTGACGACGCGCTGGTGGCAGGGCGGCGGCGCCGATCTGACGCCCGTGCTGGACCGCAGGCGGACCCAGGATGATCCCGATACGGTTGCCTTCCACGCGGCGATGCGCGCCCCCTGCGCCAGGCACGCCATCGCCGACTACGACCGCTATAAAAAGTGGTGCGACGAATACTTCTTCCTGCCCCACCGCAACGAGATGCGCGGCATCGGCGGCATCTTCTACGACTACCTGTCGCCGACGCCGGCCGACGGCGGGTTCGACGCGGCGCTTGCCTTCACGCAGGACGTGGGGCGCGCGTTCCATGGTGTCTATCCCGAACTCGTCCGCCGCAACTTTGCACAGAAGTTCACCACGAAGGATCGCGACGAGCAACTCGTCCGCCGCGGCCGCTATGTCGAGTTCAACCTGCTGTACGATCGCGGCACCATCTTCGGCCTCAAGACGGGCGGCAACGTCGCCTCGATCCTGTCGTCCATGCCGCCTGTGGTGAAGTGGCCGTGAGGATGCGGCACTCGAAGCAATTCGATCAACCGAGGAGCCCATCATGCAAGCCACCTGGAACGGTCACGTCATCGCCGACAGCGCGGAGATCCGCGAGGTTGGTGGCTATACGTATTTTCCGCGTTCGAGCGTGCGCATGGACCTGCTGCGGGCGGCCGCCAGAAACGACAGTGATCTGAAATGCCCGCATGGGGTGCGGTTCTATGATGTCGCGGCGGACGCGCAAATCAACCCTCGCGCGGCCTGGTCCTACGAGGCGCCGCGCGCGACCATGCAGCAGGTCGATCACTGGATCGGATTCTGGAAGGATGTCGTGGTCAAGTGAGCGGGCGTGCGGCGGCCGCGTCCGAGATTTTTCCCATTGACGCGGCAGCGGCTGCCTGCGCATAGAAGGGGTATGGGACCACCAGCGGCCGTCCCGTCAGGCACTCGTGGCGCGTGAGCGCTACCCCGCCCAAGCGCCGCGCCATCCACCGCTTGGAGGCGCCTGCCATGGGTCCGTTCTCAATTTCATCTGCAGATTTGTCGAAGCTGCTCGGCCATGCCGACAGCCCGCTGATCTTCAATGTCTGCAAGTGCGAAGACTATGACTTGCAGCCGCTGATGATCCCTGGTGCCCGCTGGCGCGATCACCAGCAGACCGCGGGTTGGATCTCGGAGATCCCCGACGGCGCCAAGGTCGTCGTCGCCTGCGTCAAGGGCTGGAAAGTCAGCCAGGCGGCGGCCAGTGAATTGCGGTTGCGCGGGGTCGATGCGTCGATCCTCGAGGGCGGCGTCAACGCCTGGATCGCCGCCGGCCTGCCGACCGTGAAAAAGCGTGGGGTGATTGGCAGCCGCGAGGGGCTCGCCTCGCGCTGGGTGACGCGGGTCAATCCCAAGATCGACCGCATCGCTTGCCCCTGGCTGATCAGCCGCTTTCTCGATCCCGCGGCGCAGTTCTTCTACGTGGAGCCTGCGCAGGTGATCAACGCGGGGCTCGAACTGGACGCCATCCCCTATGACGTCGAAGGGGTCGAGATCACGCACCGCGGCGAGACCTGCTCGTTCGATACGCTGATCGAGCTGTACGGCATCCGCGACGCAGCACTCGACCGGGTCGCCCTGAT
Organism: Hyphomicrobiaceae bacterium; assembly: GCA_021730785.1. GTDB lineage: Bacteria > Pseudomonadota > Alphaproteobacteria > Rhizobiales > Hyphomicrobiaceae > JAKFWF01. Next base: position 133,823 of record JAKFWF010000002.1, read on the forward strand.
CGTGCGCGGGGCCGATACCGCGCGCATGGACCTCGCCCCGGAAGCGGCTGGCTTGCTGGCCATCTCGCTCGGCAACTCGCACCTGGCCGGCGCCGATGATCACGAGGCCTTGGAACGCGGCATGGCCGTATACGATGCGCTCTACGCCTGGGCCCGCTTCACCGCGGGCGAAACCCACAACTGGCCAGCGAAGAAGGCCTGAGAACATGAGCATCGCAAGTCCCAAGGCGGCGGCCAGCATGGGTGGCCACGATGTGACGACGCCCACGTTCGCCGAAGCACTGCGCGTCTGGCTCAAGATCGGCCTGCTGTCGTTTGGCGGGCCGGCCGGTCAGATCGCGCTGATGCACAAGGTTCTGGTCGACGAGAAGAAGTGGATCGATGAGCCGCGCTATCTGTCGGCCCTGAACTTCTGCATGCTGCTGCCGGGCCCGGAGGCGATGCAGCTCGCAACCTATGTCGGCTGGCGCCTGCACGGGCTGAAAGGCGGGCTGGCGGCGGGCCTGCTGTTTGTGATCCCCGGTGCGCTCGTGGTACTCGCGCTGTCGATCGCTTATGCGGCGTTCGGCAAGCTGCCACTCGCCGAAGCCCTGTTCATCGGCGTGAAGGCGGCTGTGCTGGCGATCGTGGTGGAAGCCTTGCTGCGGGTCGCCAAGCGCGCGCTGAAGGGCAACCTCGATTGGATCATTGCAGGCGCAGCGTTCGTCGCGATCTTCGCGTTCCAGGTGCCATTCCCGATCATCGTGTTGGCAGCCGCGCTGTTCGGCCTGTGGCGTGGGCGGGGGCTGAAGCCGCCGGCCAACGCGAGCGCAATTGCGACCGTGCCGTTCGGCCAAACGGTGCGCACGGTTTCGATCTGGCTCGTCATCTGGTTTGCCCCGCTGCTCGGCCTTGCCTCGTTCTTCGGCGTCGACCACGTGCTGGCGAAGCTCGCGCTGTTCTTTTCCAAGTTGGCGATCGTGACGTTCGGCGGCGCCTATGCGGTGCTGGCCTACATGGCGCAGGACGTGGTGCAGACCTACGGTTGGCTGCAGCCCGGCGAGATGCTCGATGCGCTGGGCCTTGCCGAGACGACGCCCGGCCCGCTGATCCTCGTCACCGAGTTCGTCGGCTATGTGGCGGCCCACCGTTACGGCGGCTGGTCGGCGATCCCGATGGGCATGCTGGGTGCGCTCGTCGCGCTGTGGGCGACCTTCGCGCCGTGCTTCCTGTGGATCTTTGCCGGCGCGCCCTACATCGAGCGGCTGAACAGCGAGCCGCGCTTGAAGTCCGCGCTCGCCGCAGTGACGGCAGCCGTGGTCGGCGTGATCTTGAATCTCACGGTGTGGTTTGCCCTCAACGTGCTGTTCAAACAGCTGGCCAAAGTGAATGCCTGGCCGCTCAGTCTGGAACTGCCTGTACTGGCATCCGCGGATCTGCGCGCCGTCGCACTGGCAGTCCTCGCCTTCGTCCTGTTGTTCGCACTCCACCGTGGCATCATCACCACGCTCGCGATCTGCGGCGGGCTGGCCGTCGCATGGCACTTCGTCGGCGCTTGAGTGCTGGCTGCCTCAAAACCAGCCTTTGCGCTTGAAGTAGAGGAAGGGAACGACGGCTGAGATCACCATGCCGGTGAGGGCGGCCGGATAGCCCCACAGGAACTCCAGCTCGGGCATGTGCTTGAAGTTCATGCCATAAATCGAGGCGATCAGGGTCGGCGGCATCAGCATCACGGCGGCGACCGAGAACAGCTTGATGATCTGGTTCTGCTCGGTCGAGATCACGCCGAGTGTGGCATCGAGCAGAAACGCGATGCGGGACGACAGGAACCGCATGTGCTCCATCAGCGAGTGCACGTCGCGATGGGCGACGTCGATGCGGGTGGCGATTGCGGCGTCGTCCTTGCGCTCGCGGGCTGCGTGGGCGAAATAGGTCAGCACTCGGTCGAGCGACAGCGCACTCTCCTGGGCGCGCGCGTTGACGTCGCCCTGCTTGCCGACCGTTTTCAGGATCGCCTCCAGGCGCCGCCCGCGCGTCATCTGCCCACCGCGCAGCTCGAAGATCGCCGGCGCGGTTTTGTCGATCACGTCCTGGATGCGCTCGATCAGGTCGGCTTCGCGATGGATGATGGTTTCGATCAGACCCATCATGATGGCTGGCGCCGAATTGCAGGCGAGATCGCCCTTGTCGACCCTGGTCAGGAACAGGGGGAACGCCTTCGGTTCGGCATAGCGCACGGTCAGCAGTCGCTTGCCGGCGAGAATGAACGTCAGCGCCGTCGTCATCGGCTCGGGCTGCTCGATGTTGTAGACGATAAAAGCCGTCATGTAGTGCGTGCCGTTCTCCTGGTAGAGCCGGTTTGATGCCTCGATCTCGCGCATCTCGGCGCGGGTCGGCACGTCGATGCCGAGCGCCTTTTCGACATAGGCATCTTCTTCGCTTGTTGGATTGAGGAGGTCGATCCAAACGGTGTTATCGGAGACGGGCGCCATGCCTTCGCCCTTGGACAGCTTTGCGCCTTGATGATCATAAATCGTGAGCATTGATGAACATTCCCCCGGATGGCCGCACCGTTACAGAGCCTCAATTGCCCCTGCTATCGCAGACGGGCCACGACAGGGCTATGAATAATCGCAAGAGGGATGGCAATCCATGACCAGCAATTTCAGTTCCATTGCGGTGGCCGGCAGCGGTTGCGGGGCGAGCCTCGAGGACAGCCCGCTCGGCGGTCCGATCCTGCGGCTCGTCGCGCCGGGCGGGACGGCTGAAGTCGCCCTGCAGGGCGCGCAGGTGCTGTCGTGGCAGCCCCAGGGGCATGCGCCCGTGATCTGGCTGTCGCCGATGGAGCGGCTGGCACGTCCCGCCGGCACGCCCAAGCCGGTGCGCGGCGGCACGCCGGTGTGCTGGCCCTGGTTCGCCGGCCATCCGAGCGATGCCACGAAGCCCGCCCATGGCTTCGTGCGCACCAAACTCTGGACGATCGATCGCACCGAGGCCTCGGCTGACACGGTGCGCGTGACGCTGTCGACCGCGACTACCGACGCCGATCGGCCGCTGTGGCCCCATGCAGCACGGGTCGAACTGGTCGTCACGCTCGGCGCGACGCTCGACCTTGTACTGGCCACGCAGAACACCGGCGCCACGCCGTTCGAGCTGACCGAGGCCCTGCACACCTACTTTGCGGTTGGCGACATCGCCGACGTTACGGTCGAAGGCTTCGATGGCCAAAGCTACACCGACAAACTCGATGACAATGCCCGCAAGCTGCAAGCGGGCACGATCCGCTTCACTGCCGAGGTGGACCGGATCTATGACGCCCACACCGGTGCGGCCACGATCGTCGACGCGGGCCTGAAGCGGCGCATCGATATCACGAAGTCGGGCAGTTGTTCGTCGGTCGTCTGGAACCCATGGAGCGCCAAGGCCGCCCGGCTCAGCGATCTCGGGCCGGACGGCTGGCGGCGCTATGTATGCGTTGAGACCTGCAATGCCGGCGCCGATGTCGTGACTGTTGCGCCCGGGACCAAGCACACGATGACGGCGCAGTATCGCGTCACGGCGCTATAGCGCGGCTAGGCCTGCCGGTCATTCCTCGGACAGCAGCTGCGCGAATTCCATCAGCATGGCTCGCCGTTTTGCGCTCTTGATCTTGGCGAACAGCAGCAAGAGCCGGGACGCATCGCACTGTGCCTCCCGGCGCCCGGATTTCGGGCCGGTGGTCTGCACCTCGCCCACGTCATCGAAGAACCATCCGACGCGAACCTCCAGCAACCGGGCAATCTGCACCAGCCGGGAAGCGCTCATGCGCGACTGCCCGGCTTCGTACTTATGAATCTGCTGGAATGTTAGCCCGCACTCGCCGGCGAGTTGTTCCTGCGTGAGGCCAAGCAGCGATCGTCGCGCTTTCAATCGCGAGCCCACCAGCCGATCGATGTTTTCGGCGCTCTGGTGAGCGTCTGCGGCCTTCAGCAACGGCTTATGCATTGTACGCATGTTTTCCCTGGAAGCACAAAATGGCTTTCGCCTCCCCGTTTTGCGCAGGGTACGCACGCCAATGAACTTGTGCAACCACCCGGGTCTTAAAACAGCGGATTGTAGCTCGCCTAATAGTAGAGGAAAATCGTCTCACTCAACTTTTTGTATAGGAGGCGACAACGATGGCACTCTCGCTGAACCGTCCACTGCTAGCAGAACTCAAAGTCGATTACGGGCCACGCACGTTGCTGGGCCGGTTCTTCCTCAAGGCCGCCGATGCGGCCGCGCGTCAGGGCGTAACTCTGTCGGTGGGCACGTTCGCCGATCTCGTCGAGGTCAACCATCGGAACCGTGCGACATGGCTTCCCCTGGATACGGCCTATCGTCCCGATCTCAGCGACGTTGGTGATCCCACGACAATTTGCATCCTGGGCCGGGATGGTCGGGGCGATGTTGTGGCAACCCAGGGCTTGCGGCTGTTCGATTGGACCAGCACCAACCTGAAGGTGGAAGCAGAAGCGCTGCGTCTCTTCTATTCCGATCCGAGCCGACACGCCGCGCCGGGTGAAAGCTGCACGGTCAGTGCGCCGTCAGCCATCACGATCACGGGGCGGGTGGCCTATGGCGGCGCCATCTGGTATCGGCCGGATTACCGTGGCGGGCGGCTTTCAACGATTCTGCCGCGGATCGGGCGGGCCATGGCGTTCACGAAGTGGAATGTCGCCACTGTGTTCGCGCTTGTCATCGAGAGCAATGCGAAAGCCGGGTTCCCGGCACGCATCGGCTATACGAACCTCGAGTGGGATTTCATTCGAAACAACCCGCCGGCCTTCAAGTCCGTCGCCAACGTGCTGCGATTGGGTCTGGCGACGATGACCGCCATCCAGTCAATCGACGATGTTTTCGGATATCTTCTTGAAGTTGAACCGGAGGTCTATGCCGGGGTCCAGATGCGAAACGCTTAGAATGCCGCTGCGCTTGCCTGCGACTGCCAATGGCAGGAGCAGGCGAGTGTACGTGATTCTGATGCTACCGTTTCGGGGACGCCGGACGACAATGTCGGTGTCTTCGAGACGCGGCTCGTTGCTGACCAGCGTGTCGAGATAGGCCTCCGACACCCACAGTCCAAGATCGTAATCAGGTTGGTCCTGGACGCGATGGCCCCGCGTTCTCGACTGCCAGTCCTCGCCATAGAAGACGACGCCGCGCCCGACATCCTGGAATACTAGGCTGCCGGGTCTGGCGCCAAGTCCAGCCAGGATGTAACGACCTTCCGCCTTTTCATTGAGAACCGACGTGAATTTCTGGCGGTCGAACTGTTCCGTTCGCCACAGTTCATAGACCGTCTGTAAACGGTGGCTGGCCGGCAAAGACGCAAGGTTGCGTCGTCTGCTGATGTATGCTTGGCCATCGCTCGTTGCCGCCATGTTCGCCAGGTGGACGAGACGCTGAATGGCCAGTCTGGGCGAACCGAAGATTTCGTCGCGCCACACGCTGTCGAACCACGACAGCGCTATCCGCTTACCCGGGTTCTCGGCCAGGAAATAGGCAAGTGTCGCCAGTGAGACCTCGGACAAGTGGTGGGGACAGATGCGGATCAGGCAGGTTGATGGCAGTTCCGTAATGGCAATATAGCCGAGCGAGCGAAGCGAAAAATCGACGGCCTCGTCGCCAGCCGAAATCAACCTGCGTTGCGCCGCCGCAAGCCGCACCAAGACGCCATTGTCATCGATAAGATGGGTCGGATTCATAGAAATTATTGGCGCTCTGACAGGCTTGGCGACAGCAGGCACAGGGCAGTGCAGCTGTGAGTGCAGCGACTTTGCCACCATTCAATTGCTGTAACCTATACGATTTTGAGAGTGTGCCGCAAGAACTCAACCGCCAAGCATTGGACAGGCACCAATCGCGTACTTAGCGTTGTTAGTATTCATGACCGACAACGCAGGTTGCTGCATGTTCAGAGGTTCCATGACGTTTGAAGAAATTGAAAACGTGCTGGGCAAGGCTGTGGTCGATGCTGTTCAGGCAGCAATCGCACATGCTTTCATCGCGGCCCGCAACAGTCCCGGCGAACGTGGTGACGCCGCGCTGCAAAGCCTCATGATTGCCATGCTCGGGTCCGTGGTGCGCCCGGAGAAAGACGAGTTGGAGGCCCAGGAGCTGATCATCCGATTGAAGCGCGCCGTGGACGGCGACTTCTGAGGCAGCTGCTGTCGATCACCAAGCGCGCATCTGTTTTGCATTTCGACAATTGACCACCCGTGCGATGTTGGGGAACGCGCCGAACCGGTGGCGCAAATCCAACCGACAACGGCCACTCGTGATGCCAAACCCTGACATGCCGATGCCCGCCGGCCCGACCTCGGGCGCGTTCTATTCGCAGCGCCTGCGCCTGCACTATGTGGACTGGGGCAACGGCACCGCGCCGCCGCTCATCCTGGTGCACGGTGGGCGCGACCATTGCCGCAACTGGGACTTCGTGGCCGAGCGCTTGGCGCACCGCTACCACATCATCGCGCCCGACCTGCGTGGGCATGGCGACAGCCAGTGGGCGCAAAGCGGCGCTTACAATGCCGCTTCATTTGTCTATGACCTCGCGCAGCTGATCGACAGTCTGAAGCTCGCGCCCGTCACGATCATCGCGCACTCGCTCGGCGGCATGATCGCTTTGCGCTATGCCGGCCTGTTTCCTGATCGCGTGTCGCGCATCGTCGCGATCGAAGGACTGGGATTCTCGCCAAAGTCGATCGCCGAGCGCAACGCCCAACCCTTCCACGCGCGACTTGCCACTTGGATGGGCGAACAGCGCGCCCTCGCCGGCCGCCAGCCGAAACGCTATGCGACGCTGGACGAGGCCGTGGCCCGCATGCGCGCCGAGAACAAGCACTTGAGCGAGCGCCAGGCGCTGCATCTCACCCGGTTCGGGGTCAATCAAAACGAGGACGGCACCTACAGCTGGAAGTTCGACAACTACCTGCGTTCGTGGCCGCCCAGTGATATGACGCAGGCCGAGACCGAGGAACTGTGGGGACGGATCATCTGTCCGACGCTGTTGGTCTACGGCGGCGACAGCTGGGCGTCGAACCCCGAGACGGACGGACGCGTGCATCATTTCAAGAGCGCCCGCGTCGTCTCCATCCCAGGCGCCAGCCACTGGGTGCATCACGACCAGCTGGACGCCTTCATGGCCGTGACAGAAGCGTTTCTTGGGGCATGAACGTAGGTTGGGTTAGGCGCCAGTTTGTGCCGTAACCCAACATTCCACGGGCGGTCCGAGTCGTTGGGTTACGACCGGCAAGAGGGCCGGTCTAACCCAACCTACGGCTAATTCTGGACGCCTTCATGGCCGTGACAGAAGCTTTTCTTGGGGCATGAACGTGGGTTGGGTTAGGCGCCAGTTTGCGCCGTAACCCAACATTCCACGGGCGGTCCGAGTCGTTGGGTTACGACCGGCAAGAGGGCCGGTCTAACGCAACCTACGGCTAACTCTGGACGCCTTCATGGCCGTGACAGAAGCGCATCTTGAGGCATGAACGTAGGTTGGGTTAGGCGCCTGTTTGCGCCGTAACCCAACATTCCACGGGCGTTCCGAGCCGTTGGGTTACGACCGGCAAGAGGGCCGGTCTAACCCAACCTACGGCTAATTCTGGACGCCTTCATGGCCGTGACAGAAGCGTTTCTTGGGGCATGAACGTAGGTTGGGTTAGGCGCCAGTTTGCGCCGTAACCCAACATTCCACGGGCGTTCCGAGCCGTTGGGTTACGACCGGCAAGAGGGCTGGTCTAACCCAACCTACGGCTAATTCTGGACGCCTTCATGGCCGTGACAGAAGCGCATCTTGAGGCATGAACGTAGGTTGGGTTAGGCGCCAGTTTTCGCCGTAACCCAACATTCCACGGGCGTTCCGAGCCGTTGGGTTACGACCGGCAAGAGGGCTGGTCTAACCCAACCTACGGCTAATTCTGGACGCCTTCACGGCCGTGACAGAAGCGTTTCTTGGGGCATGAACGTAGGTTGGGTTAGGCGCCAGTTTGCGCCGTAACCCAACATTCCACGGGCGGTCCGAGTCGTTGGGTTACGACCGGCAAGAGGGCCGGTCTAACCCAACCTACGGCTAATTCGCGACCGGCGCGTGGACCCCGTTGCCGTTGACCGTAACTCCGACGCCGTTGGCTGCCACCTGGGGCCTGGCGACGATGCCGCAGCGCTCTTCGGCCGCCGCTAAGATCTGCCCCAACAGCTCCGAGTAGCGAATGCCGGCGAAGCCCGCCATGATGTTGAGCTTGCCATCCCAGCACCAGCCTGGATTGGGGTTGACTTCCAGCAGTTTCACTTCGCCGTTGGCGTCGGCGCGGAAATCGAAGCGGGCATACTCGCGGCAACCCAACCGCTCGAACAGCCGTGCCGAATGCTCGATCATCTGCGATTGCACATGATCGGGCAGTTGCGCCTCGTGATACTTGATCTGCGTCCAGTAGGGGCTGTCCGGCTCCCACTTCGACTCGTAGCCGAGGATTTTCGGCAGTTTCGGATCTAGCCGCGAGTAGTCGACTTCCAGAATGGGCAGCGCACGCAGCCCCTGGTCCGGGTTGCCGATCAGGCTGACCGAGTATTCCGCGCCCGATAGATATTCCTGCACCAGAACCGGTCGGCGCGGAAACTCGGTGCGCAGGCGCTCCAGATAGTCGAGCAGCGCACTCTGGTTGCGAACCACCGCGTCCTTGGTGATGCCCTGGGAACTGTCGCCGTAGTTGGGCTTCAGGATCGCCGGGAACACCGAGGGCAGCGTCGCGCCCTGGTCGCCGGGCCGCACGTAGGTTTCGAGCGGCACGGGGATGTCGAGCGACGCGGCAACGGCCCGCACCAGCCCCTTGTCGTAGCAGGCCGCCAGCGCCGGTGCGGCAGCGCCGGTGTACGGCAGCCCCAGCACGTCGAGGAGTGCCGGTACGTGCAGTTCCTTGAACGGATCGTTGTTCAAGCCCTCGTCGCAGAAGTTCAGGATCAAGTCGGTGCGCAGGCCGCTCAGATCGCGTTCCAGCGTCGCGTGATTGTCGAGGAAGCGGAACTTGTAGTTGGGCAACTCCGACAGGGCGTCCTTCAACTTGCGGACGGTATCGAGGTCTTCCGGGTTGAACGTGCCGCCACGCTTGACCTGGTCGGGCAGGCGCGGATCGCCCATCAGCACGGTGACGTCGATCTGCTGCACCTTGGCCTTGGCCTTGCGAGCGGGCAATTGTGGCGCATCGGCGGTCAGCAGAATTCGGCGCGCCATCATGCCGAGGTCCTGGTCGCGATCGGACTGGGCTTCGGCGGTGCCGTGGTGGCGGACGTTGCGGAACCCGCACTTCTCCAGCAGCCGCGCGATGCCATCCTTGGTGTAGAGGCGCTCGGCATAGAACTGGTCGGCGATCACGCCGCTCTCGTCATGCACGATGACTTCGCGGCTGATCAGCCGGTCGCCGTCCTGGCTGAGCGAGCGCTCGCGGCACACGAAGTGGTGTTCGTCGATCCACTCCCAGGAGCGGCGGTCGAAGTGCTCCGCCATGAAGGCGCCGTCGGTGATGTCGAGCACGATCTGGCCCGTGGGGCGCAGGATCTTGCCGACCATGCTGAGCACCTTCTCGTCGTCCTTCTTGTTCGAGAAGTAGCCAAACGAGTTGCCCATGATGGCGACACAGTCGAACGTGTTTTCGGGCAGGCGCGGATTGCGGGCGTCGCCTTCCTTGAAGACGACGTGCAGGCCCTCGCTCTGGGCACGCTTCTTGGCGAGACGGATGAGGTAGCGCGAGCGGTCGACGCCGTTGACTTGGCGGAACCCGCGGCGGGCGAGCTCGAGGCAGTGGCGCCCTTGTCCGCAGCACAGATCGAGGATCGTGCTGTGCGGCTGGATCGCCGCCGCCGACATGATGAAGTCCACCTCCCGGCGGGTATTCTCGATGTTCTCTACGACATCGCCGTCGGTCTTGACGTAGAGGGCATTGAACAGTTTCCGCCACCACTCGGCGGGCAGATGGGCCTCGAGATCACCGACCGGACCGAGGCACGAGCGCACAGGTTGGCGCTTTGGCCGCTTCGCCTTGGAAGCTGTTGCCATGATGGACGAGAAACCTCCCCTGGTGTGCCGCCGGTCGTCATTCGTGCCGGACGGGAGTGGCTGCACGCAACAGCAAACGACCGTCAGGCTGCGGCTTCGATGTATGGTTAAACTGAGACCCCGCTGGCCTCTCGCAGTCGGCGATCCTTAACGCCGCTGTGACCGATTGCAAGCAGGAAGGTGGGGATAACTCGTGTCCAATTCCAGATGTGATCGTTCACCTGTTGGCAAGTCTTTTTGGCGAACCGGCAGCCCTCGTTCCGTAGGCCCTCAAGCGAGAATAAAAATGGTGCTGGCCGACGCGCGGCCAACACCCTGGCAAAATAATGCTCTTAGTTCAGGCGCTCATTGCTTCGGCGGCTGGGCGCCTGGCGCTGCCTTTTCGGCTTCAACCTGCTTTTTCACTTCCGGATCGACATACTCGAGCTTGGCCTTCGCGCGCAGTCCATCGAGCGCCTCTTGGGCCTTCTTGTGCATCAGCGACGCCATCACCCGTTCCTTGATCTCGGCGAACTCTGGGATCTTGGGGGCGGGCTTCGCACGGCGCTCGTCGACCTTGATGATATGCCAGCCGAACTGGGTCTGGATCGGCGCCGACACTTCGCCTGCCTTGAGTTTGAAGGCCGCCTCTTCGAACTGCGGCACCATCTGGCCGCGGCCGAAAAAGCCGAGGCTGCCGCCGTCTTCCTTGCTGCCGGGGTCGAGCGAGTTCGCCTTGGCGGCCTCCGCGAACGCCTTTTCATCGCCAGGCTTCAGGGCTGCGGCGATTTCCTTGGCCTTGGCCTCGTCCTTCACCAGGATGTGGCTCGCCTTGACCTCGTCCTCGGGCTTGGCCTGGGTGATCGCTGCCACCTGGGTGTCATAGAGCTGGCGTGCTTCGGCTTCGGTGACGGACGCCTTCACGCTCGTGTCAAAAAATGTTTCGCGCAGCGCGCGCCGCCGCCAGTACTGCAGGCGCTCGTCGAAGGCGGCGCCGGTACCAAGCTTTTGCGTCTCGGCTGCTTCGGCGAACAGCTGGTTCTCGATCAGATACTCGATGAGCACCCGGCGGCGGGTGAGTTCCGGCAGGTTGCCAATGTCGGCGCCGATTTCAGCCTCGGCATATTTCAAATCGTTCTCGGTAAGGGTCTTGCCGTTCACCTTGGCGACGATCTTGTCCTGCGCCAGCGCAATCGGAGCCGAGAGGAGCAAGGCGACGGCAAACGCGCCGGCCAGCGGCGTACGGGATTTTGGTGTTCTCACGGACTGATCCTCGGCTCGGCTGCAGAAAACAGATTTCCCGCGTGCTCATAGACCGTCTTCAACGCGACTGCCAAGTTAACAAATGGACAGATGACACCATTGCGGCGGCATGGCACACGGCCAGCTGTCAAAGTTCCGTGATTCATTGACAATGCGGGGGGGCGGTCCTTATTTCAGGCCAATCAAATGAGACTTTCGCCTAACCACGTTGTCCAGCGAGATTAGACTTTGTTGCCCCGTCGTCTGCGGCGGCAGCTTTTGCTCGAACAAGGTGGCGCTGCGCGATCCTGAGGCCTGCATCAAGAACCGCATGAACTGACGCACCACCGCACATCACGCCGGCCCAGGCAGCCAACCCGGCATCGGCTCGGCCTTACGTTGAAAGATCGAGGACTAGCAAGATGGTTTCCATAGGCGCGCTCGGCTCGTTCGCCGCCAAGGTGTTCGGCTCGTCCAACGACCGCAAGGTGAAGGCCTATCGCGGCCGGGTCGAAGCGATCAACGCGCTCGAGCCCGAGGTCGCCAAGCTGACCGACGACGAGCTGCGCGCCCGCACAACCGAGTTCCGCAGCCAGCTCGCAGCTGGCAAGTCGCTCGACGATCTGCTGGTACCGGCCTTCGCGACGGTGCGAGAGGCGGCAAAGCGCAGCCTCGGCCAGCGCCATTTCGACGTGCAGCTGATCGGCGGCATGGCGCTGCACCAGGGCAAGATCGCTGAAATGAAGACCGGCGAGGGCAAGACGCTGGTGGCGACGCTCGCGGTGTACCTGAACGCGCTCAATGGCCGCGGCGTGCACGTCGTCACCGTCAACGACTACCTCGCAAGCCGCGACGCCGACTGGATGGGCACGGTCTACAAGTTCCTCGGTCTCACCGTCGGCTGCATCGTGCATGACCTGGACGATGAGCAGCGCAAGGCGGCCTACGCCTGCGATGTCACCTACGGCACCAATAACGAGCTGGGCTTCGACTACCTGCGCGACAACATGAAGATGAGTCGGGACGAGATGGTCCAGCGCGAGCATATCTTCGCGATCGTGGACGAGGTCGATTCGATCCTGATCGATGAAGCGCGCACGCCGCTGATCATCTCCGGCCCGGTCGAAGATCGCGCCGACCTCTACATCGCCATCGACAAGCTGATCCCGTCGCTGGTTAAGGGCGATTTCGAACTGGACGAGAAGCAGCGCACCGTCGCATTGACGGAAGCCGGCAACGAGCGCATGGAGCAGATGCTGGAGAAGGCCGGACTGCTCAGCCCCGGCGGCTCCCTCTACGACATCGACAACGTGACGACCGTGCATCACGTGACGCAGGCGCTGAAGGCGCACAAGCTGTTTCTGCGCGACCGCGACTACATCGTGAAGAACAACCAGGTCGTCATCATCGACGAGTTCACCGGCCGCATGATGCAGGGGCGGCGCTACTCGGAGGGCCTGCACCAGGCACTGGAAGCGAAAGAGAGCGTCGAGATCCAGCCCGAGAACCAGACGCTGGCCTCGATCACCTTCCAGAACTACTTCCGCCTGTACAAGAAACTCGCCGGCATGACCGGCACGGCCTCGACCGAGGCCAACGAGTTCCTCGACATCTACGGTCTCGACGTGCTCGAGATCCCGACCAACCGCCCGGTCGCGCGCCTCGATGAGGACGACGAAATCTACCGCACGGCGCGGGAAAAGTGGGAAGCGATCATTGCCGAGATCGAACGGGCGAAGTCCCGCAAGCAGCCGATCCTGGTCGGCACCGTGTCGATCGAGAAGAGCGAGCAGCTGTCCGAGATGCTGAAGAAGCGCGGCATCGAGCACCAGGTGCTGAATGCGCGCTTTCACGAGCAGGAAGCCTCCATCATCGCCCAGGCCGGCAAGCCCGGCACGGTGACGATTGCGACCAACATGGCCGGCCGCGGCACCGACATCCAGCTCGGCGGCAACGCCCAGATGCGCATCCTCGAAGAGGCAGCCGAGCTGCCGGATGGCACCGAGCGGACGCGCAAAATCGAGAAGATCCGCGAAGAGATCGCCAAGAACCGCGATTACGTGCGCGAGATCATCGAGCGGGTCGAGATCGAGCCGGCCAAAGGCGCGCGCCCGGCAAAATCGATCGACAAGCCGGGCGGCCTCTATGTGCTGGCGACCGAGCGTCACGAAAGTCGCCGCATCGACAACCAGCTGCGCGGCCGCTCCGGCCGCCAGGGCGATCCCGGCCGGTCGAAGTTCTACCTCTCGCTCGAAGACGACTTGATGCGCATTTTCGGCTCCGAGCGTATGGATTCGGTCCTGAAGACGCTCGGCCTGCAGGAAGGCGAGGCGATCACGCATCCCTGGATGAACAAGTCGCTGGAGATGGCGCAGCGCAAGGTCGAGGCGCGCAACTTCGACATCCGCAAGCAGATCCTCAAGTACGACGACGTGATGAATGACCAGCGCAAGGTCATTTTCGAACAGCGTCTCGACATCATGAGCGAGGATGACGTCGGCGAAACCGTCGCAGCCATGCGCCAGCAGGTGGTGGAGGAACTGGTCAAGAAGCACATCCCGGAAGCGGCCTACGCCGAGCAGTGGGATGCCAAAGGGCTCGCTGAAGCGATCGGCGGCATTTTCGGCGAGGCGCTGCCGATCGAGGCGTGGGCGGCCGAGGAAGGCATCGCCGACGCCGAGATCAAGGAACGCATCCTCAAGGCGGTCGACGAGAAGGCGGCGCGCAAGGCTGCCGAGTTCGGGCCCGACGCCACCCGCCAGATCGACAAGATGGTGCTGCTGCAGACGCTTGATCACCTGTGGCGCGAGCATCTCGTCACGCTCGAGCACTTGCGCCAAGTGATCGGGTTCCGTGCCTACGGCCAGCGCGATCCGCTGAACGAGTACAAGACGGAAGCCTTCGTGCTGTTCGAGGCGATGCTGGCGAAGCTCAGGGAGGCGGTCACCGGCCAGCTCATGCACATCGAGATGGCGCCGCTCGAAGAACAGCCGATGATGCAGCCGGTGGAACTGCCGCCCATGCGCGCGCAGCATATCGATCCCGTCACCGGGCTCGACGAGTTCGCGCTCGCCGACGCCGTGTTGACGGCCGAGCGGGAGCCAAAGGCAGCAGTGATGGAAAGGCGGGCGCCAATGCAGTCGCGCAAGGCGGGTGGGGCGTCGGAGATCAATCCCAAGGATCCCGCCACCTGGGGCCGGGTGTCGCGCAACCAGCTGTGTCCGTGCGGGACGGGTAAAAAGTACAAGCACTGCCACGGCAAGCTCGACTAACGGGTGCGGGTCATCCATCCTGGCGGTTCGAAACACCAGCCAGGCTCTGATGTCCCGATGCCCCTCGTTTCTCGGCCAGTCGCACATCGATGGGTGCCGCCGCGCACCCCTCTGGCGCAGCCGGGCCAACGCGTTGGACTGCTGGGCGGATCGTTCAATCCGCCGCATGCGGGCCACGTGCAGATTAGCAAGATCGCACTGGCGCGGTTGCAGCTCGACCGGCTCTGGTGGGTCGTCACGCCTGGCAATCCGTTGAAATTCAATGGAAATCTGCCATCTCTTGACGACCGGATCGCCGCTTGCCGGCGGTTGCTGGCAACGCCGAAGGTGGCGGTCACCGGGTTCGAGGCGGAACTGGGCACGCCGTTCACCGCGGCCACCGTCGATTTTCTGCGCCGCCGCTATCCAGCCGTTCACTTCGTGTGGATCATGGGCGCCGACAATCTGGCGACATTCCACCGCTGGCAACGCTGGCACGCGATCGCGGCAAGCGTGCCGATTGCGGTCGTCGACCGGCCGCGCTGGCGATTGGCTGCCATGGCCTCGCCTGCCGCGCGATCGTTGGCCCGCAGCTTCGTGCCGGAGCGTGCAGCAGGTCGACTGGCCATGCGCCGGTCCCCCGCCTTCACTTTGTTATCGGGGCCGCTCTCGACGCTGTCATCGACCCGATTGCGGTCCGGCAGACACTGATTTGTTGCCGATTTGCTGCGGGCGTGGGTGGTGTTTACTGGTTCACGACCTGAATTCGCACAGTGCGCAATTGAAAAGTCACCCCGAAGCAGACTATTCTAGTACTGGTATCCCACCTTTCAACTGGGCGTACAGTTTGTGTCAGGCAGCTTATTCGGCAAGACACCATGGCCCCGCTGCGGGGTGGAGATCGGCTCCGCGCAGCAATGAGAAGCAGCAGAAGGAATATCACCGGCATATGAGAACCGCGCATGAGAGCGCCGCCAGCGGCGTTGCTCCAGCTGAGCTCGTCTCACCGCAGATCAGCTCATCGAACCTCCTTGATCGGATCACGATCTGGCTCGACGAGGCAAAGGCCGAAGATATCGTTTCGATTGACCTCGCTGGTAAATCCAGCATCGCCGACAGCATGATGATTGCGTCCGGCCGCACCGACCGCCACGTGGGTGCCATCGCCGACCAGCTCCAGCGTCACCTGAAGGAAGCCGGTTGCCGCAAGCTGCGCGTCGAAGGCATGCAGACTTGTGACTGGGTGCTGATCGATACCGGCGATCTGATCATTCATCTCTTCCGGCCCGAGGTGCGCGAATTCTATAATCTGGAAAAGATGTGGTCGGGCGACCGGCCGCCTGAGCAAGCGTCGCACTGACGCCGCATGCGGCTCGTGATTGCGGCGGTCGGGCGGCTGAAGGACGGCCCCGAGCGGGACCTGCTCGACCGGTATGTCAAACGCGTCGGTCAGGCCGGACGCGCGCTTGGCTTGAATTCCATCGACCTGTTCGAGATCCCGGAAGGGCGTAGCAGTAGTACCGCTCAGCTGCGGCAGGTCGACGAGGCGGCGCGGCTTTTGAAGCAAGTTTCAAATGCCGAAGTCCTCGTGGCACTCGATGAAGGCGGCCGTGCCATGACCAGCCGTACGTTCGCCGAACTGATCGCCAAACAGCGCGACCGCGGCGCCCATAGCCTCGCCTTCCTGATCGGCGGCCCCGACGGCCACGGCGACGCCATCACCGCCAAGGCCGATTTCACTCTGTCGCTCGGGCCGATGACGCTGCCGCACGGCCTCGCCCGCATCGTGCTCGCCGAACAGCTGTACCGCGCCACTACGATCCTGGCGGGCCATCCCTATCATCGTGACTGAGGCGCGCCCAGGTACGCAGCGCGATTCCCGACAGTATGGTGATCGCGAAACCGCCCGCAACGAAGATGATGTTGGCCGCCCAGTCGGGTCTGGGGCTCAGCACCTTGCCGGAGAGCACCAGGATCATGACGCCACCGATCGCCGCGATCCCTTGCGCCGCAGCGAGCAGGGCTGCAGCCGTGAGGTAGCGTGACTGACGGGTGACGCTTTCACGATTGGCGAGCAGCACCGAGTAGCTATAACCTAAGGTGGCGATCAGCAGCATGCCCACACCATATTGCCAGCCGTGCTGCCATCTGAGGCCTGACAGCATGTAGACCGACAGCATCGACAAAGCACCTGCGCCCCAGGTCCACGCCATCAGCCGCGCGTTGCGCTGGGAGGCGGTTGCGATCGTATCCCCATCACGCCGGATGACGCCGCCCTCCCAGTAGGGTGCGTTGACTTTCAGGCTGACCAGCACCGCCATGATGGGCAGGAACAATGCTGCCGTTCCCGACACCCAGGGCGCACGCAGGCTCGCTCCGATCACCTGCCCCAGGATGGCCGGCACGAACGCGGCAAGTAGCCAAGGAATGAACGGCCTGACCGACATGAACGCACGACCACCATTGACCCGAAGGCGCCAACCTATGCCGATTTCGGCACATATTTAAGCGCAGCGCCACAGATGGCCGCAACGCCGACGGCACCGAAGAACATGATGTGCTTGGCAGGCCAATCGGTGAAGCGCTCGACCAGGAAGCGCTTCATTTGCCCATCGAGCAGGAAGCCGACGATGAGGATCACCATGCCGACCAGCTGGAAAATTGCCAGGTAACGGGCGAGGGTGAGCATGGTTTCATCTTCGCCGCCCTTGGCTGCGCTATTGTGGAGGACGTTCGCAAGCGTCAGGCTCAGGCCGCCCGCCCCCAACAGCCCAAGGAAGTGGGTGAACCATTCCTTCCAGGCGAGCACACCGGTGGCATAGGTGGCCGCAATGGCAAGTGCAGCCCAGGCCCACACCAGCCCAGACGCACGTGAACCTTCCGCGGCGATCGCGGTGCGCGACGCGGCGGCCTGCTGCATCGCAATCATCTTGCGCACCGCCAAGAGTGCAAACACCACGCTGACGCCAGCGGTGATGAGCAGATGCACATGGGCCATTTGAACGTTGCCTGGCCGTGCCGCTGCGCTCAACACCAGACCAATGATGCTGAGGCCAATTGCCAACATCCAAGCTACCATGATGGCGCTCGCTCCCTTCGACTGTTCCATCGGCTCATTCTCTCGCGAATCATGCGTAAGCCGCCGAGGCCCTAGCACTTTTCATAAGCCCGATACCAGGATACGAAGCGCGCCAGCCCCACATCGATCGGCGTGACTGGCCGAAACCCCACATCTGCCGTCAGCGCCGCGACGTCGGCGAAGGTGGTGTGCACGTCGCCCGGCTGCATCGGCAGCATGCGCAGTTGCGCCTTGACGCCGAGTTCCCGTTCCAGAATCGCGATCATGTCGAGAAGTTCGACCGGCTGGTGATTGCCGATGTTGTAGACGCGGAAGGGGGCCGTCGACGTCGCCGGCGTGAACGGGGGCGCACTCCCTGCCGCGGGCCGGTCGAGTGTGCGCACCACGCCTTCGACGATATCGTCGATGTAGGTGAAGTCGCGGGCGTGCTGGCCGTTGTTGAACACGTCGATCGGCTCCGCCGCCAGCATCGCCTTGGTGAACTTCCAATAGGCCATATCCGGCCGTCCCCACGGACCGTAAACCGTGAAGAAGCGCAGGCCGGTGACCGGCAGGCCGTAGAGGTGGGCGTAGGTGTGAGCCATCAACTCGTTCGACCGCTTGGTCGCCGCATACAGGCTGACGGGATGGTCCGTGCTCGAGGATGTTTCCGCAAACGGCACTGCTGCATTGGCGCCATAGACGGAACTCGACGACGCATAGACGAGATGCCTGACGCCGGTGTGCCGGCAGCCTTCGAGGATCGACAGAAAGCCGACGAGGTTGCTGTCGATATAGGCCTCGGGGTTGTCGATCGAATAGCGCACGCCGGCCTGGGCGCCCAGATGCACCACGCGGTCGGGCCGCAGTTGCGCGAACAGTGCCTTCATGGCCGGCCGGTCAGCGAAGTCGCAGCGCACGAAGCGGAAGTTCGGATGCCCGTCCAGTTGGGCGAGGCGCGCCTGTTTCAGGCGCACGTCGTAGTAGGCATTGAGATTATCGATGCCGACGATGGCCTCGCCTCGGGCCAGCAGCGCTTGCGCGGTGTGGAAGCCGATGAAGCCAGCAGCACCGGTCAAAAGGATCGTCATGGCAGCCCAGCCCTCAGGCGGTGATCTGATTGACCGGCGTGCCGGCGAGCCAGCCCTCGATCGCCTGCACGGTACCGCCGTAGAACATGCGATAGGTCTCCTCGGTGACGTAGCCCAAGTGCGGCGTCAGAATCGCCCGCGGCTCGCTGCGCAGCGGATGGCCGGGGTCGAGCGGCTCGCTGTCGTAGACGTCGAGGCCGGCCGCGCGGATGCGTCCCTCGCGAAGTGCCGCCAGCAGCGCCGCACCGTCGATGATCGGGCCGCGCGACGTGTTGATGATCGCCGAGGTTGGCTTCATCAGTGCGAATTCGGCCGCACCAACGACGCCGCGCGTGCGCTCCGACAGCACCGAATGGATCGAAATGTAGTCGGACCGGCGGAACAGCTCCGGTTTCGTCACCAGTTCGGCGCCGCCGCCGGCCGCCTTCTCGGGCGTCAGGTTCTGGCTCCAGGCGACGACCGTCATGCCGAAGGCGCGGCCGAACGCTGCCATCTGGTTGCCGAGCTTGCCTAGGCCGAGGATGCCGAGCGTCTTGCCGCGGACGTCGGTGCCAACCGTCGTCTGCCAGGCGCCGGTGCGCATGGCGGCCGTCTCGAAGGGGATGTTGCGGGCGATCGCCAGCAGCAGCCCGAAGGCGAGTTCGGCTGTGGCGTGTCCGCCGCTCGGCGTGCCGCACACGACGACGCCACGGGCCTTGGCTGCCGCCACGTCGATCGAGGCGTTGCGCATGCCGGTCGTGACGCACAGCTTGAGCTTGGGCAGGGCCGCAAACAGGGACGCCGGGAAGGGCGTGCGCTCGCGCATCAGGCATACGACATCGAAGGGGGCGAGCGCCTCGGCCGCGGCCTTCTCAGTGGCAAACGGCTGGCGGAACACCTGGATGCTGTGCGTGCGCTGCAGTGCGCTCCAGTTCGCCATGGTGAGGGCCACGCCCTGGTAGTCGTCGAGAATCGCAATCGCGGCCATGGTGGGTGTCCTGTTGGGGAATGTTCGACGTTACTATATGACAAGCGGCTCTGAAATTGTCTCGCGCATCCGGCAGGTTTGGCACATGGTCCTTGCATTGATCGTGATCGGCGGCATCCTGGCGCTGGCGTTCCTGCCCTCGATGTGGGTGCGCAACGTGATCAAGCGCCATGCGGCCGAGCGCGCGGATTTCCCAGGAACCGGCGGTGAGCTGGCGCGGCACCTGCTCGACGGCATGAAGCTGACCCATGTGAAAGTCGAGCAGACCGACCTTGGCGACCACTACGATCCGATCGAAAAGGTGGTACGGCTGACGGCCGACCACATGCACAAGAAATCACTGTCGGCCGTCGTGATTGCCGCCCACGAGGTCGGCCATGCGATGCAGGATGCGACCGACTATCCCCCGCTCAGGGCCCGCACCAAGCTTGCCAAACAGGCGCATCGGGTCGAGATCCTGGGCTCTGTTCTCATGCTGCTGTCGCCGGTCATGCTGCTGATCGCCAAGGCACCGGCGATCATGATCGCGCAGCTGGCCGCCGGCGTGATCATCCTGGCGTTCAGCGTGCTGATGCACACCGTGACCCTGCCCGTCGAATACGATGCGAGCTTCAACCGGGCACTGCCGGTGCTGAAGGCCGGCAACATCATCGCCGATCGCGACATGGTGTCGGCCCGCCAGATCCTGCGTGCCGCCGCCTTGACCTACGTTGCGGCGGCGGCCATGACGTTGCTCGACATCACGCGGTGGCTGCGGGTGCTGCGGTTTTAGGGGCGGGCGTTCAGGCCGGGGCGGCAGGGGAACACACGATTATGCCAGCCACGCTGCAGGGGCTCGTTGCAGTCGGGCTGTGGGCGGCACTTGCAGCCCTCACGAGCTATGCCGGCCCGATCCCGCCGTTTCAGCTGGCGGCGATGACATTCACCATCGGTACGCTGGTTGGCCTCGTTTACGCCCGTGTGGCCGGCGAAGCGCTGCTGCCGGTGCTGCGCGCCGTGCCGATCGGCGCCTGGGCGCTGGGCGTCTACGGCTTACTCGTGTTTCATGCCTGCTATTTCTTCGCACTGCAGTCGGCGCCGGCGATCGAGGTCAGTTTGATCATCTACCTGTGGCCGCTGCTGATTGTCGTCGCCTCGGGCTTGCTGCCTGCGCGGCTCGGCGGGCGGGGCTTGCGCTGGTGGCATGTGGTCGGCGCGGTGCTGGCTTTTTCAGGCACGGTTTTGATCCTGCTGGGCGCGGCCAATCGGCCCGATTTCAGCGGCAGCGGTGTTGGCTATGGGGCAGCCATCACTGCCGCGCTGATCTGGTCGAGCTATTCGGTGGCGTCGCGGATGTACCAGGATGTGCCCAGTTCCGCAGTGATCGGCTCCTGTGCGGTCACGGCCGCAGGCTCGGCGCTGCTGCATCTGGCGCTGGAGATGACGGTGTGGCCGGCGGATCGCGTCGCCTGGGCGGCCGTCCTGGGCCTCGGGCTTGGCCCGGTTGGGCTGGCGTTCTACGTGTGGGACCGCGGCATGAAGCACGGCAACATGCGGCTGCTGGGTGCTGCATCCTACGCCACGCCGCTGCTGTCGACGGTCATCTTCGCGAGCCTCGGCCTCGGCGAGGCGACGAACACGCTGTGGATCGCGGCGATCCTGGTGACGGCCGGCGCCCTGGTCGCCGCCAGCGATACGTTGCGGTAGGGAGTGTACGTTGCTGCCAGCCGCACGTTCCCTGTCCCGTCGCCGGCAATCCCGTCGCTGGCTGCCGGCTCCGCGTAGCGGTGTCGGCAGCGACACTCAGAAAGGTATCTCGTCGTCGAGCGGCTTGTCGAAGCTCTTGGCGCCAGCTGCCTTCGCTGGCGCACGCTTCGGCTCGCCGTAGCCCCCACCCGATGAGCTGGAACTGCCGGAACTGCCATAGCCGCCGTCCGGCGCACCATAGCTCGATTGGCCATCTTCGTGCATGCCGCCGGCAGCCCCGGCACCCTGGCGGGCGCCATCGAGCATCGTCAGCTGGCCGTTGAAGCCCTGCAGAACGACCTCGGTCGAGTACTTCTCGACGCCGTCCTTGTCGGTCCACTTGCGGGTCTGCAGCGCGCCTTCGATGTAGAGCTTGGCGCCCTTCTTGACGTACTGCTCGATCACCTTGCACAGCGGCTCACTGAACACGACCACGCGGTGCCATTCGGTCTTTTCCTTTTTCTCGCCGGAATTCTTGTCGCGCCAGGACTCAGACGTTGCGAGCGACAAATTGGCGATCGGCCGGCCGTCCTGCGTGCGCCGGATCTCTGGATCCTTGCCGACGTTGCCGACCAGGATCACCTTGTTCACGGAACCAGCCATTGCACTCTCCTTTGCTCGACGAGCACCGCCATCCAGCACAACGCGGAAGGCACGAATCGGGTTGCATAACCCTAGCTTGGCAAGTGGGCCGCCCACAGCGACGCAGCTGCGCTTGTCCACCACTTTCGAACGCTCTTAATGTTCGATATTTGTTCCAATATACCATACGAAACTGAGAACACAAGGGGGTCATCGCAGAGTCTCACCACGATCGCATGAACGAGCTACCGCGTCGGCTGCATCTGCGCAAACCCGTTGAACTTCCGAAGTTTTCGCCTCCTCCCCCCTTGAGGGGGAGGACAACGCGGCTCGATTTTTGTTCTTCACAAAAATCGATTTTGCCGCGTGAGGTGGGGGGTTCTTTCTTGCAACGAATCCAGCAGCTTGATAC
>JAKFWF010000025.1 GCA_021730785.1 Hyphomicrobiaceae bacterium
GCCGGCGGAGGTGGGGGCGCGGGCGGCTCGACGGCGCGCACGGGCTTCGGCTTCGCCGCATCCTTCGGCGTCGGCACCTTGCCGTCACTCTGGGCCGCCTCTTCGAGCTTCGCAAGACTGTCGCCCTTCTTCTGCCGCAGCTCCAGGTCGAGGGTCGAGACGATCGACACCTCGACCGGTACTTCGTCCGGCAATTTCAACGGCTTGGTGCCCGCATAGCCCAGCAGCGCCAAGGCCAGAAGGCCAGCGTGCAGCAGGACCGAGACGACAAGCCCGAGTGGCAAGGTGCTTCACTCTCCATCGGTTTCGGTGACGAGGGAGAGCTTGCGAAAGCCCGCTTCCTTGATCCGTGCCATGACGCGGGCAACCGTGCCATAGTCGACGGTCCGGTCGCCGCGCACGAAGATGGCGTCTTCGTTGCTGCCTGGGCCCCGCGCCGTCATGACGGCCTTGAGCTTGGCGCCGAGATCGTCGAGCTTGATCGACTCCTTGTCCTGCTGGCCCAGATAGATGCGGCCGTCCTTGGCGATCGACACCACCACGGGCTCCTTGTTGCCACCATCCAGCTGCGTGCTCTTGGCCTGCGGCAGATCGAGCGGCACACCTCCTGCCAGCAAGGGAGCTGCCACCATGAAAATGATCAGCAGCACCAGCATGACATCGACGAACGGCGTCACGTTGATCTCGCTCATCGGCGCGTTGCCGTGCCGGCGCCGCTTGCGCCCGCCCGCTCCTGCCGCCTTGATGCTAGCACCCATGTCAGCTCCTCACGTCGATCTGGCGCGACACGATCGCGGAAAACTCGTCGGCGAAGGCTTCCAGACGCTGGCCCAGGCGCGACGCATCCGCCGAAAACTTGTTGTAGAACACCACTGCCGGGATCGCCGCGACCAGACCGATCGCGGTTGCAAACAGCGCCTCAGCGATGCCGGGAGCAACAACGGCAAGCGAGGTGTTTTTCGATGCTGCGATCGACTGGAAGCTCGTCATGATGCCCCACACCGTGCCGAACAGGCCGACAAACGGCGCCGTCGAGCCAACGGTCGCCAGAAACAGCAGGCGGCGCTCCAGGCGTTCCATCTCACGGCTGATCGTCACATCCATCACCTTTTCAACCCGCATCTGGATGCCGCCGAGCGCGCGGATGTTGCCTTCGACCGAGCGCTTCCACTCGCGCATGGCGGCAACGAACAACGCCGCCATGGCGATCGTGCGGCCCCGCGACAAGCCGGTGTAGAGTTCCTCCAGCGATTGGCCGGACCAGAACAGCTGCTCGAACTTGTCGGCTTCAGCGCGTGCCTGGCGGAAGGCGACGAGTTTCTCGATGATGATCGCCCATGACCACACCGAGGCCAGCATCAAGCCCACCATCACGATCTTCACGACGATGTGGGCCGACAGGAACAGGTCAAGAAATGCCATGCTGCCGGCCCCAGAGCCCTTCAATCCATCAAACATCCAGTCCCACCCGCGCTTATCTTGTGTCCCAACGTCGTCGCCTTGTTCGCACAATTGGCGCGCAACACAGCCCGATTGCAGCCGGCACAGTCCTGCACCCGCCTGATCAGTCCGTGTCACCCCGCCATCGACGATCTCATACGCCCGCCGGCGCCGTTCTTACAGGGGGACTCGTGACGCAATATGACGAAATGGCGGCCCTGTTGCGCTTCCGTGTTGCCCGTCGCCGCGGCACTTTCAACAGCTTTCGCTGCTCGCAATGCGTACCTCGCGCCTATTCTCCCGCGCGCCGAGCTTGTGCACATGTTCAGGCTGCGACCGCAATCCCCCGTTGCAGTGTCGTCTCAATCGGCGGATATCTAGGACGACGCTGATCAGGAGTGAGCCCGTTGAGCCCGGATGCCGACCACATCGAAGTAATCTACCCGCCGGATAAGATCGCTGCACGGATCGAGGTTCTGGCAGGTCAGATCGCCGCGACCAGCACCGCACCGCTGCTGGTGGTTGCCATCCTGAAAGGTAGCTTCGTGTTCGCGGCCGACCTCATTCGCGCGCTGCACCGGGCAGGCCTTGCTCCGGAGGTCGACTTCATGACGCTGTCGAGCTATCGCAAGAGTACGCGCTCGTCGGGCGCGGTCGACATTCTGCGCGATCTCGAAACCGACGTGTCGGGGCGCCATGTGCTGCTGGTCGATGACATTCTGGAATCAGGCCGCACACTGGCCTTCGCCAAGGACCTCGTGTCGGCACGGGGCGCTGCCCGCGTCATGACCTGCGTGCTGCTCGACAAGGGCGCGCGCCGCGCAGTGCAGATCGCAGCTGACTTCAAGGCCTTCGATTGTCCGGAAGTGTTTGTCGTCGGCTACGGCATGGATGTCGGCCATCGTTATCGCGAGTTGCCGTTCGTCGGACACGTCGTTCATCGCTGATGCCTTGAGACTGTGCGGAGGTACGCCATGGCCCGGATCCTACTCGCCGACGATGACCAAGCGACGCTCGACCTCGTGAGCCGGGCGTTGACCGCCGACGGCCATGCCGTCGTGGTGGCGCACGACGGCCAGGACGCTCTCGACAAGGCGGCTGCCGCCATGCCGGCCTTCGACGTGCTGCTCAGCGATGTGCAGATGCCGATCATCGACGGCATCGCGCTGGCCGAACAAGTGCGAGCCGCCCAGGGCAACGTGCAAATCGTCCTGATGTCGGGACTGCCAAGCGAGATGGCGCGTGCCGGCCGCATTGCAGATCCGAACGTGCAATTTCTGCAAAAGCCGTTCACGCTGGAGCAAGTGCGCGCAGCGGTACGAAAGGCTCTGGGCTGAGGAACAGTGGCAACGCCACGTGGCACTGGGCGGCGGCGCTGGAAGGGGCGAGATTTGGACTACGAGGGTCCAATACCGGTGGCGGGCGAGGTCCTGAAGCAGCGGGTGTTCGCGCCCACATGTTACGCCGCCGTGCGAAACACCAACATCGTGGCGATCTGCGCTTCCGAGGCAGGTCGCTTTGTCGCGCACGTGCCCATCGCCTGGCGCAGCAGGGCTGGCAAATTCGAACTCGTGATACTGCGCTCGTTCCTGGGCGACGGTCGCGGCCACTTGCCGGGCATGCAAACAGCAACGACCCTGCTGCCCGTGCTGGCCAGAGCTTATCCGTTCCTGCACGATCCAACGCGCGCGCCGACGCCGGGCCAGCCCAAGTTCATCGACCCTGTCATCGCCGATGAACCCGATGATCTGGGCGCACCGATCACAGCGATGAATGGCCGGCTCACATCGCAGGCCGCACGATGCATCGCCCTGCTCGATGCCAGCGCCGCCTCGTTTGCCGAGACGGCGGTGATTTCGCAGTGCATCGCCGACGCGGATCTGCTCGAGCCGTGGGCCCTGCGCTTCGAAGCCCAAGGTGCACCGACGATCGAGCTGAAGGGACTGTGGATCGTCAAGCATGGCGCGATTGCGACCGGCGCCTTCGCTCCCCTCATGCGGGCCCATGGCCTTGCAGCTGCTGATCTCGTCGCCCTCCACCGCGTCTCATTGTTCCGCACGGGCCTGCTGCTCGCCCGGGCGCGCGGTGCGCTCGGCATAACTGCAGACGGCGCAACCGGGGCGCCGAATGAGCTCGCGACAGGACCGGCAACCAGCAGCGGAGGCGGCGTATGATCCGTCATGTGCCGCTGAGCCGTTGGCAAGCAGCTGTCATTCCGATGCAACCACCGCTGTCCGACTTCGAAAACATCGCGGTGCTGCCCTTGGCAGACACCGAGATGCTGTTAGCGGCACACTACTACCCCCTGGTTGTGCGGCTCGACGGACCCTGCCCGGAACTCGGCTTTCTCATTCAGCGCTCGATGCTGGCACGTGCGCTGACCGCCGCCGACGGCCGCTGGCTCGGTGCCTATTCGCCGATCGCGCTGCGCTGCTTTCCGCTGCGCCTGATGCGTCCACCCAGCGACGATCCAATAGCCGACCTGGAACTCGCAACTTTCAAGCTGTCGGTCGCCAAACCCCGCCTGCTGCGGCTGAAGGATGAATCCGGCGCGCCGTCCAAGGATCTCGTGGCCATCTACGACGGCTTGAAGTCGATCTGGAACAGCCGTCGCACGCTCGGTCCAGCCCTCGATCTGCTGCTGGTCGCTGGACTGCTCGTGCCGTTGCCCGGTGCTGGTGGCGACCATCGGCCGAGTTCGTTCCACACGATTGACCGGACCCGCGTGCTGAGCCTGTCAGCGGTGGCGCTGGAAGCAATGACGCGCTCGTCGTTCGCCGCCATCGAGGTCATGACGGCGCTGACGGTCTCGCAGATACACCTGCACGCGAGCATCAAGCCGCCGGTCGCACCGCCGCCTGATACCGGCGCCGCAGCCGCTCACCATGCCGCTGGCATGAACCTCGACACGATCACGCCCTGGCTCGACACCAGCGCCCTGTTTCCTGGAAGCTGGGCCGCGGACGCCGCACTATGGACGGCGACCGGACCCGCAGGGGTGGCCAGCCAGGACGTCACCGCTCCCGCAACGCCCCCGCGAGCCGGTTGAGCATCGGCGACACGAAGTACTGCAGCACGGTGCGCTCGCCGGTCGGCACGATCACCTCGGTGGTCATGCCAGCCGTCAGCTTGCCGCTGATTTCAGCCGGCACCGTAGACCGGTCGACCTCGATTTCCATGGAGTAGTAGGGCTGACGACTGGTTTCGTCAGGCACTGTATCCTTTGCAAGATTGCGCACCGTGCCCTGGATGACCTCGCTCTGGAAGCGCTGGAACTGCGGCAACCGCACTTCGACAGGCAGGCCTGCGTGCAGGCGATCGATGTCAATCGGAGAGACGCGCGCCCGTACGATGAGTCTAGCGGACTCCGGTACGATGTCGACCACCGCGTCGCCAGGCTTCACCACACCGCCGATCGTGAACATGCGCAGCTGATGGATGGTGCCGCTGACCGGCGAATGGATGTCGACCCGCTTCAAGGTATCGCGGGCCAGCACCAACTGCTGCTGCACGTCGCTCAGGGTTTTGCGCACGTCGGGCATCGCGGTCGCAGCTTCCTGAGCATATTCCTGCCGCAGCTGCTTCTGCTTGGCTTCAATCTCGATCACGCGCTCCGTCGAACGCGCCAAATCTATGTCGGCCTTGGCCAGAACGCCTTGCAGCTGCTGTTCCTGACGTTGTAGCGCCGTCACGCGCGGCAGCGGCACGAGCCCGCGTGCGAGCAGCGCTTCCAGCGGGCGCAATTCGCGTTGCACGGAACTCAGCTGCTGCTCGCCAACAACCTTGTCAGAGCGGGCCTGACTGAGATCCTTCTTGGCCTGCTCGATTTGGCTTTCCAGCACGGCTATGGCGCTGAGGAAGGTGCTGCGCCGTCCCTCGAACTGGCGGCGATTGTCCTGCAGTGCCGATTGCACCGTTGGATCGCTGGTCAGCGCTTCGACTTCCGGTGGAAACACCAGTGTGGGCTTCAGATTGAGTTGTGCCTGCAGGCGCGCTTCGAGTGCCAGCGCGATCGCCTGTTGCTTGCGGTAGAGCTCGGCGCTGGCGGCGCTGCGGGTCTCGTCGAGCCGCAAAATCGTGTCGCCCTGCTTTACGACATCGCCGTCCTTGACCAGAATTTCGCTGACGATGCCGCCTTCCAGATGCTGCACGGTCTTGCGGTTGTTTTCAACGGCGATGACGCCCGGAGCAACCACAGCGCTATCGAGCCGGGCGACCGCTGCCGAGCCGACGAGTAGGGCCAGCGTGCCAAAGATCACCGTGTAGCCGCGCGCGAGCGTGCGGGCGTACTCGGCCGACGGGATCGGCGCGGAGGTGACGACGGTATCCTGGGCGCGTGCGCTCATCTTTTTACTCTGGTGGGTTCGGTAACCAGCGGTCCGCCACCTTCAACAACGGTGAGCGTAGGCGTGCCCGGCGGCCGCAACTTTGCCAGCCGGTCGACGATCTGGGCGCGCGGTCCAAGCGCCTGCACCGTGCCAGCATTCAGGATCAGCACGTCGTCGCAATAGGTGAGCAAGCTCAGCTTGTGGGTGATGACGACGACGGCGCTGCCGGCCTGCTTCAAGCGTTCGAGCGCTTGACCAAGCGACTGCTCGCCGCTGGCATCGAGGCTGGAACTCGGCTCGTCGAGGATGACAAGATGGGGCATGCCGTAGACGGCGCGCGCCAGCGCCAGACGCTGCCGCTGACCACCCGACAGGATGTGTCCACCGTGACCGATCCAGGTGTTGAAACCTTCTGGCAGTTCTCTGATCAAATCATTGATGCCAGCAAGACTAGCAGCTGCGGTCAGCTTGGCCGAATCGGTCGCGACGTGTGGATCGAAGCGGCTGATGTTGTCGGCGACCGTACCCGGCAGCATCTCGATGTCCTGTGGCATGTAGCCGAGATACTGGCCAAGATCATCCTCGTTCCAGTGCGCCATCTCGTGATCGCCGAGCGTGATGTTTCCGCGGCGGGGCCGCCAGCGGCCGACCAGAAAGCGGGCAAGGCAGGACTTACCGGCACCACTCGGGCCGATGACGGCGAGGACCCGCCCGGCCGGCACGGCAAACGACACGTCGTTGATGATCACCTTCTCGCCGTCGGGCGCGGTACCGACGATGCGCGATACATCGAGCCCGCCGGTCGGCCGCGGCAGGGTGATGGCAGCCGTCGTCTCGGCGCCGCGCACCAACACGTGATCGAGCCGCTCCACCGCCGTGCTGAACTGGGTAAAAGTGCGCCAGCTGGCAATCACCTGGCTGATCGGCCCGAGGCCGCGCGCCATGATGATCATGGCCGCCATCAACGAGCCGAGGCCCAGTTCGTTGCGAAGAAACAGGTAGGCGCCCAGTGCGTACACCAGGATCTGCTGCGAATTGCCAAGCAAACGATTGACCGCCTGCACGACGTGGCTGCGGTTGGTTGCCACCGTCTGCCAGCCGAGCGCCGCCAGGTGCAGGCGGTACCAACCCTGCTTCACGCGTGGCAACATGCCGAGCGCGACCACCGTCTCGGTATTGCGCAAGATCGCGCCACCCAAATCATTGGCGCGCGAGGCGCATTCGGCCGAATTGCGACTGCTGTCGGAAACCAGGAATTGGTTGAGCAGGGTCAGTCCGACCGTCGCCAGTATCAGCACCAGCGACATCACGCCGAGTGCTGGATGGATCAGGAACATCGCGACAATGAAGATCGGCGACCAGAACGCATCGAACGCAGCGCCGACCATGGGGCCGGAAACGAAATCGCGCACGCTGTTGATGTCGGCAAGTGGTTGTGCCGACGTCGTTCCAGCCGAATTGACACGCTGGCGATTGAGCGCATCGAACACCACGGCGGTCAACCGCTGATCGATTGCGACGCCAACGCGCTGCAGGGTGCGCGCGCGCAGATAATCGAGCGCCGCATACATCACCATGATCACGAGTGCGATGGCTGTCAGCACCCACAGCGTGGTCTCACTGCGGCTGAGCGCCACGCGGTCGAAGATTTGCTGAATGTACAGCGGCGCTACCATGTACAGCAGCGGGCCGAACAAGCTGAAGCCGAACAACGTCGAATAGACCGGCGCGAACTGCCTAAGCTCAGCCATCACCGGCGAGGAACTGGTCTTCATCTGCCGAACCCTTGGACCCGCACGGGGCAACGCCTCGAAACGACACTCACGACCCATCGGCAGCCAGCGGTTGGCAACTGTCGGATGAACCTCCCAAAGCGGCCGAGCCGGCACCAACCAACGATCTAGCGGAAATTGATTACTTTGCCTTTACAATTCGCATGCGCCCTTGGCGATGCAAGTGACTTGGTCGCCAACTGGGAAAGAATAGTCGCAGTGCCAGTGTCTTTGCGGGCACAGGTATCTCTCAAGGCTGAGCTAGGTGACCGGTCGACGTTGCTCCAACAGCGGACTTGCGCGACAACTTGCCTGGAGGATGCCTCGAGGGTTGCTTGGTGCGGAGCGGATAATGATCATCGTTCAATCGATCCTGCGCATACTCGCCATTGGCGCTGTCCTGCTTGCTGGGATTGTGCCGGGGGCGGCGTTCGCCCAGTCCGGCCCGCCCACGGCGTCGGATTCGGTCCGCGATTGCCAGACCGTGCGACGCTGCAACTTCGGTCGCACCGGCACGTTCCGCGGCTGCATTTCCGCCTACAGCTGCCGCACCTGCGAGTTGGTCACCGCGCGCTGCACGATCCCCGGCGCCAGCAGCGCCCGCATCTGCCGCGAGTTCCGCTGCAGCTGGGGCGCCGGCGCCTGATACCGCCTCGCTCTAGCCGTGGTAATGCAGGCCGCCCGCTGTGATCGCGAGCAGAAAGCCGATCTCGAACACCTGCTCGATGGCACCCAGGATGTCGCCGGTATAGCCGCCGATGAGCCGCCGCGCCTGCAGGGCCACCATCAGGGCCGCAATTGCGCCGCCGATCAGACCAACCATGAAGCACGCGGGGTCGGTCAGCAGGGCCGGCGCAATGCCGAGGCCGAGCGCGACGCCGAATTCCGACGAGGTGACGCCCGTTGCCAGTGGCTTGACTTTGGCCGCGTCGACATCGCCGGCATAGGGTAGCGATGCAAGGGCAACGACGGTCGCAAGGCGGGCTGACGCGTGGGCTGCGATCAGCGCCGACATCCCCGACAGCAGATCGAGTTGCGCGAGCGCTGCCGCCTTGAGCGCGAGCGCCAGCATCAAGG
This sequence comes from Hyphomicrobiaceae bacterium, assembly GCA_021730785.1. Lineage (GTDB taxonomy): Bacteria > Pseudomonadota > Alphaproteobacteria > Rhizobiales > Hyphomicrobiaceae > JAKFWF01. The sequence continues at coordinate 8,618 of JAKFWF010000025.1, forward strand.
TGGCCGCGCCATAGGTGCCGATCCGGCTGTCCTTCATGATCTCAAGCCGCCGTGCTGTGGTCTGGCCGCCGCCCAGACCGTCAGCGGTATCGGCGAGCCCGTCCTCATGGAAACAGCCCGTTGCAATCATGCCGGCCGCCACGGCGACGAGGGCTGCGATCAACGGCGGCCACAGCTGGCTCGCGGCCCACAAGGCGAGTGCCGAAATGGCGCCAACGCCGGCACCGACGAGGGGAAAGTACTTGGCCGCGCGGTCGAGCCAGACGGTCTCGAAGTTCTCGAAACTCGGCACCGGAATGCGCGTGAGAAATTGCACCGCGACCAGGAACAGCGTCAGTTCGTGCCGGACCTGGATCATGCAGGCGACCCGCCGGCGCGCGCGAGCACGGCTGCCAGATCGTCCATGCCGGTGAGAATGGCAGCCGCCGCACGCACCAGTGGGATGGCGAGTGCCGCCCCCGTGCCCTCGCCGAGCGCCATGCCGAGGTCGAGGAGCGGCGTCGCACCGAGGTGCCCGAGCAAAGCTTTGTGCCCGGGCTCAGTCGAAGCATGGGCGAAGATCAGGCGTTCGCGCAGGTTCGGGGCGAGTGCCACGGCCGCCGTCGCCACGGCGGTCGCGATGAAGCCATCGACCAGAACCATGCGGTTGTGCGCGGCGGCGCCGATCATGGCGCCGGCCAGCATCACCATCTCGAACCCGGCGAATTCGGCAAGCGCAGCAGCGGGGTGGCGTACTGGCTGACGTCCATAGGCCGCCTCCAGGACCGCACGCTTGTGAGCAATCCCACCCGGCGGCGCACCGGCACCTGGCCCGACCAGCGTCGCGAGTGCAATCCCGGTGACGGCATGCGCCACGAGGGCCGCCGCGCTGGTGTTGCCGATGCCGACCTCGCCCAGCGCCAGGATGTCGGCGCCACGGTCGATCTCGGCACCGGCGATGGCGATGCCGGCAGCGAGTGCCCGATCGTACTGCGCAGCGGTCATGGCGGCTTCGCGACGGCTGTTGCGCGTGCCGGCAGCGATCCGGTGCTCGATCAGCAGCGGATGCGGCGGCAACGGCCGCAGCAGGCCGGCATCGACCACAAGCACGGTCGTACCGCTCTGGGCGGCCATGATGTTCGCACCGGCACGGCCATCGAGGATCAGTTGCGCGATCAATCCGGAAACGATCGACGGATAGGCCGTTACGCCCTCGGCAGTCAGCCCATGATCGCCGGCGAACACGATCAGCCGTGCTTCGCCGAGCTTCGGCGTGTCCGTGCCCCGGATGAGCGCGATCTGCAGCGCGAGCGCTTCCAGGCGACCGAGCGCGCCCGCAGGCTTGGCCTTGGCATCGAGCGCCGCCCGGATCTTGGGTGCGTTCGTCAGATCGAGTGCGGCGACCGGCGGCACCTCAGCCACGGATGAAATCGGCGGCTTCCCGCGTCGGCTGTGGCACGTCCTTGACAAACTCTTCGAAGCGCTCGAGCCCGCGCGGCACCGGTCCCCCGTGCGCCCAGTCGAGCAGTTCGACCGTGTGCACGATCGGCAGCTTGGTGCCGGCGCCGATCTGCTGGATGCAGCCGATGTTGCCGGCCGCGATAATGTCGGCCTTCACGCTCTCGATATGGGCGACCTTGCGTGCGCGCAATTCACCGGCGAGCTTCGGCTGCAGGATGTTGTAGACCCCGGCCGACCCACAACAGATGTGGCTCTCGGGGACCTCGAGCACGGTGAAACCGGCCTTCTTCAGCAGGATCTTCGGCTCGTCCGTGACGCGCTGGCCGTGCTGCAGGGAGCAGGCCGAATGGTAGGCCACGCGAATGCTCGACCATCGTTTGGACGGGCCGATGTCGAAGTCAGTGAGAAACTCGGATATATCCTTGGTCAGCGCGGAAATCTTCTCGGCACGCTCGGCATAGCCCTCGACCCGAGCCATCATGTGCCCATAGTCCTTGACGGTGGTGCCGCAACCCGACGCGTTGATTATCACGGCATCGACCGGTCCGCGCTCGATCACCTTCCACCAGGCGTCGATGTTGGCCTTGACGAATGCGTGTGCCTCTTTTTCCTTGCCCATGTGATGGACGAGTGCGCCGCAGCAGCCGGCGCCAGGGGCCACCTCGACGTCGACGCCGCGTCGCGCGAGCAGGCGGATCGTGGCATCGTTGATCTCGGGCCGCAGCACCTGCTGGGCGCAGCCAGCCAGCATGATCACTTTCGCCCGCCGCGTATCCTGCGTTGCCGCGGTCCCGGGTCCGGCGTAGTGCGCTGCCCGCGTCAAGCCGGCGGGCGCCAAGTCGACCATGGCGGCAAGTTCGTCGAGGCCGATCCGCCGCATGATCTTGGTGAACGGCTTACCGAAGGGCGCCAGCGCGACCGCCCGGCGGAAGCGCTCCGGATACGGCACGACGGCCGCCAGCAGCCGGCGCATCAGACGATCCTTGAGGCCGCGCCGGCCCGACTGCTCGATATGGACGCGGGCAAGATCGACGAGGTGCATGTAATCGACGCCGCCGGGACACGTCGTCATGCACGACAGGCATGTCAGGCAACGGTCGACGTGGTGGCGCACGACCGGGCTTGCCGCCTTGTCGCCCTCGAACATGTCCTTCATCAGATAGATGCGACCGCGCGGGCTGTCGCGCTCGTCACCCAGCAGCACATAGGTCGAGCAGGTGGCGGTGCACAGGCCGCAGTGGACGCAGCGCTTGAGGATGCGGTCCGCCTCGGCGAGGCGCGGGTCGGCCAGCTGTTCCGGCGTGAAGTTGGTCTGCATACTCGGGGTGCCTATGACCTATGGCTCAGTGCGACGCGTACATGCGCCCTGGATTGAGAATGCCGTGCGGATCGAAGGTGGCTTTCAGCCGGGCCGTGAGGCGGGCGACACCGGGCTCGACCGGCTGGAACACCTCGACCGATGCACGGATCGCTGGATCGGCACGAACCAGCGTCGCGTGCCCGCCATGCACCGCCATCACACGGCGGATGTCGCTCGCGCCCGCATCGGCCGAGTAGGGCACTTCGACCCAGATCAACCCACCCGACCAGTCGTAGAACGCATCGACACTCATATAGCGACGGATGTCGTTGACGACCTGGGGCCCCAGTCGCGGCGCCGTCGAAATGCGCCACAACAGGTTGTTGGAATTCTGCAGCACCGAGAGCTGGCGCAATTCGTCCCAGAAGGCGAGCGAGCTGTCATGTTCGAGAACACGTATGTCGCCAAACGCTTTCAGCACGTCCTTCAGGCGGCCGGCGCGATAGCCGATGAAACTTTCGAACGTCTCGATCCGCAGTGCCGTGATCGCCTGGCCGGCCGAGTTCAAGGCGGCATGCCAGAGACGGCGCGCGAGGCCAGCCTGCAGATGCACCGCTCCCGTCACTTCGAACGGCGAGCCCATGGCCTGGCACAGCGCTTCGATGGCGATCTCATCGGGCAGTCCGGCCAGCACCAGAGTTGCCGTGGTCTGCGGCTTCGGCAGCACCTTGAAGGTCGTCTCCGTCAGCACGGCGAGCGTGCCCCAGCTGCCCATCAGCCCGCGGGCCACATCGATGCCCGTCACGTTCTTCATCACGCGGCCGCCGGACTTGATGATTTCGGCACTGCCCGTGCAGGCCGTCACGCCCAGGATGTGATCGCGCGCCGCTCCGCCCGCAACCCGCCGTGCGCCCGACAGGTTGGTCGCAAACACGGCGCCGATTGTGCCCTGTTGCGCCGGCTGCCCGAGCACCGGCCCAAGGTCGATCGGCTCGAAGGCGAGCATCTGTCCGCGCGCGTCGAGTTCCGCCTCGATCAACTTCAAGAGTGTGCCTGCGCGTGCCGACATGACGAGTTCGGTCGGCTCATAGAGCGTGATGCCTGACAATGCGCTCGTACTGATGCCGGGCATGACGGGACCAGCCCGCCCGACGTCGCGCTTGGTGCCGGCGCCAAGGATCGCCACGGCCTGTTTTTTGGCCGCGGCGTCCTGTAACGCGGTTCGCAATTCCCACTCGACCGCTGGACGTTGGATGGTCTGCAAGGGTGCTTGTTCCATTCAGTAGAAGGCGAGCGCCACTCAGGCGGCGAGTTGGTCGGTCTGCCCGGCGGGAACGCCATCGGGGCGGCCCAGGGCGTCGAGCGGAAAAACCTTCGCCGGATTGAGCAGCCAATCGGGATCGAACACAGTCTTGATCTGCATTTGCAGAGCGAGGTCCTCGGGCGAAAACTGCACATGCATGAGGTCGCGCTTTTCGATGCCGACGCCGTGCTCGCCGGTCAGGCAGCCGCCGACCTGGACGCACAGCTTCAAAATGTCAGCGCCTGCAAGTTCTGCCCTCAGTCCTTCTGCCGGATCGTTGGCATTGTAAAGGATCAGTGGATGCAAATTGCCGTCGCCGGCATGGAAGATGTTGGCGACCCTGAGCTTGTGCGTGGCGCAGATCTCGCCGATCCGCCGCAGCACGAGCGACAGCTGGCCGAGCGGGATCGTGCCATCCATGCAGTAGTATTCGGAGATGCGGCCGATCGCGCCGAACGCTGCCTTGCGCCCCTTCCAGATGCGCGCGCTCTCTTCCGGGCTGGCACTGACCCTGAGTGTGCGGGGCTCGAAGGGCCTCGCGATCTCGACCATGCGCTCGAGCAGGGTCGTCATCTCGCTGTCGGAGCCTTCCACCTCGATGATCAGCAGCGCCTCGACATCGAGCGGATAGCCGGCCTTGGCGAACGCCTCGCACACTTCGATCGCCGGCTTGTCCATGAACTCGATCGCGACCGGGATGATGCCGCTCGCGATGATCGCGGAAACACACGCACCCGCCGCATCACTGGAGCCAAACCCCAGCATCATCGGGCGCGCCCCCTCGGCCGACCGCAGAATGCGCACCGTCGCCTCGGTGACGATGCCGAACTGGCCTTCGGAACCGACGCACAGGCCCAGCAGATCATAGCCCGGTGCGTCCATGTGGGCGCCGCCGATCTCGATGATCTCGCCATCCATGGTCACCATTTTCATGCCGAGCACGTTGTTGGTGGTGACCCCATACTTCAGGCAATGGGCGCCGCCCGAATTCATCGCGAGATTGCCGGCCAGCGTGCAGGCGAGCTGGCTCGACGGGTCGGGGGCGTAGAAGAACCCCCGGGCGCCGACGGCTGAGGAAATCGCCAGATTGGTGATGCCGGTCTGCACGCGCGCCGTGCGACTCGCATAGTCGATGTCGATCACCTTATTCATCCGACTGACGCCGACCACGATCGCATCCTCTGCCGGCAGGGCGCCGCCGCACAGCGAGGTGCCCGCACCGCGCGCGATCACCTTGATGCCGCCCTCGCGGCAAAACCGTAGGATTCGCGCCACATCCTCGGTCGATTCCGGCAGCACCACCGCCAGCGGCATGCGCCGATAGGCGGTCAACCCGTCGGTTTCGAACAGACGGCGCCCATCCTCGTCGCCGATCACGGCAGAGGATCCAACGAGCGCGCCGAGTTGACGTATGATCTGGTCGCGCCGTGCGATGATCTGCGGGTCGGGAGCCGGCAAGGCTATGGCAGACATTGGCATTCTCCAGGCGCTACGCTTGCGGGCGGCGAGCACGACTTGGTTTATGCGCGATCCGCCGCCCATTGCGCAACACGTCATTCCGCCGTACCTTCGACCGCACCCTGAACAACGGCCAGAACCGCCATATTCAACGTCAAATTAAAACTGTCCTTCGTTTGTGCGCAATGGACGACAATCTTTGGTCGCGGCAGAGCATAATCAACGTAACGGAGAAGGTCTTGCATCCCCGCTCTCGAGCCTCGAACAAGGATACATCCGTGACAGCGATCAGCGATCTCGATATTTTCGCGCGTGTTGCCCGCACCGGCAACATGTCGGCGGCGGGCCGGGAGATGGGTCTGTCACCGGCTGTCGTTTCGAAACGCGTCAGCCTGTTGGAAGAGCGCCTCGGCGCCCGGCTGTTCCAGCGCATGACCCGCCAATTGACGCTGACCGAGACCGGGGAAGGGTATTTCAAGCGCGTCGTCGACATCCTGAGCCTGGTGGAGGAGGCCGAGGACTTCGTCAGCCGCCGCAACACCAAGCCGCGCGGGCAGCTCAAGATCACCGCGCCGACGTCGTTCAGCCGCTTGCACATCGCCCCGCACGTCAACGCCTTTCTCGCCCGCTATCCCGATATCGAGTTCGATTTCCACTTGACCGACAGTTTCGTCGACATCATCCGCGAAGGCTTCGACGTGGCGATCCGCATCGGCGAACTCGAGGACAGCTCGCTCGTCGCCCGCAAACTGGCTCCGGACAATCGGGTGATCTGCGGCGCGCCCAGCTACCTCGATCGCATGGGGCGACCGAAGACCATCGCGGACCTCGAATTCCACAACTGCATCTCCGCCGGCGCCCAGGACCTCTGGCATCTGCAAGGGCCCGACGGCGCACAGCAATTGCGGGTGAAGGGCAATTTACGCTCGAACTCGGCTGAGTTCGTCCGCGAACTGCTGGTCGGCGGCCACGGCCTGGGGCTTCGACCGATCTGGGACGTCGGTCCCGACATCCGGACTGGCGCCTTGGAAATCGTGCTGCCCGAGTGGCAGGCGACCTCGAACCTGGCGATCTATGCGGTCTACCCGTCACGCGACTTCATGCCGGCGAAAGTCAACGCGTTCATCGATTTTCTGGCCGAGACCTACGGTAGCGAGCCCTATTGGGAGCGCTCGAACCGGGAAGTCCAGAAAGTCCAGCCGCTGGAAGGAGCTAAGGGGGCTGCCCGCGAGAAGCCGGCCAAGACTGGAGCTGCCGATACCAAGGCCACGCGCCCCTCGGCGGCCCTGCGCTGAAAGCACGCGGGCGAAGCCGGAAGGAAGAGTGCCTGAGCAAAAATGTCGCCGCGACGGCGAGGGTGCGTTTCAGCTAACACGTGAGCGGTCTGCCCCCCTCGTTCCGCTGGAGATTGCTCGAATGATCCGCACCTTCGCCGCCGCCTTGACCGGTCTTGCCACTCTCGCGCTCGCAACGGCCGCCGCCGCGCAGGATGCCGAGAAGGGCGAATCGGTGTTCCGCGCCTGCCGCGCCTGTCATCAGGTCGGCGAAGGGGCGAAGAATGCGGTTGGACCAACCCTCAACGGCATCGTCGGCCGCAAGGCAGGCTCGGTCGAGGGCTTCAACTATTCCGAAGCAAACAAGGAGGCGGGCGCCGGCGGTCTCGTGTGGACCGAGGAAAAGTTGTTCGAGTATCTCGAAAAGCCGGCCGCCTTCATGCCACGCAACAAGATGGCCTATGCCGGACTGAAGGACGCGGGCGACCGCAAGGATATCATCGCGTACCTGAAGTCGCTTGCCGCGAAGTAATTCCGGCCGGCGAGGTGATGGGTAGTTGTCGCCGATGCCCGCCCCTACCCCAGCTCCGCCAGCAGGCACTTGAGCGTGCCGTAGTCGAAGCGGCCTTCGAGGGCGGCATGCGCGGGCCCGAGCTTGCCGCTGTCGAGGGTCTGGCAGGATTCGAAGGCGGCTAGGATCTCCTCGATCTCGGGTTCGTCGAGTGCGACCACTTTGCGCGCCTCGATCAAGCCGGCCTCGATCGCCTCGGCGAAATGCCCCAGAATGGTCGACAACTCGAGCTTGCGCTCGGCGGCGATGGCAGCAGCATCCATGCCGTTCAAATGCAAGCTCAGCGTGTGATTGACCGTCGCCGACAGCCGGTTGTCGAGGAGCGGATGCTTCCTGTGCCGCGCGACGCACTCAATCAACCGCGCGCCGAACCGCTTGATCTTCACTTCACCGAGACCCGTGACCCCAGCCAGTGCGGTCAGATCCGCCGGCCGCTTGGCCGCGAGGTCGATCAGCGTGGTGTCGTGGCAGATGACGTAGGGCGGCACCTTGGCTTCCGCCGCCAGTTCTTGGCGCAGGGTCTTCAGGGCGTTGAACAACGCCGCATCGCCCGTGGGCACATTGGCTGACTTGTCGCGCTTCTGCTTGATCTTAGCTCCGCCAGCGCCCTTCGGTTGCACCCGCATCGGGAAGGCGATCTCGCCCTTGAGCAGGGGGCGTGCCCGCTCGGTCAACTCCAGGGAGCCATGCCCCTCCTCGTCGACGGCCAGGTAGCCGTTGGCCGCCAGCTGACGGAACAGGCTGCGCCAGCCGTTGGCGTCCAACTCGGCGCCGATGCCGAACACGGACAACCGATCGTGGCCGTTGCGGCCGATGCGGTCGTCGCTCTTGCCGGTCAACACGTCGACCAGATAGCCGACGCCGAAGCGCTCGCCGGTACGATAAACTGTCGACAGCGCCTTTTGGGCGGCGACCGTGCCGTCCGTCGTCGCCGGCGGAGTGAGGCAGTTATCGCAGTTGCCGCACGGCTCCGGCAGCGTCTGGTCGAAGTAGGCGAGCAGCACTTGGCGCCGGCACGAGGGGATCTCGCACAACCCGATCAGCGCATCGAGCTTCTGGCGCTGCACGTTCTTGAAGGCTTCCGATCCTTCCGAGTTGGCGATCCACTGGCGCAGCTGGATCAGATCCTGCATGCCGTAGGCGAGCCAGGCGTCGGCCGGCTCGCCATCGCGGCCCGCGCGCCCCGTCTCCTGGTAGTAGGCTTCGATCGTCTTTGGCATGTTGAGGTGGGCGACAAAGCGCACATCCGGCTTGTCGATGCCCATGCCAAAGGCGATCGTTGCGACCACGATCAGCCCGTCCTCGGCGAGAAAGCGCTCCTGCACCCGGCGGCGCACGTCGGCGCTCAGGCCGGCGTGATAGGCCAGCGCCTTGGCGCCTTTCTTGTTCAGCCACTCGGCAACCTCGTCGACGCTCTTGCGCGACAGGCAGTAGACGATGCCGGCATCCCCCTGGTGCTCGGCCTCGATGAACTGCCACAGCTTTTCACGTGCGCCGCCGCTTCCCATCTCGGCAATCGTGTAGCGGATGTTTGGCCGATCGAAGCTCGCAACAAAGCGTTGCGCCGCTTCGAGTTTCAGCTCGGTGACGATCTCTTCCCGCGTGCGCTCGTCGGCAGTTGCAGTCAGCGCCACGCGCGGCACGTGCGGAAAGCGCTCGGCCAAAATGCGCAGCTGGCGGTATTCGACGCGGAAATCGTGCCCCCACTGCGATACGCAATGGGCTTCGTCGATGGCAAACAGCGAGGGCTTCGCTTTCTGCAGCAGACTGAGCGTACGTTCCTGCACGAGGCGCTCGGGCGCGATATAGAGGATGTCGAGCTTGCCGCCGACCAGTTGCCACTCGATCTGCTCTTGCTGGTTGCGGTCGAGTGAGGAGTTGAGGAAGGCCGCCCGCACGCCGACCGCCTTCAGCGCGTCCACCTGATCCTGCATGAGAGCGATCAGCGGCGACACCACGATGCCTGTGCCCGCCCGCACCAGCGCCGGGATCTGGTAGCACAGCGATTTACCCCCGCCCGTCGGCATCAACACTAGTGCATCGCCGCCATTGATCAACGTCTCGACGATGCGCTCCTGGTGCGAGCGGAAGCTCTTGTAGCCAAAGACGGATTCGAGGATGCGCAGGGCTTCGGACATGGACGCTGCCGTGTCGGAGGGTAGCTTCAGCTTGGCGGCGGCACTCATGATGCTGGCAATTGCTCCCCTCGGTCAACAGGGCGCAAGCCTAGTTCGATTCGGGGTTAGGATGGCTGCCGGATGCGCAATGCCTGGGGACAGCGCCATCGCGCTCTGCTTCCTTCAGTCGGCGACCCGATGCCGGCTGAGGAATGCGTCGACGTGAGCCGCGAATGCCGCCGGCTCCTCGTTGTGCAGCATGTGCGAGACTCCTGGCATCACGACGAGGTCCGAGCCCTTGATCTCGCGGTGGATCACTTCGGCGGCGGCCGGCGGCGTCGCCGGATCGAGTGCGCCGACGATCACGCAGGTGGGCACAGTGATCGCCTTCAGTCGCTGCGTCACATCCAGATGGCGGATCGCTTCACACCAGCCCACATAGCCGACAGCCGGCGTGGTGACGATCATGGTCTTCAGACGCTCGACCAGTTCAGGCCGATCGGTGAGCACCTTGGGCGCGACCCAGCGCGCCATGGCGCCGTCCACCACACTTGGCATGCCGAGTGTGCTGGCGTTGCGGATGCGCTCCTCCCACAGCGCCGCGCCGGCGGCGGGCGTCTGGCTCGAGGTCGACACCAGCGTCAGCGTGTGGAACCGCGCGGCATGCAGCAAGCCCAGGTACTGCCCCACCATGCCGCCCATCGACAGCCCGAGAAAGTGAGCCTTGCCCACTTTCAGTTCGTCCATGACCGCGACCACGTCCTGGGCCAGCGTCTCGAAGCTATAGGGACCCTTGGGCACTTCGGTCTGGCCATGACCGCGCGCATCGAGGCTGATCACGCGATAGCGCTTGTCGAGGGCCGCCGTCAGTTCCTGCCAGCAGGTGAGATTAGTTGCCAACGGGTGATGCAGAACGACCGGCGTGCCGCCCTGCGGGCCGCTGACCGCGACATTGAAACTGATGCCGTTGGCTTTGATTTTCATGGGCTAAGGTGTCCTTGGCGCTCAATGCTTGTCGTGGGAGGCGACTTCAGGCCCCCCGGTCGACGGCTGCGATGCGGGGGCATTGCCGTTGCCGCCATGCCCGGCGATGCGGTCCGATAGCGCCAGTAGCACGCTCGAGCCGACGAACACCATGTGGATGACCACATACCAGAACAGCTCCCGGTCGGAGATCGACTTCAACGACATGAACTGCTTGAGCAAATGCACGCCCGAGATCGCCACGATCGACGACAGCAGCTTGAGCTTGAGGCCGGTGAAATCGATGGTGCCCATCCACTCCGGCCAGTCGCGATGGCCGGAGTGGTCCATCTTGGACACGAAATTCTCGTAGCCGGAGAAGATCACGATCACCAGCAGGGATCCGGTCAAGGTCAGATCGACGAGGGCGAGAACACCCAGGATCACCTGTGCTTCGGTGCCGCTCCAGGCGATGGCGACGATGTGGATGAATTCCTGTACGAACTTGACCAGGAGGACCACAAGTGAAAGCGCCAGTCCGGCATAGAACGGCGCCAGCAGCCATCGGCTTTGGAAAATGAAGGTTTCGGTGACACGTTCCAGCGTCTGCAAGAAGCGGTGATACACGCAGTACGGTCTCCATTTGAAACAAGCCAACGGGCACCCAATCTCCCAGACCCGAAAATCGGCGGCAGGCAAGGTCACCTTATGCGGGCGGCCGTCCTGCGTCGGGCCGTAAGGGGCGGCTGGCCGTCGCGGAAGGCAAGCGCCTTAGCCGCCACCTTCCTTTGCAGAGCGAGCCACTTCCTGCAACTGGTCAAACTCAATTCGCACCGGGCTTGAAGCGCTTCGGGCGACGCGGCTGCGAGACTGGTATGGACGGGCGTTCGACTGAGGGCGGACAGGCTCGCCACGCTCGCGAGACTGGACGACAGGCGCTCGTCTGACGGGTGATCCGCCGGCAGCGAGGGGAGCGGCGTCTGTCGAAGGTTCGGATGGGGCTGTGCTGCGGCCCGCCTCGACAAACGAGGCTGCGGGTACAGCCGGTTCGTCGCCTGGCGCGTCGCTGCGCTCGGGCCGGACGCTCGATGTGACAATGTGCTGAGATGACGCCGGGCAGACGGTGTCAGCCGATCCCACGTTGAGTTCGCGGCGAGCTGTTCGCCGCAAACGGCTAAAGGGCCGTGAGACGCCACCTCCTCTGGTCCGGTCGGCTCCACCCGATAGCGCCGCTCGCACACACCGATCTGCGGCGGCAGCTCAGTCTGCTCGAAGGCGTCGTAGCCCTGCTTGAGGTTCTGCCAGAACGGCATCCACTCGCTCTTTGCATGGAGCGCCATGTTGGCATCCGTCATGCGGAACGGGAAGACGTGCACGTTGATGCGCTCCTGGCCCGACTTCAGCGCCTTCTCGGACAGATCATAGATCTCGGCGACCACCGAGTTCGTCATCGCAAAACAGCCGACCGAGGAACATCCGCCGTGCACCAGGATGTAGGAGCCGGTGCGCTGGTTGGACTTGTCGAACGCGTTGGGAAAGCCAAGGTTCAGCGAGCGCGGGTGGCGACCGATCAGGTGCAGCTGCTGGCGCGTGACCTGATAGAACCCCTCGGGCGTCTGCTTGTCGCCCTCGTGGATCTTCGGTCCGATGGTGCCGGACCAATGGCACACCGGATAGGTGGCGAACAGCACGAAGCGGTTGCCCGACCGCATCCAAACTTCGAGTTCGGATTCGGCCTTGAAGATGCGGATGAAAATCTGATCGCCAGCCTTCACATTCTTGGCCGCGAGGCGCTGCTCGAAGCTTGCGAGGTCGGGCGTGCCGGCCAAGGGGAGTGCACCGACGGCAAATGCGCGCTGCCGTTCGACGCGGTCGGATGCCACATCCTTGAGCTCGATCGTCACGGCACCGGCGGATAGGGCGCAGGCAACCGACGCGAGCCAGATCGCCCCGCCACACGCCACGCCACGCTCGAGCAAACTTGGTCTGAGCAAACTTCGCATTCCTGCAACGCCCCCCCGACTTGCAACGCCGCTGGTACGGTACTTGGGTCCAGCACTCGTACGCGGCCGTGATCAGCCCCACTTCCCGACGTCTAGCAGGTCGCAGCACCTGCGTGCAGCGCAAAAATGTCACCCGCAGTCGCCGGAACAGGTTTTTGCGCACGTTCTTGGCGCGAGCAAGTCACGCTCGCAAGGCTCCTGGCCAACCCGACGCCACTAGCTCGCGCAGGCGGCTGAAAGGGGAGCGTCCGACGCGACCTGGGGCTGCCGTCCGCCCGTGTTCACTTTATAGCGATTGTGGCAAACGACGATCTCGGGCGGCTGGCCACTGGCCTCGAACGCATCGAAGGCCGGTTGCAAGGTTCGCCAGAAAGCTACCTGTGGATGTTGTTCGGCCGCAGCCAGCGCAGATGGCGTCATGCGAAACGGGAATACGTGCACCTGGAATCGCTTCTGCCCGGCGCCAAGGGCCGCCGTAACGATCTGCCAGATCTCGTCGATCACAGGGTCGGTCATGGCGAAGCAGCCCACCGACGAGCAGCCGCCATGGACCATAAGGAACGAGCCGGTGCGGCCGTGGGCGCGGTCATAGGCATTGGGAAAGCCGAGGTTGAACGAGCGGTGCCAGCGGCTGTTCGGGTTGAGCGACTTCGAATCGACGGTATAGAAGCCTTCGGGCGCCTGCCGGTCGCCCTCGCGCACCTTCGGGCCAAGCCGCCCCGACCAGTTGCAGACGGGGTAGACCGCGAAGCGCTCGAAACGGCCATCGCGCTTCAGCCAGACCTCCAGCTCGAATTCCTGCTTGAAGATGCGGACGAACACCGGAGCGCCAAGCGCAACACCGGCCGCTGTCAGACGTTGAGAAAGCTGCTGCAGGTCGGGCGTACCGGGCAGCGCCTGCGCCGAGGCCTGCAGCGCCAGATTCAGGGCGCGCTTACGGGTGCTGGCGCTGTCCAAATCGGCTGTCGTGAAAGGCTTGGTCACAACGTAGGCGATAGCCACTGCAAGGGCCGCCACGCCAACCCCAAGCGCCACACGGAGTGCCGGCGTGCGCTGCGCCATCGCGTTTGACCTGGTCCCTCGGGCGCTCGCTTTACTGGGCCGCAAACCCGATCGAGCGTTGCGACGTCGGGCCAGTGCTGAACGAGAACAGCGACGATGTGCCAGCTGCGCCGGTAGCCGGTTGTGCAGCAATGCCGCTACTGGCGAACGACCGCATCTTGGTTCCTGGAACCACCACAATTTCCGAAGCAGCCACTTGCCCGTTCGCCGGCTTGAACGGTTCCGGCGTCCCGCGCTCGTGGGCGGGGCAGGAGGATTCCGCATCAAGCTTGGCTGGAACGATGCCGCTTTTCCAATTGGGGTTGACGACATAGCGCCGCTCGCAGACGGCAACGGTCGGCACCTGCCGGGTCAGCTCGAAATAGTCGTAGCCTTCCTTGAGCGTCGCCCAGAACTTGGCGGCGGAGTGGCTCTGATAGCGTGCGAGGTTCGCCTCCGTCATGCGGAATGGGAAAGCATGCACGTGGAACCCGTCCTGACCGCCGATGAAGGCTTCGCGGGCGAGTGCGTAGATCTCTTCGACGAGCGCGTCCGTCATGGCGTAGCAGCCGGCCGATTTGCACTTGCCGTGCACCATCAGCGCATCGCCCGTGCGCTTGTGCGCCCGATCAAAGGCATTGGGATAGCCAATGTTGAACGCCAGATGGAACTGCGAATTCGGGTTCATCTGCTGGCGGGCGACCGTGTAGAAACCCTCCGGCGCCTGCTTGTCACCCTGGACGATCTTCGGGCCCACTTCACCCGACCAGTTGCAGATCGGATAGGTCTTGAAGTGGTAGAAGCGGCCATCGTCGCGCTGCTTCCACAGCTCCAACTCGGACTCTTCCTTGAAGATGCGCACGAAAATCGGCGCATTGGTCTTCATCTGCTTTTTGCCCAGCAGCATCAGCGATTCTTTGGGCAGCGGCCGTAGATGGGGCGCAAGATCGACCTGCGCGCAGGCGGCCAGCAGCCCCCCGGCAGCAAGCAGAAGTCCCCATGTCACACGTGGCTTCATTCGACCTTCCAGACTGATCCCACCGTCACGCTGTGCCCTGGCCAGCACACCCGTCATATGATGTCGTAGGCGTTAACGTCTGCTTAATCCTACCGAGTCGTTAGCACCGTTTGGCTGAGACGCCAACCAGCGGTCCAAGCCTTGAAGTCCTGTCGCCTTCGATTCGGGCAATTTCGGGTCGCAGTCTTTTTGCCGCCGCAACTTCAGATCGTCTGGCCGATCGCCATGAACCGATCCTGCCGCTGGCGGCGGGCCTGGGCCGGGGTCGCGCCATTGAACTCGGCCAGCGTCTTGGCGATGGCCGCGCCAGTCGCCTTGAAGGTGGCAGCCCGGTCGCGATGGGCGCCGCCGACCGGCTCCGGGATGATGCCGTCGATGACCTTCAGTTGCAGCAGATCCTGGGCCGTGATCTTCATGCTGGTGGCCGCATCGATCGCGCGCGCCGAATCTTTCCATAGAATCGAGGCGGCAGCTTCCGGCGAGGCAACCGTGTAGATCGCATGCTCCAGCATCAGGATGCGGTTCGCGGTGGCAATGGCGACTGCGCCGCCCGAACCGCCCTCGCCGATGACGACCGAGATGATCGGCACGCCAAGGCCGAGGCACACGTCGGTCGAACGTGCTATGGCCTCGGCCTGGCCCCGCTCCTCGGCGCCGATGCCGGGATAGGCGCCGGGCGTGTCGATGAGCGTGATCACCGGCATGTCGAAGCGCTCGGCCAATTCCATCAGCCGGATCGCCTTGCGGTAGCCCTCGGGCTTGGCCATGCCGAAGTTGTGGCGGATGCGTGCTTCGGTATCCGCCCCCTTCTCGTGCCCCATGATCACGACCGAACGGCCGCGGAAACTGCCCATGCCGCCCATGATCGCGGCATCCTCGGCGAAATAGCGGTCACCGGCCAATGGTGTGAAATCGTCGATTAGCGCCGTCACGAAGTCGAGTGTGTGCGGGCGCTCGGGATGGCGGGCAACCTCGGTTTTCTGCCAGGGAGTCAGCTTGGAGTAGAGGTCGACGAGGGCCTGCTTTGCTTCTTGCTGCAGCTTGTTGATCTCGCCGGTGATCGCGGGCGAGGTGTCGCCGCCATTGAGCGCCTTGAGGTCGGCAGCCTTGCGCTCCTTGTCCAGGATCGGCGCCTCCCACTTGAGGTAGGTGCGGATCGGCTCCTGGCCCTCGGCCGGCTTTGCTTGTTCGTTCACGGGTCACCTATGGTGGTTGGCGCAGGCTGGCCCGGGCTACGGCCGGCCGCGCGTTTGCCCGCATTCGCCATCGCCGCGCCACCCAAGTCAAGGCTCGGCGGCCGTGCATTGTAAATCGGAGGCCTCACGCTAGACTGCAAGCCGTCGCCGCCCCGTTGCCGTACGAGGACACCCATGAGCCAGCCGACGCCGGGAGCAGCCCCCCTCGCCCGCTATGCCGCCTGGAAGCGCCGGGGTGATTTCATCTTCCTGTCCGGCGTGATCGCAGTCGATCCCGTTGCCGGCAAGATCGTCCGCGGGTTCGCCGACATCCCGCACGAAGCCAGGCAAGTCCTTGGCTATACGGGAGAATTCTCGGTCGACTGCAAGCAGGGGCCGATTCTGGCGCAGTCCTGGGTGGTGTTCGAACAGATCCGCACCACGCTTGCCGAGGCCGGCGGCTCGATGGCCGACGTATTCAAACTCGTGCAGTATTTCAAGGACCTGGCCGACTATCCGCTCTACAATCGCGTGCGCCGGCACTACTTCCCCGACGATCCCCCCGTGTCGACCGTAGTCCAGGTCAGCGCCATGCTGCCCAGCCCCGATATTCTCGTCGAAGTCGAGGCAACGGCGTGGGTGCCGGTGTGAGCGGGCGCGCGATGGCGGATGTCGAAACGCTCTGCAATAGTAATGCGGTGGTCGAAACCTGAAACTGCGCTCACCGAGTCCGTTGGATGGACCAACGGTTTTGCCACACCCCAAACTGTCATCCTCGGGCTCGTCCCGAGACTGCAAGGTTCAGCGGGGCATGCAGTCGATGTTCTACCTGGGTTGTACCCCAGGGCGATCGCAGTTGGGCAGTCTGGTATCCCCTCTCCCCCTGCGCTGCCCTTGCAGGGAGAGTTGGCAGCAGCAGAAAAGGCTCAAGCGTTATCAAGTTGGTTCGCCTATGGGTCTGAGACCTTGGACCTGTCCTGGTGCGGGGTCCAGGGGCGGCGCTCGTGGTCTTGGCGCTCAGCGCGAGGCGCGGCGGACGTAGAGGCGTACGGCCAGCAGCAGCGCGGCGCAGGCGAACGGTAGCGCCAATGGCAGCGCCGTTTGCAACGACGGCGCGGCGACGCTGCCGTCGATGCGCGCGAGCGAACCGGCCGCAGCACCCAGGCTCGCGAAATAGAGCGGGCGTAGCCACCCGACCAGCACCGTGCCGAGCAGGAACGAGCGCCGGTCGACGCCGGCCCAGGCGGCAATGAGCGCGGTCGGCGCACTGGGCAGAACCGGCGTCAGCCGCAGCAAAATCGTGGTCCACACCCCCTCGCGCGTCGCATCCGCCAGTAGCGCCGAGGCTCTTGCGCCCAGATAGCGCCGCACCATGCGATCGATTTCAGCCCGATTGCCGAACCCGGCGCGGTGGAGAAACGGCGTCGTCAGCAGCTGCGCGGTGAACCACACCAGCGCTGGCACAACCGTGCCGAACAGCGCGCCGGCTGCCATCACCGACAGCGACCCGGCCGGCAGGATCAGGCAATTGGCGAGCAGCGCCCAGACCGCGAAGATCGTCAGCGCCAGCGTGCGGTTTGCCTCGACCGCCGCCAGGATCGCGATCACCGTGGCGCCGCCCCCGGCCAGCCCGAGGATCAAGGCGCCGAGCGCCGACGCGACCGCGAGGCCGGCGAGCAGAACGTGCGATCGCCTCATGGGCGCACCACCCGGTCCGACGGGAATAGAAGCGACACGCGCGTGCCCCGGCCGGCGACACTGTCGATCGAGAGTGCGCCGCCGTGCGCTTCGATCAGCTGGCGTACGAGCGGCAGGCCGATCCCGGCGCCCGGGTGGCCGCCGGCAATGCGGATTGGCGCTGGACCGGCCGCGCCCGGCGTCGTGGCCAGAATGCGCGCGATGTCGACCGGGCGCATTCCGGCGCCTGTGTCTGTGACAGCGATCTCGATCCCGCCGCCGACGCGGTGTCCGACCGAAAGCGTGATCGTGCCGCCAGCCGGCGTAAACCGCAGCGCGTTCGACAGCACATTGAACATCATCTGGCGCACCGCCCGGCGATCGGCGAGCACGATCATCGGCTCGGTGACCGCCTCCGCCACCATCGAGACGTCGCCGCGCCCGCCGATCGGCTGCATGGCCGAGACGCATCCGCGCCCGATGGCACCAAGATCGACCCTGTCGAAGGTCATGGCCAGGCTGCTGGGCGGCGCAGCATCGTTCGCCTCGTACGATCCGAACTGCGACTCTGCCCTGGCCTGGAGCATGGCTGAAACGAGATCCAGCGTGTGCTGCGCACTGTCATAGATGTCGCCAGCATAGGCCTTGTAGCGCTCGCTGCCGAGCTGGCCCAGCCGCTCGTCACGCATGATCTCGGCCAGCGACACGATGGCGCTGAGCGGCGTGCGCAATTCGTGTGCGAACTTGGCGAGTTCATCGGGTGCCAGGGCCAGGCCGCCCTGCTGAGCCGCAGCGGAGCTGTCCTGCAGGTCCGGGCCAGCAGTCGGCAGTTGACGAAAATCGAGGGGCGGCGGGCGCGGCACTGCGACCCGCAGTGGCTGGCCCGGCAGCGCGGCCGGCAGGGCAAGCTTGGGGGCAACCGCTGGCGCCATTACCTCAGCCGCCATTCCCTCTTTGATCCGGCGGGCGATTTCGCGCAACGTCGCCAGATCCTTGTCGCGCGCATCTGCGCTTGGCATCGCGGCCCGGTGAGCTCGTGGCGCTGCCCCCGGCATCACGATCCGCACCAATTGCCGCCCGCCGCTGGTGATCAGCTCAAGTTCGGTCAGGCAGGCCTGCGGCCCTTTCGGTGTCCAAAACAGCAGATGTTCGCGACGGGCGGCGGTACTGGGTCCGCCCGCTGCGAAGGCGCGGATCGCAGCCCATGCCGGCATCGAAGCCGCGATGTCGGCGAGCCGCGCCGGGTCGATCCCGAGGAACGCCGCAGCCGCCGGATTGACGGCCAGCGGCACGCAGGTCGTTGCGTCGAGCAACGCCGCCGGCAAGTCGATCGCCACCAGGCCTACGTCCTGGTCGAGCGCTGCGGCACGCCTGATCTCGCTATCGAAGGGCGTCGTGATGTTCACGCGCGGTTGTCGTCCCGAGCCGTTAAGTTGCAAGAAACTCTTACTATTTCCGTACCATCGTTGGCGAGGGGCAGCGTGCCGGCAGGCTTACCGGGAGTGCCCAGCCGTGAACCATCCATCACAAGTGCACAATTTTCCTGGACCTAGTGGCCGAGCCTGCATGATGTGCTACGTTCGATTTACTGGTAGCACCGTCCGGGCCACACTGCGCCGCGGGCGGTCATAGCGCTGAACTAGGAGTGTGGGTCGATGGAATTCAAACCGCAAATGCCGCAGATGCCCTCGATGGAAATCCCGGAGCCCGTTCGCCAGATGGCCGAGCGCAACGTCGAGCAGAGCCGCAACGCCTACAGCCAGTTCGCCGAAATGGCCAAGCGTGCGCAGGACATGGTGGCAAAGTCGTCCGGCACGATGACGCAAACCGCCCTTGACATCCAGATGAAGGCCTTGCGCTTCGCCGAGCAGAACGTCGATGCCGGGTTTTCGCTCGCATCCGAGCTGGCGCGCGCCCGCGACATGAAGGAATACATGGAAATCCAGACGCGGCACGCCCAGCGCCAGATGCAGGCCTATGCCACGCAGGCGCAGGAAATCGGCCGCCTGATGACGGAAGCGGCGCAGAAGGTGCAGCCGCCGAAGCCGTGAGCATTTTTCTTGACGCAAGGCCGGTGTTTGGCGTTGTAAGGTGCGAGACGGTTGGTGGTGCTGCGCTTGGCGTAGCGCCGCCGGCATATCTTTGAAGCCGCTGTAGCTCAGTTGGTTAGAGCACTAGATTGTGGATCTAGGGGTCCCCCGTTCGAGCCGGGGCAGCGGTACCAATTTCCTCCTACGCACGCCTGCCGGCGATCAACCAGTACACCAGGCCACCGGCGAACCCTGCGGTTGCAAACACGTGCCACAGGGCAAGTGATCCGCTGCCGGAGGCGGTTGCCTGCTGGCCGAAGCGAGCGAGCACTGGAATTGCCGTCACAGCCATTCCGCCGGCGGCAACGTAGTAGAGGCCGCTGCGGATGCGGGCGACCTCACCGACGATGACCAGCGCCAGCGCCGGCAGAATGGTGACGGCGGGTGCGATCAGTGCCCCATGCTGCAGCAGATCGATGATCACTTCGATGTACGCAAATTCGGCGGTTCCCGTGGTCGCCTGCACGATGCGCTCGTAGCCAAGCGACAACAAGACAGCCACGGCGACCAGTGCCGCTATGACGAAGGCGATCGGCACCACGATCATACGGCCAAGCGTCGACCACACCATCGCAGTCAGGCTCCGCTGCCGGATTCATTCGCAGGCTGGGATGGCCGATCGACCGCGCGCAGGCGTTCGCTGCTCGATTTCAGCTGGCCGCAGGCCGCCAGGATATCCCGCCCGCGCGGCGTTCGCACCGGACTGGCATACCCGGCCTTGTTGATGACGGCAGCAAAACGCTCGATTTCTTCCCACTCGGAGCACTCATACCGTGTGCCGGGCCACGGGTTGAACGGGATCAGGTTGATCTTGGCGGGAATGTTCTTCAAGAGCCGCACCAGCGCGCGGGCATCATCGAGGCTGTCGTTGATGCCCTTCAGCATGACGTATTCGAAGGTGATGCGCCGCGCGTTCGACAGGCCAGGATAGTCGCGGCAGGCGGCGATCAACTCGCCGATCGGATAGCGCTTGTTGATCGGCACCAGCTCGTCGCGCAGGTCGTTACGCACGGCGTGCAGGCTGATCGCCAGCATCGTGCCGCTCTCGGCGCCCCAGCGCGGGATCTCCGGCACCACGCCCGAGGTCGACAGCGTGATGCGGCGCTTCGATACCGACAGTCCCTCGCCGTCGGACGCGACGTCCATGGCAGCTTTCACATTGGCGAAGTTGTAGAGCGGCTCGCCCATGCCCATGAGGACGATGTTGGTGATCTTGCGATCGCCCTCGGGCAGCAGTCTTGCATCGCCGGGCGGCACCGCCCCTGGCCAATCACCGATGCGATCCCGCGCCAGCAGGATCTGTCCGACGATCTCTTCGATCTCGAGGTTGCGCACCAGCTTCTGCGTGCCGGTGTGGCAGAACGAGCAGGTGAGCGTGCAACCGACCTGACTCGAGATGCACAAGGTGCCACGGTCGATTTCGGGAATGTAGACGCACTCGATTTCCGGCGCGCGCACCTCGTGCCCGCGGATCGGCAACCGCAGCAGCCATTTGCGGGTGCCATCGACCGAGATTTGCTCTTCGACGATTTCCAGCCGATCGAGGCTGTAGGCGGTGGCGAGCGTCGCGCGCAGCTCCTTCGACACATCCGACATCTGTTCGAAAGCGGTGACGCCGCGCACATAGATCCAGCCCCACAGCTGGTTGACGCGCATGCGCAGCTGCCGCTCCGGCACGCCCACGGCGGCAAGGGCAGCACGCAAGCCGTCGCGGTCGCGCCCGGCGAGCGTCGGCTTAGCAGTGTTCGGTTGCGCCGGTGCCAAGGCCGGCGCGGTGTCGAGGACGAGGATCATTGCACAGTTCCACGAAGTCAGTCGTGGTGTCTCAACTAGCGCCTATTTCACTGAACGGGAAGGGTTTCGCCGAAGCCCGCACTGCTCATGCGGCGCGCACGGCCGTGCGCTCCATCCACCGGTCATACTGCACCTGCAGGCCGAGCCAGAACCGCGCCGAATGGCCGAATGCCTCTGCCAGCTTGACCGCGATCTCGACTGTGACAGGACGCCGTTCGGCCAAAATCTCGTTCAGGGTGTGGGCCGGCAGATCGAGCAGCCGTGCGAGGCCCGACGGCGCCAGGCGCAGGCGCCGCAGCACGTCGTCGCGCAGGATTTCGCCAGGATGGGACGGGGTCAGCGAGGAATCTAGGTCGGTCACGGGTCGCAGCACGGCACGTCTTCGTTGGGTTGGCGTTTCGGTTCGACAGCGCATAGAATGCGCCTCGACCACGCTGGCAATGGGGCGCAGGATCGCCGTCTTTGTGGCCCGGCGATGAAGGCCGGTTCATCTCCACCGGCACCATCGTTGCGAACAATTGTCGAAGGCGCCGTAACCCAATCGTTACTCGCCTTTGCCAGCATATATACGCATAGAGAACAGTGCGGGCGCTTCGGCTCGTGCCTCAGCAGGACAACGAACCTTCCATGTCCCTCCGCCTATTGCTGACGTCCGCCGCCGCTCTGAGCATCTTCGCCACAGGCGCCTTCGCACAATCGTCGTTGCGACCGGTCCCAAGTCGGCCCGTGCTCGAACTGTTCACCAGCCAAGGGTGCTCGTCATGCCCACCGGCGGACGTGTTGTTCAAGTCCTATGTGGGCCGCAGCGACGTGATCGCCCTCAGCATGCCGGTCGACTATTGGGATTATCTCGGCTGGAAGGACACGCTGGCCAGCCCGAAATTTTCCAAGCGTCAGCGCACTTACGCCAGCGCCCGTGGCGACGGCTAGGTCTACACGCCGCAAATCGTGATCAACGGCCGCGCCCATGTGGTGGGATCGTCCAGGGGTGACGTCGAGAACGCACTGAAGGCAGCTGCCGCGAGCCCCTCGCAGGTCGCCATGAAGATCGGCATGAGCAACGGCAACATCGAGATCGAACTGCCGGCAAGCGCCGCGTCATCCTCCACGGACATGATGGTCTGGCTGGCCGTCGTGCAGGCCGAGGTGCAAGTCGATGTGCGGGCCGGCGAAAACCGCGGCCGCAAACTCACCTACGTCAACGTCGTGCGCGATCTGGTGCCGGCCGGCGTCTGGAACGGCAAGGCCATGACGATCCGCCATCAGGCATCGGCACTGACCAGCAATCCGACCGACCGGATTGCGGTGCTAGTGCAGTCCGGAACCGGTGGCGCCTTGGTCGCCGGCGCATGGATCGAGCCCACGTCCTAGGTCGAGCATCACCGCTCAGACGACGAAAAGCCCGGCGAGGGATGCGCCGGGCTTTTCGTCGTCGGGAGGGAGTGGGAGGTGTTGCCGCCGGCCCTATCTCTACTCTTTGGCCCCAGGGGGCTTGGGGGGCTGATCGGTCCGGGACCGGAAGTATAAGACAAATCCCGGCGGCAACAGTTGTGACTATGCTGACCATTTGCGGCGTCAACTCGACCGAACCGCGACGCGATAATGAAATTTGCGCGGTTCTCTCAAATTTGTGACAATCACCGCTCCACCGTGATCTGCGGGCTTCGGCAGCATGGATTTGGGGTGAACCGGCGATTGGCGCGGCTCCGCAGAGGCGTCCCGGAGGGAGCATGGAGCTGCGTTCGGGAAATCAAGCCGGGCAGGCTGGGCCGAATATTCGAGGGAAAACCGCTGCCTGCGTGCGGCCGCGGCGCCAGCAGATCATGGATTTTTCGTGATTTCTATTTCTGAATATTTCTAAATCGCGACGCTCTTGAACTGGGTGCCGCTTCGCGCGACACTTTTGTAACACCAAGCCAGTTTGGCCGCCGCAACCAGGAGGCGCATGTGAGCGAGCAAGATCCGATACCCTTTCGCCGGCCGACGATCGCCCATGCCGGGTCGGTCGGTGCCCCCCAAGGGATCACATCCGGCAGCCATGCTCAGGCCACTCCGCAAACGACGCGATTCAACCGGCTCGAACTCAATCAGATCCTCAATCTCTACGGCCGCAAGGTCGCGAGCGGCGAATGGCGCGACTATGCCATCGATTTCCTGCGCGAAACAGCGGTGTTCTCGGTGTTCCGCCGCAGCAGTGAATGCCCCCTCTACACCATCGAGAAATCCCCGAAGCTCGCCCGCAAGCAGGGCGCCTACAGCGTCGTCGCGGCAAACGGCCTGATCCTCAAGCGGGGGCCAGATCTTGCCCGCGTGCTCGAGGTCCTCGATAAGCGGGTCAAGCTGCTGCAGCATTGAGAAAAGCGCGCGCGGTCGCGAACCCGGAGTGATCATCACGATGCCAGAAGCGACAGCGGCATCGTATGTGCGCGTCGACTGCGATTTGCTGGTCGCGGGCTCCGGCGCCAGTGGCATGACGGCTGCCATCGCCGCGCGCCACGCCGGGCTCGACGTCATCGTCGTCGAGAAGGAGGCCCTGTTTGGCGGCACCACCGCGCTGTCCGGTGGCTACCTGTGGATACCGAACAATCCAGCGAGTGAAGCTGCCGGCGTGGCCGACACGGTGGAGGCGGCGCGCGCCTACTTGCGGCACGAGGCCGGCAATCACTACGACGAAGCCCGCGTCGATGCGTTCCTCACGCAAGGGCCGCGCATGATCGCCTTTCTGCACGAACATTCGAGCGTGCGTTTCACCGCCACGCCGGCCTTCAGCGACTATCATCCCGATGCGCCGGGCGGCACGGCAGGTGGCCGCTCGATCCTGACCGATCCGGTCGATGCCCGCACCCTCGGCGATGATCTGCCCAAGCTGCGCCGACCGCGCAAGGAACTAACTCTGTATGGTCTCGCGATCGGCTCGGGCAAGGAACTGTGGCACTTCTACCGGGCGACGCAGCGGCTCGAATCGGCGCTCTATGTGGCGAGGCGGCTCGCCCGGCATGGCTTCGAGATGGCGGTGCACGGCCGTGGCATGCGGCTGACCAACGGCAACGCGCTGGCGGCGCGGCTGTTGCGGTCAGCCAAGGACAGCGGCGTTGCGATCTGGCTCGACAGCCCGGTGACACAACTTCTCAAGGACGACAGCGGTCGAGTGACCGGTGCGCTGGTGCAGACCGCGAACGGCCAGCGTCACATCATGGCGAAATGCGGCGTCATCCTCGCCTGCGGCGGCTTTCCGCAAGACATCGCGCGCCGCACCAAGGTCTACGCTCACAAAGCGGCCGAGGGCGAGCACTGGTCGGCATCAAGCCCCGGCAACACCGGCGACGGCATCCGCCTTGGCGAAGCAAACGGCGCACGTGCCGTCGAGGGCTATCCCAACGCCGGCGCGTGGGCGCCGACCAGCCTCGTTCCGCGCGCCGACGGTGGACAAGCGCCGTTCCCGCATTTCATCGACCGCGGCAAGCCGGGCGTGATCGCGGTGACGCGTGCGGGCCGCCGCTTCGTCAATGAGGCAAACAGCTACCACGACTTCGTGCAGGCGATGATCAAGGCGTGTTCGACGTTCACGACCACGGAAGCGTTCCTGCTGGTCGATCACAGGACCTTGCGCAAGTATGGGCTCGGCTATGTGAAGCCGGCGCCGCTGCCCTACAAGTCGGCGTTGCGGTCGGGCTATCTGATCAAGGGCGACACACTGGCCGATCTCGCCCGCGCCGCCGGCATCGATCGGGCTGCGCTCGAAGCAACGGTCGCCGCCTGGAACGTCGACGTCGCCCAGGGCACCGACCGCGCCTTCGGCAAGGGCACCACGGCTTACAACCGCTTCCACGGTGACCCCGAAGTATCGCCCAACCCGTGCCTCGCTCCGGTCGCCATTGCGCCGTTCTACGTCGTGCGCGTGGTGCCGGGCGACATCGGCACCTTCGCCGGGCTGAAGACCGACCGGTTCGCCCGTGCGCTGGACGCTATGGGCGAGCCGATCCCAGGCCTCTATGCGGTTGGCAACGACATGGCGAGTATTCTCGGCGGCAACTACTCGGGCGGCGGCATCACGCTTGGCCCGGGCATGACGTTCGGGTACATCGCCGGCCGGCACGCAGCGGGCGTGGAGGAGTGAGCAGGTGACGCGCTGGCCGTGGCTTGCAGGTGTGGTTCTGGTTGCCATGAGCCTCGTCGCCCTGGCCAATCGGCCCTCAGAGTGCGCGAACTGCCCGCAGACCGTGCCGATCCCTGCCGGTCGTTTCCTGATGGGGTCGCCCGCGAGCGAGCCGGAGCGGGAGAGCTGGCAGGCTGGAACCGAAAGCCCGCAACACGAGGTCGTCGTCGCCCGCGCGTTCGAGATCGGCCGATTTCCCGCGACGGTCGCCGAGTTCGCGGCGTTCGTCACGGCAACCGGCCATCGGTTGGACGGCGGCTGCCACGTTTTCGATGGCCGCGACTGGACGCTGCGGCCGGACGTCTCCTGGCACGCCCCGGGCTTCCCGCAGACCGACGACCAGCCGGTGGCATGCGTCAGCTGGCACGATGCGATGGCTTACGTGTCGTGGCTCAATTCCGGGCTCAAGGCCGGCACTGGCGACGCGCGCTTCCGGCTGCCATCCGAGGCCGAGCGGGAGTATGCAGCACGCGCCGGATCAACGACGCCGTTCTGGTGGGGGGCAACGATCTCGCCAGACGATGCCAGCTACGACCATCGAGAGATCTATGCCGAGAGTACGGCGCGGGCCGCCTACCGGGGCGGCACGGTGCCGGTCCAAGGCTACGCTGCAAACGCCTGGGGGCTGTATCAGGTGCACGGCAATGTCTGGGAGTGGACGGCCGATTGCTACGTCGAAACGTATGCCGACAAGCCGCCGCACCTCAAGCTGGACGGCGCCATCCCGCGAACCGATCGGGGCTGCGACCGGCGTTCGCTGCGTGGTGGCGCCTTCAACCGGCGCCCGGCGACGTTGCGCGCGGCCTATCGCACCGGGCTCGACCCAAGTTTTCGCGGACACAGTATTGGGTTTCGTGTTGCCCGCAGCCGGTAGGCATGCCGCAGGTGGTACCGCCTACGCAGGCGCCGGCTTCGAGCGCAATACCTGGTCCGTCTGCACGGCGATGAACAGCAGGGCGAAGCCACCGAAATCGGCTGCTGTCGGCTGCTCGCCCAGGAACAGCATCGCGCCGATGACACCGACCACGGGCACCAGCAGCGTGCCGATGCTCGCCGTTGCCGCCGACACCCGCTGGATCAAGCCAAACCACAGCACGTAGGCGAAGGCCTGCGGGAAGATCACGTGATAGACAAACGCTGCCGTCAAGGTCGGCGTCGAAATGTCGAAATGCGGCGTCTCGAACAGCACCGCGCCGAGCGTCACGGCGACGGCTGCAACCGCCACCTGCCAGGTGGCGAGCGCGAGCGGCGCGGCAGCAATGCGGTGGGCCTTCAGATACACCGTGCCGGCTGCCCAGGTGATCGCGGCTGCCATCACATAGACGAGGCCGAGCGGCAAATGGCCGCCAGCGATCTGCGCCCAGAAAGCGGAACTGAGTATCATGATACCCAGTGCGCCGATGGCGAGCGCCACGGCCCGCCGCCGATCGACCGTCTCGTCCAGGAAAAGCCAGCCGAACAGCGTCGCCCAGAACGGCATGGTGAAGGCCAGGATCGCCGCGCGCGAGGCGGGCATGGCAAGTTGCGCGAAGGTCGAGAACAAATTGAAGCAGGCGACGTTCAGCATGCCGGCCACCACCACGTGATGCCAGGCCGCGCGTGGGATCGCCAAGGACTGGCCGGACGCGCGGGTGAACGCTGCCAGCAGCATCGCGCCGCCGATCAGCCCGGCCGCCCGCAGCGTCCACGGCGAAGACGTGGCGAGCAAGACTTTCACCGCCGTCCAGTTGAAGCCCCACATCAGGGCAGTGAGGTACATGCGCCACATGGGGGCCCGGCGTGGTTGGGAAGGAGCGAATAGGGATTGGACAAGCAAGAACGCCCCTTAACTACTCGCTACTCGCTACTCGCTATTCACGCGCTCTCCCCCACCTTCCTGAACCCGGTCGCCACCACGTACAGCTCCGAGCTGTCGGCGCGGCTGGCGGGCGGCTTGACGTGGCGGACGGTGGTAAAATCGCTTTTGAGCTGGTCGAGCAGGTCCTTCTCGGTGCCGCCCTGCAGCACCTTGGCGATGAAGGCGCCGCCCGGCGCCAGCACCTGGCTCGCGAACAGTCCGGCTGCGTCGGCGAGACCCATGATGCGGATGTGGTCGGTCCGCGCATGCCCGCTCGACGGTGCTGCCATGTCGGACAACACCACGTCGGCCTTATGGCCGCGCAGGAGCGCGATCAATCGGGCCGGCGCCTCGTCCGCCATGAAATCGAGATGCAAAATCGACACGCCCGGCAGCGCCTCCATCTCGCTGATGTCGATGGCAACGACCTGGCCGCGCTGACCCAGCGCTTCCGTCGCATGCACACGGGTCGCCGCCACCTGCGCCCAGCCGCCGGGCGCCGCGCCCAGATCGATGACGCGCTGGCCGGGCTTCAAGATCTTCAGCTTGTCGTCGAGCTCGATCAGCTTGTAGGCGGCCCGCGATCGCATGCCATCGCGCTTGGCGGCCGCCACATAGGGGTCGTTCAGCTGCCGCTCGAGCCAGCGCCGCGATGCGAGCGTGCGCTTCTTGGCCGACTTGACCCGCACCTTCAGCAATCGCTGGCCGGCGTCAGGGCCGCCGGAGCCGCCGTGTCTGGAAATCTTTGCCATGCAATCTCGTTCTCAGCGTGGATGGGACGAATTGCCGGTGCCGCGATGGTAGCCATCCTCGGACATCAGCGTCGCGAGAATACCTTCCCGCAAACCCCGGTCGGCGACGCGCAGGCGCGGCGCCGGCCATATCCGGCACAGCGCTTCCAGGATCGCACAGCCGGCGAGCACGAGGTCGGCCCGGTCGCGGCCGACGCAAGGTTCGGCGACGCGCTCGGCGTAGGTCTTGGCGACGAGGCTCGCCGTCACATTCCGGATATCGTCGGTGGCGAACCACACACCGTCGACACGGGCCCGATCGTAGCGCGGCAGACCGAGCTTGATGCCGGCGAGCGTGGTAACCGTGCCGGACGTGCCGAGCAGATGCGCCGATTTCCGGGCAAGCTGCGGCGCAAACTGGTGCTCGGCTTCGAACGGCGCCACCAGTTTCGCCACCTCCGCCACCATGGCCTCAAATGCCGTGCGGTCGACGAGGCGGCCATCGAACCTGTCGGCGAGATTGACGACCCCGACCGGCAGCGACGTCCAGGCCGCGATGCAGGCGTGTGCCTCGAGCCGGTCGGCCGTCGCGCGGCGCCACTGGCCATGGCGGCGCGACAGGTCGAGCCAGATCAATTCGGTCGAGCCACCGCCGATGTCGAAAACCAATGCAAGGTCGCTCGCGGTGTCGAGCAACGACGCGCAGCCGGAGACGGCGAGCTTGGCCTCCTCCTCGCGCGACAGCAGTTCGATGTTCAGTCCGAGGTCGCAGTCAATCCGCGCCAGGAATCCAGGGCCGTTCTGCGCCACCCGGCACGCCTCCGTCGCCACCAGCCGCGAGCGGCTGACGCCGTGGCGGTTGATCTTCGAGGCACACACGCGCAGTGCGTCGAACGTGCGGTTCATGGCGCCATCCGACAGCATGCCGCTCGTGCCGATGCCTTCGCCGAGGCGGATGATGCGCGAGAACGCATCAACCACGACGAAGCCGCGACGGGACGGGCGCGCCACCAGCAGCCGGCAGTTGTTCGTGCCGAGATCAAGGGCGGCATAGGTTGGCGTCGCACCCGCACGATGGTCGCCACGGCTTGCGCCGGAGCCGGACTGGCCCCCATTGAACCGGTTCATGCGCCGGGGTTCACGCCCCGGGCCATCGTCATCTGCTCCGTGCACATTCATCCCCAGCGCCTGGCTAAAGGCCGTTGGCCGCAGGCGATCCCTGCAAGCCATGGGCCTCCGTCTTCAGGCGTCATCCTGGATTCAGCTTGGTATGACTGTAACAGGTCGCGGGCAGCGAACAAGAAAACTCGCACGAGGCACGTGCGAGCGTGCGTGCGGGGCGCAAAATTTATCCGGCGGGCGTGGACGGCGCCTCCTCGTTGGCCGAAAGCGGCTCGGCCGCCACCCGCGCGAACACGGCGCGGATCTCATCTGCGGAAGCTTTGTGCACGGCCCCTTGCGCAACCTCGGCTCGAGTCCACATCCAGGACCGGAACGGGTCGTGGCGCATTGCCCAATCGGCGAACATGCGCGTCGTCGTGTCGCCGGACCACAGGCCAACCACCTCCACGTGCCGATCATCGCGCAGAATGCGCGCGAACGTTGCGGTCACGAGATTGCGCGGCCCCTCCAGCATTTGCAGATACATGTCGTCACGGCAGATCAGCGCACCGGTGATGCCGTCGCGCACATTGAAATGGCGCGCACTCAACAGTATGCCGTTCAACGTCTGGTCGTCGAAGCCGAAAGGCCGTGAGGTGTAGATCAGTTGTGACTGCCGCATGGGTGAGGTGGCCTTCGTGCCGGGGCGTTTCGTTCACGATTGCACACCGGCCGCCGCGCGCAAGCACAAAACACAGGGTTTCCAGCCTGTTCGCGTAACCTCCCTTGCTCTGCTGCCGCCGCTCTGCACAAATGCAGGTGGAACTTCAATGCCGGCTGCCCGCGGCAGCGTCCACTGCAGGATCCCCCATGGCCACTACCCCAAGCGACCTGCGCTACCTGCCCGGTTTCGGCAACGGCTTCGAGACCGAGGCGTTGCCGGGCGCGCTTCCGATCGGCCGCAACAGCCCGCAGCGCTGCGCCTATGGCCTCTATGCCGAGCAGATTTCCGGCTCGCCATTCACCGCGCCGCGTGCCTCGAACGAGCGGTCTTGGCTCTATCGCATCCGCCCGACGGTCAAGCACTGGGGGCGCTTCAAGGAGATCGACCCAGGTTTTTGGCGCACCGCGCCGGCCCGCGAGGTGAAGGTGCCGCCCGCGCCCATGCGCTGGAGCCCGATTCCGATCCCCGCGGAGAAGATCACGTTCCTCGAAGGTGTGCGCACCATCACCACGGCGGGCGACGCCGGCAGCCAGACCGGCATGGCGGCGCACATCTATTTCGCCACGACTTCGATGGTCGACGACTACTTCTACAATGCGGACGCCGAGATGCTGTTCGTGCCGCAGCAGGGGAGCTTGAGGCTGGCCACCGAGTTCGGCGTCATCAGCATCGCGCCGGGCGAGATCGCCGTCATTCCGCGCGGCGTGAAGTTCAAGGTCGAGCTGATCGGCGGCGAAGCCATCCGCGGCTATCTGTGCGAGAACTACGGCGGCTCGTTCGCCCTGCCCGAGCGCGGGCCGATTGGCGCCAACTGCCTTGCCAACCCGCGCGATTTCCTCACCCCCGTGGCGGCCTATGAGGACCGCGAAACGCCCTCGCGGCTCACCGTGAAATGGGGCGGCACGCTCTGGCAGGCCGAGATCGGCCAGTCGCCGCTCGACGTGGTCGCCTGGCATGGCAATTACGCGCCCTACAAGTACGACTTGCGGCACTTCTCGCCAGTGGGGCCGACCCTGTTCGACCACGCCGATCCGTCGATCTTCACGACCTTGACCGCGCCGTCGGAAACGCCCGGCACCGCCAATATCGATTTCGTGATCTTCCCCGAACGCTGGACGGTGGCCGAGAACACCTTCCGCCCGCCCTGGTATCACATGAACATCATGAGCGAGTTCATGGGCCTGATCTACGGCATGTACGATGCGAAGCCGCAAGGGTTCGTGCCGGGCGGCTTCTCGCTCCACAATTGCATGCTGCCGCACGGACCCGATGCCGAAGCCTTCGTGAAGGCGAGCGCCGCCGAGCTCAAGCCGCACAAGCTCGAAAACACGCTGGCCTTCATGTTCGAAAGCCGCAGCCCCCAGATCGTCACACGCTATGCGCTGGAACTGGCTGAGCTGCAGCACGACTACCCCGACTGCTGGGCCGGCATCAAAAAGAACTTCGATCCCAAGCGGAAAGACTGGAAGCCGTAAGGGGATGGGTGAGGCGGCCAAAATCGCCGCGCATCAGGCGTGAACGTTCATAGCGCCGTAGCCCAACATTCTCCTTGCCGTTGTTGGGTTACGCGGGAATGAGCGACGTGCCTTTCCCCGCGAACAGGCGGGCCCGCTAACCCAACCTACACCTCGATCACATAGCGCTGCTTCGGGCTTGACCCGTACTGCGGCATCTCGAATGTCTCGACGTATCGCCCGCCATTTACCGCAATCACCTTCTGCGACCCGATGTTATCGACGTCACACGTGATCTCGACCCGCCGCAAGCCAACCTTGCGGGCCTCCAGTACCATGAGCAGCAAGGCCCTGGTGGCATGGCCACGCCGCTGCTTCCACGGCACGATGGCATAGCCGATGTGGCCGAGGACGTGGGCCGGCAGCGCGTCGCTGCCCGATACAAAGCGCAGGCTGATCCGGCCGACGAAGCTGCCATCCCAGATCCAACGCTCGATCATGGGTATGCGCTGAACGCTGGTGCCGTCCGGCAAGGTGATGGTGCGGCCGCGCACATCGCGATTGGCAGCGTCCGTGCGCATGAAGACAAAATCCGCGGGGTCACGCGCGATCTCAGCCAGCTGCGCAACGCTCACACTGGTGGTGTTGTCCGGCGACCAGCCAGCGCGCAGAGCATCGGCGTAGCTATCCAGCATCGCCAATTGCGGCTCGGCCAGTCCAAACGGCTCGTCTTCAGCACATTCAAGGGCCGACATTCAAGTTGTCCTTCATTGGCGCTACGATGGGCCCCAAGGCTGTGCCACCACCGCACCGCCACTACATGATGGGAGTAGTCATGAGTTGGGATCAAGCCTTCACCGCAGCCAACGCCGTTGCCCTGTTATCATGGATCGCGCTGATTGCGCTGCCGCGCTGGCCGGCCTTGATCGCACTCCTGCGTTTCGGCATCGTAGGCCTGATCGCCGCCGCCTACACTGTGATCGTCGCGTTGTTCTTTTTCCGGGTCGAGGGCGGTGGCTACATGACGCTGGCCGAGGTGAAACGCCTGTTCAGCTCGGACGCAGTGATCGTCGCCGGCTGGCTGCACGTAATCGCGCTCGATCTGTTTGCCGGGCTGTGGATCGCCGAACGCCTCGACCGCCATGGGATCGGCCGCCTGATCCAGGCGCCGATCCTCGTCGCGACCTTCATGTTCGGCCCGTTCGGGCTACTGGTTGCCTATCTCGTGGGGCTGATGCCGGGCACCCGACGACTGTCGGCATGACGCTCAGATGCGGTTGCTGGGCACGTCAAACAGCGTCCGCGCGGTCTCCCGCTCCACATCGGCCTGCGACAGACCGACATCACGCAGGGCACGATCATCGAGGGTGGCGAGGCATTGGCGCTCGCGCCACACACTCAGCATCGTGACCGCGCGAACGAACACATTCATCGGCTGCCTGTTGGCCGAGGCAATGCGGACGGCGGGAACACTACCGGTCATCGAAACTGTGCTGAGCATGCGGGTCATTGGCCGTCTCCTGGTCGGCCGGCGCCACCATCGACGCCGTTGATCAAACCGTACACTTGCCTGTTGCATAACGAAAACGAATGTTATTTATTCTATACATCACGGTTTGTTATTTTGTCATGTGCCGAGGGATTGGAACCGCCATGATCAGAGACATCGATATCGCGCTGCTGCGCGCCTTCGTCACCGTCGTCGAGACCGGCGGCGTAACCAGCGCCAGCCGCATGCTGGCGCGCACCCAGGCCGCCGTCAGCCAGCAGATCAAGCGGCTGGAGGATCTGTTCGGCGAGCCGCTGTTCAGCCGCGAACACAAGCGCCTCACCTTGTCGCCGGCGGGCGAGCGCCTGCTCGGGCCGGCCCAGCGCCTGATCGCAATGAACGATGAAACCTGGGCACACATGACGACGCCTGATTTCGAGGGCGACGTGCGGCTTGGCGTGCCGCACGACATCGTCGCCAACCTGATCCCAAGCGTGTTACAGAAGTTCAACAAGGCACGACCGAAGGTGCGTGTGGTGCTGATCTGCAAGGGCTCGAAGCTGCTGCTCGACGAACTCGCGGCCAAGCGCATCGATCTCACCCTCACGACGGAAATCGCATGCGGCACCTTTGGCGAGACCTTGATGCGTGATCGTCTGGTCTGGGTTGGCGGCAAAGGCATGCAGACCTGGCGCGAGCGGCCGCTGCCGCTGTCACTCGGCTCGAAGCATTGCAAATTCCGCCCCGAAGTGATCAGAGCGCTACAGGGTGCCGGGTGCGACTGGCGCGTGGTCAGCGATGCCGACAGCATGGAAGCCACCTATTCGACGCTGAAGGCCGGACTCGCGGTGTCTGCCATGCTGCGCACGTCAGTGCCGGAGTATCTCGAAACGCTGGCCGGCACCGTGAACTTGCCGCCGCTGCCCGACTACATGGTCAACCTCTATGTGCCGCCGACCGGCCTGAGTGATGTCGCAGCTGAACTCGCGCGGCACATCCGCCAGGACTTCGCCCAGCGCTTTGGACCAGACCGCCTAGATGTGCCTGGAAAACTCAACAAGCCGCTCACCCGCGAAGCCGCCTGACTTCAATCCTTGATTGCGAAAGTACGAGTTGCGATCCCATGACCAATCCCCTGCTGGCGCTCCTCGATGCCTGGTCGCGCCGTGCCATCGGTGCCAACCAAACGAATGCGGCGCCCGCCACGCGGCGGGCAACCGTCATCACCGGCGCCTCGGAGGGCATCGGCCTCGCCCTTGCTCGCCGGTTCGCCAGGGCGGGAGACACTGTCGTGCTCGTCGCCCGCCGGGAGGCGCTGATTGCCACCGCCGCCGAGACGATCGCGCGCGAGTTCGGCACGCAGGCCGTGGCGCTGGCCATCGACGTCAACCGACCGGACGCGGCAGCCACCATCGAAGCCGCCTTAACCCAGCGCGGACTGCACGCCGAAGTGCTCATCAACAACGCCGGATTCGGTTTGTCCGGCGCCTTCGCTGAAATGCCAGCCGCCGATATTGATGCGCTGATTTCATGCAACATCACGGCGCTGACCCGGATGTCGCGCCATTTTCTGCCCGGTATGGTGGCGCGCGGGTCCGGCGGACTGATCAACGTCGCGTCCGTGGCCGGCTTCACGCCCGGCCCGTATCAGGCTGCCTATTATGCCAGCAAGGCCTACGTGATCTCACTGACCAAGGCCATCGCCTACGAGGTCGAGGGCTTGGGCGTTCGCGTATGCGCGGTCGCGCCAGGCCCGGTCGAAACGCGGTTCCATGCCCGCATGAATGCCGACACATCGTTCTATCGCTATCTCATTCCCTCGCCGTCATCAGAGACGGTCGCCGCAGCCGCTTACCGCGGGTTCCGCTGGCATCGATTGTTGGTCGTTCCGGGCATCTCTGCGAAGCTGCTGGCGCTCACCGTGCGCCTCGTCCCCTCGTATTTTTCGGTGCCCGTCGTGGGTTTGCTGCTGTTCCCGCGGACGCAAGGCCCAGCCCAGGGCCAGCCCGATCAGAAGCATTGAGCGAGTTATGCGACCAACACGGGCTGTGGCAGGAAAGTGGCGGGCGTCTCGATTTCGCACAACTTGTTGGTACTTCATCAACAGTTTTCGTGCCATACTCCAAGCGCTGAGGCTTCAGGTTGTGCGTACCCAGCGATCAGCGCGGCGGAGTTCCCACAGCGACCCTAACGCTCCTGTCGGGTCTTCCGCCGCGCCCTAACCTCACAGCAACATTATGCAAACGGCTTGGTGGCGACTGTTCGCTGCGCCGCCTAGTGCTTCAGGCTGGCACACTGTCTCGTTCAGACACGCCCGCACGTGTCGCCACTGCGCACTGCGCGACGTTCACGCGCAATAACATCGCCGTGAAATTCGCCAGCGACTGGCAAGCCCCTTGCACACCGGTTGCTCATACTGGCAACTGGAGGGTTGATCATGGCGAGCGTACTTTTTGATACCTATGAACGCAATATGCGGCGCCAATTCTGGATGAACCTTCTCGACGCACAAAGCGAGAAGTATCGGCGCGACAATTTCCGCGCATCCCTGATCAACAATCCGATTACTGGATTGCCGTTCGGATCTGCAACAAGCGCGCCTGTCGAGAAAGCGCGCCGGTGCGAATAGAAACACCGGCGACCCAACACCACCACGGCCGATCGGTGATCCAAACGATACTCGAGGTTTCACGGATTACTTATTGCAAGGCTACTTGTTGCTGCAGGTATAGAATCCGCTCTGGGCACGACGTTCCCAATCAGGACAATTGGCGGACGGCTGCCACGGCGTGGGCTTACTGGACGGCACATCATTCCATCGCGCAGTCGAAGAACTCTTAGTGGAAGCGTCCGTTGTCAGTACCGACGAAGTGGTCCGGCGCTTGGCAGCCTCCGCAGCCGTGAAAGCTGTCGATGTAGCGAGGGAAAAAATGGCGAAGCTCATGATGAGGCGCATGGGTTCCATCCTATGTTCAACACGAAGGAAGTCCGTCGACACATTTTTAATATAAGCCAAAAAGTCTGATATTATCAGTGAACATAACCAGCTCGTGAAATCAGTTGAGTTAGAGTGTGGCGCCGTTACCGGAAATCCAGCGTGCTATTGTCATAATCGAGCCACCGCAGCTTTTCACACGACCACAGGCGGCGTAGGGTTCAAGGGTATTGAACCGAACCCAGGATCACGCGCCCATGGACCGCCCCGTCGCAATCGGCCACAGCGTTTGCCCGCATGATTGCCCCTCGACCTGCGCGCTCGAGGTCGAGTTGCTGCCCGACGGCCGCATCGGACGCGTGCGCGGCGCCAAGGACAACGCCTACACGGACGGCGTCATCTGCGCCAAGGTCGCGCGCTATGCGGAGCGCATGCACCACCCCGACCGCCTCATGCACCCGCTGCGGCGCAAAGGCGCCAAGGGCTCGAAGGAGTTCGAGCGAATCTCCTGGGACGATGCGCTCGACATCACGGCCGAGGCGATGCTCAAGGCCGAGCGGCAGTTCGGCGCTGAGAGCGTGTGGCCCTACTATTTCGCCGGCACCATGGGCCTCGTCATGCGCGACGGCATTAACCGGCTGCGGCATGTGAAGAAATATTCGCAGATGTTTTCATCGATCTGCACCACGCTCGCCTGGACCGGCTACATCGCCGGCACCGGCAAGCTCGCCGGCCCCGATCCGCGCGAGATGGCCAAGGCCGACTGCATTGTCATTTGGGGCACCAACCCGGTCAACACCCAGGTCAACGTGATGACGCACGCGGTGAAGGCGCGGCGGGAGCGCGGCGCCAGAATCGTCGCCATCGACATCTACCGCAACGGCACGCTCGCCCAGGCCGACATGGCACTGTGCCTGCGCCCCGGCACCGACGGCGCGCTTGCCTGCGCGGTCATGCACGTGCTGTTCCGTGATGGCCACGCGAACTGGCCGTACATGGAGCAATATACCGACTGCCCGCGCGAACTCGAAGCGCATTTGAAGTCGCGCACGCCCGAATGGGCCGCCGCCATCACCGGCCTCACGGTCGCCGAGATCGAAGCATTCGCAAAGCTCGTCGGCACCACGCCGAAGACCTACTTTCGCCTCGGCTACGGCTTTTCGCGCCAACGCAACGGCGCCCACAACATGCATGCGGCCTCCTGCATCCCCTCCGTCACCGGCGGCTGGCTGCACGAGGGCGGCGGCGCGTTCCACAACAACGGCGCGATCTACAAGTGGGACAAGGGGCTGATCGAGGGCCATGACGCGCGCGATGACAGCGTCCGCATGCTGGATATGAGCCGCATCGGTCCGGTGCTGTGCAACGACCCCAAGGACCTGTGTGGCGGCCCACCGGTCACGGCGCTGTTCATCCAGAACATGAACCCCGTGCAGGTGGCGCCGGAGCAGCGCAAGGTCAAACAGGGCTTCCTGCGCGACGATTTGTTCGTGTGCACGCACGAGCAGTTCATGACGGCAACCGCTGAGCTGTCCGACATCGTGCTGCCGGCAACGATGTTCCTCGAGCACGACGACGTCTACCAGGGCGGCGGCCACCAATACATCTTGCTCGGGCCGAAGCTGATGGACGTGCCGGGCGAATGCCGCTCCAACCACGACGTGCTGGCCGGTCTGGCATCACGCCTCGGCGCCAAGCATGCAGGCTTCGAGATGAGCCCACGTGATCTCATCGACGAAACCTTGCAGAAGTCGGGCTGGGGCACGCTTGCCAACCTTGAAGAAAAGAAGTGGCTCGACTGCCAGCCGGATTTCGAAACCTCGCACTATGTGAAGGGCTTCGCCTATCCCGACGGCAAGTTCCGCTTCAAGCCCGACTGGCCGAACGTGCCCGCCAGCCGCAAGCACGACTGGGGCATCGCGCACCTGGTGCCGTCGTTGCCCGACCACTGGGACGTGAACGAGAAGGTCGATGCGCAGCACCCCTTCAAGCTCGCAACCTCGCCGGCGCGAAACTATCTCAATTCGTCGTTCAACGAGATGCCGACCAGCCGTGCGCGCGAGGGACGTCCGCGGGCGAAAATCCATCCGGCCGATCTCGCCAGGCTCGGCCTCACTGATGGCGCGAAAATCCGCATGGGCAACGGGCGCGGTGAAATCACGCTGCACGCGGAAGCCTTCGACGGCGTGCTGCCGGGTGTGGTGATCGTCGAAGCCATTCCGCCCAACAGCGCGTTCGAAGACGGAGAGGGTATCAACACGCTCACCAGCGCCGACCAGATCGCCCCCTTCGGCGGCGCCGCGTTCCACGACAACCACTGCTGGATCAGGGGAGCGTGACGTAACTCGACACAGGACATCGCACCAGGGAACGCACCCATGGACACCGGCACCTTCGAGACCGAGCTGCGCGCCACCGGCTATACCGAGATCGAGACCAAGCGCTATGAGCCGAAACCGGCGAACGGCGAACACGCACACCATTTCGACGTGCGCGGTCTGGTGCTCGAGGGCGCGTTCATCGTCATCGCGGACGGCAAGCCTGTGACCTATCGGGTGGGCGACACGTTCGCAGTTGCAAACGGCCGCATGCACTGCGAGGAAATCGGTCCGGACGGCGCCCGGGTGTTGATCGGGCGCCGGTTCTGAAATCAGAACTGCGGCGTGCACCAGGCGCCTGTCGTCGCGTCAGGGCTTCTTGCCCCGCGCCTGCGCCCTTTCGATGGCCGGGATCACCCGGGTTGCCAGCGCCTCCGCTGTCAGTGCGCCAACGTGCTTGAAGATGATTTTTCCCGTGCCGTCGACAACGAACGTCTCAGGCATGCCGTAGACGCCCCACTCGATCCCCGCGCGCCCGCTCGCATCGACGCCGACCGCGTCGAACGGATTGCCAAGGCGGGTGAGGAACCGCAAGCCGCCGGGCTCAGGGTCCTTGTGATTGATGCCGATCAAACGTACGCCGGCCTTCTGTTTCAGCTCGCCCAGCAGGGGGTGCTCTTGGACGCAAGGTGCGCACCAGGACGCGAAAAAATTCACAACCACGACGTCGCCCCGGGCGAGGTCGGCGGACTGCACGCCGCCGATCGGTTTGCCATTGACAACCAGGCCAGCCAACTGAGGCAACGCCGTCACGGGTACCGCTTTGCCGATCAGCGCCGATGGCAGTTTCGAGGGATCGGCGGTGCGCAGCGCGTAACCAAACATCAGTGCTAGCCCGATGAAAAAACCAACCGGCAGAAGCAGCAGCGGGGACCGCCGGGGCGGCTGCTCGGGACGCTCTGGTTGATCGACGACTTTCTGCATGGCTTATGGTTCACTGCGCCGGCGCAGGCCGCGCGCTTCCAGATCGGCGAGCCGGCGCTGCTGGCGGCGGCCATCCCAGATCAGCCAGGCCGCCAGGCTTAACAGCACGACCGCGGTCAGCCCGTACGACACAAAAATGTGGCCAGCCCAGGCCCAGGGGTCCTTGCCGTCGATCACTTAGCGCTCCACCACTTGTGCGCGCGACGCGGAACGGCGCACCGCACTCAGCTCAAGTGCGATGGCGCGGCGGCGCTGGATCTCATTGCGCATGCCCTTCAGGTGCATGGCGAGGAACAGGATCGAGAAGCCTGTGGCCATGACCAGAAGCGGCAGCAGAATCGACGAATGGATGGCCGGGCCGGACGCCTTCACTACGCTGGCACGTTGATGCAGGGTGTCGAACCAGTCGACCGAGAAGCGAATGATCGGCAACATGACGACGCCGACGAGACCCAGAATTGCGGCGAGCTTGGCGGCTAGCGCCTCGTCCTCGATCGAGGCGCGCAGCGCGATCAGCCCGAGATACAGGAAGAACAGGATCAGCACCGACGTGACACGGGCATCCCACACCCAGTAGGTGCCCCACCCGGGCTTGCCCCACAGCGAGCCGGTGATCAACGCGAGCAGCGTGAAGGTGGCGCCGATGGGTGCAGCAGCCTTCGCCGACACGTCCGCCAGAGGGTGCCGGAACACCAGCAATCCGAAGCTCGAAACCGCGATAACCACGTAGGCCAGTAGCCCGAACCAGGCTGCCGGCACATGCACGAACATGATCTTGACGGTGTGGCCATGCTGGTAATCGGGCGGGGCGACGAACCACGCGAGATACAGCCCGACTGCGATCGTCACGGCAGCGAGCCCCGTTACCCACGGCAGAACGCGCGCAGACAGATCCATGAACCGCGTCGGATTGGCCAGTTTCTGCGTCAGTGTCTGCATGAGCATTGATTTAGGCCCTATCCCACCGGCGCGCAACGGGCCGGCTCGTGCCCGATGTGACGGCAGTTGCAACAATGGCAACGTGATGGCCGCTCGTCAGAAGCACCACCACGACGCACGATCGCGCACGGCCGATCTGCCATTCCGGCACGGATCGGCTGTTGTCATGGTCATTTGTGACACTATGTACTAATCTGTTCATTCCCGGCGAAGCCGCACGTTGACGATGCGGACGCGTCAGACACCCGCGACACGGAGCCTGCCCACGTGGCCAGAACACGTTCTTCCGAAGCGGGACCGGCCGAGCGCGGCAGCCGCACGCAAGACCCGGTCGGGGTCAAACGCGACATCCTCGACGTGGCGACGAAGGAGTTCGCAGCCAATGGCTACAGCGGCGCACGGGTCGACGAAATCGCAGCCCGTACCCGCACCAGCAAGCGGATGATCTACTATTACTTCGGCAGCAAGAAGGGGCTCTATCTCGCGGTTCTGGAAAACGCCTACCGTGGCATTCGCGAAGTCGAGGGCGGGCTCAATCTGGACACGCTTGAGCCGGAAATCGCCATGCGGGCGCTGGTTGCCTACACTTTCGACTATCAGAACGCGCACCACGAGTTCATTCGCCTCGTCATGATCGAGAACATCCATGATGCCGAGCATCTGCGCAGCTCGGAGGTGATCGAGGGACTTAACGTTGGCGTGATTGAAACCTTGAAACAGATCATTTCCCGTGGACAGCGCTCGGGCAAGTTCCGCAATGGACTGGCGCCGATCGACTTGCACATGACGATAAGTGCGCTGGCCTTCTTCAACGTGGCGAACAGCCCGACGTTTTCGGCGATCTTCAAGGTAGACATGCGGTCAATGAACGCACTCGCCATCCGGCGTGCCCAGGTGATCGATGTCGTGATGCGGTATGTGCTTGCTTAGCCACATGTCGAACATGCGTTTTGTCGCGCCACGCTTGACCAAATTAACCGAGCGGTACACTGTTGGTTGACCGGCCGATCGAGACACCAGTTCGCGGTTCGCCGATCTCTAAGGACTGCAGGATCGTGTCGCAAGGCCACGTGGCTTGCAGGCAGGGAGGCGCGACGTCGTGCATATCGAACGGACTGCACCGCCGCCGATCGGAATAGCCCATCTCACCGCGATCAATGTGGCGCCGCTCGCCTTCGTCGAAATGGCCGCGGCGGTCGGCTACGCGCATGTCGGCCTGAGACTCCATCCGGCATTTGCCGGTTCTCCCTTCTACAAGATCCCGGTTGGCACCAGCTTGATGCGCTCCATTCGCTCCCGCCTCGCCGAAACGGGCCTGAGGGTTTATGACGTGGAGTTAATTACGATCGACGCTGATCTCGATTTGGAAACCTTGAAACCAGTGTTGGAGACTGCCGCCGAACTCGGTGCGCAACGTCTCAGCGTGTGCGGTGATGATCCCGATCGCGGGCGGATGGTCGCGACCTTCGCCAGGCTTTGCGAACTGGCCGCCGACCATGGGATGGGCGTCGACCTCGAAATGATGCCCTGGCGCCGTGTCGACACATTAGAGGCAGCCCAGCACGTCGTCGAGGCGGCCCAGCAGGCGAATGGCGCCATTCTGATCGACGCCCTGCACCTGTCGCGTTCAGGTGGGGCGCCGGCCGATCTCGGATTGATCGAGCCAAGTTGCATTCGCAGCGCGCATCTGTGCGACGCGGCGGCGAATCGGCCAGCGACGATGGAAGCCTTGATCCAGGAAGCCCGTGGGGGGCGTCTCATTCCTGGCAATGGCGATCTGCCCCTCCATCGTCTGCTGGCCGGATTGCCCGATTGCACGACGCTGACTGTCGAGGTGCCGAACATCGGTCTTGTGCCCGAAGCCCACGCATGGCGGGTGTTTCAGGCGGCCAAACGGGTGCTGGCGGCCTATGCCGAGCGCGTGTCGTCGCGTGCGGCCTGAGCGTGAAGCAGGTCGCGCTTCCTGCCAACCCACAACACAAATAGTACGCGCATGGTTCCGGCCACGGTCGGGCGCGGTCCCTGGGGCATGACATGCTGAGCGGAACGACCAAGATCATCGCCCACCTCGGTTACCCGACCGAGAGCTTCAAGGCGCCAATGATCTATAACCCCTACTTCGACAAGTATGGCATCGATGCGTGCGTGGTGCCGATGGGGTGCAAGCCCGACATTTTCCCGCAATTCTTGCGGCAGGTGTTCAAGTTGACCAACATACACGGCGCGCTGATCACCATGCCGCACAAGGTTTCGACCGTCGAACTTCTCGACGAAATGTCGACGACGGTGCAGGTGGCCGGCGCCTGCAATGCGGTGCGGCTCGCTGCCGACGGTCGCCTGATCGGCGACATGTTCGATGGCGAGGGCTTCGTTCGCAGCGTCACGCGCAAAGGGCGCACCCTGCGAGGGGCCCGCGTTCTTATTGCCGGCAGCGGTGGTGTCGGCTCGGCAATTGCCGCGTCGTTCGCCAATGCCGGCGTCGGCGAACTCGCACTGTTCGACACGCATGTCCCGGCGATGGACAGGCTCGCCTCACGATTGCGACGACACCACCCAAAACTCAAGGTTGCGGTTGGCGCGAACGATCCTGCGGGCTACGACGTCGTCGTCAACGCAACGCCACTCGGCATGAAGCCTGGCGACCCGCTGCCCGTCGACGTCTCCCGTATCGCCCCGGCGACGCTCGTCGGTGAAGTCGTGATGACAGCCGAGATCACGCCATTTGTTGCCGCCGCCCGCGCACGCGGCTGCCAGACGCAGATCGGCATCGACATGCTGTTCGAACAGATCCCGGCCTATCTCGAATTCTTCGGCTTCCGCACGACAACGCCCGAGGAACTGCGCGCGGTCGCCATGGTGAAGTACTGATGATAGCGCACGGCCATTAAGTCAATTTGCGGGCAGAAATTGACCGAAACATTGCAACTCAATGGCAATATTCGGGCAAGAACCAGAATGGTTTTCTGGTAAATATCGCCCGACACGGATTGTCCGGAATAAATCAGTTCAACCGC
This sequence comes from Hyphomicrobiaceae bacterium, assembly GCA_021730785.1. Taxonomy (GTDB): domain Bacteria; phylum Pseudomonadota; class Alphaproteobacteria; order Rhizobiales; family Hyphomicrobiaceae; genus JAKFWF01. The sequence goes on from JAKFWF010000025.1 coordinate 51,524, forward strand.
AACTTGCGATTTTTGCACGACAATAGCTGCGTGCCAGCGGCAACCCCGATCCCATTATTGCGATTGTGCTCAAAAAGTTATTATAATTCCACCTTGAAATACCTGTTGCTCTTGCATTTTTGATACCGTTAGCTGGCGACAACAACGGGAACTCGTGACAGCATCGAGACAGGGGACGCCGCATGCCGATCTTTCGAGTCTGCGCTTTCACAATCGCAAGCTTGCTGCTGCTGCCGCAGGTGGGCATTGCCCAGGAGGGGGGGCAGCCCTTCCTCGTTGCCCAGGCGAACGACAAAGCCAAGCGAACCGGGCGGATCACGCCGTCGTCCGCGGCGACGGGTGAAACCGACACTGTATCCCGCGTCAACAATTGGACCGTTGGCCTCGCCGGCGGCTTGCTGGAGGGCACGTTCATTCGCTTCGCCGCGGAATTGGCGAAGGTCCTCGACGACGGCGAAAACCTGCGTGTGCTGCCGGTCGTGACATATGGCGCGGCCGAGAACGTCAACGATCTGCTGTATCTCAAGGGCATCGACGTATCGATCACGCACGCCGATGTGTTCGATGAGTTCAGGCGGACCGGCAAGGCTGCCAATGTCGATCGTCGCGTGAACTACATTTCGCAGATGTATATCGGCGAGCTGCATGTGTATGCGCGCCCCGAGATCAAAAAGCTGCAGGACCTCGACGGCAAGAAAGTCGGCTTCCATACCAAGGGGGCTGGCCCGACGATCACGGGGCCGATCCTGTTTGAGCGCCTGGGCATCAAGGTCGAGCCGGTGTTCGTCAATAACGCGATTGCGCTCGAGCAGATGAAGACCGGCGAGATCGCAGCGATCCTGCATACGGTCGGCAAGCCCAACGATCTTTTCTCGAAGTTGAAACGCGAGCCGGGTTTTCATTTCCTGCAAGTGGATTACACGGACAAGTTCGCCGACTACTACGTGCCCTCGACGCTCGGACACGAAGACTATCCGAACCTTTTTTCGCCGGGTGAAAAGGTCGAGACACTCGGCGTTCCCGTCGTGCTCGCGGTTTACAACTGGCCGCGCGATAATGATCGGTTCCGCCGGGTCGAGCGCTTCATCCAGTATTACTTCGACCGCTTCGAGCGGCTGAAGAAGCCGCCGTTCCATGCCAAGTGGAAAGAGATCAATCTGGCGGCCAAGGTGCCGGGTTGGAACCGCTACTGGGTGGCCGAGGAATTGCTGGCCAGGACAGCCAGTTCGACCACGGCGACGGCCGCATCGACGGTCGACGAGAGCTTCGCCCGCGCGCAAGCCGCGCAAGCTGCACCCGGCAACAAGGAGGAGCAGGAGCGACTGTTCCAGCGGTTCATGGAATGGTCGAAACGTCAAAAGAAGCAGTGACGTCGGTTCCCCGGTTCTGGAAGGAGGAGACGACGATGGGCCGAGACAATTGGACCACCCAAATTGCAGCTGCATTGGCCAGGACGTTGGCAGCCCTCCTGCTGGCCGCCACCGCCACACCTCCCGCGTCGGCGCAGACCACGCCGGTCCAGATCGATGTCGCGTCGGTCATTCTGGTGGAGCCAGCGGTCGAGGCGTTGCTGCCGATCCAGATCGCCGGTAATGCCGAAACCCTGAAGCAGGCCTTCGTGCGGATCCGCGGCCTGCCGCAGAATGCCGTGCTCAGCGATGGGCATGCGATCAAGCCCGGCAATTGGGCGATCCCGCTCGCAACCCTTCCCAGCCTGAAAATAGAGGTGCCCGTCGGCACGGAAGGGAAATTCCAGGTGCGCGTCGCGGTGCTGCTGGTGACAGGAGAGATGGTGCGCGAGGTCGAGACGACACTGGTTGTCGTGCCCGCTGCCGCCGTCGTGCCGGGCGCAAGGACAGCATCAACCACGACGACGACAGTCGCGAGTGCCGCCACGCTGCCGACTGTGCCTCAGCCCAATCCACCATCGGCACTGGCCCCGCCGCCGCTGCGGCTGACCCCGGAGCGCCCCCCCCCGCCGCCGGCCGCCGCGGTGCCTGAGCAGCCCGTGTTGCAGAGCGAGGACCGGGACCGCGCCGTCAAGTTCATGCAGCGCGGCGACGAAGGCCTGTCGGCTGGCAATGTCACGATCGCACGGTTGTTTTATCAGCGCGCAGCAGATATCGGCTGGGCACCGGGCGCCCTGGCGCTGGCCGGCACCTACGACCCCTTCCAGCTGGCGCAACTCAAGGTGCTGGGCGGCATCAGCGCGGACCGGGCGCTTGCCCAGAAGTGGTATGAGAGGGCACGCGAGTTGGGCGCACCACAGGCGGCTCAGCGCCTACGCCAGCTCGGCGTTCAGTAAGCCAATACCCCTCCGCCGCTCTTTCATCAGGCGCCCCCCGTGCAAGCACCTCGGGGAAGCGCTGCGCCTACGCGGTATTGCGGCGCTCGCGCAGGAACTGAAAGAATTCGACGCCTTCGCGCAGGCGGCGCTTCATCATGTCGGGGCTGGTCACCATCTCGCCGACGATCGAGGCGATCTTGTTCGAGCGGAAATAGAACCGCTTGTAGAAGCTCTCGACCGAGTGGAAGATCTCCGAGTGCGACAGGTGCGGATAGTGTAAGGGCGCGACCTGCACGCCGTTCTCATCGACCAATTCGGCGTTGGCTTCGTCGAGCCAGCCTTCCTTCACCGCCTGCTTGAACAGGAATGTGCCGGGATAAGGTGCGGCCAGCGACACCTGGATGGTGTGCGGATTGATCTCGGTCGCAAACCGCACGGTTTCCTCGATCGTTTCCTTGCTCTCGCCCGGCAATCCAAGAATGAACGTGCCGTGGATCTTGATGCCCAACTCGTGGCAGTCCTTGGTGAAGCGACGGGCCACATCGACCAGCATGCCCTTCTTGATGTTGTGCAAAATCTGCTGGTTGCCCGACTCGTAGCCGACCAGCAGCAGGCGCAGGCCGTTGTTGGCCAGTACTTTGAGCGTCTCGCGCGGCACGTTGGCCTTCGCATTGCACGACCAGGTGATGCCAAGCTTGCCCAGTTCCTTGGCGATCGCCTCGGCGCGCGGCAGGTCGTCGGTGAAGGTGTCGTCGTCGAAGAAGAATTCCTTGACCTGCGGGAACGCCTTCTGCGCCCAGCGGATTTCGTCGATCACGTGGCCGACGCTGCGCGTACGGTAGCGATGGCCGCCCACCGTCTGCGGCCACAGGCAGAACGTGCAGCGCGATTTGCAGCCACGGCCGGTGTAGAGCGACAGGTAAGGGTGCTTCAGGTAGCCGATGAAGTACTTTTCGAGGACGAGATCGCGCTTGTAGACCGGCGTCACGAACGGCAGCTTATCCATGTCCTCGAGCACGGCGCGGTCATCGTTGCGCACGATCACGCCCTGGGCGTTGCGGTAGCTCAGCCCCTTGATGCCGCTCCAGGCATTACCGTCGGCCACTTCCTTGATCGTGAAGTCGAACTCGTTACGGGCGACGAAATCGACAATCGGTGCCGACTGCAGGCTCTTGTCTGATTCGACCGCGACCTTGGCGCCGATGAAGCCGGCCTTCAGGTTCGGATTGGCGGCCTTGAGCGCTTCCACCGTCTTGACGTCGGAGGCAAACGACGGAGTCGAGGTGTGCAGCACAACGAGATCGAAGTTCTTGGCCTGGGCCACCACCTCGGCGAGCTTCGTTGCGTGCGGCGGCGCGTCGATCAGCTTGCTGTTTTCGACGAGGGCTGCCGGCTGGGCGAGCCAGGTCGGGAACCAGAACGAGCGGATCTCGCGGCGCGCCTGATAGCGCGAACCGGCGCCACCATCGAAGCCATCGAACGAGGGGGCCTGCAGGAACAAGGTGCGCATGGGGTGGCGTCTCACATGTGTTTCATGGAACCGTCGGCATTGATCTCGTAGCGGCGTCCGCGCCAACTCACTTTGCCGGATACGAAACTGACGACAAACACGACAAAACTCAGCAGGTCGCGAACGGGTACAAGCGCGATCGACGATCCGCTACCGCCCGGAATTCCAGCTACCTGTATCGACAGGAGCGTGCGGCAGGCAAGTGTCATGACCACGAAGATGCCAGCAGTGATGCTGAAACCACTCAGCACGAGGGCAGCGAGGGCAAACGGCAGGGGGTGGGTGACGATCGATCCGGCATAACCCCACGGATCGACCAACCGGATGGTACGGACCCAGCGCAGTTCGTGGGCGAACAGCTCGGCAAACGACGTTTCCGCAAAGGTATGCCCGACCACGAACGGGGCGATGGCGACCTCGAGGCCCAGCCCCCGCACCGCTTCGCCCATGGCATAATCGTCGGCCAGGGTATCGGCGAAGGCGTCGAACCCGCCGATCCGCTGCAGGGTTTCGGCCCGCAGGGCGATCGTCGATCCGAAGCAGGGCTTGGCGAGCCCGAGTGCGGTTCCGACCAGGACGCCGGGCAAAAAATGCAGATCGACCGCGGCCGCAGCCAGTCGTGACCAGGCACCGCTCACCGCCCGTCCGCGGTAGAGGCAGGTCACCAGACCAACGCCCGGCTGCTGAAGGGCGGCGACGACGCGCCCGACGTAGTGCGCATCGACGCGAATGTCGCTGTCGCTTAGAATGATGATGCCGTTCCGAACGAATGGCATAATATTGATAATGTTGGATATTTTTGGGTTTTCACCATGTCGGGCGGCATTGCTGACGAGAGTGAGATCGACGTCAGGATGCTCAGTTTTCACCTGATTTACGATTTCAACAGCCGAATCGGTTGAACTCTGCACGCCACAGACGATCTGCAAGGGCGCGTTGTAAACTTGTCGCGAGAACGAAGCGAGGTTTTCCACCAGCTCCGGCTCGGCGCCATAGAGCGGTTTGATCAAAGAAACAGGCTCCAGATCAGATACTTGAGCGCAATTTTGCCGAGCGAACCGAGCCGCGAGCGAACAGGCGTAGAGAGCGTAAGCGCAACCGAAAAGACTGATAAGTGTGCAACCAAGCCACAGACATTCCACCAGCCCGAGGTTAATGTCGCTCATCAAATGCAGTCCTTCACAGTTCCGGGCTCGCAGTCTCGATTTTGACGTGAGGCGTAGACCACCCACTTTGTAATCGAGTCATAGAAAAGGGAAAGTGCCCGAAGTGACGGACCTGACGACACCAAAAACACTTTTGTCTGGCATGCTGCTCGTCGCGCTGGCGGGTCTGCTGTCCGCCTGCGCCAGCGGAGGCGCCTCTGGACCGCAGGTTGCCTCACTCGGCGCTCCGCCGGTTTCAGCCGCAACCTCGTCGGTCGAGCGCAAGGAAATCCCTGATCCCAACGAGAAATCGAACCGCGAAGTGTTCGAGAACAATCAGAAGTTCTACAAGTCCGTGGGCTATCCGGTGGCCAAGGCCTATACGGACACCGTGCCGGCGCCCGTGCGGCAACGCATCGATTCGTTCGCGAGCAACATCTCCGAACCGCTGACCTTTGCCAACAACGTGCTGCAGTTGCGGCCTGAGGCGGCAGGCAAGACGCTGGCCAGGTTCGCGATCAATTCGACCATCGGCCTCGGCGGGCTGTTCGACGTGGCTGCCGGACAGAACCTCGATCGCCAGTCCGGCGATTTCGGCCAGACACTGTATGTGTGGGGCGCGCGCGAAACCCACTACATGGTGCTGCCGATCATCGGCCCAACGAACTTCCGCGATGCCATCGGCAACGGTGTAGAACTGGCAGTCCAAATCCCGGTCGGCTCGCTCTTGCCGCAGAAAATCACATCGGTCTTCGGCAGCGCCAACAGCATTGGTGGCCCACTCTCGAGCCTCGGCCGGATCGAGGAAATGAAGGCCTTGGAAGAAAGCTCGATCGACTTCTATGCCGCACTGCGCAGTATCATCGACCAGAAGCGCCAGGCTGAGCTCAACGAGGCCTTGAACACCAGCTTGCTCACGGCCAATCAACGGGCAGCGCAGAGCACAGCGCCCGGCGCCAGCACGGTGCGCAAGACAGCGACGGCAACTGTCCGCCGCTCCACCGGCCTGATCACCACGTCCGATGACATCCAGGACGTATTCACCCGCGCCTCGAATCAGTAAGATTCTGTCACCCGCGTGCCGTGCCGATGAAGGCGGGAATCCTTTCAATCAACCGGCCCCAATGTCCAGTTCAGGATCGAGTTAGGGTTCTCGGACAGCTTCGTGGCGCAACCTTTCACGGTCCGCATGCAGCAGGAACGCCAGCATCGGCGCCTGAATAGCCTGGTACATGTCGCTGCCGGTCGACGTCGCACAGCCGATGGCGCGGGCCCGCTCGATCAGCGGCGGCACGGCCGGCGACGTGATGACGCAACCAACGAACATTCGCGGCGATAAGCGGTCGAGGTCGAACGGGGAGGCGTCGCCCGCCTTCATACCGGCGGGCGTGGCATTTGCGATGAAATCAAATCCGGACGGATCGGCGCTGCCGACGACGACACATCCCTTGCCCAGGCCTGCGAGCCGTCCGATCAGCCCGTCGCGCCGCGCAGCATCGTCATCGTGGATTGCAAGTTCGGTGACGCCCGCTTCGATCAGCGCCAGCGCGATCGCCGAGCCAGCACCACCAGCACCCGCCAGCAGCGCGCGTTTGCCGTGCAACGTGAACCCCTGCGCCCGCACCGCATCGACAAAGCCAATGCCATCCAGCATGTCGCCGTGCCAGCCGCCATCAGCTCGCCGCCGCAGCAGGTTGGCGGCTCTCAGGAAGCTACTGCGCGCGGTTGCACTCGTGCAGTGCTGGAAGCAGGCGAACTTGTGTGGCACGGTGGCGATGATGCCGTCCAGATTGCGCAGCCGGTCGGCGACGATGAGGAAGGCCGCGAGATCGGCCGGTGCGACGTGCACCGGCACCACGATGCCATCATGTCCAAGGGCAGCGAACTCGCGCGTCAGTCCGCCTGGCGCTTTGACCTGGGCGATGGGGTCGCCGACGATGACAAACAGCCGGGTGGCTCCGGTCAGTGCAAGGGTCATTCAGCCGATCTCCAATTGCAAGCCGACCTGGCGCCGGCACTCCAACAGGTCGTGGCTGGCGGGGCAAGGTGGCGCTACAGGCGGCGCCCCTTGAAGTTAAAGCCGCACAAGAGGAAGCACTGGGCTGACCCGGATCGGCTGCGCACTCACGAGCACTGGCCAACGCAGTTCGTCGAAAAGCCCGTGAGTGGTGGCGATCCCGGAGGGTCTCGAACCCCCGACCTAGAGTTTAGGAAACTCTCGCTCTATCCGGCTGAGCTACGGGACCTGCGGAGCGCAATCAAGCCTGCATATCATATCCGCCGGACCGTGACCACACGCTGACCACCCAGGTTCGCCGGCGCTGGCGAGCAGCGATGGTCGGACCCATGATCGAGGGATGCGCCAAGGCTTGGCACCGTGTGCGGCGGCGTGCGTCGAGGACGTTGGCTGGCCTCACGATGGGTGTCGTGCTGGCTGCTGGCACCGGTCCGGTGCGCGCGCAAGCTCGGCCCGTTGTACCGGCGGTCGAGCGGACGGCGTGCGCGCTGGAGCCCGGCCCGACGCGGGCGGTGGCCAACATCATCGACGCCGAGACCATCCGCCTCGACGACGGCAGCGAAGTGCGCTTGATCGGCGCGCTCGCACCCCGGCCGCCCGATGCCAGCCTCGACGTATCCTTCTGGCCGCCCGAGCGGGACGCCAGGGCCGAGTTGGAACGCCTGCTGATCGGCCGCACGGTGACGCTCGCCTTCGCCGGCCGGCGGGCCGATCGCTATGGCCGTACGCTCGCCCACGTATTCCTCGAGCCCGCGGCCGACGATCGCGCCAGCGATCCAGCCGCCGAGCGGCTGTGGGTGCAGGGCCACATGCTGTCCCAGGGGCATGCGCGTGCCTACATCCTCAAGGACAACACCGGTTGCCTGCGCGAACTGGTGGCCCACGAGGCGTTGGCGCGGGCGAGTGGCCTCGGTCTGTGGTCGAACGCTGCCTACGCGCCGCGCGATGCGTCCCGCACGTTCGACCTGACGCGCCTGCGCAGCACGTTCCAGATCGTCGAAGGCGAGGTGACCGGCGCGATCGTCGGCCGCACGATCCTGATCCTGAAATTCGGACCCGAGGGCGTGGTTGCGCTTGATGCCGCCGCTGCACTGGCGGACGGGGATGCAGCAAAGCCTGTTGCGCGCGGCTTTTCGATCGCGCTCAAGCCGGCAATCGTGCGTGCCTGGGCGGCCCGCGGCCTGACATTGAGCACGCTGACCGGGCAGCGCCTGCGCATCCGCGGCTGGATCGAGCGGCGCGGCGGGCCGTCGATCGACATTCTCGATGCGCATCAACTTGAAATTCTCGACGGAGTACCGCTTGCGGTCGCATCCGCCGTTCGCGGTGACGACCCGCCGGCACAGCCGTCGCCGCGCCGCCGCTCCCGCAAGGTCAGCCGCGAGGCCGCGGTGGTGCAGCCGGAGGCCGTGGCGCAGTGACCGTGCTGTGATCCCGACAGCAAAAGCAAAGCGCCCGGGGCCTGTTGGGCACCGGGCGCCTGGTTCATCTGCAAGGCTTAGGGTTAGGGGCCTGCGCGCAGCAGGCATGCCAGATCAGGCGGCCTGCACTTCGTCGTCGCCTGCCTCGTCCGCTTCGGCGCTGGCTGCATCCTCTTCGGCGGCGCGGCGGCCTTTGGCACTCTTGGACAGAACGTCCGTGATGCGCTGAACCGCGCTGCGCTCATCGATCTTGTCGACGGCGGCGATCTCGCGAGCCATGCGGTCGAGGGCTGCCTCATAGAGCTGCCGCTCGGAATACGACTGCTCCGGCTGGGTTTCAGACCGGTACAGATCGCGCACCACTTCGGCGATCGAGATCAGATCTCCCGAGTTGATCTTCGCTTCGTATTCCTGCGCCCGGCGGCTCCACATCGTGCGCTTGATACGGGCGCGGCCCTTCAGCGTCTCCATGGCACGCCGCACGATCGTCTCATCGGCGAGCTTGCGCATGCCGACGCTCTGCAGCTTGCCGGTCGGCACGCGCAGCGTCATCTTGTCCTTCTCGAAGTTGATCACGAACAGCTCGAGCGCCATGCCGGCGATCTCCTGCTCCTCGATGCCGACAATGCGGCCGACGCCGTGGGCCGGATAAACGATGAACTCGTTGGTCTTGAAGCCATGGCGTGTGCTGACCGGCTTTTTCGCAGCCGCCGTTGCAGCAATTTGCTGCTGACGCTGGGCTTCGAGTGCCTTGACCAACGGCTCCTTGGGTGCCAGCGGCGGGCTTGAAATGCGTTGCGCGGCCGGCTTGGCAACGGCGGCCGGCACATTCTTGGCGACTGGCAGCACTGCAGCCGGCACTGCCGGCTTGGCGAGCGGCGGCTTCACAGCTGCTGGCTTTGCAACAGCTGGCTTCGTCGCCGGTGGCTTGGCCGAGGCGGTCGGCTTGGACGTCGCCGCAGGTTTTTTGGCGGCTGGCAGCACGGTCGATTTTTTCGATGTTGCCTTGACGGACTTGACAGTTGCTTTCGTAGCCTTCAAAGCGGGTTTGGTCTTGACAGCCGCCGTCGCTGGCGCCGCCTTGGCCTTGGCGGACTTGATCGGCTTGGCTCCAGATTTCTGCACGGCCTTGGCGACGTTCGACACGACCTTTGCCGCCTTGCGACCGGTGTTGGGCGCGGGACGCGCGGCGGTCGGTTTTGCGGTGGCTTTCTTGGCAGCAATTTTTTTGATCTGGGGCATAGATCGTTGTCTCACTCTCTAGGGACACGCGAATGCTAGGGACCATGTCGCGGGTGCGATATGGCCGAACCGGTTGAACGACGCCCGGCCCAGCGGTAGTACCGCAAGAAGCTGATCCCCGTCGGCCATGGACAGGCACGGACAAGTTTCCCGCTGCAGCGCGGCCAAGCGATCTCCTCAGATCCCCCACCCGCCCGCAACGATGCGGTGACATTTGCCGAAGAGATGGTCCTCACAGGGCCGAGTTGCCCAAAAAATGGGCACAATCATCCTGGTTGCAGAACGTCAAAGACCTGCATCCTGGCTGATCTTCGAGTTCCTGTTTCGTCTCCACGCCTCACGACTGAGGCACAAGTAACACAAACTTCATGGAAAAAGAAGGGCCGGCAGCGATCCGATTGGGCTGTCATGCAAATTTCACGCACGATTTTGCGCTTGACGGCGCCGCTGAACGCGATTTTGCGGCACTGCCGGCCTTCACGCTGATTGCAGTTTTTTTGTCATGTGTTGCTGCAACTGATCAGACTTGACGATTAATCTCCACTGCCCGGCTTATCGGAAAAGTGTTTTTCGAATTTACCCTTTTCGTCGCGGAAGGCATCTGCATCCGCCGGCGCATCCTTTTTCGAGGTGATGTTTGGCCACGTTTCGGAGTAGGAGCGGTTGACCTCCAGCCACTTGTCGAGGCCCTTCTCGGTGTCGGGCTTGATCGCTTCGACCGGGCATTCGGGCTCGCACACTCCGCAGTCGATGCACTCGTCGGGATGGATGACGAGCATGTTCTCGCCCTCATAGAAGCAGTCCACCGGACACACTTCAACACAATCGGTGAACTTGCACTTGATGCAGCTGTCGGTGACGACGAAGGTCATTGCGTTGCGGGTCCCAGGGTCGAATTATGGGTCGGAAGAGAGATCGGAAGTCGAACAGTGCGTCGAGAACAGGGGCGGATGTCCTGCCGGCTGGATGTACGCCTGCCCAGTTGTGGCCCGCACGATGGCGTCTTGTCGCAAGTTCGCGTGGCCCCCGTCAACGGCTCGGACAGAGGAAAACACCGACAATGCTACCTGTCAGATTGCTCGGCTTGACGAAACCAACTGCCGCGCGCGGAAAAACTGTCACAATCATCTGCTGCACTGGCTCTGCTTGGAATGAAGTTTCACGAGGTCTCGGCAGCATGCGACGGAAGATTTTTGCGCTCGGACTGTTGTTGCTGGCCGGCGCGGCCACGGCCCAGGACCGGACAGTGACGTGGATGGGCAATGAGGAGATCAAAGCCGCATTCACCGGCGTCACCATCAACGGCATCTACGGCGACGGCGCCACGTTCACCGAGAGCTACGCCCAAGACGGTCGCATCACGTACAAGGACACGCGGGCTGCGCTTGCACTCACCGGGCGCTGGTCCGTGATCAACCGCTCGTTCTGCACGTTGTATGACACGCTGATCACCGGCGGCTGCTTTCGTGTCAGCCGGCACAGCAACAATTGCTTCGAGTTCTATTTCTTCAGCAACAGCGAGAGCGAGGCTGCGCTCGATTTGCCGACGCGGCCGAGTTGGACGGCGCGCGGCTGGGACAAGGCCCGGGCATCCACGTGCGATGAAAAACCAGCGGTTTAGCGTTCGGCCGGCAATCGCAGCAATTTCGGCAGGTCACCGCTGAGGCCGGCCGCCTCGGTGACGAACAGCTGCTTCACCCCCGGCAGCCGGTCGAGGATGCCTAGTCCCACTTCGCGCGCCGAACGCAGCAGCGTATTGTCGTTCGAAAACAGCCGGTTCAAGCCGCCGAACGTCGCCGTGGAAACAGCTGTGTCGAAGCGCCGCCACCGCTCATAACGGGTCAGCGCATCCATGGTGCCAAGGTCGAGGCCGACACGGGCGGCATCTGCCACGCACTCGACCAGAGCTGCGACATCGCGCAAGCCGAGGTTCAAGCCCTGGCCGGCGATCGGGTGGACGCTGTGGGCGGCATCCCCAACCAAGGCCAGTCGGGGCGCAACGAAGCGGCGCGCCAGATGCGTTTCGAGCGGCCAGGATGCGCGCGGGCCATCGAGCGTCACCGCACCGAGACGGCCGGCGACCCGCAGGTCGACCTCGTCCAGGAAGGCGCCATCACCGAGCGCCAGAATCCGCCTGGCCTCATGGGCATTTTCGCTCCACGTCACGCAGGCGCGCCGGCCGCCCGCGAGTGGCAGGATCGCGAACGGCCCGCCGGGCAGGAAATGCTGGATGGCACGGTTGACGTGGTCGCGCTCGTGGCGGATCACCGTGACGATTCCGATCTGATCATGATCGAAGGCGACCGTCTGGATGCCGGCCAACTCGCGCACCGCCGAGCGCCGGCCGTCGGCGGCGACCACCAGCGGTGCCGTCAACCGGCGCCCGTCGACCAAGGTTACAGATGCCGTGTCGCTGCCGGCGGTGAAGCCACTCACGCTGGCGCCGCGCCAGCGCCGTACCGATGGTGTGGCCGCGACCGCATCATGCAGAACCTGCGCGATGCGGGCATTGGGGATAATATAGGATGCAGCGCCTGAATCGCTGCCATTGCGAACGGCGTTGTCGTAGGTCAGCAGCGGCCGCCTGACACCGGCGTTGAGGCTCGAGTCGGTCAGTTCGATCGCACTGACTGGCGTTGCATCACCCTCGAGTGGCGCCCACAGGCCAAGTGCTGCGAGCAGATTGCGCGAGCCGGCCGAGATCGCAGAGGCTCGAGGGTCGGTGGTGTCAACGTCGACCTGCGACGTCGGCGCCGCATCGCGGTCGACCACCACGAGGTCGAGGTCCGGCCCCAGTTCGCGCGCGAGGGCAAGCGCAAGGGTGAGGCCCACATAGCTGCCACCCGCGATGATGATGTCGGCCGAGTTCTGTTCAGGTGGTGTGGCCATTGTCGATTCTCGCTAGACTGTGGCGGCCGGTCATCGGCATGACACCGCTGGTCCGGTAATTTCCTTTTACGTCAACTCCCGGCAACCGGATACCAGCGATACTGCGCCCCCCCCCCCGCCAGCGCCATCTTGACCGAAACGGACCCGCCCATGCCATCCCAAAACGATGCTGCAGCCACCCGCACCTCCGCCGCATTGACGCAGCTGATCGCAATCCTCGATCTGGAGCGGCTGGAAGCGAATTTGTTTCGCGGACAGACGCAAACGCTCGGCTGGCAGCGCGTCTACGGCGGATTGGTACTGTCCCAGGCGCTGGTAGCGGCGATCCACACGGTGGAAGCAGACCGCGTTGCCCACTCGATGCATGGCTATTTTCTGCTCGGCGGCGAGCCTGGCTCGCCCATCGTGTACGACGTCGAACGCGTGCGCGACGGTTCGAGTTTCAACACGCGACGGGTGAAGGCAATCCAGCATGGCCGACCGATCTTCGTGCTCAGCGTGTCCTTCCAAAAGCAGGAGGAGAGCTACTCGCATCAAGCGCAAATGCCAACGGTGCCAGCGCCCGAGGACTTGCCGAGCGTGGAAGATCTCCTGCAACAGTTTGGCGACAAGCTGCCGGAAAATCTTCGCAGCTATTGGCAGCGAGACCGCCCGTTCGAGTTCCGACCCGTCGACTTCACTCGCTATGTCAAACGCGCCAACGCGATCCCGCGCCAGGACATCTGGGTCCGGGCCAGTGCCGCGGTGGCCGACGATGCCAACCTGCACCGCGTTCTGCTCGCCTACGCCTCCGACTTCACGCTGCTCGACACGGCATTGATCGCGCACGGCAAGCTGGCGTTCGACACCGACATCCAGCTCGCCAGCATCGACCATGCCCTGTGGCTGCATGGTCCTGTCCGCGCCGACGAATGGCTGCTGTACAGCCAGGAGAGCAGCTTTGCCGGCGGCGCCCGTGGCTATTGCACTGGCAAGCTGTTCACGCGCGGCGGCCAACTGGTGGCCTCTGTCGCGCAGGAAGGCCTGATCCGGCAGCGCGAGACGGCGTTTGCGCTCAAATAAACAGCAGATAGTCGAAAAATTAGGCGAAACCGCTGGCCGGGCACGCACAGAAACTGTGCGGCCGTGGCGGAATTGCGGTTTTTTATAGCTTTATCAGATGTTTAAAAAAACGTTAAATGTTGGCACGCCTCTTGAAGTGCCGTTCGCAGTCAAATGCGTAGCGGAACAATTCGTCGGCTTCGCGCTGCGCCGTTGCAGACGCCAGGATCGGTACAACAGGATGGTGACATGAAACTCGTGACCGCAATCATCAAGCCTTTCAAGCTCGAGGAGGTGCGCACAGCCCTCACCGAACTCGGCTTCCAGGGCATGACAGTTACCGAGGTGAAGGGTTACGGCCGCCAGAAAGGCCACACCGAGATCTACCGCGGGGCCGAGTATGCCGTGAGCTTTCTGCCGAAAGTCAAAATTGAGGTCGTTGTCGCCTCGGGGGATGCCGACAAGGCGGTGGAAGCCATCGGCCGCACGGCCAAGACCGGCCAGATCGGGGACGGCAAGATCTTCGTGTCGACGATCGAGCACACCTTGCGCATCCGCACCGGTGAAGCGGATGAAAACGCGCTCTGACAGCAGTTCCGCCGCTACGTCACTTCTAACAACCAGTCCGAAGACGAGGGAGTTCACTACATGTTGCACGACGTAAGATCGCAGGCGCACGGGGCCCGGGGGATGGGTCTGGCGCTTGCAGCTTTTGCCGCTTCACTGGCTCTGCTGGCGGCGCCTGTGCTTGCTGCAGATCCGGTGCCGAACAAGGGCGATACCGCGTGGATGCTGGTCGCGTCCGCCCTGGTGCTGCTGATGACCGTGCCCGGCCTCGCCCTGTTCTACGGCGGCCTCGTTCGCACCAAGAACATGCTGTCGATGCTGATGTAGGTGTTTGCGATCGTCTGCGTGGTCGCCATCATCTGGGTGCTCTATGGCTACAGCCTCGCCTTCTCCGAGGGCACTGTTGCGAACGCCTTTGTCGGCGGTCTCACCAAGGCGTTCCTCAACATCGCGCCGGCCAAGGACAAAACGATCCTGGATGCCACGGTTGCCACGTTCTCGAACGGCGTCGTCATCCCGGAACTGGTCTATGTCGCATTCCAGCTGACGTTTGCCTGCATCACGCCGGCGCTGATCGTCGGCGCCTTCGCCAAGCGCATGAAATTTTCCGCCCTGCTGGTGTTCACCGTACTGTGGGTCACCTTCATCTATTGCCCGATCGCGCACATGGTCTGGTACTGGGCCGGCCCCGACGAACTCGCCAAGGCTGCCAAGGCAGTTGCCGAGGCCACCGGCGCTGACGCCAAGAAAGCGGCCGAGGCTGCCCTGGATGCCGTCAAGATGAACTCCGGCTGGCTGTTCCGTTCGGATGCGATCGACTTTGCCGGCGGCACCGTGGTGCACATCAATGCCGGAATCGCTGGCCTGGTCGGCGCGCTGATGCTCGGCAAGCGGATCGGCTATGGCAAGGAAGCGATGCCACCACACTCGCTCACCTTCACCATGGTGGGCGCGGCACTGCTGTGGGTCGGCTGGTTCGGCTTCAACGCCGGTTCGGCGCTCGAAGCGAACGCGACCGCGGCACTTGCCATGATCAACACGTTCGTTGCGACTGCAGCCGCAGCGCTCGCCTGGATGTTCGCTGAATGGGTGGTCAAGGGCAAGCCGTCGCTGCTCGGACTTGTGTCAGGTGCGGTTGCGGGTCTGGTCGCGATCACACCGGCATCGGGTTTTGCTGGACCCATGGGGGCGATCGGCATCGGCGTGATTGCCGGCGTCGTCTGCTTCCTGTTCTGCACCGGCATCAAGAATGCGTTCGGCTATGACGACAGCCTCGACGTGTTTGGCGTGCACTGCGTCGGCGGCATCATCGGCGCGATCCTGACCGGCGTGTTTGTCAGCCCGTCGTTGGGTGGAACCGGCGTCACCGACTACATCCTCAAGCCCGGCGAAGGGGTTGTTGGCGATTTCGTAATGATGGCGCAGGTGATGGCACAGCTGAAGGCGGTTGGTGTCACGCTGCTGTGGTCAGGGATCGGTTCGGCGATCCTGTACAAGCTCGTTGACCTGACGATCGGCTTGCGTCCTCCGGTCGAAGAAGAGCGCGAAGGCCTCGACGTGACCGCGCACGGCGAGCGCGCCTACAATTACTGACAAGCTGCGTGTTCGCGCCAAGTGACTTCGTCACATGGAACAAGGCCCCGACGGGATCGGTCGGGGCCTTTTCCTTAGTCAACGTTGGATCATGACGCGAGACTTGCGGCCGCACCTGGCCAAGATCGCGCGCAGACCCCGCTCACAAACCGCGATGCACCCCTCGGTAGCGGCGAAGTCCCCCCGCGCCAGGTGCATGAAGATTGCGCTGCCAGTGCCTTGCACGCGCGGCCGCCGATTATGGTTCAGCACCACGATCAGATCATAGACATGGTCGGCGCGCCACAGCCTCTCGGCGCTCGCCGGATAAGGGTGCTGCACTGCACGATTGTAGTTGCGGTCGCCGGCCGCGTCACACCAGCCGTCCGCCGGCCGCAGGGCGCGAACCGGCAAGCGGGTGCGGGGACGGGCGACGCGGTCAGCCCTATACAGTACCGCAACCAGTGACCACGTTCCGATCGGCGTCGCACCGTCGCCTTCGCGCTTGCGCGCCTGGCAACCGGCCCTGCCAAGGGCGCACGGGATGGCACTATGGCCAAGGATCAGATGCCCGCGCGTCCGCAGCATCGCGGCTTGTTTGACACTCACTGCGGGGGATCGCGCCACCATCGTTCCGACAAATCTTTTTCAGCCAACCAACAGATACCTACGAGTTCAGGCTTCCTGTCTTTGCCATGGCGATGCTACACTTATTCTCAAGCAGCAAGCAGCCCGGAGCACGCCGTAAATGAGCAACACACGGCAAATTCTTATTGTCGACGACGACGACGACCTGCGCACCTCGCTGCGCGACCAGCTCGCGCTCTACGACGAGTTCAATGTGGCAACCGCGGCCACCGCCGCCGAGGGCATGGAGGTGGCGCGCAAGAGCCAACTCGACCTGGTGCTGTTCGACGTCGGCCTGCCTGACATGGACGGCCGCGAAGCCGTCAAGCAGTTGCGCCGCAACGGCTTCAAGGCGCCGATCCTCATGCTGACCGGCAATACCACCGACGCCGACCAGATCCTGGGCCTCGACGCCGGCGCCAACGATTACATCGCCAAGCCGTTCAAGTTCGCTGTGCTGCTGGCTCGCATCCGTGCCCAATTGCGCCAGCACGAGCAGAGCGAAGACGCGGTATTCACCATCGGTCCCTACACGTTCAAGCCGGCGGCGAAGCTGCTGCTCGACGACAAGGGCGTCAAGGTGCGGTTGACGGAGAAAGAGACGTCGATCCTGAAATTCCTGTACCGCGCGGGCGAAAAGGTGGTGTCGCGCGAGGTCCTCCTGCACGAGGTCTGGGGCTACAACGCCGGCGTCACCACCCATACGTTGGAAACGCACATCTATCGCCTGCGCCAGAAGATCGAGAAGGATCCCTCCAGCGCCGAGTTGCTGGTGACCGAGACCGGGGGCTACAAGCTCGTCCCTTAAAGCCTGTCCGGATGTTGCCCAACGCACCTGTGCGTTCGCATCTCAATTGGCGTGCACGGCATTCACGGTGCACTAGTGGCGGGTGGCGAATCGTACAATGCTACCTGTGGGATATAGTTTTGCGTCGTGATCCCAGCTTGTGCGAACTCACGGGACGATCGACGCCATGGCCATCGACGCGCTTGTTGCGCCACTATTGAGAATTGCGCTGTTCCAGGGACTGCGCCCGCTGCAGATCACGGAAATCGCGCGGCGTGCCGAACGCATCGTCTTCCAGCCGGGACAGATGATCGTTGAGGTCGATCAGCCGGGCGAAGCGGCGTTCGTCATCGTAAGTGGAACGGCTGTGCGAACGAAAGGACCGGACGTGGCAGCCTTGCCCGAGCCGGTCGCGGTTGGTTCGCTGATCGGCGAAATGGCGATGCTGGTGGAAACCGAGTACAGCTCGACGATCATAGCCGACACCACCGTCCGCGCGCTCAAGATCACCCGGGCCGCAATGTATGAGCAGATGGCGCAGGACGCAGCGCTCGCCGAGCACTTGGTGGCAAAGATATCATCACGATTGAAGAGCTTGGCAACCGAGTTGCGCCGCATCGATGGGGGCTTGGCTGGCAGTTCGGCGGGCGAAACAGCAAGTGGCGAAAATGTCTGGCAGCCCCGGATCGCAGCTCCGCCAGTTACTCGGCCCGCCCTCGAGACGCGCCACTGACTCGGGGCTTTGACTGCCCGGTAACTCAACGCATTTCAGACTCTGAAAGAAGTGGCGCCCAACTCCGGGGGGAGGAGTTGGGCGCTGGCGCTGTCTAGGCGCATATGCACTGGGAGGGAATCCAGTGCGACAGGTGCGTCATCGGCGAGACGGGGGGCACTGCCGATACAGGTTGACGCTACCTGCATGCCTTCACTTAAGCGCAATATTCCGAAATACAATAGGGGAAACTGGCAAAAATCACAAACTGTTTACTTATGTTACAGGCCTGATTGTGAACAATGCCTTGTATGTGACTGGTATACCACATACCAAATTCGCTTCGTGGTCATCCACACTAGCGCTGCTGCAGCCGGTTGATGGCGACGCTCTTGATATCGAAGACCGCGGCTTCGATCTCATCCGTGCGGTTGATGGCGGATAATTCCACCCGCGTCTCCAGGTTTTGTGCGTCGGTCGTCACCCACTCCTTCAGTTCCAGCGCGGGCTTGGTTGAGAAGAACAGCTTGATTTTGCCCGACACGTCAGGGCTCTTGTCCATCACCGTGATGATGATCAGGTCCTCGGCCTCATGCACATCCAGGATCCGGGCGTCGCGCAGCAGATCGACATCTTTCTTCAGCAGCATGCGGAATGGAGTGTTGTCGAGTTCGTAGCGATCGTCGGCGTTGCCATCCAGATCCTGTATGGCGAGTTCCTTGCCGTTCGATATCACGATCTGCTTGCTCGGAAGATTGTAGTCGAACCTGAAGCGGCCCGGACGCTTGACGGCGAGCTTGCCGCGCATGCGCTTGCCGTCGGGGTTGATCTGCTGGAACGTGGATTTCAGGTTGTTCAGCGCGCTGAAATAGTCGGTGATTTTCTTGATCGAAGCCACCTGGTTGGCATCGAACACGCGGGCATCTGTACCGGTGCCGCTCTGGACCTGCGCTGGCCAGGCTTGTCCCGTGGCGCCGGCTGAGCTGGGCGCTGCGGGCGCAGCAGGTACTGGAGCGGGCACGGGGGCAGCGGTCGGTTTCTTCGCTTCCTGCGCAAGCGCCGGCAGTGTAGCACCGGCCATGCAGCCAATGACCGCCAATGCAGCAACAACCGATCGACTGCGCATTTCGTCCCCACCCATATCAATGACGCCCACGAATCACCGCAGGCTGCGTTCGACCTTCAATTGATAATCGGGCGGGATGTGGGCAGCAAGGCCGTTCAACGCATTCGATTGCCGTGCTGAGGTTCCACTTACCCACCGGTTTTTCGCGAAAGGTACTGCAGCGCGCCGCCCGAGTCAGTCAAACAAGGCTGTTTCCAGTTCACAGATGCTGTCGAGACACACATCCGCGTGGGGCGTAAGGTCGGCGCGGCTGCCGGTGCCGGTCAACACGCCAACCCGGAGGCCCGCGCCTCCGCGGCGGCCCATTTCGAGGTCATGCCAGTTGTCGCCGACCATGGCGATCGACACGGGGGCGAGGCTTATGCTTGCGGCGAAAGCAGCCAGCATGCCGGGCTCGGGCTTGACGCCGTATCCGCTGTCATAGCCGGCGACGAAATCGATCAGGCCGCTGCATTCGAACCGCGCAAGCGTGCTGTGGATCTCCGCTTCGCTGGCGTTGCTGGCGATGCCCAGGATCAGCCGGCGTGCCCGCAGGCGGCGAAAGTAGGCGGCAAGGTCCGTCACCGGCACCACCGCGGCGACGCCGGCGCAGAATATGCCATCGAGTTCCCGTGTCAGGGTCGCCGCCTCGAACGGGCTGCCGGCAGCGATCCAGGCCGCGGCAATTTCCGCCGCATTGCCGGCGGCGAGCAGGCTGCCACTGCGATAGCGGCCGGTCGCTATGTCAAGCCCACCCAATGCCAGAAGGCGAGCCTCCAATGCGGTATCGCCTTGCGAGGCATGCGCTGCCGAGCGTTCATTTATCGGCGCCCAGCTGCGATGGTAATCGAGCAGGGTGCCGTCCTTGTCGAACAAGATGGCCTTGATCGGCGCGGTTGCTGTATTCAGTCCCGTCACTTGCATTGTGCTCCGTGGCAGTCCAACACTCGCGACCGGCTTCTGCAGTTTGGGATGCGGTTTACAACAGGAAAGCGCTTTCGCCGAATGCCGATCGAACCCTGCCTTGCCGAAATCTCCCTGGCCAATGACGATTATGTCCTCGATGCCCAGGTCGGCTTCCTGCTGCGGCAGGTCTACCAGCGACACGCCGCGATCTTTGCCGGCGCCATGGGCGATGAGTTGACGTCGATGCAGTGGGCGGCCCTCGCCAAGCTCGCGGAAATCGGCGCCTGCTCGCAGAACCAGCTCGGTCGGTTGACCGCCATGGACGCCGCCACCATCAAGGGCGTCGTCGACCGGCTCGTGCGCGATGGACATGCCGAAACGCAGCGCGATCCCGAGGACGCGCGCCGCATCCAGGTGGCTCTGACGCCGCATGGCCGGGCAACCTATCGGCGGCTCCAGGTCATGGCCCACAGGATCAGTGCTAAAACGTTGGCACCGCTGCTGCCGCGGGAGCGCGAGATTTTCCTGCGGATGTTGCACAAACTCCTATGATCATAGGCAAACGACGCGTCGGCGTATGCGCCATATTGACTCACGAATCCGCCGGCTCTAGCGTTTGCATGCTAACAAAAAACTCGTGCACATTGCCACCAGATCCGCGCCTCGCTGCCGGGTTCCGGCCGGGATCGGCGGAGACAACATGAGCAATCTAAATCGCGAACGCGTGTTGTCGGTCCGCCAATGGACCGACACCCTGTTCAGCTTTCGCACGACACGGGACCGCGGCTTTCGCTTCGCGAGCGGCCAGTTCACGATGATCGGCCTCGAGGTCATGGGGCGTCCCCTGCTGCGCGCCTACAGCATGGTGAGTCCGCACTACGATGACACGCTCGAGTTTCTCAGCATCATCGTGCCCGAGGGACCGCTGACGTCGCGCCTGTGCCGGCTGCAGGTGGACGACGAAGTGCTCGTCAGCCGCAAGGCCACGGGCACACTGGTGCACAACGATGTGGAATCGGGACGCAACCTGTTCCTCATAAGCACCGGCACGGGGCTCGCGCCGTTCATGAGCATCATCCGCGATCCAGATGTCTATGAACGGTTCGAGCGGATCATTCTGATGCACGGCTGCCGGGGCGTCGCCGAACTCGCCTATCGCGAGACGATCGAGACTGCCCTGCCCAACGACGAGTTCCTGGGCGAAACAATACGGCGCAAGCTGCTATATTATCCAACCGTCACGCGCGAGGATTTCCGCAACCGTGGTCGGGTGACGGAGCTGTTCGAATCGGGGCGGCTTCATGCTGAGTTGAAGTTGCCCGCTGCCGACCCACGCCACGACCGGGTCATGCTATGTGGCAGCCCGGCCATGCTGCACGATGCCCGCCGTTATTTCGTGGCGCAAGGCTACCAGGAAGGCAATCACAGTCGCCCGGGCCAGTATGTGATCGAAAAAGCATTCGTCGAGCGATAGGCGGCAAGGCCGTCCAAGCCGCACGTGTCGCGCCCGAAGGTGGCTCAGGTCGGTGCCGGCTGGTCAGGCGGGCGAAACGTCCTGTAAGACTTGACCACACAAGAAACACCTAAGGGAGTAGCGCCGTGGCCAAAGGCAAGCCGTCGAAGTCGGCAACAGTGAAGTCGAACGCCTTCAAGATCGCGGTTATTCCAGGCGACGGCATCGGCAACGAGGTGGTGCCGGAGGGCATCCGCGTGCTGGAGGCGGTCGGCCGCCGCTTCGACATCGCCTTCGAGTGGACGCACTTCGACTGGTCCTGCGAGCGCTTCAAGAAGAAGGGCGCGATGATGCCGGAGGATGGCCTCGACCGCCTGAAGGAGTTCGACGCGATCTATCTCGGTGCCGTTGGCTTTCCAGGCGTCCCCGACCACGTATCGCTGTGGGGCCTGCTGATCCCAATCCGCCGCGGCTTCCAGCAGTACATCAACCTGCGCCCCGTGCGCCTGTTCGAGGGGCTCGCCAGTCCGCTGGCGGGACGCAAGCCGGGCGACATCGACTATTACATCGTCCGTGAGAATAGCGAGGGCGAGTATTCCTCGGTCGGCGGCCGCATGTATGCCGGCACCGAAAACGAGATTGCCGTGCAGCAGGCGATGTTCTCCAAGCGCGGCTGCGACCGCGTGATGCGCTATGCGTTCGATCTGTCGATGTCACGCAAGCGCCGCGAGGTCGTCTCGGCCACCAAGTCGAACGGCATTTCGATCTCGATGCCCTACTGGGACGAGCGCTTCGCCGACATCGCGAAGGAATATCCAAAGGTCAAGACCAGCCAGTTCCACATCGACATCCTCACCGCCCACCTCGTGCGCAATCCGCACTGGTTCGACGTGATCGTGGGGTCGAATTTATTCGGCGACATCCTGTCGGATCTGGGTCCAGCGACCACCGGCACCATTGCCATCGCGCCCGGCGCCAATATCAATCCGGAGAAGGACTATCCTTCCATGTTCGAGCCCGTGCACGGCTCGGCCCCCGATATCGCCGGCAAAGGGATCGCCAATCCGATCGGGCAGATCTGGTCGGGCGCGATGATGCTCGATCACCTGGGGCACAGGCAAGCCGGAGCGGCGATCGTTTCGGCGATCGAAGTACTCCTGGCCGAGCACGACGTGCGTACACCCGACATGGGCGGCAAGGCCAGCTGCAAGGACCTCGGCAAGGCGCTGGCCGAACTGGTAAAGGGCTGAGGAGCGACCGATCCCCTGGTTCCAGGATGCGGTTGCGAAATCTATTTCAATGTGGAAAGTACGTCATGCCAGCCGTCATCCGCAAAATCATCGTCATTGTCGAGGAAACCTGCCGTGAGGCTGGCCATGCGGTCGCGCCGCCGACACGCAAGGCGGCCGCGATCGCGGTGATCGAGAACCCGTTCGCCGGCCGCCGGGTCGATGATCTGGCGCCGCTGATTGCGATCGGCGAGGAGTTGGGCGAACTTTTGGCCCGGCGCGCCATCGCCGCCCTCGGCATCGCGGGCAGCGCCGCACAGAGCTACGGCAAAGCTGCCATCGTCGGCGAGCTTGGCGAACTCGAACACGCGGCCGCCCTGCTGCACCCGAAGATGGGCACACCCGTCCGCGCTGTGCTGGAGAAGGGCGCGGCGCTGATCCCGTCGGCCAAGAAGATGGGCGGCCTGGGCACCGCGATCGACGTGCCGCTCGGCCACAAGGATGCAGCCTTCGTGCGCAGTCATTTCGATGCGATGGAGGTACGCATTGCCGATGCGCCGCGCGGGGCCGAGATTTTGGTCGCGATCGTGGTCACGGACAGCGGCCGGCCCGCGCCACGCGTCGGCGGGCTCACGGTGCCGCAGATCAAGGGCGTGGACGGGTTGCGCTGAAACACCCGGCCGTCAGACCAGCAGCAGCGGCGTTTTCTCGACAATCTTGTTGCCGGTATCGTCGATCCAGGTGAACTCGAATTCTCCGGGCGTCGTCACGCGCATATGGAACGCGATGTAGGGGTTGGCCGAAATGCCCGGCAGCAGATCCGCCTCAAACACCACCCGGCCATTGAACGTCGCGATAAACGCGTGAACGATGTTGCGCGGCACGATCTTGCCATCCGCATCGCGGCGCAGGCCAGTCTCCATGACATGGCCGATGAGGGTTTTGACCTCGATGATGTCGCCGAGCCTGGCGTTGTCGGGTAGCCGGATGCGCGGCTTGTTCATGCTGCCCCCTATCCGCCGCAACCGCCGATGGTGACTTTCACATTCTTCGTGCGCCTCAGGAACGTGCCATCGCCCAGTTCAGCCAGCGCGACGATATCCTGTGACTTCGCCAATCGAATGCGCGCCGACACCACGGCCTTGCCGCTGTCCGGCGTAAAGCGGAACGTGGCAATCAGCGGCCGCAGGTTGCCGGTCGAATAGATGCGCAGCGAGCGGACGAAGTCGTTGGCCGTCATCGCGCTTGGCACCATCACGGTCATTGGCACCACGTTGCCGTTCTCGGCGATTTCCGGCAACTCGAGGATGATGCGGCCGTCGACCACTTTGGCGTCGCCCGTCAGCACGTTGATCGCGGTTTCCCAGGATTCCGTCGCGCCGGCCGCCTTGGCCTCGGGAAGAGCATCAAGCAGCGGTGCCTTTTCCTCGGCACGCGGCCCGACGGCGGCACTGGTCAAAGTCAATGCACAAGCCCCCGCGGCGATCACAAAATCGCGGCGGTTAGATGTGCGCTGCAGCTCTGACATGCCTGTGAGCCCCTCTTGTGTGGTTGCCCGTAGCATATATGGTTGCTTGGTCGCAATTGCCCGCATGGGGCGTTCTGAGAAAGACCACGGTTTGAGTACAAACCAAAATCTCGCCAGTGAGAACATGACCCGCCGGGCAATTTTGGGCCTTGGGCTCGTGGCTTTGGCTGCCGGGCCAGCGGCTGCGACTTCGACTCACGAACTTGTGATGGTCGAGGCACCCGACTGTCACTACTGCCGCCGCTGGCATGCGGAGGTCGGCCAAGCCTATCCCAACAGTCCGGAAGGCAAGTTCGCGCCGCTGCGTCGCGTCAATATCGGTGCGCCGGAACTCAGTCACTTGACGAGCTTGCGCTACACGCCGACGTTCGTGCTGCTGCAAGGGCGGCAGGAGATCGGCCGGATCGTTGGCTATCCGGGCGCCAGTTTCTTCTGGGAATTGCTGGCGGGACTGCTGGGCAAGACCCCCTTCGCCAGTCAGCTGGTGGAAGACATCAGGACCTGAGCGTCCGATCGGCGAACCGGACGAGTAGCATGAAAATCCACCAGCACATCCACGACATTCCTGCCGCCAACGGCTCGCCTTGCGGGCAGAACGCGACGCTGCATGCGCCGATCTCGGCCGACGGCACGCCTGAACTCGGCCGCCTCTACCAGGTGCCGGCGCGCCAGGGCCGCGCGGTGCGCGTCGCCAAGGGCCAGACCATCGAGGTGATCAACACGCACGGCACGCAGGTGTGCGACTTCTGGGCGTTCTCGGCCGCCAACACGAGCGAGTTCATGTCCTGGGAGCACGGCCGAGCCATGATCAGCCGCGTGATCCCCAAGGTCGGCGATCCGCTCGGAACCAACCGCCGCCGGGCGATCCTCACCCTCACCGAGGACACCTCGCCCGGCATCCACGACACTTTGATGTCGGCCTGCGACCTGTTCCGCTACATCAATTTCGGCGTGAAGGAGTACCACGACAACTGCGCCGACAACCTGCGTATGGCCATGATGGCGATCGGCCAGTCGGTCCTGGAAGTGCCGCAGCCGTTCAATCTTTGGATGAACATTCCGGTTAAGGCCGATTGGAGCGTCGACTGGCTGCCGCCGGTATCTAAGGCCGGCGACAAGGTCCGCATGCGTGCCGACATGGACTGCATCTGCGCCATGAGCGCCTGTCCCCAGGACATGATCCCGATCAACAACATGATGCCGGTCGACCTGCACTTCCGGGTGGTGGCCTGACGAGCTGCGGTCGTCGGCCCGCTGATTTGACAGGCTGTAGGCGCGGCGCTGTCGCATGACAGAGTCGGCTGAATTTCAAGAAATTCGAACCGTTGGGCGCATGGGCCACCTCAGAGGTGCGCCGGACGCTTGCGCGGGCTGGCCAGGGCAACTAATCGAACGAGCCAGATCGACGGCTCGGGCACGGCAACCAGAGGATCAATTCCCAATGCGCATTCTCATCATCGGCGGCGCCGGCATGGTTGGGCGCAAGCTGGCCGAGCGCCTCGCCAAGGACGGCCGGCTCGGCACACGAGAAATCTCGCACCTCACCTTGCAGGACGTGGTGGCGGCAGAGAAACCGGCCGGTGCCAAGGTTGCAGTCGACATCGTGACCGGCGACTTGTCCGACCCCGCCTCCGCGCCCAAGCTCGTTGCATCGAAGCCGGACGTCATCTTCCACTTGGCGGCCATCGTCTCGGGCGAGGCCGAACTGGAGTTCGACAAAGGCTATCGCATCAATCTGGACGGCACCCGCTACCTGCTCGAAGCCGTACGTCAGGCTGGTAACAAGCCGCGCGTGGTGTTCACGTCCTCGATCGCGGTGTTCGGCGCACCCTTCCCCGACAAGATCGGCGACGAGTTCTTCACGACCCCACTGACCTCCTACGGCACCCAGAAGGCGATCGGCGAGCTGCTGCTGGCCGACTATACCCGCAAGGGCTTTCTCGATGGCGTCGGCATCCGGCTGCCCACCATCTGCGTCCGGCCGGGCAAGCCCAACAAAGCGGCCTCGGGCTTCTTCTCCAACATCATGCGCGAGCCGCTCGCCGGCCTGGAGGCCAACCTGCCCGTGTCCGAAGACGTGCGCCACTGGCATGCGAGCCCGCGCTCAGCCGTCGGCTTCCTGCTCCATGCGGCCACCATAGAGGGCGACAAGATTGGCCTGCGCCGCAATCTGTCCATGCCCGGCCTATCGGTGACGGTCGGCGAGCAGATCGCGGCGCTGCGCAGGGTCGCCGGCGACAAGGTCGCCGCCCGCATCACCCGCATTCCCGATCCGGCCATCGTGAAGATTGTCGACGGCTGGCCGCGCAACTTCGAGACAAAGCGGGCGCAGGCGCTCGGCTTCGCGGCTGAATCCTCATTCGAGGAGATCATCAAGGTGCATATCGATGACGAACTCGGCGGGCGGATCGTGTGAGACGCACCGGCATCCTCGGCGCCGGCGATTGGCCAGCGGCTTGGAAAAATAGTTCTTCTCCCGTAAGTCGCCCAAAGTGCGTGCCGGAGCTGATGCTGTCCCATGGCGGACGCTCGGGCCGCCCTGGAGATTGTGCTGCCATCGGACCTGTGACATTTTGGTCAAGTCGACAAGAAAGTCATGGAATTCGCAACCGAGAGGGCGCAAAACGCGTACAGAACCGCGTAGAGACAGGCGTCGGGGCGTCGACTTTCCAGGGGTGCATCCTCGAACTGGATCACGCGCACTCCGGATGGAACCGGTGGGGGGTGAAGGCAGTCGGCAGAGGCGGGACACTGCCAGGCTGAACAGATCGTTCAGGTACCGTTCATCGCCAAAAGCACACTTTACCGCCACTTCCCGAGAACTCGCCAAAAACTCCACACTATCGGTTTCACGTGCGTACGCGCACATCTCAATCGAGGCCTTAGATGACGAATGCCACTTTCTCGGTCCAGCCTGTCACGCGGGACGTTCGCGTTCCGCTGCAGGACACGGGCCCCGTCCGGTCTGGCTCGACCCTGTTTCAGGTCATCAAGTCGAAACTCCCAGGTCCCGCCCTGCTCAACGGTGCGGCCCTCAAGGTCCCGTCGGAGGAACCGATTTTCCGCGATACCGCCCACACCGTGCTGCCGATGGAGTACAAAGGCCGCGACATCATGATGGAAGCACACGCCTATGAGGACGACAGTGCGTCCTACCAGGCCATGGCGCTTGTCTACCGCAAGGCAGGCGTCAAGCAGGGCGCGCCCTACGTGCGCGTGCACAGCGGCTGCGTGACCGGCGACATCTTCCACTCGCTGCGCTGCGACTGCTACCAGCAACTGCAGAAGGCGCTCGACCGCGTGGTCGAGAGCGAGAACGGCGTGATCTTGTACTTCCCCTATCATGAGGGCCGCGGGATCGGTCTCGTCGCCAAGTTGAAGGCCTATGCCGAGCAGGATCGTGGTCTCGACACGGTCGATGCCAACCTTGCGATCGGCGCACCCGTCGATGCCCGCGACTACGAGCTCGCAGTGAAAATCCTGCGCGATCTCGACATCACCGACATTCGCCTCATGACCAACAATCCGTTGAAGGTCGAAGCGCTGCGCAAGTACGGCATCAACGTCGTGGAGCAGGTTCCTCACGTGATCGAGGCGCAGGAGCATAACGAGCGCTATCTCGCGACCAAGCGTGAACGCATGGACCACAAGATCTGAGGGCGTGCTCGTTCGACGATCGGCGCCCTTTCAGAAGTTCTTGAACAACGGCCCGGCTGGCATTCGTCCAGCCGGGCCGTTGTTTGTTGTTGCTCGCTTTTGGCTGCGCACTGTCGGTGATCGGCGTCCAGGCAGAATGCAGTGCAGAATTGAGGCTCAGGCCGGCACTGGCGCTTTGGCAGCGGGGCTCACGACCTGCGATCCGGGACCGGTATTGTCGTCTTCGTCTTCTGTTGGCTCCGTGAAGCCACCTTCCTTCACCAGCCGCGAGAACAGCCCACCCTTCGCAACGAGCTCGCGGAATTTGCCACGCTCCACGATGCGGCCCTCATCCAACACCAGGATGAGGTCCGCATTGGCAACCGTCGACAGGCGGTGAGCGATGATGAAAGTGGTGCGGCCCCGGCGCAGCGCATCCAGCGCGCGCTTGATCTTGCCTTCGGTCTCGGTGTCGAGCGCGCTCGTCGCCTCGTCCAATATCAGGATCGGCGCACTCTTCAGGATGGCACGGGCAAGCGCCACCCGCTGGCGCTCTCCGCCCGACAGTCCAGCGCCGCGCTCGCCGGCGATGAAGGCATAGCCATCTTCCTTGCGCTTGATGAAATCATCGGCCTCGGCCAGCCGTGCAGCGTTGGCCACTTCGGCATCGCTCGCCATCGGCCGGCCGATGCGAATGTTTTCCGCGATCGAGCGATTGAACAATCCAGCCTCCTGGAACACGACCGCGATGGTCTGCCGCAGCGACTCGAGCGTGCAATCGCGGATGTCCCGACCGTCGATCAGAATACGCCCTTTATCGGGGTCACGCAGGCGCTGCAATAGCGCCAGTGTGGTCGTCTTGCCGGATCCTGTCGGGCCCACGAGCGCGATGGTCTCGCCGGGCTTCGCCGAGAAATCGAGTTCATAGACGCCCTGCTTGCTGGTGCCGTAGCGGAAACTGACGCCTTCGTAGGTGACGGCGCCGCGGATGTCGGTGAGCGGCGTGGCACCTGGCTTGTCCTTGATCACCACGCTGGCGTCCAGCAGATTGAAGAACGAGGCGAGCGTCGGCGCCTGCATGAAGATGCGGGCAACGAAACTCGACAGCTGGTCGAGCTTGCCGATCATCAAGGTTGCAAACCCGACGAAGGCGACGATCTCGCCGACCGTCATCTCGCCGCGCGACGCCAGGATCGAGCCCAGCGTAAACACGCAGACCATGGTGATGGTCGAGGCGGCACGCGTCAGGCAGGTGAGCAATCCCCACCAGGTGAGAACCGGAAACTGCGCCGACAGCAGCTCGCCCATCATGTGGCGCAACTCATGCGCTTCGGCCTGCAGCCGCGCATAGCTTTGTACGACCGTGACGTTGCCCAGCACATCACCGACGCGGCCCGACACCTGGATGTGATAGCGCTCGACCGCGGCCTGGCCATCGGACGTGCGCATGACCGTCATGACGTTGATCGCCGCATACACGGTTGCCAGGACGGCGAGCAGCGCTGCCATGCGCCAGTCGAGGTAGATCGCGGTCGGCACCAGGAACGTGATGCTGACCACGGCGGTCAACTGTTCGCGCAGGAAAGTGAGCCAAGTGCCAAACAACGTATCGGTGCCGGCCAGGATGTTGCGCACCACGGCGCCGGAACCTTTTTCCGCATGATAGCTGATCGGCAACGTGATGGCCCGGTCGAAAGCTTTGCTCATGGCGGCCAATCGCTGGCGGTGCGCCAAACGGTCGGCGAATACGGCGACAACGACGCTGGCGAAGATGCCGAACAGGCCGAGCGCCGCCCACAGCCCGATGGTGCTCGCGGTCTGCTGGCCCTTCGACAAGGCGTCGACAACGCGACCAAACAGCAAAGGCTCGGCCAGCGCGACGATGGCGAGCGCGCAGTTGGCCGCCGCCAGCGACGCCGCGAGCGTGCGCTCGGCTCCGAGCATGGCGATGGCGCGCAGATGGACACGGATCAGGTTCATGGTCGGCGATCGTCTCCAAGTCAGGCTGTCAATTTCTTGAATATGCGCAATGTCTTGAACGTGGCGGCCTCGGCGAGCACCTTGGCCTTGACGAGCTCGCCGAACACGCGCTCGGCCACATCGAAGGCATAGGAGCCGGAATAGAACAACACGTGACCGCCCAATTTCAGGCGGTCGCACAAGACACGCGTCATGTCGAGTTCGGTCAGCGCGCCATACTCGTCGTTCTTGGCCGTGCGGAATTCGCCCACATGGAACAGCGAGACGACGTCGAACATGGGCAGCAACCGGCGGTCGAGTTGGTAGATGTCGCCGAAATAGGCCTTATAGGTATGGCCGAGGCGCGGCTTGTCGATCAGCATTTTGACGTAGGCGTCATACTCGGCTGGCGACGCGGTAATGCCGAAGACCGCGTTGTTCGAGCCGTCCTCTGCCGTCTTCAGGCCGACGATATGGTGGCTGCCGGTGCCGAAGTGAAAGATCGACGCGTCGCGGACCTTGGCCTCTTCGAGCCACTCGAGGAAGTGCACGTCACACGGGCACTCGGCGACGCGCAGGTCCCAACTTTGATCCCAGAAGTGCAGCATGGGTCTCCCCCTCTCTTCGGTTGCGGCTTGATCAGACAGGTTGCGGAATGCGGGCCGGCGGCGCGGACGCGCCCGGAGTGGCGGGACGCACGAGCGTCAGTGCCACGTGTCGCGTTGCCGACCGGTCGGCCGGCGGCTGTTGCGTCAGCGAAACAACGGCCGTGCGTGGCGAGATTTCAGCGATCGCTCGCAGAAGGTCGGCGCGGCCCGCTTCGTCGAGCGCGCTCGTGGCTTCGTCCAGGATC
This sequence comes from Hyphomicrobiaceae bacterium, assembly GCA_021730785.1. Taxonomy (GTDB): domain Bacteria; phylum Pseudomonadota; class Alphaproteobacteria; order Rhizobiales; family Hyphomicrobiaceae; genus JAKFWF01. The sequence goes on from JAKFWF010000025.1 coordinate 82,010, forward strand.
ACCAGATCGGGCCGCTCAATCAGAACGCGGGCGATGCCGAGGCGCTGCAGGTCGCCGTTCGAAAGCGCGTGGTCCCAGCGCACGGTCTCGTCCAGCCGCGGGATGAGTGCACTGAGGCCGACACGGTGCAAGGCTGCGGCATGGCGCGACTCCTCGTTTGCGCCCTGGCCGGTCGGCATGCCGAGCGCACGGCGTAGCGTCGTTGTAGGCACATAGGGCCGCTGCGGAATGATCAGCAGAGTTCCAGCCTCAGGGCGTTCAATCGTGCCGCTGCCCCAAGGCCAAAGTCCGCCAATGGCACGGGCGAGCGAGGTCTTGCCGCCACCGGACGGCGCCGACACGGTGAGGTGCTCGCCCGGCTTGACGCTGAGATCGATCGGTCCAACGAACATGCGGCCATCGGCATCGCGGACGGTGAGGGCGCTGAGGCGCAGGGCACGGTCAGCGCCAGCCGACATGACGAGGTGCGGCGCGGCATCGGCCGCGACGGCAGCGATCCGCACGTCGATCGCCTCTGCGGCGTCGGTCAGCTCGATGAGGCGGCGCGCGGATGCATACCAGTCGGCGATGCGGTTGTAGTTGTCGACGATCCAGGAAATCGCCACCTGCACCTGCACGAAGGCGCCGGCCAGTTGCGTGACTTCGCCCAGGGTAAGCTCGCCAGAGAGGTATTTCGGTGTTGCAATCAACAGCGGAAAGATCGGCACCAGGGGCCCGCTGGCATTGGTGATCCACGTCAGATTGCCATGCTGGCGCACGATGCCGAGCCAACGCGCAACGAGTGTCGTATAGAGGCCCCCGGCGATGGATTTTTCAGAATTTGCACCGCCCGCCAGCGCGATGCTTTCGGCATTCTCGCGGATCCGCATCAGCGCGAACCTGAAATGCCCTTCCGCCTCGTTCTTGGCCACCACCGAGCCGAGCAGCGGCTTGCCGACCCGCAGCATCAACCCCGACGCAATGATGCCGTAGGCGAGGGCCGCGAGCACCATGTAGGCTGGGATCACGATCGGTACGCCGGCAAGGCTGGTGCGCAACGTCCCGCCCACTGACCACAGAATCGAAAAGAACGTCGCAGCGCCAATGATCGCCAGGAAAAAGCCGATGCCGCAGTCGACCAGCAGTTCGGTCGCCCAGCGGGTGTCGTCGGCGATGCGGTATTCGGGGTTGGCGGGCTCGGTGCGGGTCAGGCCCAGGTGGTAGAACCGCTGGCGGTCGAGCCAGCGCTCGATCAGCTGCCGCGTCACCCACTCGCGCCAGCGCACCTGCAGCGTCTCACGCGATCTGACGATGCCGACGCCGACTGCCGCCATCGCCGCGATGATCAGCCCGAGCACGAGCACCGCCCGGCCGAGCGTCGCACCGTCCTTGGCAGCGAGTGCATCGAAGAACCACTTGTTCCACAGATTGAGCGCGAGCGTCGCTGCGATGCTGACGCTGAGGAATGCGACGAGCGCCAACGTGATCGTCCACGCGCGGGTCGCGCTCTCGCCCTGCCAGAAGCCGCCGGACAGCCGGGCGAACGCAGCGATCACACGCCGATCGAGCGCCAGCGTTGGGGGATCCGGTGGGGCCGGGCTCGCGACAGTCATGAAGCTCGATCCCGTCCCGGGTTGCGTTAAGCGTCCAAGCGGGAGCTCAAGGCCCGCGAAAGGGGGCGCTGATAGGCCGCAAATCCTCCCCCTCGGACATCATGAGGAACAGGATTTTGGCTGAACGGTCAATGAACAAGCGGGTTTGGATGGCGCAACTGCGACCGAGGGGACGGCCCGTCCCCTCGATCTCGGCTCAACCAACCAGCGGCATGCCTTACGCCAGTCCTTCCGCCTTCATGGCGGCCTGGACGCCAGGGCGCATCTCCATGCGCTTCATGAACGCCTGCAGGTTGGGGTAGGGCGCAAGGTCGATCTTGACCGGGACGGTCCAGCGCAGAACCGTGAAGCAATAGGCATCCGGCAGGCTGAAGGCGCTACCCATCAGGTAGTCGTGCTTGGCGAAGTGCGCTTCCAGGTGGGCGAAGCGAGTGACCAGTCGCTCGCGGGCAATCGTCTTTGCCTCCTCGGGCATCGCCGGGTGGAATAGCGGCGAAAAGCCCTTGTGCAGCTCGCTCGACAGAAAATTCAGCCACGACTGCATCTTGTAGCGATCGAGTGTGCCGTTGGCGGGGGCAAGCTTCTTATCCGGTGCCTTGTCGGCGATATACTGCATAATCGCCGGTCCTTCGGTGAGGATCGTGCCATCGTCGAGGGCGAGGGCCGGCACATACCCGAGCGGATTGGTCTTCTTGTAGTCTGCGCCGCCATCGGTGGTCTTGGCCTTGAGGTCAATCTTGACCGCCTCGAAGGCGAGGCCGGCTTCCTTCAGCACGATGTGGGGGGCGAGCGAGCAGACACCGGGAGTATAGAAGAGTTTCAGCATAGAACGTTGGCTCCTATGTGGGGGACGAAAAGGGCGAGCACCGCAGCACTCGCCCTGGATATCGGCCGGGCACCAGCCATGCGCAAGGCGCTAGAAGCGTGAAATCTCCACAGCCGCAAGGTTGGACCGCTGAAATCGATGGTGTAGGATGCAGCCCAACAGGACGGAACGACTGAGGATTTGCGACATGACGGGCGGCGAGCAAACCAACCGGATACCGACGGGAACCCTGATGGCCGGCAAGCGCGGCCTGGTCATGGGTGTTGCCAACAACCGTTCGATCGCCTGGGGCATCGCCAAGACCGCCGTTGCCCAGGGCGCGAAGGTCGCGCTCACCTATCAGGGCGATGCCATCAAGAAGCGCGTCCTGCCGCTTGCCGAGGAACTGGGCTCGGACGTCGTGCTGCCGTGCGATGTGACGGACGCAGCCTCCATGGACGCCGTGTTCGCCGTGCTCAAGGAGAAGTGGGGGCGCCTCGACTTCCTGGTTCACGCCATAGCCTTCGCCGACAAGGCCGAACTGGACGGGCGCTATGTCGACACGTCGGAAAAGAATTTCACGCAGTCGCTGCTGATTTCCTGCTATTCCTTCACCGCGCTCGCCCAACGGGCGGAAAAGCTGATGACCAACGGCGGTTCCATGGTCACGCTGACCTACTATGGCGCCGAAAAAGTCATGCCGCACTATAATGTGATGGGCGTCGCCAAGGCCGCGCTGGAAGCGAGCGTGCGGTATCTGGCAGCCGATCTCGGCCGCCAGGGCATCCGCGTCAACGCCATATCGGCCGGCCCGATCAAGACGCTGGCCGCATCCGGCATTTCCGATTTCCGCTACATTCTCAAGTGGAACGAGTTCAACTCGGCGCTGCGCCGCAACGTGACGATCGAGGAGGTGGGTGCCTCCGGCCTCTACCTGCTGTCGGATCTGGGCCGCGCCGTAACCGGCGAAGTCCACCACGTGGACGCCGGCTACCACATCCAGGGCATGAAGAACGAAGACGCGCCCGACATCAACGTCGTCAAGAGCGAATAGCGCGGTCGCTGGAGCGGCACTAGGGTTTGCGGCTGGCTGTCGAGCCGGCAGTCTAAGGAGCGCGAGACTAAATGACCGCCGCAGCCCGCCGCCTCGTTCTGACGCAGCGCCCGAAGCCAGGCCTCGTGCCGCACGATAGTTTCCGCATCGAGGACGGCCCGGTTCCAGAGCCCGGACCGGGCGAGTTCCGTGTTAGAATCGAGGTGATCTCGCTTGATCCCGCCATGCGCGGCTGGATCAACGACGGCCGCTCCTACGTGGCGCCGGTGCCGGTTGGCGGCACCATGCGCGCCTATGCGGCCGGTCATGTCGAGCAGTCGAATAATGCGGGCTACAAGGCTGGCGACGCGGTCCAGGGCCTGTTCGGCGCCCAGACCCACGCCATTTCAAGCGGCGAACGCGTCGTCAAGATCAACACCACCCTGGCGCCGCTCGAACGCTGGGTCGGCGGGCTCGGCATGCCAGGCTGGACCGCCTATTTCGGTCTGCTGGAAGTGGGCCTGCCCAAGGCTGGCGAGACGGTGGTGGTGTCGGCTGCGGCCGGCGCGGTCGGCTCGATCGTCGGCCAGATCGCCAAGATCAAGGGCTGCCGCGCGGTCGGCATCGCGGGCGGCCCCGAGAAATGCCGCTATGTGGTCGAAACGCTCGGCTTCGATGCCTGCGTCGACTACAAGACCGGCAACCTCGCAGCCGACCTGAAGGCTGCCTGCCCGAACGGCATCGACGTCAACTTCGAGAACGTCGGCGGCGATATTCTCGATACTATTCTCCTGCAGATGAACACCTTCGGCCGCATTGCCGTGTGCGGGCTCATTTCCGGTTATACCGCCACCACCATGCCGGAAGGTCCAAGGAACCTGCGGGCAGTCCTCACCCAGCGGCTCAGGATGCAGGGTCTCATCGTGTTCGACTGGGAAAAGCGCATCCCGGAGGCGATCGCGCAGCTCGGAGCCTGGCACAAGGAGGGCCACCTCACGATCCGCGAAGATGTCCGCACCGGTGGCCTCGATAAGTTTGTGGACACGCTTAACCTGCTCTATACCAGTGGCAACAACGGCAAGCTCGTCTTGAAAGTCTGACACCGCGATGAAGCCTGGGTTGACGCTGTACGTGGTGCGCCACGGCGAGACCGATTGGAACGCGGCGGGGCGCCTGCAAGGTCAAATCGATATTCCGCTGAACGACGTCGGCCGTGCCCAGGCGGCGCGCAATGGCTTGCGTCTATTGCAGCAGTTGGGGGCAGCCGACACGGTCGACTTCGTCGCGAGCCCGCTGTCGCGCGCCTTCGAGACGATGCAGCTGCTGCGCGCCAACATGGGGCTTGCGCGCGACGGCTTCGCCACCGACGATCGGCTGAAGGAGATCAGTTATGGCGTGTGCGAAGGGCGCACGTGGCCGCAGCTGCCACCGGTCGACCGGGCCGGGGTCGCCCGCTCGAAAGATCCCTACAATTGGCGCCCCGACGGCGGCGAGAGTTATGCCGATCTGACGCGACGGACGGCTGCGTTCCTGGCCACCATCACGCGCGACACCGTCGTCGTTACGCATGGCGGCATCACGCGCACACTGCGCGGCCTCATCGTCGGCATCGCCACGGACAAGGTGCCCTCGCTGAAGGTGCCGCAAGACCGCGTGCTGGTGCTCAAGGACGGCGGTATGGCCTGGATGTGAGGCTTTCGGATCGTCGGCCGCGCCGAAATGGAGCAGAGGACATGGCCATTTTCGTCGATGCCGATGCCTGTCCGGTGAAGGATGAAGTCCTGCGCGTCGCCGAACGCCACGGCTGGCAGGTTCACATGGTGTCGAACAGCTGGATGCGGCTGCCCGAACACCCGCTCATCGCACGGGTGGTGGTGGCGGACGGACCCGATGTCGCCGATGACTGGATCGCCGCGCGCGCCGGTACGGCCGATGTCGTCATCACGTCGGACATTCCGCTCGCGCACCGCTGCATCAAGGCCGGCGCGCGCGTGATCCGCTCCGATGGCCGTGTGCTCGATGGCAACAGCATCGGCATGCAGCTCGCCATGCGCGATCTTATGAAGGACCTGCGCGAAGCCGGCACGATGCAGACGTTCAACGCCAGTTTTTCGCGCGCCCACCGGTCACAGTTCCTGCAGGCGCTGGAGAGCGCTATACAGGCGATCAAAAGGTCGGCGACGTGATCTCGAGGTGCGATGTGAAACAACAAAAAATCAGTAACGGCCAGCGCGCCCTGTGGTCGTTTCTGATCGCAACGCTGGTCGGTCCGTTCTTCGCCGCCCTGATCGTGGCGCTGCTGACGCTCGCTGCAGGCGCCCTGCAGATGGGACCGCCGAGCCTGAAGGGCATAGCCATGACCGATGTGGGCGCGCGGGCGGCGGGTTGGGCGCTGCAATCCTACGTTTGGGCCGCCTTGCCGGCCGGACTGGCGGGCGCGGCCATTGCCGCCTGGGTTTCGCTCAAGGGCACGGCACCGTGGCTCGGCGTCGTGGCCATCGGCGTCGTGGCGTTCGGCATTGCGAGCGTCGCCGTTCCTGGACTGCTGCCGAACCACGGCACCGCGCTTGCCTTCATCGCGGCGCTGTCGAGCCTGGGCGTCTGGGCTGTCCTCGCACGCGCCCGCATTCTTGCCCCGGGTTAAAGCTGGACAAGCGCCTACCGCGTCATCGGTTCGGTCCGCACCTCGCTGTGGTTCTGGTTCACGTCGTGCGTCGGTGCCAACTGCGCCAAGGCGTTGCCAAAGGGCGCGACCAGCATCTCGCTCATACTGTGCGGCGCGGCCGGTTTCGGATCGACGCCGAACGTCAGCTTCTCACGCTTGGACGCCGGCATATGGAGCGTGCCGAACAGCCAGTCGAAAATACCGAGGCAGTGACCGAAATTGCGGTCGAAATGCAGCGGGTTCGCCGAGTGGTGGATCTGGTGGTGCGCCGGGCTCAGGAAAAACCGACCCCAGTTTCCGGTGAAGACAATCCAGAAATGCGAATGCTGAAGATGCCCGATAAAATAAATGAACAGCACTAAGATGATATTGCTGTTGGCGAGCAAAAACTGGTTCGCCGTCGTGCCGAAAAGATAATTGAGGCTGCCCATCGTGCCGCCCATCATAAGGGCAGTGATATTGTAAAACACCACCGTGTCGACCGGATGAACGCGAAAATTGGTCAGCGGCGTGAGGATTTCAGCCGCGTGGTGCACCTTGTGGAACTCCCACAGGAAGGGAATTTTATGACTGAGGTAATGGTCGGTGTAATAGCTCAGTTCATAGGCGAAAAACAAACACAGCGTCATGATCAGCGACATCTGTAGCGGCGTCAACGGCGCTGGCGACGGCTCGCCAAATATGCCGATGAGCTGGCCACGCAGCAGCGCTGCAACGACCGTCGTTGACAGTATGGCATAGCCCAGAAGCACCGTGAAAACGCTGGTGTTGAGAATGAACATGCCGGCGTCGGCCCGGGTCGAGGGGCTTGAGAACAAGTAGCGCGGAAAGAACGCGCGGATGAGGACCTTGAGCTTGATGCGCCGGCGTGCCCCTGTGCGCTCGAGCCGCACGACTGCGTAGGCGACCAGCAGCGCAGCGAGCATTGACGGGATCGACAAGAACGGGCTGAACGAAAAGAATAGTTGGGCGTATGTGCGTTCGAAATAGGAAAGCAAACCGCCGATCAACTCCAGCACTGAAGTTGCGCTCATGTGATACACCGACTGACCGTGGACACTTGCTGGTGAGCGCAACCCTAGCTTCGCAATGTTTACGAGTGCTTAAACGCTGCCTCTAGACCGTCATGACCTTGACGGCGCCCCCGAACAGCGTCACGAAAAAATCATGACCGATCGGCTGGTGACTGGGGCCAAGAATGAAGCGGACGCCTTCGAGGCGACGATCCGTCCCCAGGCGCTCGGCGATTTCATCGGCCAGGAGCAGGCGCGCGCCAACCTGCGCGTGTTCATCCAGGCGGCGAAGGCGCGGGGCGATGCGCTCGACCACGTGCTGTTTGCAGGACCACCGGGCCTCGGCAAAACAACCCTCGCCCAGATCATGGCGAAGGAACTTGGCGTCGGCTTCCGCGCGACCTCGGGGCCGGTGATCGGCAAGGCCGGCGATTTGGCGGCGCTGCTGACCAATCTCGAAGAACGCGATGTGTTGTTCATCGACGAGATCCACCGGCTCAATCCGGCGGTGGAGGAAATCCTCTATCCCGCCATGGAGGATTTCCAGCTCGATCTCATCATCGGCGAGGGGCCCGCGGCGCGATCGGTGCGCATCGATCTCGCCAAGTTTACGCTGGTTGGTGCGACGACGCGGGCCGGCCTGCTCACCAACCCCCTGCGCGATCGCTTCGGAATCCCGGTGCGGTTGAACTTCTATACCCATGAAGAGCTGGAACTGATCGTCAGCCGCGGCGCCCGCGTGCTTGGCGTGCCCATGCAGAAGGATGGCGCCATGGAAATCGCCCGGCGATCACGCGGCACGCCACGCATCGCCGGGCGATTGCTGCGCCGCGTACGCGATTTCGCAGCCGTCGACGGCTCGGGGACAATCACGGCCGCCATCGCCGACAAGGCTTTGTTGCAATTGGAAGTTGATCGTGAAGGCCTCGACGCGCTCGACCATCGCTACCTGAATTGCATCGCCCGCAACTACGACGGTGGCCCGGTCGGCATCGAGACGATGGCCGCCGCACTGTCCGAACCACGCGATGCGCTGGAGGAGATCGTCGAGCCCTATCTGCTGCAGCAAGGCTTCATCAGCCGCACGCCGCGCGGCCGCATGCTGACGGTGCGCGCCTACAAGCATCTCGGGTTATCTGGACCCGCCCGCGCCGCCTCGCCACAATTCGGGCTGTTCGATCCTGACAAGCTCCCCGAAGAGGGGCCGGACCGCCCTTAAGACTTTGCACACCCTTGCCGGCGAAGTGTGATGCACGTGCGCACCTTTGTCATGCGACTTGCGTAAAGCGATAGGGTAGTGCGAAGGCTGAACGGGGCCGTGAGGCGTAATCTGTGATTTCACGACGCAAAATCCTGCAGGGCCTTGGTGCCTTCCTGGCCGGCGGCGCCGGCCTCGGCGGCTATGCCCTCGGCATCGAGCCGCGCCGCCTCGCCGTGACGCGCTACCAGATTTCGCCTGACGGCTGGCCTAAAGGGCTCGACTTGAAACTGGCGGTTTTCGCCGACCTGCATGCCGGCGAGCCTTGGATGGACGTGGCGCGTGTCGAGAGCCTGGTGGCGGCCACCAACGCGCTGGGTGCCGACGCGATCCTGCTGCTGGGCGACTATACGTCCAGCCACCGCATGGTCCTACGCCCGGTGCCCGACGTCGAATGGGCACGCGCGCTCGCCGGTCTGAAGGCGCCGTTGGGCGTCCATGCCGTGCTCGGCAATCACGACTGGTGGAACGATCGCGAGGCACAGCTGCGCATGAGCGGCCCGCCCAAATGCCGGCGCGCCATGGAGCAAGCCGGGATCAAGGTCTATGAAAACGACGTTCTTCGCCTGGAAAAGAACGGCCAGCCGTTCTGGATCGCGGGCCTTGGCGACCAATGGGCATTCTATCGCAATCGCGATCGGCGCCGGCGGGATCGATTCGGCTACCGCGGGGTCGACAATCTGCCGGTCACCCTCGACAAGGTGCGAGATGATGCGCCGGTGATCCTAATGGCGCACGAGCCTGATATTTTCCCAACCGTGCCGCCCCGCGTCGCGCTCACCCTGTCCGGTCACACGCACGGTGGGCAGGTGCAGTTCTTCGGTTATGCGCCGATCGTACCGAGCCAGTTCGGGCGCCGCTATCTCTATGGCCACATCGTCGAAGACAGCCGCCACCTGATCGTCTCCGGCGGCCTCGGCTGCTCCGGCCTGCCCATCCGCTTCGGCCGCCCGCCGGAGATCGTGCTGGTGGAGGTTGGCGCGTGACCGCGGCTGACCCCTGGCCCGACTTGGCCGGACGGCTGATCGATGAGGCGGGCAAGCGCCGCCACATCCTGCCGATCCGAGTGTATTTCGAGGACACGGATTTTTCGGGCCTCGTCTATCACGCCTCCTACGTGCGTTGGTGCGAGCGGGGGCGCTCGGACTATTTGCGACTTGGCGGCAACGACCACCGCCGCCTGATCGACGGCACGGGCGGGCGCGAACCGGCCGCCTTCGTCGTACGGCGCATGAGCCTGGAATATTTGAAGCCGGCGCGCATCGATGACGTCCTGGAGGTCGCCACGTCGGTTAAAGAGATGGGCGCGGCTTCCCTGATCCTCGACCAGCGCATCACGCGCGGCGGCGCGCCGCTGTTTGAGGCCACCGTCACGGTCGTGCTGGTGTCTGTCTCCGGCAAGCCGCTCCGGATCGCGCAGGAATTGAGGGCGGCGTTCGGCGGTGGCTGATCTGCGCTCCGGCCAGGCGATTCAGTTCTCGATTATTCCAACCCACAGGTGTCATCCCGGGGCTTGTCCCCGGGACCCATCGTGCCGCACACTCGAACACCACCGATGCAGCACCATGGGGCCCGGCCATAAATGCCGGGATGACATCCGCGTTGTGTTGGTCGCGGTGGCACAGCCGATTTGGCGTGTCAAAGCTCATCGCGCGCTACGATTTTACCCCCGAATTGCGAGTTGTCTTGAGACGTCCGGTTACGCGATATGGTATCGGCCGACACACAACCACGCATGCACCAGAGGCAATCCCCGATGGCAAAAGACGGTTTCGAGCTGCCCCCGCGCGAGGCAATGGACTTCGACGTGGTGATCGTCGGCGCCGGCCCCTCGGGACTTGCCGCCGCAATCCGCCTGAAGCAGCGGGCGGCAGAGGCGCAGCAGGAAGTCTCCGTCCTTGTCGTCGAAAAGGGCTCCGAGGTCGGCGCCCACATTCTGTCCGGCGCGGTGATCGATCCGATCGGGCTCGACACACTGCTTCCGGGCTGGCGCGAGCAGGGCGCGCCGCTCGAGACCAAGGTCACCGACGACCAATTCCTGTTTCTTGGACCCGCCGGCCATGTGCGGTTGCCGAACTTCATGATGCCCCCGCTGATGAACAATCACGGCAACTACATCGGCAGCCTCGGCGCGCTGGTGCGCTGGCTCGGCGAGAAGGCCGGCGAGCTCGGCGTCGAGATCTTCCCGGGATTTGCGGCAGCCGAAGTGCTCTATGACGACGAGGGCCGTGTCGTCGGCGTCGCGACCGGCGACATGGGGATCGGCCGCGATGGGCAACCGAAAGACACGTTCACCCGCGGCGTGGAGCTGCGCGCCAAATACACCCTGTTCGCGGAAGGTGCCCGCGGTTCGCTCACCAAACAGCTGATCGCACAGTTCGAGCTCGACAAGGGCCGCGACCCGCAGAAGTACGGCATCGGCCTGAAGGAGTTGTGGGAGATCAAGCCTGAACACCACAAACCGGGCCTCGTGCAGCATTCATTCGGCTGGCCACTCGACAATGCAACCGGCGGCGGCTCGTTTCTCTACCACTACGGCGAGAACCTGGTCTCGGTCGGCTTCGTCGTGCACTTGAACTACAAGAACCCCCATTTGTCGCCGTTCGACGAGTTCCAGCGCTTCAAGACGCACTACAAAATCGCGCCGACCTTTGCGGGCGGCAAACGCATCGCCTACGGCGCACGCGCGATCACCGAGGGCGGCTGGCAGTCGATTCCGGAGCTGGTCTTTCCGGGCGGCGCGCTGCTCGGCTGCGCTGCCGGCTTCGTCAACGTGCCGCGCATCAAGGGCTCGCACAATGCCATTCTATCGGGCGCGCACGCTGGTGATGCGGTGTTCGACGCGGTTACAAGCGGCCGCGCACACGACCGGCTGGACGCCTACAAATCGGCCGTGCTGAGCGGCCCGATCGCCCGTGACCTGAAGCGCGTGCGCAACGTCAAGCCGCTGTGGTCGCGCTTCGGCACGGCGATCGGCGTGCCGCTGGGCGGCCTCGACATGTGGCTCAACACGCTGATCGCAGGGGTTGGCCTCGGCTTCACGCTGCGGCACGGCAAGGCCGATCATGCGACGCTGGCACGTGCCGGACAGGCCAAGCCGATCGCCTACCCCAAGGCCGACGGTGTCTTGACCTTCGACCGGCTGACCAACGTGGCGTTTTCCGCGACGAACCACGAGGAGGACCAGCCGGTCCATCTGAAGCTCACCGATCCGATGATCCCGGTCTCAGTCAACCTGCCTGACTTCGCCGAGCCGGCCCAGCGCTATTGCCCCGCTGGCGTCTACGAGATCCTCAAAGACGACGCCGGCATGCCGCGCTTCCAGATCAACGCGCAAAACTGCGTCCACTGCAAAACCTGCGACATCAAGGACCCGAGCCAGAACATCAACTGGGCGGTGCCGGAAGGCAGCGGCGGCCCGAACTACGCCGGCATGTGAGCACAAACAAATGGCGTGGGGATGGCCCGACTGCCAACCGTCACTCGTCACCGGTCACTGGCGCAACGGCAGGCCGTCGCTCGGTACCGATGCCCCCTGGTCGGCCTGCGTCTGGGCCTGAATGATGCCGGCAACGATCGCGCCGGCAGCATATTCCGCCATGCAGCGATAGCCGAGATCGTTCAGGTGAAACAGGTCGTTGGCGAGAATCGCGCGTTCACCCTGCTGCTTGGCGAGATCGGCCATGGCACCGAAGCGATGCACTAGCATGACCCGCTCCTGGCGTGCTATCTCCTCGATCGCCCTGACGACCTTCGTGTAGTGCTCGTCGTGCGAGAGCCGCTCGGTGAACTGCGGGTCGATCAGCACCACGTCGATGTGGTTCTTGGCGAGCCACTGCAACGTGCGGGCGAGATGGAATTTCAGCTCGTCGATGTCGGCGCGGGCCATGGCATCGTTGGTGCCGACCTGCCAGACAACCAGATCCGGCTTGGTCTCGGCCACTTCGCGTTTCATGCGCGTGCAGGCGCTCAAGCCGCCTTCGCCGGGCACGCCGCGGCTGATCACATCGATGTCGATGCCTTTGAAAATGACTTCCAGGTCATTCTCCAGGCGCACGGGATAGGTCGCGAACTGCGACGACGCACCGACGCCCGACGTCGATGATGAGCCAACCGCCAGCACCTTGACGACCCGCCCTTCCTTCAGCGCGCGCCGCATGGTGCGCAGCGCGGTGCGGCCCTCGTGGGCCGCGGCCGTGATACGGCACTCCCGCGAATAGGGCGGTGGCGATTTAGCAAGTGTCGCAATGCGTTGCTCCAGCGTGGCCATGGCCACTTGCTGCGCTTGCGCGACAGCTGGCGCGATCAGGACAACCGCAAAGGTGAGCTTGGCGAGCGTGAGCGCCATTCGACGAACCATACCGTCCACCCCATCCCTAGGAGGCCAAAGACTACAGTAAATGTGTCGATCGTCAAACTACCTCCAAGAATAAATCGTGACAGTTGCGCAACGAGGCTTAACAGCGAGCCCATGGCAAAGACCGGCAGCGAATTGCGGCCAAGACTGCACAGCCAGCGCCCGGCCCAGCCGAGACGATCGCGCGCCAGCGAAAAAGCGGGATGGAGTGCCACCACCAGCGCCAGCAGGCAGACGACCCGCGACGGCGACAGGTTGGTCTTGTCGATCAGGAAGAAGAAGCGCGGTTCGGGCACCGAGAGGGGATCGGGATCGAAGCCGGACAAGGTCAGTCCGGCAAACATCGCCACCAGGATCCAGGCGGCCGGAAAGCACCAGTCGACGATCGTCCTGAACGACGCACTGCGCCGCGTGTCGTGCTTCAGTTCGGCGCCAAGGAAACCGAGGACCAGCAGCAGTTGCCAGGCCAGCGGATTGAACTGCCAGCCGTTATCGCTCGGCCAGGTCGGCAGCTTCCAATTGTAGGTGAGGGTTGCGCAGTAGAGCGCCAGCGACGCGATGAGCGCGGCGCGAGGCTTCCAGCGCCCCAGGATCACGAACGGTGGCGCCAGGAGCAGGAGGACGACGTAGAGCGGCAGGATGTCGAAGAACCACAGGTGGTGGGTGAGCAGTACCCAGCCGAGGGTGGTGCGCACGGGATCGAAGAACGCCGGGCCGGCGTTGTGCCACTCGAGGAAGATCGTGTCGTTGCGCACGAGTGCTGTTGCTGCGAGAACCGCCAACGCAATCGCGGTCAATACGATCTGCGCGCGGTAGATTTCCACGGCACGTGCGATCAGCCGGATGACGACGCGCCCGGCCGGATGGGGTGTCATGGGGCCGCCCGTCGCATAGGACAGGGACCAGCCCGCCAGGAACACGAACAGCTCGGCCGCATCGCAGAACGCGACGCGGTGCAGCGTGTAATCCCGGTAGAAGTTGCCCGGCACATGATCGATGAAGATCATGATCAAGGCGATGCCGCGCCAGAAATCAACGGCGTTTTCTGATCGGCTCTGCATGGTGACTGCCGGATCGCTCGGTCGGTCGAGGCTGCGCTGCGGGGAAGATGCATGTGCAGGCAGCTCGGTGATGGGCGCGCATCTGCGCCGATTGCGGTATGTATGGCAAATTCACAGGATGCAACTGTGCGATGTGCATATCCTCAATTGTGGCCCGTAGTGCGGGTCGAAACGACGAAAGCACCGGCCATGACCCTGTTCACGCTCGCCGAACTCGAAGCTGCAGCCGAACTCGTGCACGCGCATGTGCCAGCTACCCCGCAGTTCGCCTGGCCCCTGCTGCGCCAGCGCACCGGCGTCGAGGTCTGGGTCAAACACGAGAACCACACGCCGACCGGCGCATTCAAGGTGCGCGGCGGCGTCGTCTACATGGACTGGCTGAAACGCAGCCAGCCGGAGGTCACCGGTGTGATCTCCGCGACGCGGGGCAACCACGGCCAATCGATCGCGGTGGCGGCGGCCCGTGCCGGCTTGCAGTGCGTCATCGTCGTGCCGGAGGGCAACTCGGTCGAGAAGAACGCGGCCATGCGGGCGTTCGGCGCCGAACTCATCGTCCACGGTCACGACTTTGATGCGGCGCGCGCACATGCGGCCCACCTGGCCGAGCAACGCCGACTGCATTTTGTTCCCTCGTTCGATAAACACCTTGTGATCGGCGTCGCGACCTACGCGCTCGAACTGTTCCGTGCCGTGCCGGATCTACAGCGCGTCTATGTGCCGATCGGCCTCGGCTCCGGCATCTGCGGCGTGATCACGGTGCGCGACCTGCTCGGGCTCGATACCGAGATCGTTGGCGTGGTGGCGGATGCGGCGCCAGCCTACGCGCTGTCGCTCGAGGCCGGCCGGGTGATCGAGAGTAACAGCGCGGCGACCTTTGCCGACGGTATGGCCGTGCGCTCGCCAAGTGCTGCGGCATTTGCGATCATCCAGACGGGAGTGGCGCGCATCCTGCGTTTATCCGAGGACGAGATCGCCGCGGCAATCCGGGTTTACTACAGCGACACGCACAATCTTGCCGAAGGTGCCGGTGCCGCTCCGCTTGCGGGGCTTCTGCGCGAAAGCGACACCCTCCGGGGCCGGAAAGCCGGCGTAATCCTGTGCGGCGGCAACATCGATGCACAGGTTTTTGCCCAGGTGCTTGCCGGTCGGACGCCGAAAGTATGAATGTGACGCGTGATTCGGCCATAGAGTCGCCAAACGCGGGGTGTGGTGATACGTTTCGCCACGGTCTTTGAAATCAGTTTCAGGCCTCGAGTCTGGCAGAGAGGGGAGCAATGGGCACGTTGCAAAGGCTGGCAGGACAGGGGCTGGCGGCGCGGACCTTGCGGCACGTGACGGGCGCCTTAATCATGCTCACCGGCGTGGCTGTCAGCGATGTCGCGCTGGCCACGTCTGGCGCCACCCCCGACGCCAAGGCACCGGAGGCGTCGCTGCTGGGCAGTTACCTCGCCGGCCGCCATGCCCGCGGTCTCAACGACTCGGCCATCGCTGTCGAGTACTATCGCGCAGCCCTGTCGATTGATCCCAACAACGAAGTGCTGATCGAGCAGGCGTTCCTGATGGAACTGACCGAGGGCAATTATGATGCCGCGGGCAAGCTCGCGACCCAGCTCACCACCAAGCTCGCCGGCACCGGCAATCAAAATCGCATGACCCGCATGTTCCTCGGTGTCGTCGATTTCAAGGCCGGACGATGGGTCCAGGCGGACGAGCACTTCAAGGCCGCCAACTCCGGTCCCATCGGCGAACTGACCAGCGCGCTGGCGCGGGCCTGGACGCTGCAGGCGCAATCGCAATCCGACGAGGCGCTGCAGGTCATCGACGTGCAGCGGCAGGCCGAATGGGCTCAGTTTTATATGCGCTATCACCGGGCACTGATCGCCGACATCGGCGGACGGCGCGCCGAAGCACGCGCCAACTATGAGCGCATTTTCAAGACCGACAACCGCACGCCGCGCACCGCGCTGGCCTATACGCAGCACGCCGCCAACTCGAGCGACCTGAAACTGGCTCGCGCGATCCTCAAGGAGCACATGGACAAGGGGGCGGCCGAAGTCCATCCGATGGCGTCAGCCCTGCAGCAACAGTTGGCAGGCAACGGTCCGTTCCCGCTGCTGATCGAGACCGCCAACGACGGCATGGCCGAAGTGTTCTATGGGCTTGGCGAGGCGCTCACCAGCGAAGGCGGTGTCAGCATCGGCGCGCTTTACCTGCAATTGGCGCTCTATCTGAAGCCCGATTTCCCGTTCGCGCTCGCGGCTCTGGCCAACGTGTACGAGACCACCAAGCACCACGATCTCGCCATCGCCACCTACAATCGGATCAAGCCGGAGACGCCGCTCGCCGCATCGATCGACATCCGCAAGGCGATCAACCTCAATCTGCTCGATCGGGTCGACGACGCACAGAAGCTGCTTGAAGATCTGGCGAAGCGTCTGCCGTCGGACATCAGGCCGCTCGATGCGCTGGGATCGATCATGCGCGCACGCAAGCGCTACGATGATTCGATCGTCTACTACTCGCGGGCGATCACGCTCATTCCAAAGCCGGAAAAGCGCCACTGGTCCTATTGGTATTCGCGCGGCACCAGCTATGAGCGCGTGAAGAAGTGGCCGCTGGCGGAGGTCGATCTGCAGCGCGCACTGCAGCTTTCGCCCGATCAGCCCATGATCCTGAACTATCTCGGCTATTCGTGGATCGACCAGAACAAGAACCTGAAGCAGGGCCTGGCGCTGATCGAAAAAGCCGTCGCCTTGAAGCCGGACGATGGCTACATCGTCGACAGCCTGGGCTGGGCGCATTACAAGCAGGGGAACTTCAAGGATGCGGTGCGTTTCCTCGAACGCGCTGTGGAATTGCGCCCCGAAGACCCGGTGCTCAATGACCACCTGGGAGATGCGTTGTGGCGCGTCGGGCGCGAGCGGGAAGCCCGCTTCCAGTGGGATCAGTCGCTCACCCTGAAGCCGGAGCCCGAGGACGCGGCCCGCACCAAGCAAAAGCTCGATCAGGGACTTGCCGAGAAGCGGGCGGTACCGGTTCAGAAGGCCAAGCAACAGGCCAAGGCGGAAACACCTCGCAAGCGCGTCCAGACCAAACTGGAGCAGCCACCAGCCAAGAGCTTCAACCCGTTCAACTGAGGTCGCGTATCTTGGGGCTTGCAATTGCGCGCCAGGGCCGCGCAGGCGACACTCCATTGCGACCAACAGGTCACAGGTTGGTGCTGCGGCCGCAGCGCAACAGCAGCAATGGCTTGGCGACTCCAGTAACCCCGCACCGTCAAGGCTTGGTAACACGCGCCAGCCAGGCGACGAGGGCGGCTCGCGCCTCGGGGTCAGTGATGCGCTGCTCGGGCATCTTGGTGCCGGGCGTATAGGCCGTCGGTCCGACTTCGAACAGTTTGGCGATGGTCTCGGGCGTCCAAACGATGTCCATGGCCTTGAGCGGGTTGGAGAACGTATAGCCCGGCAGACTGGCGATGCGCCGCCCCATGATGCCATGCAGGGTCGGGCCGGCCAGATGGGTGTCGGCCACGGTCAGTCCGTGGCACGCCCGGCAGGCGCGAAACACTTGGGCGCCGGGGTCCTTGGCATCCACGATCTCGGTCGAGCTGGCCGGCGCGATCGACGGCCCCAAGGGCTGCCCGGTCGCCACGTCGAAGCGGCGCACGGCACGGTCGGCGCCGCCGCTGTAGAGTTCGCGCCCGTCGGCAGAAAATGCGATGGCCCACAGCGGCAGACCCGGCCCAAGAATGCGCGACTTTTCCTTGCCGCTCGCCCGGTCGATCAAGGTCACGGGCGTGCGCAGGCCGCCAGTCGCGATCGTTCGCCCGTCGGGGGAAACTGCGACTGTGGTGAGCGGGCCATCAGGCAAGGCGATGTCGCGCAATGGCCGCAGCGACGCGTCGATCTCGCGCAGCACGCCGTCCGCGCAGGCAAGCAGAAACGTGCCTTCCGCCGTCATCGCAACGCCGTTGACCGGCCCCGTGAGTTGCAGCTGCCGTGCCGGCGCTGTCCCGGAGGCCGCGATCGGGGTGAGGCGCAGGCTACCGTCGTAGGCAGCACTCAGGACCGCGGTGCCGTCGACCGTGACGACCACGCTGGTCACGGGGGCTGCATGTTCGGCAGCGATCCGGCTGGTGCCGTCGGGTGACCACAGCCGCACCGTGCGGTCCCAGCTGCCGCTGGCGATGAATGTGCCGTCCGCTGCCGCCGCCAGCGCGGACACGGGCCCGCTGTGCCCCTGCAGCGTGACACCGGGTCCAGCCTGCGCGCCGCACCAAATGGCGATGCGCGCATCCTCGCCGCCCGAGATCAGGCACCCGTCGCGGCGGGTTGCAAGCGCATTCACGGTCGTATCGTGGAACCGCAGGACACGGTGCGCGCGCCCCTCGGCGATGGTCCACAGGATGATGGCGCTGTCGAAGCCGGCGGAAGCGAGTTTGCCGTCCGGCAGGATCGCGACCGCGCGGATCGGACCGCCGTGGCCGCGCAAGGCAGCATCGGGCGTCTCGGCCCGCGCGTTGTTGGCGGCGATAAGCGTTGCGGCCATCGCAGCAGCGGCAATGTGATGCCCGAGGCTTCGACCCATGACCACTCAACCTCCGTCCCAACGGCCGATCGCCAGCGCGGCGGCGACGTTCCTAGCACGGAATGGCAGGTTGGAAAGTTCGATGGTGCTGCAGGGGGGGATTGAACCCCCGACCTCTTCATTACCAATGAAGTGCTCTACCACTGAGCTACTGCAGCCACGGTTCGCATGCACGTGCCACAAGGGCAGCAATGCCGCAAGTGGGTTGGTTCGACGGCGCGCACAGGATCGTGCGGCCAGCCATCACTGTGCCGGTGAATGACTGATTCGCCAACGCGGCTTGACGCCGCCGCATGGTCCTCAGTCATCCGAAATCCTATTTTCCACAGCAAACAAGCTGCCGCCATGCGCTCGTTTTGCAACAGTGCTGGCCTGGCCGCGCCATCATCACGGCAGCCCCATGCGCAGGCCGGTGCAACAGGTATGATCAGCAAGCAAACGACTTCGACCCGACAAACCGGCTGCCCCCCGGCCGCAATACCAAGGTCTCGCACGCCTTGATTTTACCAGGTTTTTCCATGTCTTAAGGTTTGGTTAACGTCACCCGTCCAGAGCGCCAATGAAGTGCCTCTCGGGCAGGACGGGCGGTTTCGGGTTAATCACGCATGGCTGATAGCACAAAGCAAGATAGCGTGCTGTGTAATCAATTCCAGTGGTCGTGCCGGCAAACTTATGCTCCAGGTGAACAAGAATTCATTCCACTGCCGTGTTTTTGTCCGCACTTCCAATGCTATACGCATGCTTGGCACAAACCATTGGAGATAATTGCCGTGAACAACATAATGAACCGTTGGGGACTTGGGCTGTTAGCAGCAACCGCGTCGCTTGGTCTTTTTGTCGCGACCGCAAACGCACAGCTCGCACCTGCGCCAAAGCCGCCAGCAGTCCCCGCCGCACCGGCGGTGCCGAAGGCCCCCGCCGCCGCGCCGGCCGTGCCTGGTGCAGCGACAGCTGCCAAGCCCGCCGCTGCCAAGACCGAGAAGAAGGCGCCGTCGGCTTGCGCCAAGCTGGACAAGGCGACCTGCGAGGCCAATGCCGAGTGCACGTTCGTTGAGCCGAAGACTGCCAACAAGACAACCGGCAAGGTCCAGGCTGCGCATTGCAAGAAGAAGCCAACGGCTCCGGTCGCCAAGAAGGCCGCTGCCGCTGCTCCAGCCGCCGGTGCCGCTCCCGCTGCACCGAAGGTGCCGACTGCCGCTGTTCCAAAAGCTCCTGCTGCCGCCGGCACTGCGCCGAAGCCGCAGTAAGCAGCTTTTGCAGTACGCATGTACGAAAAAAGACTGCCGCATCCAACGATGCGGCAGTCTTTTCAATTGTGGCGATAGGCTCGGCGCTTTTCAGTGGACGGCGTCGGATGCTGGCGGCATCGCCGGCTCGGGCAGCACTCTGATAGCCGAAGCCGCATGCCCGCCGCTGGAGCGATGGCGGGCGAAGTCGGTCGCGGTTGTGTCGGCCGCCTGCACCTTGGCGATCGCTACCTGCGCCGCGTCGAGCTGCAACATCGGCCACATCACTGCTTGCCACATCATGGCCTGGGCCTGCTCTGGCGCGAACTTCGGCGCAGGCGCCGGTGCCGCCCAATAGTTCCGCGAGGGTTCAAACATCGCCATAGTGTTGGCGAAGGCCGCGATTGCCGACCAGGGCGTGGCTGAAAACAAGGACATTGCCGACGGCATCAGGGCGGGTGCGAACGGCATGCCCCACATCGACGGTATCGACGGCATCGTCCAGGGCATCGCCATTGGCGACAGGGACGGCGCCCAGGCACTGAGGTCGAACGGATTGGGAGCCGGTGCCCGATACCAGGAGCGGCCGGGGTGGGGCGCGGACGCGGGCGCCGGAGACCAAGCGGACGCCGATACCCGCATCATGTCGGCTGCCAGATCGGCAAAAGTCTGCGCAACGGTGCCAGCGAGGTTCGCAGTCTGTTCAGTGCCCGTCATCTAGACCCTCCATGAATTCGACCAGCAAATGATAGCGCATGCGTGTTGCATCGCAACAATTATTGTTGCATTGCAGCAGTTAATACGCAGTTTTCGTTGCTGGCTTGGCGGCTCACTCTTTCTTTGCGGACGGACCTAGGCCCGGTTGCGCCATGGCAGGCTTCGCCGGCTGGATCGTCTGCGGCGGCGGCGCGGCCGGTGTTTTCATGCGTGGCCCGGGGACCGGACCGGCCGAAGCAGCCATCGGCTTGGCGGGCGTTGGACCCGTGGGCGGGATCACGTCGTAGATGTCCTCCTCATAGCCGCCCGCCAGCCGGCCAGCGAAAATCCAGTACACGAAACCGCCGACCAGCCCCGTGACGGCATAGGCGCCCATGCCGTAGTTGTTGAACACCGACGGACCGCCGGGAGCTTCTCCCAGAAACTGGGCGCAAAAGCCGGCCACCGCGATGGCGAGGCCGACCAAGGCATGAAAGACCATGCCGCGCAGGCCCTGCCACTCGGAAATGACGGCTGCCAATAATGCAAAAAGGCCTGCGAAAACTGCAAAAACGGTCGCGAACTGGGCTGCCAGTAACAACACTCCAAGAATGGCATCGGGGTTGTTGCTGAGCAGGTCCCGGGGACCAACCGCGAACAATACCTTGGTGAGGCCGGCCGCGAGATACGCCATCGCAAAACCGAACAAGACGCGCAGGATGGTTAGAAACATGCTGATGCCCCATAATGTTGCCGGCCATGCTTGATGCCGCGCGACGGGAATGTCCAGCAACCTGTAGAGTTAACGATGTTCACAGGCTGTGGATCCAGGATAGCGCGCTCCAGTGTCTTTTGCGACTCTTGCGGTTGAGTGAGGTTGCGGGCGCCCAACTCTACTACTCGTGGCACACGCGCATTTGACGCTCCGCCCCACGCGCCTTCAGATCACGCCTGCCGCTTTCAACTCTGCGAGCCGCTGCGGCGATAGCCCGAGCAGGTCGCCGAGGAGTTGGGCCGTGTGCGCGCCGAGCGGCGGCCCCAGATGGTCAATACCACCCGGCGTTTCCGTCAGCCGCGGCACGACGTTTGGCACTGCCAACGTGGCATCGCCGAGCCGCGCGTCGGCGATGCGGGCGATGTTGCCGCGCGCGGCATACTGTGGGTCCTCGAAGATCTCGTCGATCGCGTAGATCGGCCCGCACGGCACCTGCTGGCGTTCGCAGATGGCGAGAATGTCGGCCCGCGCCAAACTCGACGTCCAGCGCCCGACATGGGCGTCGACGGTCGCACGATCGCTCTCGCGCTGGCTGAGCGTCGCCCACTGCGCAGGCGGCGCCATGTCGGACAGGGTCATTGCTTCGGCAAGGCGGGCATAGATCTTGTCGTTGGTGCAGGCAATGGCAACCCAGCGCGCATCCTTGGTTGGATAGTGGCTGTGGGGCACGACGTTGACGGTGCCGGGTCCCATGCGCTGGCGCACGAAGCCCTTGGTGTCGAACGCCGGGGCGAGTTCATCGAGAATGCGGAACACGGGTTCGTAGAGGCCTATGTCGACCACTTGGCCGCGTCCGGTGGTGTCGCGCGCGCGCAAGGCGAGCAGCGCGCCGAACGCACCGTAGATGCCGGCGAGGTAGTCCGGGATTGTCGCCGAGCCGGGCGTCACCGGCGGCCGGTCGGGGTAACCGGCGAGGAACGACAGGCCGCTGAACGCGTTGGCGATGCGCCCGAAGCCGGGCCGGCCGTTGTAGGGCCCCGTCTGCCCGTAGCCGGAAATGCGCACCATCACCAGGCGTGGATTGACGGCACTCAGAACGTCCCATCCCAGCCCCCACTTTTCCAGCGTGCCCGGCTGGAAGTTCTCGACCAGGCAGTCGGCCTTGGCGACCAGCTGTTTCAAGATCGCGGCGCCGTCCGGCGTGCGGATGTCGAGCGTCACCGACTTCTTGTTGCGGCATTCCGACAGCCACGGCAGGGTCTCGCCGCAGGCGTGCGGCGTGCCGAACTTGCGCAACGGGTCGCCGACGCCCGGCAGTTCGCACTTGATGACTTCGGCGCCGAACTCGGCGAGTTGCGTGCCGCAGTAGGGGCCGGCGATGAAGCTCGCGATTTCGATGACGCGAAGCCCGTCGAGCGGGCGAACGGGAAGCTGGGACATGGCCGGTTCCTCGGGAAGGCAGCTGAACTGCCGCCGACACTGGTGAGGACACCCTCAGCCGTCAATCCGACGCCGTGGCATGGGCCAGCCGCAGCCCGCGCATGGCGATCACCGTGGTGCTTCAGTGGTGCGAACTGCCCGCCGTCTCGGTCGCACGGGCATCATACTGCGCCCGCAGGCGCGCCAGCGAGGCAAGATCCCGTGCGGCACTCGCCTGATCGAACATCGCCCGGCCGAGTTGCCCGCCGAGTGCGATCAGGCCGCCGATGAACACGAGCGTCAATCCACCGGTGGCGCCGATCATTGGCGGCTGGCTGACCAATATGGCGGGTATGGCCGCTGGCAGCGCGACACCGGCGATGGTCAGTACGGCCAGAATGAACAAACCCGTGCCGCTGCCGACAATCACGAAGCCGAGAAATGTCACGACGCCGGCGATGAAGCGGCCGGTGCGATAGCGCCGGCGCAAGCGCGGCAACAGTAGCTTGCGCTGTGCTGCACTTTCGCTGTCTGCCATTGCCGCGGTCGACGGCCTTGACGATGGCGCGGGGCGCGGCTGCGTGGCTGGCGTCATGCCGGGGGGCCCGGCTTGGGCCGCCGTGCCGTTATAGCTGCTCGTGGCGCCGTTCAGTGTCGACAGCGAGGTCTTGGGTGAAGCCAAGCCGAGCCGCTGCATGGTCTGTTCGGCAACCGCCGCCTCCGGCGTGAAGGCCAGATGCTCGGTCAGATGCCGATAGAACTGCACCGCATGATCCATGCGGCCCTCGGCATGGGCGCGCCGCCCTGCTTCGAGAATCTGCGCCGCTGAATATTGCTGCGATCCCTGTGCCATAGCGATAACTCTTGTCCCCGCAGACTAAGACGCACACCCTACAACACTGCAGCGGCAGTGTCAGTGTCCGTGTGACAGCACAGTGCCGCTTGCATTAATCACGTGCACAAAGGCACGCGGCGGCCGAAACCATTGCGAAATTGATGCCAGTCCGCCGCAGTGTCGACATCGGACAAGCGAGCCGCGTGGCCAATTGAGCAGCCGGCCAGATTGGCGGTGGTGTCGGTCAACGTCGTCGCGCTCGACCATCGAACGGGGCGAAACGGTTGCAGAATGCGCGGACTGCGCCTGAGGCCGACCAGCCAATAGCCCCCGTCCGGGGCCGGGCCTAGCACCGCATCGCGGCCGCGCAACGCCTGGAAGGCGGCAGCAATATGGGCTGCGGTGATCGCCGGGATATCGGTGCCGATGATGATCAGCGGGCCGGGGGCGCGATGCTGCATGATCCGCTGCATGCGGCGGCCGAGATCCCCACTCCCTTGCGCATGCCGCGTGATCGAAGCAGGCAAGGCGCGGCTGGCGACGCCCGGGTCGGGTGCGACCGCGAGTGAGGTTTCCCAGCGCGAATCGCGAGCCACCCGACCGAGCACGGCGGCCAGCGCATGCCGGTAAAATCGCGTGGCCTCGACCGCACCGATCTCGCGCGCCAGCCGGGTCTTGACCCGCCCCATCACCGGCACCTTGGCCATGACGACGAGGCGCAAGCGAAAAGGCGTCGCGGATCGCCGCGACGCCTTCGTTCTTGCAACAGGCCGATCGATCGCCACGCGTCAGGCAATCGGCTTGAACACGTAGCCGGTGCCATCCTTGGCGATGGTGCCGGCGCCCGGCATGCCGAAGTGATAGCCGGTGACGATCAGCTTGTCGGCGATGGCGCGGTCCATCAGCTTGCGGCGGGTGGCTTCGGCCATGCTAGCATCGGCGTCGAAGAATGCGTGCCAACCCGGGTTCTTGAGGAACAGCGCCGGGACATTGGCGAGGTCGGACAGCACCATCATCTGCTTCTTGCCCGACGACACCAGGTAGCACGTGTGGCCCGGCGTATGGCCGTGGCTCGACACCGCTTTGATGCCGGGGGCGACTTCGGCGCCATCCTCGATCTGCTTGACGTTCTTCCACACGCCGAGCGTCGCCTGGACCCGCTTTGCAAGACCATGACGGGCCTCGGGCAGCTTGGTGAACACGGCCGGGTCGTTCCAGAACTTCTGCTCGGCCGCCGGCACGATGATCTCGGCGTTCGGGAACACCTGGGCGTTGGTGTCCTTGGCCATCAGGCCGAAGATGTGGTCGGGGTGATAGTGGGTGACGACAATGGTCGAGATCTTGGCCGGATCGATGCCGGCGGCCTTCATGTTCTGCGACATCAGCAGGCCGGCGGTCGGCTGCACCTGGCCGCCGGTGCCGGCATCGAACATCACATACTTGCCCTTGACCTTGACGACCGTGACCGTGAACGGGATCGGCACGTGCGCGTCGGTTAGCTTGCCGGCGACCAGCGCCTTCTTGGTGTCCTCCACGGAAGCGTTCTTGATGAAGGCTGCATCGTGCGCCTTCTCCCACACGCCGTCATAGATCGTGGTGACTTCCACGTCGCCGACCTTGAAACGCTTGAAGCTCTGGATCTTCGGCTCAGCGCCGGAGGCAGAGCCGGCGGCGGCTTTCTGGGCGTTGGCAGGGGCGATGAATTCGAGCTGGCCGTCGAGACCGAAGGCTGCCGCGGCGGCGCCGGCCGACACGACGAGATTGCGACGCGAGAGGATTGCCATGGTGCATAATTCCTGTTGGATGCCGAGTGGCTGGAACGCGCGCACCGTAGTGCGACACCATGCATCGAGATAGTAGGTCGGCAATTATCACGAAAAGTTGAAGTTCTGAGCGCGGGATCGCGTCGGGGCTACGCCGCCGACTCGAAACCGCCGAGTACGGCGGCAAGATTGTCGCCCAAAATCGGCGAGAGATAGCCACCTTCCTGGACGATGACAGTCGGCAGGCCCATGCGGGCGACCGCGGCGCCGATGGCGCTAAAGCCTGCCGTCGTGACCCCAAGCGCCTTGTAGGGATCGGCCTCGGAAGCATCGAGACCAAGAGCGAGCACCAGGGCGCCGACATCGAACATGGCAATGCGCGCCGTAGCAATTGCGAGCGCGTTGAGAAACACGCGGTCGCCCGAGCCATGGGCCAATGGCAGGTTGAGATTGCAGCCTTCGCCGGGGCCTGTCCCGCGCTCGTGCGCGTGTCCCCAGAAGAACGGATACAGCTGGTTCGGGTCGGCGTGGATCGACACGGTGAGGACGTCGCCACGGTGGTAGAAGATGCCCTGCGTGCCGTTGCCGTGATGCACGTCGACGTCGAGGATTGCGATGCGGTCGTGGTGCCGGCGCAGGTGCTGCGCGGCAATGGCTGAATTGTTCAGAAAGCAGAAGCCGCCCGCCATGTCGGCGAAGGCATGGTGGCCCGGTGGCCGGCATAGCGCATAGGCCGCCCGCTCGCCGGCAATCACCAATTCCGTTGCGGTCAAAGCGACGTCTGCTGCCAGCTGCGCTGCAGCCCATGTGCCAGGCCCGATCGGGCAAGAGGTGTCGGCCATGTGCCAGCCGGCGCGGCCGACGATGCTCGCAGGATAGGTGCCCGCATACCGCGACGGGTGCACGTTCGGGATGATCTCTGGGCTGCTATCGCCGAGCGCCCGCCAGGCAAGATGGGCGTCCGCCAGGAATGCGAGGTACTCCGGCGTATGAACGGCTGCAAGCGGTCCAAGCCCGAATCGCTGCGGCGATCGCACGTCGTGTCGCCCGGACCGCAGGCCGGCGATCAGGCGATCGGCGCGCTCGGGTACCTCGGTCGTGCGACGTACCTGCCCGCGCTGCAGGAAAAATTGCGGATCGTGATCGACGTGAGCTGGATCATAGACGGCGTGCATGGGGGCTCACTATTCCTCGCAGGTGTTATCAGGCACTCTGCCATCCTTCGCCGCAAAGCGAAATCCAGGAACTCGTCGCCCATGACCCGCATCGTCTGCGTCGGCAGCATGAATATGGACATGGCGGCCTACAGCACCACGCTGCCGAGGCCGGGCGAGACCGTGTTTGGGACATCTCTTGTGTCCTCGCCGGGCGGCAAGGGGCTCAATCAAGCGGTGGCGGCCCGGCGGCTCGGCGCAACGGTGGCCTTCGTCGGCAACCTTGGACGCGATGATGCCGGTGATGCGGTCGCAGCCTTCCTCGCCGACGAGGGCATCGACATGCGGCGCATCGAACGTCTCGAGGGCGTGCAGACGGGGGCCGCGATCATCCTCGTCGATGCGGCATCGCAGAATGCGATCGTGGTGATCCCAGGCGCCAACATGGCCTGGAGCGAGGCGGCGCCCGGTCCGCTCAAGCTGCAGGCCGGCGACATCGTCGTGTCGCAATTCGAAATCCCCGATGCGGTGATCATTGCGGCCTTCACACAGGCGCGCGCGGCGGGGGCCCGCACCATTTTCAACGCGGCACCGGCGCGTGCCATGCCGCCGCAGCTGTTGGCGCTCGTCGATATCCTGGTGGTCAACGAGGTCGAGTTGGCCGCCACCTCGGGCCAGCCGATCGACGCGACCGACGTAACGGCCTTGACGGACGCCGCCGCAACCCTGTCGCAGGGCGCCCGTGCGGTCATAGCTACACTTGGCGCAAACGGAGCGGTCGTCGCAGTGAACGGCCGGCCGACCCGCATCGCCGGCCTTCCTGTGCCAGCGATCGATACGGCCGGCGCCGGCGACTGCTTCATCGGCGCGCTGGCGGCAAGCCTCGCCCGTGGCGAGACCCTGGAAGCAGCCGCAACCTTCGCCAATCGCGCGGCGAGCCTTAGCGTCACCCGCAAGGGCACCGCCGTTGCCATGCCGTTCGCCCACGACCTCGACGCATAGCTGGGCCCCGGGCCGCAGTTCGCAATATGGAACGATTTGGTCCAGTTTTGTGTTGACTGCGGTGCCGGGCTCTGGTGGCGTGCCGGCCAGGGCGCGACCGCAGCAAACGCACGCCGCCATCCGCAAACCCGAGGAGTTCAGCCGATGAAAATGACCACCGAAGAAGCCTTTGTGAAGGTGCTGCAGATGCACGGCATCGAGCATGCCTTTGGCATCATCGGCTCGGCCTTCATGCCGATTTCGGACCTGTTCCCCAAGGCCGGTATCAAGTTCTGGGACGTGGCGCACGAGACCAACGGTGGCCTCATCTGCGACGGCTATACGCGTTCGACCGGCAAAATGGGCATGGCGATCGCCCAGAACGGACCCGGCGTCACCGGCTTCGTCACGGCGGTGAAGACCGCCTACTGGAACCACACGCCGATGCTGCTGGTGACGCCGCAGGCCGCCAACAAGACGATCGGCATGGGCGGCTTCCAGGAAGTGGAGCAGATGGCCATGTTCCGCGACATGGTCTGCTACCAGGAGGAAGTGCGTGATGCCTCGCGCACGGCGGAGGTGCTGAACCGCGTGATCCTGAAGGCCAAGCGCCTGTCGGCGCCGGCGCAGATCAACATTCCGCGCGATTTCTGGACCCAGGTCATCGACATCACCCTGCCGGCGATCCTCGAGTTCGAGCGTCCCTCGGGCGGCGCCAAGGCCATCGCTGAGGCGGCCAAGCTGCTGTCGGACGCTAAGTTCCCGGTCATCCTGTCGGGGGCCGGCGTGGTCATCGGCAATGCGATCCCCGATTGCGTGGCGCTCGCTGAAAAGCTCGATGCGCCGGTGTGCTCGAACTATCAGCACAACGACAGCTTCCCGGGCTCCCATCGGCTGGCCTGCGGCCCGCTCGGCTACAACGGCTCGAAGGCCGCCATGGAGCTGATCGCCAAGGCCGACGTGGTCTTGGCCGTCGGCACCCGCCTCAACCCGTTTTCGACCTTGCCCGGCTACGGCATCGACTACTGGCCGAAGACGGCAAAGATCATCCAGGTCGACATCAATCCGGATCGCATCGGCCTGACCAAACCGGTCACCGTCGGCATCTGCGGCGATGCGAAGATGGTGGCGATGTCGATCCTGAAGCAGCTCTCGGCGTCTGCCGGCAACGCCGGCCGCGAAGAACGCAAGGCGCTGATCCACAAGACCAAGTCGGCGTGGCTGCAGGCGCTGACCTCGATGGATCACGAGGATGATGATCCGGGCACCACCTGGAACAGCCGCGCCCGCAAGAAGGACCCCGACCGCATGTCGCCGCGCCAGGCGTGGCGGGCGATCCAGGCCGGATTGCCGAAGGACGCGATCATCTCGTCCGACATTGGCAACAACTGCGCCATCGGCAACGCCTATCCGACCTTCGAGCAGGGCCGTAAGTACTTGGCGCCCGGCCTGTTCGGGCCCTGTGGTTACGGCTTTCCCTCGATCATCGGCGCCAAGATCGGCTGCCCGGATGTGCCCGTGGTCGGCTTTGCCGGCGATGGCGCCTTCGGCATCTCCATGAGCGAGATGAGTTCGATTGGCCGCGAGGAATGGCCGGCGATCACCATGGTGATCTTCCGCAACTACCAGTGGGGCGCGGAAAAGCGCAACTCGACCCTGTGGTACGACGACAACTTCGTCGGCACCGAGCTCGACCCGCATCTGTCCTACGCCAAGGTCGCGCAGGGGTGCGGATTAAAGGGCGTCACCGTGCAGACGCAGGCCGAACTCACCGCCGCGCTGAAGGAAGCGTGCGACGCGCAGAAGAACAAGATCACCACCTTCATCGAAGTGATCCTCAACCAGGAGCTGGGCGAGCCCTTCCGCCGCGACGCCATGAAGAAGCCGGTCGAAGTGGCCGGCATCGATCGCAAGGACATGCGCAAGCAGATGGTGGGGTGAGCGGGCGAGGCCGCACCCCGCTGGAGGGACGCGGTCCTTCCAGCCCACCCGCTGTTAATTGGGGAGTTCGAGGGATGCGTCCCCTCGAGCGGGGCATGGGGCAGCAGCCCCGATCGCGAGTACGACTGGCAAGTATGATGCACGAAATCCTGGTCCTCAATGCCGGTTCCTCGTCGCTCAAGTTCGCGGTGTTCGAGGTGCGGGCGGACGATGCCGATCTGGTTTGCAGCTTGCGCGGCCAGTTCGCAGGCTTCGGCAGCACGCCGTCGTTCGAGATGCGGGCGGCCGAGGGCATAGACCTGTCGGCCTCGCTGGGCGAACCCCTGCCGGCGACACAGGCCGAGGCTGTCGCCCCGCTGCTACGTGTCCTGGCGAAATGCGGGCGCGGCGAACGGCAACTCTCGGCCGTCGGCCATCGCTTCGTACACGGCGGGTCGAAGTACGCGAGCCCGGTCCTGGTCGACGCAGCGGCCCTGGCGGCGCTCGATGCCGTGGTGCCGCTGGCGCCGCTGCACATGCCGGCCAGCCTCGCCGTGTTGCGCGCCGCCCGTGCAGCGTTCCCGCTGGCGCCGCAAATCGCCTGCTTCGATACGGCATTCCATGCGACCCAGCCGGAGGTGGCAACGCGCGTGGCGCTGCCACGGGCGCTCGCCGACAAGGGCTATCGCCGCTATGGCTTCCACGGCCTGAATTACGAGCATGTGGTTGCCGCACTGCCGCGCCTGTCCGGTGCCACTCTGCCGTCGCGCCTGTTGATCTTCCACCTCGGCAACGGGGCCAGCATCTGCGCCGTGCGCGACGGCGCCAGCGTGGCGACCACCATGGGCTACACGCCGCTCGATGGCCTCATCATGGGCACGCGCTGCGGGTCGATCGACCCCGGCCTGCTGATCGCCCTGATGCGCGACGAGCACCTCGACGCCGACGCCCTGGAGCGGTTGTTGTACTGGCAGAGCGGCTTGTTTGCACTGTCGGGCGGTGCATCCGACATGCGCGAGTTGCTGGCGCGTACCGATGCGCACGCGCGTCTCGCCGTTGATGCGTTCTGCTACTGGGCCGCCCGCCATGCCGGCAGCCTGGCGGTGGCGCTCGGCGGGCTCGACGCCATCATCTTCACCGGCGGAATGGGTGAGAATGCAGCCGAGATCCGTGCGCGGATCGCGGCCCACCTGGGCTGGCTCGGCGTCGCGCTCGATGCCGCATCGAATGCGACCCGTGGGCCCCGCCTGTCGCCGGCCGGCGCGACGATCGCGGTCTGGTGCATTCCCGCCGACGAAGAGGCAGCGATTGCCCGCGCGGTGGTGGGGGTGATCTGAGGGTGATCGAGCATCTCCCCCTTTGCCGCCGGCGGGGCTCCATAACCCGAAATTTCACTTTGGCAGGTCCCACACCGACGCAAGGTACCTCAAAGAAATCTACTCAAGGAACCTGTGACCAACGTGGGTTTTTGTTCGGCTGGAGCGGATCGGCGGCGCAACACGCACGGAATGCGCAGTCCGGCGTCATGCGGCGCCGAGTTTTCCGCGCGCCAGATACAAGTTCGCCGGTGCCAGCAGCGCGAACACCTGCGCCCCGTTCTTGGCGATGCCGCGAGAGCAGGACGCGACGGGTGATACGGGGACGGCACGCGTCGACGCGAAAGTGAGCCCCGTCGCCGACAAGCGCTGCCATGCCGGAGATTGCTTTCGGACCCCCGACCAAGCCGTCCAGCCCTGACGAAGGGGCTCGTGTCGGTGCCACCTACGTTACTTCCGGCGGTATCACCAAGCGTCTGCAGGTGGGGCGATCAGCGCTGAGGCAAAGCTTTACTTTTGTCCTTTTCGGGCCGCGATCTCCTCCATCGTCCGCCCAGGGCGCGAGCGGTACGTGGGCAGCGACCAGCCATAGACAATGGCACCCCCTCGGACGCCAAGGGTGAGGAAAAATCCCAGCATCATGGCGGCAGTCCGGGGTGCGCCCAATCCGCTTGCTGCGACAAAGCAGATGGCGCCAGCCACCGAGGCTGTGACGTAGATTTCCTTGCGCAGGATGATGGAGGGTTCCTGGCCCAGGATGTCGCGGATAATGCCGCCCAGGGCCGCCGTGATCACACCCATGACGATGGCATTTACAGGTCCGGCGCCGGCGTCGAGCCCTTTCGCTGCCCCGCCAACTGAGACCAGTGCAAGCCCGATTGCATCCAGCCACACGAGTACCCGGTAACGGGAACCCAGGACATGGGCACCGAAATAGACAGCAACGGATGCGGCGAGGCATACGATCACGTATGCCGGTTCACGGACCCAGAATACGGGCAGCCCCAGCAATAGATCGCGGACGGTGCCGCCGCCAATACCAGTGACAAGGCCAAGCCAACAGAAGCCGACGATATCCATTTGCTTGCGCGACGCGACGAGCGCGCCGGTGATCGCGAACACCGCAGAGGCGACAAGATCGACGACAGTGAGCGCCGAGGTAAGGGTCTGCATGAGATGCCTTCAGGTGTAGTTGGGCTATGGAAATATTTCAAACAGATATTATTGTGTTTTGCAATTAACCGTGTCACGTTGTCTCAGCCGCGAGACAAAACGGACGTCGCGGCGCGTCATAACTAGGGAGTACAACAATGTCCCAGTTCAGTTCTGCCGCCGGGGCAGCACCAAGTGCGGCACCAAAAATACATGCGCAAAAGATTTCCGGGCCGAAGCTGATCGCGGCCTGCACGATCGGCAACGCATTGGAGTTCTTCGACTTTGTCGTCTACAGCTTCTTCGCGGCAACGATCGGAAAACTGTTCTTTCCGGCGGCAGACCCGACCGCCCAGCTCCTGCTCTCGTTCGCAACCTACGGGGTCGGCTTTTTCTTGCGCCCGCTCGGAGGGGTCGTGCTCGGCGCCTATGCCGACCGTCGTGGCCGCAAGCGCGCCACCGTCCTCACCTTGATGATGATGGCGTTCGGCACGTTGCTGATCGGGCTAGCCCCGACGTACGCCCAGATCGGCGTCTTCGGCCCTATGCTGGTGATCATCGGCCGCCTGATCCAAGGGTTTTCGGCGGGTGGCGAGGTCGGTGCCTCGACGACGCTGCTGTCGGAATCCGCGCCCAAGGATCAGCGCGGTTTCTATGGCTCCTGGCAGCTGGCCAGCCAAGGTCTGGCAGTGCTGGCCGCCGCCGGGATCGCCTTCGCCATCACCGGTTTACTCTCCAAGGAGGACGTCGAATCGTGGGGTTGGCGGATCCCTTTCATTTCCGGCATCTTGATCGTGCCGGTTGGCCTGTGGCTGCGTAGCGCGCTGGAAGAAACGCATGCCAACGAGGCCGGGACAGCGCAAGTCAGCTCGCTGCGCGAGGTGTTCCGTGGCCATTGGCGGCGGCTGCTACTCGGCGTGATGCTGATCATCGGCGGCACCGCTGCCAATGCGATCATTGTGCTGTACATGGCGACCTATGCCGTGCGCCAGCTCGGCATGCCGCCGACCTCAGGCCTGATGGCCGGCCTCACCGCCGGCTTCGTCACACTGGTTGTCGCACCGCTGTCTGGCGCCCTGTCAGACCGGATCGGCCGCAGGCCCGTGGCGGGCGTCTCCTATCTGCTGATCGCGCTGCTGATCTATCCAGCCTTCCTGCTCATCAACGCCAGCCCGACGCTCCACACATTGCTATCCGTCGTTGCTGTCCTTGCTGCGCTCAATGCCGCCGGCGGCGCACCGTCGATCCTGACCTTGACGGAAATCTTTCCGACTGAGGTGCGGGCCACCGGCATGTCGCTGGTGTATGCGGTGGGCGTTGCGATCTTTGGCGGGTTCGGTCAGTTCATCGTCACGTGGCTGATCCAGGCATTGGCGACCCCGATCGCCCCTGCCTACTACGTGATGGCCTGCTGCATCTCCAGTCTCATCGCGCTGTCGCTGTTGCCGGAGATGGCCCGCAAGCATCTGACATAGCGGTCGGCTCCCTCCAGGCGGCCAAGCGTGACCGACACCAATTGCGTTGGTCACGCACTCGATCCGGTTGTCGGCTTGGGAAAGCGGTGACTGACGGCATCACGATAGCCGCTGTTCACCCAGCCGTTGATCTTGGCGAGCGCGCTGAGGAATGCGGTTCGCTCATTTTCGTTTAGAGGCTGAAGCATCAACGCCTCTAGTTCCTTGGTCAGTGGGTCCGATGTGCGGCGCAGTTTACGCCCTTTGGGCGTCACCGTCAGGTGGAACTGTCGGGCATCAGCAGCAGCATTCGCGCGCTCGACGAGGCCCGCCTTGATCAGCCGCTGCAGGGCGCGCGAGGTCGCTGTCCGTTCAAGCCGGGTTCGGCTGGCAAGTTGTGTGAACGTGATGCCCGGAGAATCGTCAATCAGTCTCAGGATGCGGACGTGGTAGACGTCGAGGCCGATGCGCCGCTCGAACAACTGGGTCCCGCTCTTGATCGCGTCGTCGGCTATGGTCGCCAGCGTGTATGTCAAGCTTTGCTGCAGCATCGGCCGATCCTCTCGTGCGGGACGTGTCTGCAACACCGCTTCGGTATCGCACTCCAATAGTCCCAAATCGCAACAATATTAAGACAATGATCCAGCTGTATCAATCTGGTGGCGCAGTCTAGCCTTGAGCCTCGCTCGTGACCGGCGACGGGCTCGTCCAGTCATCGAACTCGCGGATCAATGTCCAAAGCTGCCGCAAAACCGGTGAGGTGTCTTTGGTGCGGTAGCTCATGATGATCGGCGAGGTGATCGTAGGCTCGTCGAGGGGAAGGAATGCGATGTCGTCGCGGCCCAACCGCCGCACCGACGAGGGAACGATGCAGATGCCGGCTCCCGCTGCCACAAGGCCAAGCGCCGTCTGCAATTCCTTGACCTCGAAGGCGACACGCGGCACCAGATCCTGATCCCTGAAGAATGACAACACCTGATCTGCGTAGCTGGGGCGGGGGCTGCGTGGATAGATGATCAACGGCTCAGCCACCGTCATCCGCAGCTTTAGCGGTCCCGCGAGTGCTAGGAGTGGGTGCCCGCGCGGCACCGCGACGGCGAGGCTCTCGTTGCGGAGGACCTTGCGGGTAATGCCGGCGTCGTCGAAGCGCAGGCGGCCAAAGCCGACATCAATGCGCCCGTCCTTCAAAGCCGCAATCTGCTCCAAGGTCGTCATCTCGAATAGCGCCACATCTACACCGGGAGCGATAATGCGAAACCGCCGGATGAGTTCGGGCAGCGCGTCGTACAGGGTCGAGGCGACAAACCCGATACTGAGCTGCTTGACGGTGCCTTTGGCAATGCGCTGCGTCATCGCCTTGATCTCGTCGACGCGGGCCAACACTTGCCGCGCCTGCTCATAGAGATAACGGCCGCTTTCTGTGAGCGTCAGTGGCCGACCCCGGTCGAGCAACCGGGTGCCAAGTTCGTCCTCCAATTGCTGGATCTGGCGGCTCAACGGCGGTTGCGCGATATGCAGCTTCTCGGCGGCCCGGCTGAAGCTGCCCTCAGCAGCGACCATGACAAAATACCGCAAATGCCTCAGTTCCATCGCCGGTTTCCGCTGCAGCAGGCGCTGATCCATACCTCACAGGTATGAAGATAGACGCAAACGATCCTGTTCGCCACCTGGCGTGACCATTATCGTCGCAGCCAACCTCAAGAGACTGGATCGAAGCGATGACGACTTCTCCAAAAATCGAACACATCGAAACGTTTCTGGTCGATCTGCCGACCATTCGCCCGCACAAGCTGTCAATGACGGTGATGAGCGGGCAGACGCTGATGATCGTTCGCATCCGCTGCTCGGACGGCGTCGTCGGCATCGGTGAGGGCACAACCATTGGCGGACTGAACTACGGGGCGGAAAGCCCCGAGAGCATGAAGCTGACGATCGATACCTACATCACGCCGTTTCTGTTGCGGAAAGACCCTCGCAATGTCGGCCCGCTGATGGCGGCGATTGCCAAAAGCGTGCGTGACAATCATTTCGCCAAATGCGCCATCGAGACGGCGCTCCTGGATGCGCAAGGTAAGCGCATCGGCCTTTCGGTGGCCGATCTGTTCGGTGGCCGATTTGTCGACCGGTTGCCCTGTGCCTGGACGCTCGCCAGTGGCGACACGGCCAAAGACATCGCCGAAGCCGAGGAAATGTTGGGGCGGCGCCGCCACAACATTTTCAAACTCAAGATCGGGCGGTCTGCCGTCAAGACGGATGTTGCGCACGTCGCGGCGATCAAGAAGGCCGTGGCCGACCGCGCCAGCGTCCGCGTCGACGTCAACCAGGCATGGAGCGAAGCGGCGGCGGCGGGGGCAATTCGTGCGCTCGAAGATGTCGGCTGCGACCTCGTGGAACAGCCGATATCGGCAGCCAACATCGGCGGCATGGCCCGGCTGTCAGCCCGCGCGCGCATTCCGATCATGGCTGACGAGGCGCTGCACGGCCCCGAAACTGCGTTCGCCTATGCCTCGAATGCCGCCGCCGATGTGTTCGCGCTGAAGATCGCCCAGTCCGGCGGCCTCTATGCAGCGGCACGCGTTGCGGCCATCGCCGATGCCGCCGACATCGGACTTTATGGAGGCACGATGCTCGAAGGCGCGGTCGCCAGCGTCGCCTCGGCGCATCTGTTCGCGACCTTCCCGAAACTCGAGTGGGGTACCGAGCTGTTCGGTCCCTTGCTGCTGACGGAGGAAATTCTGACCGAACCGCTCGACTACAGCGACTTCAGTCTGAAAGTGCCAACAGGCCCCGGCCTTGGCATCGCGCTTGACGAGAACCGCATCGCCAAATTCCGGCGCGATGGCGTCAACCGCAAAGTGCATCCGATGCCCGCTCTGAAGACAGGATCATAACCATGCTGTTTCATGTGCAAATGGATGTGCAGCTGCCGCACGATATGCCGGTCGAAATCGCCGACCAACTCAAAAAAACCGAGCGTGAACGGGCCCAGACGCTGCAACGCGAGGGCAAGTGGCGGCATCTTTGGCGCATCGCCGGGAAGTACTCGAACATCAGCGTGTTCGACGTTGGCAGTCCGCAGGAGCTGCACGACATTCTGTCGACCCTGCCGCTGTTCCCGTTCATGGCCATTTCGGTAACGCCGCTGTGCCGCCACCCCTCGTCAATTCACGATACGGACAAATAAGCCCGCGCCCGCCGTCGAAGCAACCGCCCTTAATCGGAGGAAACGTCCCATGCCCGCAAACCTGATCCCCAAAGCCGTGATTGAGCAGCTCGTCGCCCGCGCCGCTGGCCTTGAAGGCCAGGATGGCAACCCGCGCTTGAAGTTGGTCGTCAACCGCCTGCTGGGCGATTTGTGCAAGGCCATCGATGACCTGGACATCACCATGGACGAGTTCTGGGCGGGCGTCGGCTACCTCGGCGAAACGGCGAAGGCAAATGAGCTCGGCCTGCTCGTCCCGGGTCTGGCGCTAGAGCATTTCCTCGATCTGCGGCTCGATGAAGCCGAACGGCGCGCTGGCCTGTCCGGCGGCACCACCCGCACGATTGAGGGCCCGCTGTATATCGCTGGTGCGCCCGTGTCGAAGCATGAAGCCCGCCTCGATGATGGTTCAGACGACGGCGAAGTGCTCTTCATGGAAGGACAAGTCCGCGATGCAACAGGCAAAGGCATCGCTGGCGCCATGGTCGATGTCTGGCACGCCAACACGATGGGCAACTATTCGTTCTTCGGCCCGCCGCAGACGCCGTATAACTTGCGCCGTCGGATCGAGACGGACGGCGAAGGTCGCTACAAGTTCCGCAGTATCATGCCGTCAGGCTATGGTTGCCCGCCCGGCAGCCAGACCGAGCAGCTGCTGACCAAACTTGGCCGCCATGGTCAGCGCCCGGCGCACATCCACTTCTTTGTGACAGCCCCCGGCTACCGTCAGCTCACCACCCAGATCAACATTGATGGCGACAAGTACCTGCACGACGACTTTGCATTCGGCACCCGCGACGATCTGATCCCCACTGTCACTCGCATCACCGACGCGAGTGCGATCCACAAGGCTGGACTGAACAAGCCATTTGCACGGATCACGTTCGATTTCGCCGTGGTCAAAGATGTCGTCGGCGCGCCATCGACCATCGTTCACCGTGAACACGCCAGCGCTGCCTAATCCGTAACTTCATCAATCGCGCCGGGAGGCACCTATGTCGACAGCACAATTGACCGAAGAAGCCCGCAAAGCCGAGGCCGTTCTGAACCGACTGGAAAGATCGGTCGAAGAAGACCCAACGACGGGAAACTATCGCTGCAAGCGCGACATCTTCACTGACCCGGAGCTGTTCGAACTTGAAATGAAGCACATCTGGGAAGGCAACTGGATCTATCTCGCCCACGAGAGCCAGATCCCGAAGAACAATGATTACTTCACGACCACGATGGGGCGACAGCCGATCATCATCTCGCGTGATCGGACCGGTACACTCAATGCCGTCATCAATGCCTGCTCGCATCGCGGTGCCATGCTCTGCCGCCACAAGCGCGGCAATAAATCAACGTACACCTGCCCGTTCCACGGCTGGACCTTCAACAACACCGGCAAGCTGCTGAAAGCCAAGGACCCGGAAGGCGCTGGCTATCCCAACTCCTTCAATAAGGGCGGTTCTCACGACCTGACCAAAGTTGCGCGGTTTGAGAACTATCGCGGCTTCCTGTTCGGCAGTCTCAATCCTGACGTGTCGTCGTTGTCCGATTTCCTCGGTGAATCGAAAAAGATTATCGACTTAATCGTCGACCAGTCGCCGGAAGGGCTGGAAGTGCTGCGGGGTAGTTCGTCGTATATCTACGACGGTAACTGGAAACTGCAGACCGAGAACGGTGCCGACGGCTACCATGTATCGGCTGTGCATTGGAACTATGCGGCCACCACCAATGCCCGAAAGGCTGCTGCCGAAGCAGCGGCTGGCAAAGACGAAATCCGCGCCATGGACGCCGGCGGCTGGGCCAAGCAGGGGGGCGGGTTCTACTCGTTCGAGAACGGCCACCTGTTGCTGTGGACGAACTGGTCGAACCCTGAAGACCGGCCGAACTACTCGCGCCGGGAAGAACTGACCAAAGACTTCGGCCAAGCGCGCGCGGATTGGATGATCCAGAGGTCACGTAATCTGTGTCTGTATCCCAATGTCTATCTGATGGATCAGTTCAGCTCGCAGATCCGCACGTATCGGCCGATCTCCGTCGATAAGACCGAGGTGACCATCTATTGCATCGCGCCAAAGGGCGAAGCTGCGGACATGCGCACCCGCCGCATTCGCCAGTATGAAGATTTCTTCAATGCCTCCGGCATGGCGACGCCGGATGATCTTGAGGAATTCCGCTCGTGCCAGCTCGGCTATATGGCGAACAATGCCCAGTGGAACGACCTGAGCCGGGGGGCGGCACATTGGATCGACGGTCCTGATGAAGGAGCCAACGCCATTGGGCTGAAGCCGCTGTTGTCTGGGGCCAAAACTGAGGATGAAGGCTTGTTCGTACTTCAGCACAAGTACTGGAAAGATGCGCTGGTCAGCGCCATCCGCAAACAACAGGCCGCCCCCAAGGGCTAAAGGCTCAACCTCTCCCGGAGACTGCACATGTCTGTGACCCAAGCAGCTGCCGCCACTGATGCACTCGCGACTGTCAATCAGCAGGTCATCAA
The DNA here is from genome assembly GCA_021730785.1 of Hyphomicrobiaceae bacterium. Taxonomy (GTDB): domain Bacteria; phylum Pseudomonadota; class Alphaproteobacteria; order Rhizobiales; family Hyphomicrobiaceae; genus JAKFWF01. Next base: position 120,699 of record JAKFWF010000025.1, read on the forward strand.
CCAGCAGATCGTCGAGGCGTTTCTTTATCGCGAGGCGCGCTTCCTCGATGACAAGGACTGGGACGCGTGGCTTGGCCTATACGCACCGAACGCCGAATTCTGGATGCCGGCTTGGGACGACGACGACACCCTGGTCGACAACCCGATGACCGAGATTTCGCTGATCTATTACGGCTCCAAGCAGGGGCTCGAGGACCGCGTGTTCCGCATCCGCACGGACCGGTCGAGTGCGACCAGTCTGCCGGTGCCGCGCACCTCGCACAACATCAGCAATGTCGAGATTCTGGAAGTTGCGGGCGGTATCTGTAAGGTCCGCTTCAATTGGTTTACGCTGAATTTCCGCTACAAGACGGTCGACACCTACTTCGGCACCTCGTTCTACACGCTCGATATCTCGAAGCCAGAGATGAAAATCACCAGCAAAAAGGTGATCCTGAAGAACGACTACATCCACCATGTGATCGATATCTATCACATCTGATCTCGCCGATTCGATCCTGCTGATAGTGGAGAGCGTGACATGGGTCACAGAGTTGCTTTGGCATTCGAAGACGGCGTCACCCGATTCATCGATATGGGGCCTAACGAACTCGTGGCGGATGCGGCATACCGGCTCGGGCTCAACATACCGATGGATTGCCGCGACGGCGCGTGCGGCACCTGCAAAAGCTTTTGCGAATCCGGCAAGCATACCAAAGGTAGTTATATTGATGACGCCATGACCGAGGATGAAGCGAAGCTTGGCTACGTCCTCACCTGCCAGATGAAGGTCCAGTCCGATTGCGTGATCCGCATCGCCGCCTCGTCGGCGGTGTGCAAGGTCAAACCGGTGGTGCTGAAGACGACGGTCAAGCAGGTGCGGCAGTTGTCGGCGTCCACCGTCGGCTTGACCGTGACTCTGGAGCCCGGCGCCACTCTGTCGTTCCTCCCCGGCCAGTACATGAAGGTCGGCATACCCGGCACCACTCAGAACCGCTCGTATTCCTTCAGCTCGATGGCGAAGGGCGGCGAAGTGGATTTCCTGGTCCGCAATATTCCAGGCGGCATGATGTCGACCTATCTGACAGCCCAGGCCAAACCCGGCGACACCGTTACCATGACCGGTCCTGTCGGCAGTTTCTATCTGCGTGAGATCAAGCGTCCGTTGCTGTTCCTGGCAGGCGGCACGGGACTGGCGCCCTTCCTCGCCATGCTCGAAGATATCATGCGGACTGGCAGCGGGCACCCCATCCATATGATCTATGGTGTCAATACCGACGCTGATCTGGTTGAGATGGCGAAGTTGGAGGCGTTTGCCGCCGACAATTCCGCATTCACATTCTCGACTGTTGTTGCAGACGCCGCGAGCAGCCATCCGCGCAAGGGCTATGTCACGCACCATATGTCCGACGAATTGCTGTGCGGCGGCAATGTCGACATTTATCTCTGCGGTCCGCCGCCGATGGTCGATGCCGTCCGGAATTTCCTGGAAGCCAAGGGCATCAAGCCCGCCAATTTCTATTTCGAGAAATTCTCGGCGTCGGAAACGATGTGAGACCCATGCGGTTCGCTGGCAAAAGCTTTGTCGTGACGGGCGCGGCACAGGGCATTGGCCGTCAGGTCGCGCTGCTGGCCGGAGCTGAAGGCGCAAAGCTGACACTCATCGATCGCTCGCCGCTGGTGGACGAAGTCGCAACTGAAATCAAGGCGGCTGGCGGCAAGGCCATCGCCGTACTCGCCGACCTGGAGACCTTTGCCGGCAACCAGTCGGCACTCGAAGCGGCACACACCAAATATGGTGCCATCGATATTCTCGTTACCAACGTCGGCGGCGCCATCTGGATGAAACCGTTCCAGGAGTTCGACGAAGCGCAGATCGAAGCGGAAATCCGCCGCTCGCTGTTTCCAACACTTTGGGGCACGCGCGCCGTGCTGCCGTACATGCTGGAACAGGGCCACGGCACAATCGTCTGCGTCTCGTCGATCGCCACGCGAGGCATCAACCGCATGCCCTATTCAGCGGCTAAGGGCGGCGTCAATGCGCTGGTCAAGTCGCTCGCATTTGAGGTGGCGGGGAAAAACATCCGCGTTAACGCCACCGCGCCGGGCGGCACCGACGCACCGCCTCGGGCGATTCCGCGCGGCACCCACAAGCAGACCGCCAAAGACAAAAAGTGGATCAAGCAGGTGGTCGAGCAAACCGTCGAGTCGAGCTTGATGCACCGCTACGGCACGCTCGACGAGCAGGCAGATGCCATCCTGTTCCTCGCTTCCGATGCCGCCTCCTACATCACCGGCACCATCCTGCCAGTCGGCGGCGGCGACGTCGGCTGAACGATTCGCGTTCGGGCGGCGCTCCATACCCCGCAGGTATGAATGTAGACGCAAACGATCCTGTCCTGGTGACGGAGCGGCCATTAAACTCCCCGGCAACCAGTCTCAACCGGAGGAAATGCGATGACCAAGAAACTCACGAATTCAGACACCAACCTTGTAGGTATGAGCCGCCGCCGCTTTTTGACCGGCACCGCTGGCCTCACCATACTTGGCGGCGCGTCACATTTTCCGATGCCAGCGCTGGCCCAAGGCAGTCCGCTCAAGGTCGGCCTGATGCTGCCGTACTCTGGTACCTTTGCCAAACTCGGCAAGTTCGTTGACGACGGTTTCCGCCTCTATGTCGAGCAGCAAGGTGGCAAGCTCGGCGGGCGTGAAGTCAGTTTCGTCCAGGTCGACGACGAGTCAAAGCCTGAGGCTGCAACAGACAACATGAACCGGCTCGTCGGCCGCGAAAAGGTCGATGTCGTCGTCGGCACCGTGCACTCAGGCGTTGCCATGGCGATGGTCAAGGTCGCGCGTGATACCAACACGATGCTGATCATCCCGAATGCCGGGGCGAACGAAGCCACCGGCCCCATGTGCGCACCGCACGTGTTCCGCACCTCGTTCTCGAATTGGCAGGTCTGCTATCCGATGGGCAAGGTCGTGGCCGACGCCGGTCACAAGAAGGTCGTGACGATTACGTGGCGTTATGCGGCTGGAACCCAAATGGTCGACGCGTTCAAGGAAGGCTTCACCAAGGCCGGCGGCACCATCGCCGGCGAACTGGCTCTGCCATTCCCCGAAGTCGAATTCCAAGCACTGATCACACAGATTGCGACCTTGAAGCCGGACGCCGTTTTCGCATTCTTTGCGGGCGGCGGCGCGGTCAAGTTCGTCAAGGACTATGCGGCGGCTGGCCTCAACAAGAGCATCCCGTTGTATGGCGCAGGCTTCCTGACCGATGGCACGATTGCGGCCCAGGGCGACGCCGCCACCGGCATCAAGACGACACTGCACTACGCCGACAATATCGATAACCCCGCCAACAAGGCGTTCCAGGGGGCATTCAAGGCCAAGACCGGCAACGATGGCGACATCTATGCCGTCCAAGGATTCGACGGTGCTGCCCTGCTCAACGTCGGGCTGACGGCAGTGAAGGGTGACAAGGCCGCCCGCGAAACCATGGTGACGGCAATGCGCGCCGCCAAGCTCGACAGCCCCCGCGGTCCGATGAGTTTCAGCAAGGCCAACAATCCGATCCAGAACATCTATCTGCGCGAGGTCAAGAACGGCCGCAATGAACTGGTTTCAATCGCGCAAGCCAACGTCGAAGACCCCGCCCGTGGCTGCAAACTCACCGGTTGATCGCGTGTTTCTCGAAAAGGCAGGCCGCTGCGCCTGCCTTTTTTGTAACCGATGTGAGGAGGCGCGGAGATGAATGGTCTGACGTTTGCCGTACAGTTGCTCAACGGTGTCCAGTACGGCCTCGTACTGTTTCTGGTGGCCAGCGGCCTGACGCTGGTCTTTGGCATTCTCGGCGTGATCAACCTCGCGCACGGCGCGTTCTACATGCTGGGCGCCTATCTCGCATATTGGATTGCCGCGATGACCGGCAGTTTCTGGGCGGCGCTGCTCGGTTCCGTCGGCATATCCTTCGTGCTCGGCCTGGCACTTGAAAATGTATTCATCAAGCGGATGTATGGCCGCGATCATCTGGCCCAGGTGCTGCTGAGCTTCGGCATGATCCTGGTGATCGATGAAGTCCGCCAGATCCTGTTCGGCAAGGATGTACACTCGGTCGCACCACCCGCTTGGTTGTCCGGTTCGATCAAGCTGACCGATGTGCTCTCCTATCCAGTTTACCGCCTCGCCTTGTGCGGGTTCTGTCTGGCCATGGCCATCGCCATCTTTTACGTGATCCAGCGCACACGTATCGGCATGGTCATCCGCGCGGGTGCCGAAAACCGCGAAATGACCCGTTCGCTCGGCATCCCCTTCGACACCGTCAACCGGTTCGTGTTTGCCGGCGGGATCGCGTTGGCCGCACTCGGCGGTGCCGTCGTCGCGCCAGTCTCGACGGTATTTCCCGGCATGGGCGACAGCATGCTGATCCTGTCGTTTGTGGTCGTGGTGCTCGGCGGCATCGGCTCCGTATCAGGTGCCGCCATTGGCGCGCTGCTGATCGGCCTGACCGACACGTTCGGCAAAGTCTTCTTCCCGCAGATTTCGAGCATCCTGATCTACGTGCTGATGGCCGGCATCCTGCTGTGGCGTCCGAATGGCATCCTCGGTAAACGGGAGGTTTGACATGAACAGCAAGTTGCAAAACCTGATTGTGCCGCTGGCGCTGCTGTTCGCCGCCGTCGCGCTGCCCCTGTTGGTACCGACCTATTACGTCCAGCTGGCATCCAAGATGTTGCTGATGGGCATGCTGGCGATGGCGTTGAACCTCGTGGTCGGGTTCGGCGGTCTGGTCAGCCTCTGCCACGCGGCGTTCTTCGGTCTTGCCGGTTATGTGCTGGCACTAACGTCGCCCGAAAGTCAGGCAGCATCCATATGGCTATCGTTGCCCATCACGATGGCCGTCTGCGGGCTGGCAGCGGCGATCATCGGCGCGCTGTCGCTGCGGACCAAGGGCATCTACTTCATCATGGTCACGCTCGCGTTTGGCGAAATGCTGTTCTACCTGTTCCATGACACCAAGATCGGTGGCGGCTCGGACGGCATGTACATCTACTTCAAGCCTGACGTCCTGCTCGGCTCAACGCAGTTGATCGACCTCGACAAGCCCCGCACGTTCTACTTCGTCGCCCTCGGGTGCGTCCTGCTGACGGTCTGGCTGCTCCGGACGCTGGTCAATGCCCCCTTCGGACATGCGTTAGCTGCGGCCCGCGACAATGAACGGCGCTCCGTCTCACTCGGCTTCCCGGTGTTCATGGTGAGGCTGGTGGCGTTCGTTATCTCTGGCGTCCTCGCGGGCGTGGCGGGTTACTTCTCGGCGGCTCAGTTTGGCTTCGTCGCACCGCAGCTACTGGGTTGGCACCTCTCCGCAACGGTCCTGGTCATGGTCGTGCTCGGCGGTATGCGCTCGGTCACCGGGCCGCTGATCGGCGCCATGGTGATCATCGGTCTCGAAGAGGTGCTCAAGTCCTCAACCGAGCATTGGAAGCTGATCTACGGGCTGATCGTCATCTTCATCGTGTTCGCCCTCCCAGGTGGTGTGCAGCAGCTCTCGTCGTTGATCTTCGGGCGCAAAGTTGATGCGCCAACACCCGGCACCGAGGTCTGGAAGGGCGCGCGCAGCATGCAGCCGGAGGCCGCCAATGTCTGAGATCGCCGCAAAGGGCATCGCGCTTCGGGCCGAGGGGCTGGAAAAGCGCTTCGGCGGCCTGAAGGCCGTCTCGAATGTCTCGCTCGACGTCCATGCCGGCGAAATCCACGCTGTGATCGGACCGAACGGCGCGGGCAAGTCGACGCTCATCAACCTGCTGTCCGGCGATCTGCCCGTCACATCAGGCACCATCACGCTTGGCGGCAAAGTCATCACGACCATGGGAGCCAGCCGACGCGGGTTGGCAGGCGTCGGCCGCTCCTACCAGAAGACCACGATCTTCCAGACCTCGACCGTGTTCGAAAACGTCCGGCTGTCGGCCCAGGCCCGCAGCGGCCATGCACTATGGATGTTCGGCAACGTCCGCAACGATGCAACCGTCAACCAGCGTGCTGACAACGCACTTGCCCAAACCGGCCTCACCGCGAGAGCGCAGACCAGGGCCAACCTGCTGAGCCACGGCGAACAGCGGCAGCTCGAAATCGCCATGGTTCTCGCGACCGATCCGCAGCTGATCCTGCTCGACGAGCCGCTGGCCGGCATGGGCCAGTCCGAAGCCAAGCGGATGATCGACCTCATCAAGGGTCTGAAGGTCAGGCGCGCCGTGCTGCTGGTCGAGCATGACATGGACGCGGTGTTTGCGCTGGCTGACCGGCTCACCGTGATGGCCGATGGCCAAGTGATCGCCTCCGGCGCACCAGATTACGTCCGCGCACATCCAACCGTCCGTTCGGCTTACCTCGGTCATGATCACGGAGAAGCGGCATGAGCGACCTTCTTACCGTTAGCGGATTGCAGAGCTTTTACGGCGTCAGTCAGATCCTGCACGGCCTCGATTTCACGATCAAGCGTGGCGAACAGGTCGCCCTGCTTGGCCGCAACGGCATGGGCAAATCAACACTGTTGCGCTCGTTGATGGGCATCGTCGCCGACCGGCGCGGATCGATTGAATATGCTGGCCGCAACATCACTAGGGAAAAGCCGGAGACCATCGCGCGCGGCGGCGTCGCCTATGTGCCGGAGGGGCGGGGTGTGTTCGGCTCGCTATCTGTCGTTGAGAATTTGATCATGGCACAGCGGCCAGGCCGCGATGGCCGCCAAGCCTGGACCATTGACCGCGTGTTCGAAGTGTTCCCCCGTCTGCACCAGCGGCGGATGAACGGCGGCCATCAGCTCTCAGGTGGCGAACAGCAGATGCTGACCATCGGCCGAGCGCTGATGACTAGTCCAGAACTCATCCTGATCGACGAAGCAACCGAGGGGCTGGCGCCTTTGATCGCGCAGGACATCTGGCGAACACTCGGCGTCATCCGCTCCGAAGGCATCGCCACCGTCGTCGTCGACAAAGACTTCCGCAGCCTGTCAAAAATCGTCGACCGGATGGTCATGCTGTCGAAGGGCGAGATCGTCTTCAACGGTCCGCCCGCCACCCTCGCTGTTCAGCCCGAACTGTTGGAACGCCACCTCGGCGTCTGATCGCGATAGGAAGACGCTCATGGCAGACCAAGGCTGGAACAGCGCGATCGTGGGTGGTAGCGACGGCGGCTTGACGCTGGGCCTCGCCCGGCCCCAAGCCTCTCCCTATGACCTACGGCATTCACAGATGTGAGTCGCCATTCGGATTGCTCAGATAGCGCAGCAGCTTGCAAACATCCTTGTTCGGATCATACATCCCCCTTCTCGTCACGGCCGCTTTGGCGGCCATCCACCGTGGCCCTTGGTCTGGCCGATGTATCGGGCTGCCACGCCGTCAAATCGCCAGGAACCACTTCGGCCGCCAATGCCGACCTTGACCACTTGCTAGCCGGGCGCCGGCTCGACAGATTGATACCAGCTGCAGATGTCGCTGCCGGTCGCAAAGGCCACAGCCGGGCTCGCCTGCAGTAGATCGACCATGGCGACCAATTCATGGAAGCGGTGCGGCACCGAAATCAAATGCGGATGAAGCCCTATGGCCAGCACCATCGTGCTCGCCTGGGATTCGCTCTCGAACTGCTTCAAAGTGTGGGCAAGCCGCTTGGCCATTTCGCCCGTCGCATGCCGTTCGATGGCGTAGATGATCGAGTCATTGATCTCGATGTTGTAGGGCATCGCGACCAGCGGCCCCTGTGTCGTCGTCATCCAGGACGGCCGGTCGTCGACGACCCAATCGCAGACATAGTCGATGCCGTGTTTCTTCAACAGATCCGGCGTATCGACGGTCTCGCGCAGGCCGGGCGACAGCCATCCGCGCGGGCGCGTGCCCGTGAAGCGAGCAATCTTGTCCATACAGGCCGCAATCAACGCCTCCTCGCCGCTGATGGCGTGGTTGGTCGCCACCTGGTGCATGCCGTGGCCGATGAACTCCCAGCCGGCATCGCGCATGGCGGCCGCTGCCTGGGGATACGCATCGATGACGCCGGCATTGAAGCTCGTCGACGCCGGCAGCTTGCGCTCCGCCAAGAGCTGCAGAATGCGCGGCAGCCCGGCGCGCATGCCATAGTCCGCCCAAGAGAAGTTCGGCACGTCGGGTACCGTTTCGCGACCGTGCGGCGGCGTGATGATGGTACGCGGCATCGCCGACTCGAACTGCCAGTGCTCCACGTTGACGACGAGATGGGCGATGATGCGCCGGCCCTTGAACGGCGGCAGTGGCGCACGTTCGGACGACAGGCGATAGGGAATGCGTGGATTGGCCATGGTGTCGATTGTCTCCGTCAGCGGTCAATGGGCACCATGCGCGCCGCGCATCTCGGCCATGATCGCCGCCTTGAACTGGATGAAGGCGGGGTTGGTCAGATCATTGATCGAGCGCGGGCGCGGCAAGGTGATCGGTATGTCGCGCGAGATACGCCCTGGCCGCGCCGACATTACGCACACGCGGTCGGACAGCAAAATGGCTTCGTCGATATCGTGCGTGACGAACAGCACCGTCGTCTTGAGCTTCTGCCAGACGCCCAGCAGCAGTTCCTGCATGGACAACCGCGTCTGTGCATCAAGCGCCCCAAAAGGTTCGTCCATCAACAGCGCGCGCGGCTCCATCACCAACACGCGCGCGATGCCGACCCGCTGCCGCATGCCGCCCGACAGCTGAACCGGTAGCGCCTGCTTGAAGCCCTCCAGGCCGACGATCTTCAGGATCTCCAGCGCTTTCGGCTCATAGATCGATCGCGCGACGCCTTGCACCTTGGGGCCGAACACGACGTTGTCCCAGACCGTCAGCCATGGCAGCAGCGAAGCCTCCTGGAATACCACGCCGCGATCGGGCCCGGGCTTTGCAATCGCGCGCCCGTCAAATTGGACGCTGCCGCTCGTCTGCCGTTCAAAGCCCGCCAGAATGTTGAGCAAAGTGGATTTGCCGCAGCCGGACGGCCCCAGCAGCGCCACGAACTCGCCCTCGGCGATGTGGAGATCGACCTCGGCGAGCGCCTGCACGACGGTCTTGCCATCGAACGTCTTCGATACACTGGCAAAATCGACCGTGCCCATGGGTCCACTTACTGGCTGAAGGATTGCAAGCGGTGCCAGGTCAGCAGCCAGCCGGAAATGGCGACGATCAGGCGATCGGACAGGTAGCCGAGCAGTCCGATCGAAACCATGTCGGCCAGAACGATGTCCATCCGGCCCACATAGTAGGCATCCCAGAGGACGTATCCGAGCCCGGACTTGACCGCGATCATTTCGGCTACGATCACCGCCGTCCAGCCGATCCCGAGGCCAATGCGCAATCCGGTAAAGATCGACGGCATCGCGGCCGGCAGCACGACGCGCCACAGCGTCGCCGTCTGCGAAGCACCCATCATCTGGGCCGCCCTGATCCAGTTCTTGTCGATCGCACGCGCGCCCTGCGTCGCATTGATGACGATTGGATAGAATGCGCCGAGCGTGATCAGAAAAATGGCGCCGAAATCCCGGATCCCGAAGATGGCAATCGAGATCGGCAACCAGGCCGTGATCGGCACCGGGCGCAGCCATTGGATCGTTGGGTCGACGACCTTTGCGATCAGGCTCGACCAGCCTATGGCAATGCCCAGCGGCACGCCGGCAGCAATGGCGACCAGGAACCCCTTGGCCACCCGCTCGGCCGAGAACAGCACATTCTGCAACCAGGTTCCGACATAAGGATTGAGCCCGAACGTCGGCGTACCGAAGGCCCAGTTGACCCAGGCCGTCCAAACGCGGTCCGGCGTCGGCAATGCGCCACCAAACACCACGCCGTTGGTGCCCGACCATTGCCAGATCGCGATCAAAGTGATCGGCAGGATGAGTGCCAGCAGCGACGATGACACCTGACTGGGAAGCCGCATCCATCGCGCCGTTGTTGCGCGAGCGGGTTCACGGCCACTGGCGCTGGCAGCAGCGATCGTGTGTTGCACCGCGGCCGCCCGCGGGGGCGTGTCGACAACCGTCATCGTGCCGGACCAGGTCTCACGATTTCAGTGCCTTTTCGAGGTACGACCCATCCCAGTATTTGTCGATCTCGCCCGACACATCCTTGGGGATGACGCCAAGGTCGGTGAATGCCTTGGCCTGGCGCTTGATCTGCTCCGGTGTGATGACCGGGCCGAGATTGATCACGTCGGCAATTTTGCCTGAGATCACCGCATCAAGTCCCGTCAGCTGCGCGATGGCGGCACCGAACCGCTCCTTCGATGCGCCCAGATCCTTCATTTTCGCCACGTAGGCTTTGACGAAGGCTTCGATCGCCGCTCGCTTGCCCGCCACCGCATCCTTGTTGGCAACCAGCATCCCGAGTTCCGCACCGACGGCCTTCGAGGCGCTATAGTCGAGGTTCTTGGCAAAGAAGCCGTAGCCTTTCATCACGGGAATCGACTCGAAGGGTTCCCAGGTGACAATCGCATCCACCTCGCCCTTCTCGAGCGCCTGATTGAAATTCGCGCCGCCGCCCTGAATGTTGATGGCGCTGAACGAATTGTACGGAATTTTGTTCTCGATCAGGGTGGCTGCGAACTGGAACCAAACCGCTGATCCCGGTGCGATCGCAATTTTCTTGCCCTTGATGTCGTCCCAACTGTCGAACTTCGTGCCGGTGCGGCCGATGACGTATTTCGGCGACGATCCGATGCCCATGATCCCGACCATACTGGTCGAGCCGTTGGCCAGCGCAATGGCGAGATCCGCCGGACCGACCGAGCCCAGGTCCAGCGAGCCGGCCAGCAGCGCTGTGCGCGCGTCCGCATAGCGTGCGAACTCGACCATCTTGACGTCGACGCCGGCCTTCTTGAGATCCTCGGCAATCAGGATCATGGGCGCGAGATGCGCGACCTTCTGAAAGCCAACCGTCAAAGTCGCATTGGCGAATGCGCGAGACGGCAGTCCTACATTTGTTGTCGCAGCGACCATCAATCCAAGCAGTGTTCTGCGTTCCATCTCATATGCCTCCCTGCGCAAGTCTCAGTACCCGCAACACTACACGACTTTGTGCGTTTTCAAGGCGCCAATCGCAACCGGCACTACCAAGCCTGAAACACTGCTCATGGGATGGGCACAGTCCCGGCAATCCGCCCTGACAGGCTGGCAGAATGGGTCATCCACCGTTTACAGTCGCCTCGTTTCGTGTGTATGCTGGCCTTCTTCTGGATTGAAATGACAGCTTTACCCACGAGCACTGCATCAGTCGCATCGGGCGCTGGCGCACTGTCATCGGTCGCAGAGGATTTGGGTCCGGAAACGTGACCCAACTTGTTACCGCGGCGGCCTAAAAAGCCCGCGGAAACGGGCCGCTCCAAAGCCGCGTCCCAGGGAGGAGTGAGCGTGATACCAGCGCCCTTTACCTATCATCGCCCGAAATCTCTGGCGGAAGCAACCGGGCTGCTCGTCGATCTCAAGGACGAAGCCCGCGTGGTTGCCGGCGGGCAGAGCCTGATCCCGATCATGAAGCTGCGGTTGGCAGCGCCGGATCATCTGATTGATCTTGCCGCCATTGCCGAACTCAAGGGCATCGCGCGCGGCGCCACCTCGATCACTATCGGTGCGATGACGACGCAAGCCGAACTCATCAACTCGAGCGTGTTGGCCGAGAGCGTGCCGATCCTGCGCGAAACCGCGCTGCAGATTGCCGATCCGCAGGTGCGCTATCAGGGCACCCTGGGGGGCAATGTCGCCAACGGTGATCCCGGCAACGACATGCCGGCCATCATGATGTGCCTTGATGCCAGCTATCGGCTTGTCGGCCGCGCCGGCGCGCGCACCGTCAAGGCCCGCGATTTCTACCTGGGCACTTACGTGACCGCGCTGAATGCCGGCGAGATCCTGACCGCCATCGACATTCCGGTGCCGCCCGCCGGCCACGGCTTTGCCTATGCGAAGCTGAAGCGCAAAATCGGCGATTACGCGACGGCCGCAGCCGGCGTGGTGCTCACCGTCAGCGGCGGCAAAATCCAAACCTGCGCCATCGCGCTGTCGAACCTCGCCGATACCGCCGTCGCGGCCGACGCGGCGGCAAAGGCCGTGATCGGCACGGCCCTGGACCGGACCGCACTTTCGGCCGCCGCCCAAGCCGCCAGGGGCGTGATGGCGCCGGCCGCCGATGCGCGCGGCACCGTCGAATACCGCACCGACGTCGGCGGCACCATGGTGAAGCGCGCGCTGCAGGCCGCCTTCGCGCGCGCGAAGGGCTGAGCGGCCCTTGTCCCCTTACGTCGTTCGTCGATCGTCCCGCAGCGAGGACCGCAATGGCAAAGACCCACGTAACGATGACCGTCAATGGCGAGCCAGCCGAAGGCCTGGTCGAGCCCCGGACGCTGCTCATTCACTTTATTCGCGAAAATCTCAGCCTGACCGGCGCGCACATCGGCTGCGAGACGAGCCACTGCGGCGCCTGCACGGTCGATCTCGACGGCAGGTCGGTCAAGAGCTGTTCGATGTTCGCCGTGCAGGCCCAAGGTGCCCAGATCACCACGATCGAGGGCATGGCGCATGCGGACGGCACGCTGCACGCCCTGCAGGAAGGCTTCCGTATGATGCACGGCCTGCAATGCGGATTCTGCACGCCGGGCATGATCATGCGCGCGCACCGGCTGCTGCAGGAAAACAAGACCCCGACCGAGGATGAGATCCGCTTCGGGATCGCCGGCAATCTATGTCGCTGCACGGGGTACCAGAACATCGTCAAGGCCATTCAATACGCAGCCGACAAGCTCAATGGCGTTCCACACAAGGAGGCTGCCGAATGACCACCACCGCTCCCACCCGTGAACAGCGCGAAGCCAAGCTCGAGGGCATGGGCTGCAAGCGAAAGCGCGTGGAAGACGTGCGCTTCACGCAGGGCAAGGGCACCTACGTCGACGACATCAAGATGCCCGGCATGCTGTACGGCGATTTCGTGCGCTCCCAGCACGGCCATGCGCGCATCAAGAAGATCGATGCGTCGAAGGCGCTGAAGGTGCCGGGCGTCGTCGCCGTGCTGACTGCGAAGGATCTCAAGGGCGTCAACCTCGCCTGGATGCCGACCTTGGCCGGCGACGTTCAAATGGTGCTGGCCGACGGCAAGGTGCTGTTCCAGAACCAGGAGATCGCCTTCGTGGTCGCCAACGACCGCTATGCGGCAGCCGACGGCGCCGAACTGGTCGAAGTCGAATACGAAGCGCTGCCAGTGATCGTCGATCCGTTCAAGTCGATGGCGCCGGGTGCGACGGTGCTGCGCGAAGACCTGATCGGCAAGAACACCGGCGCGCATGGCCCACGCAAGCATCACAATCACATCTTCGAATGGGTGATGGGCGACAAGGACCTGACCGACGCCGCCTTCAACAAGGCCGACGTCACGATCAAGGAGCTGTTCTCCTATCACCGGACGCATCCCTCGCCGCTCGAAACCTGCCAGTGCGTCGCCTCATTCGACAAGATCAAGAGCGAGCTGACCTTGTGGGGCACATTCCAGGCGCCGCACGTCATCCGCACGGTGGCGTCACTGCTGTCCAAGATTCCCGAACACAAGATCCACGTCATCGCGCCCGATATCGGCGGCGGCTTTGGCAACAAGGTGGGCGCCTATCCCGGCTACATCTGCGCCATCGTCGCCTCGATCGTCACCGGCAAGCCCGTCAAATGGGTCGAGGACCGCATCGAGAACCTGACTTCGACGTCGTTTGCGCGCGACTACCACATGACGTGCGAAATGGCCGCCACCAAGGAGGGCAAGGTCACCGGACTGCGCGTGCATGTGCTCGCCGATCACGGCGCGTTCGACGCCTGCGCCGATCCGTCGAAATGGCCGGCAGGCTTCTTCAATATCGTCACCGGATCGTACGACTTTCCCGTCGCGCATGTGGCCGTCGATGGCGTGTACACCAATAAGGCACCGGGCGGCGTCGCCTATCGCTGCTCGTTCCGCGTCACGGAAGCCGCGTACTGCATCGAGCGCGGCATGGACGTGATGGCGAAGAAACTCGGGCTCGATCCGGCCGAGTTCCGGTTGCGCAACTTCATCAAGCGCGAGCAGTTCCCCTACCAGTCCGCCTTGGGATGGGAATACGACTCGGGCGACTACGACACGGCCATGCGCAAGGTCATGGATGCGGTTGATTACGCCGGGCTGCGCGCCGAGCAGGCGGCCCAGCGCGAAGCCTTCAAGCGCGGCGAAACGCGCGCGATCATGGGCATCGGCGTCTCGTTCTTCACCGAGATTGTCGGCGCCGGGCCGTCGAAGAATTGCGATATTCTCGGCGTCGCCATGTTCGACAGCTGCGAGATCCGCATCCATCCGACCGGCGCTGCGATCGCCCGCATGGGCACCAAGTCGCAAGGCCAGGGGCATGAGACGACCTACGCCCAGATCATCGCAACCGAGATCGGCATCCCCGCCGCCGACATCATGGTCGAGGAGGGCAATACCGATACCGCGCCCTATGGCCTTGGCACCTACGGCTCGAGGTCGACGCCGGTGGCCGGCGCCGCGATCGCCATGGCCGCGCGCAAGATCAAGGCCAAGGCGCAGATGATCGCGGCCTACAAGCTCGAGGTGCATGAGGGCGATCTCGAGTGGGACATCGACGGCTTCCGGGTGAAGGGGCTGCCGGAGAAAACCATGTCGATGAAGGACATCTCCTGGGCCGCCTACAACTCGCCGCCCCCCAATATGGAGCCGGGGCTGGAGGCCGTCAGCTATTACGATCCCCCCAACATGACCTATCCGTTCGGTGCCTACATCTGCGTGATGGATATCGACGTCGATACCGGCGTTGCCAACATTCGCCGCTTCTACGCCCTCGATGACTGCGGCACGCGCATCAATCCGATGATCATCGAAGGCCAGGTGCACGGTGGCCTCACCGAAGCCTTCGCCATCGCCATGGGGCAAGAGATCCGCTACGACGAGTTCGGCAACGTCGTCGGCGGCTCGTTCATGGATTTCTTCGTGCCCACCGCGGTCGAAACGCCAAAGTGGGAGACCGACTTCACGGTGACGCCATCGCCGCATCACCCGATCGGTGCCAAGGGTGTCGGCGAGAGCCCGAACGTCGGTGGCGTGCCGGCCTTCTCGAATGCTGTCAACGACGCGTTCTCGTTTTTCGGCTCGACGCATATCCAGATGCCGCACGACCACTGGCGCAATTGGGAAGCGGCCAAGAAGTTCGGCCTGCATGCTTGACCGGCGGCAGATGCTGCCGCCGCCATCATGGCAACCTCGAGAACCGGTCCTCCATGGTAAAACCCGAGGCGATGCCGCGCGAAGAGATCACGACAAGGCTGCGCACGGCCGGCTACATTGCTGACGCCGACATTGCCGTGGCCCTGCAGCTGATGGACATGCTGGGGCGCCCTTTGCTGCTGGAAGGCGAGGCCGGTGTCGGCAAGACCGAGGTCGCCAAGGCATTGGCGGCCATCCATGGGACGCAGCTGATCCGGCTGCAATGCTACGAAGGTCTCGATCTATCGAGCGCACTCTACGAGTGGAACTATCAGGGCCAGCTGCTGACCATCCGCGCGCGCGAGGGCTTAGATGCAGCAGCCGTCGAGCGCGACATCTTCTCGGAGCGGTTCCTGCTGGAACGCCCGCTGCTAGCCGCCATCCGGCGCACGGATCGACCGGTACTGCTGATCGACGAGGTCGATCGCGCGGACGAGGAATTCGAGGCGTTTCTTCTCGAACTCCTGTCCGATTTCCAGGTCTCAATTCCTGAGCTCGGCACGATCAAGGCCGCCAGTATTCCCCGCGTGATCCTGACCTCCAACAACACGCGCGAATTGTCCGATGCCCTGCGGCGGCGCTGCCTCTATCACTACGTCGACTTTCCCGATGTGGAGCGCGAAACGAACATACTGCGCGCCCGCATCCCGGGCATCTCGGTCACCCTGGCCATCCAGATCGCGCGCATGGTCGAGAGTGTCCGCAAACAGGGCTTGCGCAAAACTCCCGGCGTCGCAGAAACACTGGACTGGGCCGCCGCACTGGTTGGACTGGACGTCAAGAACCTGCACGACGATCCGCAAGCCGTGCACGATACCTTGCGCTGCCTGCTGAAGACGCGCGAGGACAGGTCGAACCTGACCCGCGAAGTGGCGGAACGCCTCATCGGAAAGGTCGAGTGATGGGCGGCGCGTCCCTTTCTGCCGACGATGCAGCGCCAGCCGGCGACCACGTGCTCGCCCGGCTGACCGCCTTCATGCAGGTGCTGCGCGACAACGCCTTCGCCGTTGGCCTCAAGGAAACCGAAGACGCGGCCCGGGTGTTGGGCGCTAGCGCCGGAGCGCGGTTCCACACCTTGCGCCAGGCGCTCAAGGCGCTGTGCTGTACGCGTCATTCCGACTGGCGGAAGTTCGATGACATCTTCGATGCCTACTGGATGGGACGCGGCATGCGCAGCGCGACCAAGGGTTCCAGCACGTTGGCGCGCACGTTCGAGGCGCCGCGCCAGCAGCGCACCGCCAGCATGAGCCTCAAACAGCTCGATCAGCAGCAAGGGGGATTGGGCGAACCTTTGCAGGGTGGCAGCGGTGACGCTGGGTCCCAGCCCCCATCCAACGCCACCGGCCGGATGGAAGGTGCATCGCGCGTCGACAGCATCGCTCAAACCGATTTCCGCAAACTTGCCGATCCTGATGCTGTACGCGAAGCGCACGCCATTGCCGAACGGCTGGCCCGCCGCATGCGCACGCGGCTCGGCCGTCGCGAACGTGCACGCAACAAGGGGCGGCGGATTGACCTGCGCGCCACGATTCGTCGCAACATCAGCCATGGCGGCGAGCCGATCGCGCTGACGTGGCGCCAGCGCAAGCGCAAACCCCTGCGGCTGGTTCTGCTGCTCGACGCGTCAGGCTCGATGAGCCTCTACACGAGCGTTTTCGTGCGCTTCATGCACGGCATACTCGATCATTTCAACGACTCCGAGGCCTTTCTGTTCCACACACGGCTGGTGCATGTTTCGGCCGCCATGCGCGAGACGGATGTGGGCCGCGCCCTCGACCGGATGTCGCTGCTCGCGCAAGGTGTCGGCGGCGGTACGCGGATCGGCGAGAGCCTCGCCACCTTCAACCGCTGGCACGCCAAGAGCGTCATCCACTCTCGCACCTGTGTGATGATCATCTCGGACGGCTACGACACTGGCGAGCCGGACGGACTGGGGGCCGAAATGCGACAGCTGTCGCGACACTGCAAGCGGATCGTCTGGCTCAATCCGATGATCGGCTGGGAGGGATATGCGCCTGAAGCGCGCGGCATGCAGGCGGCCTTGCCCTACATCGATCTGTTCGCACCTGCCCACACCCTGCAGGCGATTGCCGCGCTCGAACCCTATCTGGCGCGACTGTGAAGGCCCCCATGACCGCACGCGCGCCCTTCAACGTGTTCGACGAGATCCAAACGCTGACCGCGACATGCCAGCCGTTTGCCGTCGCGACGGTGGTTCGCACGGTTGCCGTGACAGCAGCCAAGGCCGGTGCCAAGGCCGTCATCCGCAGTGACGGCGCCATATCGGGCGGCTGGATCGGCGGTGGCTGTGCACGGGCAGCCGTGCTCAAGGCGGCCCGCGAGTGCCTGCAGGACGGCAAGCCGCGCCTCATCTCCGTGCAGCCCGCCGACGCGCTGCAGGAGAAGGGTGTCAGCGCCGGCACGGCAAAGGATGGCGTGGTGTTCGCCCGCAATATGTGCCCGAGCCAGGGAACGATGGACATTTTCGTGGAACCGGTGTTGCCCAGGCCCGAGTTACTGATCTTTGGCAGCAGTCCCGTTGCGGTTGCGCTGGCCGATCTTGCCATGCGCCTCGGCTATCTGATCGCGGTTGCGGGAGCACTTGCCGACCAGAAAAAATTCGCCGCCGTCGATAGTGCGATGCCGGTGGGAGACGTGTCGAAACTGACGGCAACCGAACGCTACTGCGTCGTCGCCACTCAGGGCAGCGGCGATGAGGCGGCACTTGCCGCGGCGCTGTCGGTGCCGGCCCGCCATGTCGCGTTCGTCGGCTCCCGCCGCAAAGCCGACGCGTTGCGCCGATCCTTGCTGACGAAGGGCGTCGATGCCGACCGTCTCGCAGACGTCTGCTGTCCGGCGGGCAAGGATATCGGCGCGGTGACGCCGGAGGAGATCGCCCTGTCCATTCTGGCTGAAATCGTCGAACTGCGCCGGCGCGGCCAGCGCGCCGCCACGGAGGCACCACGGCGTTGATCACGGCACTAATACCGGCCAGCGGAACACATGACCCTTTTCCTTATCCGCTGGCCGAGCGGCCAAGGGCCGTAGGCCACGAGCGCCGGACGCAAAACTCTTGACCTCATTCAGGTCAAGAGTTCTGCACGACGGTAAAAGAGCAGTCTCGCCGGTATGGCGATCTGCGCGCCTGGCGCAGCCCAAGTCTGCCACATGGCGCCCCTGTCACGACTGAGGGACGCAAGCGCATGCAGCCGCAAATGACTTTCAGTTCGGGGCAACGACCGGTATTGCCGGCATCCTGCTATTCGACGAGCAATCTGATGGTATGCAGCGTCACCGTGCCGCCTGTGCCCGTCGCGTCCCCACGCAGCCATAGCGTATCGATGCGGTCGGCGCCTCGCGTCTCCGCCGGAGCCTTGAACTTGAAATCATAGGTCTTGCGGCCCTCGCTCAGGGGGAATTTGACCCACGGACTGGCCTGCAAGCCGTTCTGCACATAGAGCACTTCCATGACTTGTGTCGGACCCGCGGACTGGGGCGCGCTAGCGTCAATCTCGATGCGCAAAGTCTTGCCAGGCACGGCGGCTATTCTGCCGGCTGGGAAGTTCAGATAGGCGGCGCCGTCCACCGAACCGGTCTTGGCCGGATCGAACAGCGAGGTCAGCGCCAGGCCGTCGGCGGTGGCGTCGAGGCGGGCACCGGCCGACGCAACGAGTACGCCGGCCTTCATCACGATGTCGTTTGCGCCGGCACGCGACGCAACCGCCGAATTCGGCCTACGATCGATCACGATAAGCGTCGCCCAGAACGAGGCCGCCGCGGCAACAACACATGCAATGCCCAACAGGACCAAGCGCAAGGCCACCTCCACCTGCTGCCAACACACTCGCGTTCTACTAGAGTCGGGCAAAAACGCCAGCACGAGGACATCGGTCTTCTACCGGATAGTGAGGATGTCCAACCGTTCAGTGTGACTGCTGCACGCGCTGCCCTTGCATGTCGGCGCCCCATCATATCGTCATGCCGAAGCAGCGCCCCCAGAGCCCGACACAGGCGATGCGCCAGAGCGTGAAATCCGCTGGCCGGCGACCAGCCAAGGTGTCGTCGACGAGGGTCATCGTGCCGTCGCGGTCCAGCAATTCGGGGTAGCTGTCGAGCGTTTGCATGACGGCATTGCGCAGGGGCGCGGCCAGCGGCCCCATGAGCCACTCCTGCTCCGGCGTCGCGAAGCCGAGTTTGTCATGTCGCTGCAGCACTTCCTGCGGCAGGACGTGGCCCATGGCGCGCCGCAGTAGCACCTTGGTTTCCGCACCGACGATTTTGTGGCGCGTACCGAGCTGGACCGCGAGTTCGACCAGTCGATGGTCGAGGAACGGCACGCGCGCCTCGATGCCATGCGCCATGCTGTTGCGGTCTTCCCAATGCAGCAGCATCGGAACGCTGGTCGTCGTGGTCATGCTTTCGATCAGATGCTCGAGCGCACCGCCGCGCCACGGGCCGCCACGGCTGGTGCCGAAGGGATCGGGTGAGGGTTCAATCGCTTGGAATTCCCGACCAGCGAGCCAATCCCGACCGCCCGCGCTGCGCCCTCGGCGCCGCACCAACTCGCGCAGCGAGGAGGGCGCCAGGTAGGCGGCCGCCGCCCGCAACTGCTCCCCGGCCATGACGCCACTCACGCGTTGCCGGCCCCGCACCTGTTGCAGTGCGCTCGCCCAGCGGCCGCAGCGGAGATGGTCGGCGAGCGCCGCGCCAAACATCCAGTGGTAGCCAGCCAGCGGTTCATCGGCGCCCTGGCCGTCGAGCATCACCTTGACGCCGGCACGCCCGGCCTCCTCGAACACGAACCACTGGGCGAGAATGCTGGTCGAACCGAACGGTTCGTCCTGATGCCAGATCACGCGCTCGGCGGTTTCGAATACGCGTTCGGCGCCAAAGCTGACGAAGCGCGGCCGGGCGCCGGTGCGCGCTATGACCGCTTCCATATAGCGCCGCTCATTGACCCTTGCCTCGGTGAATGCCGCACTCACCGTGGTCATGGGATGGGCGGGGCCGAGCTGGCGGCTGGCTTCGCCAACGATCGTCGAACTGTCGAGACCGCCCGACAGACACGATCCCAGGTGCACATCGGACCGCAGGTGCAGCTTGATCGCATCGACGAACAGGTCGCGATAGCGCTCCGCCGCGGTGGCGAGATCAAGCGCGAGGCTGCCGGCGCGTGGCAGCGTATACCAGCGTTCGACCGGCAACGGCATGCCGGGACGCCAGCGCCGGCAATCGATCCGCACCGCCTCGCCGCCCCGCAGCTGGCGCACGCCGGCGAACATCGTTGCGGCCGTGTGATCGAGAATGCCGTACTTGAGAAAATCATGCACGCGCGGCAGGTTCATGCGCCGTGACACGCCAGGCAAATCATGCAGCTGCTTGATCTCGGAAGCGAACGCGATGCCACGATCGGTTTCGGCGAAGCACAGCGGCTTGATGCCGAAGCGGTCGCGCGCCACCAGCAGGATCTTGGCCTCCTCGTCCCAGAACGCGAAGGCGAACATGCCGAGCAGACGCGGCAGTGCGGCCATGCCCCAGTGCACCAGGGCCTGCAACAGAACTTCGCTATCGCTGCGGCTGCGGAAGGTAACGCCGGCCGCCTCCAATTCATGGCGCAGTTCGACGAAGTTGTAGATTTCACCGTTGAACGTGAGCCAGTAGCGTTCCTGCGCTTCGGTCATGGGCTGCAGGCCATCCTCGCTCGTGTCGATGATGGCGAGGCGGCGATGGCCGAGAGAGACCGGCCCGGCATGGCCGTCGAAGTCGCGCCAGCCGGCGCCATCGGGTCCGCGATGGGCGACCCGGGTCATGCGATCCGGACCGACTTTCAGTCCGACCGAGGCCCAAATCCCGCACATGTTAAACCTCGACGAAAAGACCGGTGACGAAACAGACGAACCCGACGACGCACACGGCCGGCACCAGGACGTTCGCCGAGTGGAGTTCTCCTATGGGCACAGCAGGATCCGATAGCACGTTTCGTTTCAGGAGCGACGTGGTTGTCGCCGGCATGCGCGAGCAACGCATGCCGCCGGTGTCGTCGCCTCCACCGGTGTCTCCCTTTGGGTGGCGCCACGGCCCTCAACGGGCGGCATTGTTGGCCATCGACCCGACGAAGGCCTCACTGTGCCAGCTCCATGCCAGCTCCCGTTCGGCCGCACCGCCATGCTCACAGCGCATGTGGGCCTTGACGCCACTGGCCATGCAGCGGATAAGCGCAACGGCTTTTGACCTGCTTTTCGAGACTTACCCGCGATTTGCGGGCGGTCACCGGCCCGGCTAATCGGCAGCATGTTCAGCCGTGATGGCGTCAGAATTTATGTGAATAGCAAGGATGCGCCGTGGCCGACGAAACTGCAGGGAGTAAGGCGCGAAACGAAGTAGCGCTTGCTGAAATATGGAACGGGATAAGCCGCTGGGAATTCTGGCTGACCCTTGCCTGGACGGATATCCGCGGCCGTTATCGCAGAACACTGCTCGGCCCATTCTGGTCAGTGTTAAACAGCATACTTTTTATTAGTATCCTGGCCACGGTCTACTCGTTGCTCTGGCGAATCGATCTAGGGACATTCCTGCCGTTTGTGGCCGCGGGTTACTTTGTCTGGATTTTCTTTGCGAGTTGCATCGGCGAGTGCTGCTCGATCTTCCATGCCTATGGCGAGACACTGAAAACGATGCCGCTGCCGCCAATGGCAATGCTCGTGCGCGTCATCGTCCGCAATTTGATGGTGTTCTCGCACAATCTGCTCGTATTCGTCGTGATCGCGCTGTGTCTGGGGATGCCGTTGGCCTACGTGCCGCTCGCCCTGCCCGGCCTTGCATTTGTGGCCCTGACGGCTCTCGGCCTGGGCACAGCCTTGGCATTCCTATGTGCTCGCTTCCGGGATTTCGAGCAGATCGTACAAAGCCTGCTGCAAATCCTGTTTTACATTTCGCCGATCCTGTGGCTTGAGAAGTTGCTGCCCGAACATGCCACGTGGCTTGCTCAACTCAATCCCATTTATCATCTCTTGCGCAACGTCCGCGATCCGATGCTGGGATCCATTCCGCCATACAGCTCCTACTTTGCCGCAGCTGTTGTCACGGCGGCATCGCTCGCCATCGGATTGTGGGCTTACTTGCGCTTTCGCGATCGCTTGGCCTTCTGGCTATAACGGAGGCACGGCCATGAGTTACATTACTGCAGACAATGTATCATTGGATTTGCCGATCATCGGTGCAGCCCGCAGTTTCCGCAGCCATCTGCTGGTGAACAAGGTCGGTGGCTTGTTGCGGGTCGGCAGCAAAGCCGAAAACGAAATCGTCAAAGTGCAAGCCCTGAAGGATCTCACGTTTCGACTGGAACGGGGAGACCGGCTCGGCTTGATCGGCCACAATGGCGCCGGCAAGTCGACCCTACTGCGCGTGCTGGCCGGCACATATCGTCCGACCAGCGGCAGCCTCAAGATCAAGGGCAACGTCATGCCGCTGCTCAGCCTCGGCAGTGGCATGGATGGTGACTTCACCGGTTATGACAACATCATGCTGTATGGCCTCTACTTGGGCCTCAGCCGCCAGCAGATCGCCGCACGGACGCGGGAAATTGCCGACTTCACCGAACTTGGCGACTTTTTGAGTCTCCCCATTCGAACCTATTCAGCCGGCATGTTGCTGCGCCTATCGTTCGCCGTCGCCACGTCGATGGATCCCGAGATCCTACTCGTCGACGAGATCTTCGGTGCCGGAGATGCGAGCTTTTACGTGAAGGCCAAACACCGCATGGAGACGATGCTGGAAAAGTCGAGCATACTGGTTTTGGCCACCCACTCGGTCAGCCTTATCACCGACTACTGCAACAAAACTGGCGTGATGCAAAAGGGTCAAATGGCATTTTTCGGTCCGACCGCAGAGGCAATCGAGTATTACAAGAAGCATATCCTATAGACTGCTCTCACCGAACTCTCCGGGACCGCAGGCCTGATTGTCATTGACCTGCCTCATGCGGGCATCTGAAGGGGCTGGCGGTCGTGCTCAGACAAGCATGCCACCGTCGACGCCAATCACCTGCCCGGTCACATACGTCGAAAGATCACTGGCCAGGAACAACGCGGTGTTGGCGACATCCTGGGCAGATCCTAGTCGACCCATCTTGATGTTCGCACGGATGCGCTCTGCCTTCTCGGCTGGAACGGCGCGGATCATGTCGGTATCGATGAAGCCCGGAGCGATGGCGTTGACGCGAATGTTCGCCGGCCCAAGCTCCTTGGCGAGTGACAGCGTAAGGCCGATTACTGCTGCCTTGCTCGCGGCATAAACCGACTGGCCCTCGTTGCCGACGCGTCCGATTATCGAACTCATATTGATGATCGAACCCGATTTCTGACGGCTCATCAGGCGCGCAGCATATTGGCAGCAGTTGATGACGCCGATGAGGTTCGTATCAACGGTGTCCTTGGTCATGTCGTTACTGCTCATGCCGATCAGCGCGTCGCGCAGAATACCTGCGTTGTTGACGACGATGTCGAGCTGCTTGTGGCCCTTGTTGATCGCGAGGAATGCCGCCTTCACGGCGTCAGTGTCGCGCACGTCGAATGCTAGCGTTTCCGCGCGGCCAGGGCCCATGACGTTGAGTTCGCTCGCGGTTGCAGCTGCAGTCGCTGAATCGCGAGCATTGACGAATACGGTGGCGCCGTGGCGAACGAAGGTTTCGGCAATGGCGCGACCTATGCCGCGGTTTGCGCCCGTGACGAGAGCAATGCGACGAGTGAGCATCGCGCTGGTAGTCATCGGCAGGCTCCTTTTCACGTCATGCTGGCCTTGAAACGGCACCGAACTGGCATGTCATGCGACACTCCAAGATCAGGCCGAATGTTCCCGATCGGACTTTCCGACCGGGACGGCGTAACTCAAGTCGCCATGCTGGCGTCGCCAGCTGTCCAGCGCCGCTGGCAGCGTCATCGAGGCCTGGCCCTCGGCATCCATGGCGCGAACGAGATCGTCGAAGAAATTGCGCGTGCCGTAGCCGCCATACCGCAGTGTCTCGACCGGCGCGCCGGCCTTGAAGGCGGGTTTTTTTTCAACATAGTAAGCATAGCTTGGCGTGTTGAGCTCGTAGTGGATCGGATGGAAATCGAACACATGAACCCCACTGCCATTCACTGCCATCTCGATGAAGCGCGGGTCGAACACGCGGTATTCGCCGAGGGTGCCGAACTCCGGCCGATTGAAATCATTATTGTCCATATAGAAAATCGGCATCTGCCAGACACCCCAGGGTACCAGAAAGGGTGAAATATCGGGTCGACCAAAGACGTCGACAGTACTTGCAATGGTGTAGCCCAACTTGCCGATTTTTACGCCGAGTAATTGGCTGAAAACGAGGCTATGGGCGCGCCAGCACTTGGCCTCTGGCAAATGAGCACGCCATTTGGCCAATTCCTCGTCCCAATTGCTTCGATCGTCAAGAAAGGGATGCGGCGCGATCTCGTGGCCGGCCTCATCGGCAAGAAAATGAAACGGCTCGGTGCAAAAGAACGTGGCGCGGCCCGGCATCCTGCACCCGGCGAGCCAGGTTCGCATGCGCGCCTCGCTCATGTGGTCGGTGTCGAAGGTCAGGCAGATCATACGAATTCTGGCCCTTGCCGACCGCAGATCAAGGCAATTGGCGGGCAAAGGTTCCCGCCACGCGTGCACCCGCTGATACATCGCGCGCCACCGCAGCCCCGAGTGCGATCCACGCCTTGTCGCCGATACGAAGGGAGTTGGCAATGACCGCATTGGGGCCGACCCAGACGTCCTCGCCCAAGCGGGTTGCCCCGCCGATCGAGGCGCCGGCCACGAGCCGGCAGTTGCGGCCGATCACCGCGGCATGAGCAATATGCACGAGATGGTCGATCTTGCACCCGTCGCCGATCACCGTCGGGCCTCCAAAAACCGCCCTGGCAATGGCAGTATTTGCGAGTATCTGCGTGTTCTCTCCGATCATCACGCCGCCCGCATGCGGCACGTAGGTGAGTGCGCCGGCAATGTAGCGCATCTCGTAGCCCGGGCCCCCAATCGCGACGCCAGGGCCGATCCTGGCTCCCCGCCGGATGTGGGTAAACTCCTTGATGACCGCGAACGGCTCGATCTCGACGCCCTCCTCGATCACGACGTTGCGCTCGGCGACGACGGCCATGGGATGCACCTTGGCACCCTCGGCGATCGTGGTCGGTCGATCCGTGGCATAGAATGCCGGCTCGTTTTCGCAGAAATGGAAATGCAATTTGAGAAAGGCGTCCAGCGGCTTTTCCACTACCAAGACCCCGATAGGGTCCGGGATGCTGTCTGCAAGTGCCTCCGTCGTGATGACGGCGGAAAAGTTTTCGAGGTTCTCCTCGAATTGCGCGCGAAATTTGCTGTCGTAATAGACGGTCAGCATGTTCCGTCCGTAGTTGCGGAACATGCCGAGATTGGAAAACACGCCGTCACGCGCGACGTGGCCGCCGGTCAATCTTACGATGACCCCAAGCTCAATCGTTCGATCACTTTCGAATATCCAGTTCATTCGATGACCATGTAGGCCCGTGACGAGCTATAGACTGTGTGACGCAGCGCGTACTTATCGAGACCAATCACCTCTCGGAGAGCCTGCGTCTCTCCAGGGAACCCTGGAAAATTCAACTCATCAAAAACGACTATACTGCCTTTCGTCAGGTAGGGTCTGATTGCCGTCAGGCAATCCTTCGTTGGCTTGTAAAGGTCGAAATCAAAATAGGCCAATGCTATGACTGTTTCTTGATGCATTCGAAGATATTCTGGAACTGTAACAGAAGCGTCTCCCTTTATTAGTTCGTTGCTTTCGTCTGGCAATTTATTTCCTTCGCTCAAGCGAGTCCGCAGCAGCTGCTCTAAAAATTTCTCATAACCTTCTGTTACAGCATACGCGCCGACCTCAACATAATCCTCACTTCCATCTTCTTTAGCGACTGAAGGAAAACCCTGAAAAGTGTCAAATCCAATTACCCGACGATTGAAATTGTAAGGCTCATAGATCGCCCGGAAGGCTGAAAATAGAGATTGATTGCACCCCCACCTGACGCCGAATTCCATGATCGAACCGTGAACCGGAAGCATCATGCGATACATCTCGTGAACAAAAAGAAGCCTAGCGAACTCTTTGTTGGGAAGAAAAAGAGGCAGGTTCGATAAAAGTTCCTGAGGTGGAATCGGCGCACGTTTCATCATATCGATGAGGCCTTCGCGGCGCCCCATTTCAGCGTCCGACCGATCCAAGTATACTTTGGTGCTCAGCTCAGCAGCAGGCGATTTCGTTGGCATGAGATTTTCCTATTAGTTTTCAGTCGCATTTAGTTCAGATACGCGCTTTTGGGCGCTATTGACTTGCAGGCTTTAACAAAGTCAACTGCTTGCGGCGCTCCAATGCGCCTCGTATTTCTTGAGACGCAATTTTATAGAATACTTCATTGGAGTAGTATTTTTTATACCAATAACGGCCGGTTGCGATCACACGCTCAGCGTACTCCTTATCTGATTGCAATTTAACCATCGCCCCACAGATCTCATCGACGTTACTTACGTTGATAATTGGAGGCATCTCATCATAACACCACTCAAGGCAGCTTTCACTGAAGTTTGCGATGACTGGAACACCTGCCAACATTGCTTTCGGTGGAATACCCCCGAAAGCAAGTGGCTTTCTGTGAAACTGATCTACGATCACATCTGAGGCCATAAGATACCTGGCAAACGAACGATGTGGTTGGGTCTTCATCCACATAACTCGGCTAGAGATTCCGAGCTCTGCGATCAATTTCTTCGATTTATCGACTGTTTGGCCGGCTTCGACAGCAATCAGAACTGCGCGTACTTTGTGTTCGCTAACGAGTTGTGCGAACGCCCTTATTGTCAGATCATTACCCTTCTCCCAGTTTGGATCGCGCTCATCGACCACCCAATGATGTCGGCTCGGATGAAAAACAATGAAATCTACATTGCGCTGCTCCTTGATGAGTTCCCGCAACTGCATTGCTGTAGCGCGCTGCTCTTCATAAAACTGCTCTTGCGTTGGGTGGGGGATAAATTTGTAATTTACCAATCCTAGCTTCTTCGCAGAGGATCGCACATCGCTGTTTGTAATCAATACTGCATCAGCCTCTTTATATGTTGCAGCGGTCAGTCGACCTTGAATCGTATTTTCGAATGGCAATCGACGAATGGTGCCGTGCTCAAAGGCAATATAAGGTTTGCTTAACAACAATGGCCAGACTCCGTCTGTGGAGTATCCAATTATGATGTCGTAATGACTAAAAAGACGTTTTAATAAAGGCACTTCGGATTCTTTCCAAAGAATATACTCAAAATCGGTTGGTGTTGCGCGGCGCTCTGCCATTTCACCAAATTGATCTCGTTTAATTTGTGTAGATATAAGTTTAGCTCTCGGCAATTTTTCGGCGAGTGTCGCAACGGATTGCGCGGGTCGCAGACTTGCAATTCCAGGGATTTTAAAACCCATGAGCTTATTGCGAGTCATATCTTCATCTTTTCTACTCAGAAATTTTGCGATCGCAATTGAATACACTCGTGCCAGCACATGTATCGGATACCCGAAGTCAAATGGACGCTTTCTCATCGTGTGAGCACGTGCACCAATAGACATCATCTTCCAGAGTATTTTTGCTTTGAAGTGTTCGCCCTTGCGGCGAGCTATCAGATAGCTCATGGCTATATGTCGAGGCCCTTGTGCAAACCATGCTGGTCGTGAGAAACCGTGCAAGTTGACTTTGTGCCACGAAGGAAAAAAATCGTTGCCCCAATCCCCCTCTATTTCAGCGCTTTCCCACTCCGCCGAACCACCAATATGGTAATAGTCAGCTACCAATACGTCGCAGTCGAAGCCGCCAGCGTTCAAGATCGACGCAGCCATGTATGCGTTATTTGCGATGTTGCCAATATGCAAAACTTTCAGTCGTTGCGATGCATCGGGTCTAGATGTTGCACGTTGCTGCATGTTTACCACTTGGGTCTATTTGATGACGACAGTACGCTTTTTGGCCAGCACCCCGACGCTGTCGCACGATGCATCGTTGCGCAACTGCCTAGGATCCAAGTGTTATGCCATCTCGCATGTCGGACGCAAGCAACTATCCCAACGTCACACCTGCCAGTATGCCAAAATGAGGATCTCAACCCGTGTCGCAAGTTGCCTCCTGGCTCTCTGGGCCGGCAGGCAGGAGCCGTCCGTTGAACCGCATCATTTACCTATTTGGCATTTTGTTCGGTGTGCCAGCGATCGCCCTGGCAATTCTGCCGGGCGCGGTCCTCACCGTCATCAGACGTCGGCTTGGTCGCGCTCCCCGCCTCGTCTGGGTTGGGGTGCCAGTCAACAGCCATGCGGACGTGTCGCGTGCGATGCGCGCCGTTGGTTACGAAACGAGGAGCATCGCCACCGAGCGCTACGCCCAGTCAGACGGCAGTCGTTACGATCACTGGATTCCACTGTGGCGGCGGCTCCCTAAAGGATTGAACGCGCTGG